>JBGUWU010000024.1:0-78055 GCA_045221575.1 Bacteroidales bacterium
GCTAATAACTGGGGCTAAGTCGTAACAAGGTAGCCGTACCGGAAGGTGTGGCTGGAATACCTCCTTTCTAGAGAGTCTTTAAGAGACTAAAAAAAGAGAATACGACGGAGATAAAAGAAAAGGGATAAGATGGAGCTTCTTTTTTAAGAGCTTTACGCTACTGCAGAGGGTTTGAGAATGGTTTCGTTTATTTTATAATATTTAATATAGTCGCGTAGCTCAGTTGGTTAGAGCACCACACTGATAATGTGGGGGTCGGCAGTTCAAGTCTGCCCGCGACTACAAAAAAAGAACTACTTAATTTTATTAGGTAGTTCTTTTTTTGTGATATATTTTCTTTTTTTCTTATTCAAAGTCTATTTCAAAATCATTTCTTTTAACGTCTTGTTCATCAATCATCTTTTGAATCTGTTCGTCCATTTCTCTTCTCTTTCTTTCTTGTTCAGTTTCATGTTTGCGTTGCCACCATTTAGTATTTCCAAACAAACGTTCCATCAAAGATTTCTTTTTCTTAGTTTGAACTTGTTGATTGTCAGTGGTAGTATTATTTTCAACAGGTTTTATATTATCATCTTTAGATGGTTGTTCAACGAAAGTATTATCTGCTACTAAATAAAAAGAATTACTATTAATATTATCTAATTCATATAGTTCAATAATGTCTATTAAAAGATTAGCGTAGTTGGGATTGGTTGCATAACCACATTGCTTTAAACCCTTAGCCCAAGATTTGTAGTCTGTCTTGTCTAACTGAAAAAGAGAGGAGTATCTTTTGTTCTTGGTTAGAAAAATGGAGTGGTCAGTGAAACTCTCTTCAGCATTATCATAAACACGAAAGCAATCGTTTTTGTTGTCATCGTCTTTATAAGTTCTTTTTCCCTTCCAAGAAGAATGACATTTTATTCCAAAATGATTATTACTTTCCTTTGCAAGACTACTTCTACCACTACCAGACTCTATAATACCTTGTGCTAAAGTAATACTTGCTGGTATTCCATACTGTTTTTCATTCTCTATAGCTATATTTCTATACTGAAGAATATAGTTTTCAGTTGCTGTTTTTTTACTCTGTCCGAAAGCGACAAGGCTTGCTAATACAATAAAAACAAAAATATAAACTCTTTTCATTATTTATGAATCTTAAAGACTTTGCAAAAGTAATATATTATATTTTATTAAAGGTCGTTTTATTATTAGATTTTGTAGTATTACTTATGTTCTTAGTAAGTTAATTCAAAATAAAACATAGTTTAAAACGTTTTTAAATAAACTTTAAACGCTTATGAAGAGAATCTTGTTTATCTTATTTGTTATTTGTTTTAGTTCTTTGTCTGCTCAAATAATTAATGCAGATGAAAGGTTAGAGGAATATTTACCTATGCTTAATAATAAGAATGTAGCATTGGTTTGCAATCATACCTCAGTAGTAAAAGATAAACATTTAATAAATATTCTTTTGGAAAATGATATTAACCTTTCCACAGTCTTTACTCCAGAGCATGGACTTACAGGTTTAAGTGAAGCAGGTGCATTGGTGGGAGATTCTTCTTTGAATGTTGATGGTAAGAGAATAAAGATAGCTTCTCTTTATGGAAATAATAAAAAACCAACGAGCCAACAAATGCAAGGAATAGATATTATCGTTTTTGATATTCAAGATGTAGGTTGCCGTTTTTATACTTATATAAGTACATTAGAATACGTTATGCTCTCGTGTATAGAAAATAATGTTTCATTGATTGTTTTAGATAGACCAAATCCAAATAACTATGTTGATGGTCCTGTGTTAGAAAAACAATATAAAAGTTTTGTTGGTATGCAGTCTATACCTGTATGCTATGGACTTACTATTGGAGAATATGCAATAATGATAAATGAGGAAAATTTAGTAGATAAAGAAAAGAAATGTGATTTAATTGTTGTAAAACTTCTAAACTATGAACGAGATATGGATATTTCTTTACCTATACCTCCTTCTCCTAATCTTAGGACAGATAAGGCAATAAGAAATTATCCTACTCTATGTTTTTTTGAGGGTACTTCTTTATCTGTTGGCAGAGGAACAGATACTCCGTTTGAAATAGTTGGTTATAGGTCTAAGAAAAGCGATAAAATGAAGTGGAAACAAATTGATATTAAAGAGAAGAAAATAGATGTATCTCTATTAATCAATATTTATAATGAATACAACGGAGAAAAGAAGTTCTTCAATAATTTCTTTGATAAGCTTGCAGGTAATTCAACATTCAGAAACGCAATAATAAAACACAAAACAGAGAAAGAAATTCGTAAGTCGTGGCAGAAAGATATAGATAATTATAATAAGATTAGAGAAAAGTATTTGATTTACTAAGTTTTTATCATCTTCTTTTTAGTTTATGTAGATAATAAATTTTAATATTTTTAGTTATATACTTAGTGTTTAATATAAAAGATTAAGTAATGCTTAGTAAGTTAAAACATATATATATATTCTTCTTTGTTTCTATTTGTGCTTTTTCTTTGTTTGCTCAGTCAAATGCAGGACAGGAGTCTTTTGCTGTGTTAAACCTTTATAACTCTGCTCAGATGACAGCAAGGGGATTAAACTTTGTTCCTCGTTTCATAGATGATGCACCTATTTCAATCGCTAATCCTGCTACACTAAACAAATCTGTGAATAATAGAATCTCTCTTACTTATACAGATATTTTTGCAGGCTCTTATCAAGGAGCAATACATTATACTCATTCCTTTGAAAAGCTCGGTAACTTTGGTTTTGCTTTGCAATATATTGATTATGGCAATTTTCTTTTAACAGAAAGTAATGGAGATATTGTAGGTTCTTTTTCTGCTAATGATTATATGTTTAATATTGCTTGGGGACGACAAATAGAAAAAAATCTTTATTTAGGTGTTAATTTTAAGCCGTTATTTTCCAAATATGAATCTTATTCTTCAACCTCTTTAGCTTTTGATATTTCAGCTATGTGGGTTTCTCCTTCTGGAAATTGGCAAGTGGGAGCAGTGTTAAAGAACATAGGAAGACAGGTTCATTCTTTTGCATCTCAGAGAGATACCTTACCTACAGATTTGCAGATAGGTTTTTCTAAGAAAATGAATCATGCTCCTTTGATATTCTACGTTGTTGCGGATAATCTAACACGATGGAATATTAGAGAAAATGATAAACTATCTCCACGTTCTTCTACTTCAATAGATGGCACTGTTGATGATGAAAGTTCTTTTTCTGCTTTTATGGATAAGACTTTTAGACATTTGAAGTTTGCTGTTGATATTTTTCCAAGCAAGTATTTTTATCTTAGTTTAGGATATTCTTGGAGACAAAGAAAAGAAATGGCTGTTGATGACGCTTTTTCTCTTACAGGACTGTCTTATGGTATTGGGATAAACTACAAAAACTATTCTTTCAACTACGCAAGAAATGAGTATCACAACTATGGTTCTCCAAATTACGTAACATTGAGTTAT
Organism: Bacteroidales bacterium; assembly: GCA_045221575.1. GTDB lineage: Bacteria > Bacteroidota > Bacteroidia > Bacteroidales > P3 > Scybalousia_A. The sequence goes on from JBGUWU010000024.1 coordinate 3,472, forward strand.
AAATTTTAATATATATTTTTATGAAAAGAAGATTGTTTTCAGTAATAGCAATGTTGATGTGTTTAACATTAGCTACGAATATTTATGCACAAAAAGAAAAGAGTATCTATGACTTTAAGATGAACGACCTTGAAGGAGAACAAATTGATTTCTCTCAATACAAAGGTAAGGTTATTTTAATAGTGAATACTGCAAGCCAATGCGGACTTACTCCACAATATGAGGGTTTAGAAAAACTTTATGAAGAATATAAAGACAAAGGTCTTGTTATTTTAGGTTTTCCATGTAATCAATTTCTTGGGCAAGAACCTGGAGATGCCAAAGAGATTCGTTCTGTTTGTCTAAAAAACTATGGCGTTACCTTTCCTATGTTTGAAAAGATAGACGTAAATGGAAAGAATGAAGCACCTTTATACACTTTTCTAAAGAAGAAAGCACCTTTTAAAGGTTATCCAAATGAAGATTTTGGAAAACAATTAGATGAGATACACAAAAAGACAGGAACAGGCTTTGAAAAAGGAGATAATATTCGTTGGAACTTTGGTAAGTTTCTTATCTCAAAAGATGGTAAAACCATTAAACGTTTTGAACCAATGGTAGAACCAAAAGAATTAGAGAAAGAGATAATAAAGATGTTATAAAAATTTGATACTATTTTAACAAAGAACATATTTCCCCTAAAAAATATTTTGATTGTTTATTAATGTTTAGAACAGAGTAAAAAAAGATCAACATTTAGTGTAATAAGTTTTGATCTTTTTATACAAAAGAGTTGATTTTCTTTTCTCAAAATCAACTCTTTTTTCACTTGATATTATAAAAAAGATACTTATTCTTGCCGATGTCGGCAAGAATAAGTATCTTTGCAATGTTTTTACTAAGAAAATGCCGATGGAAAAATATATATCAGTATCACAATTCGCCGAAAAATATGGTATTAGTGAGCATCTATTTCGTTGATTGTTTGTTTTAGTTGTTTTAGTTTGATAAGAAGGTTCTCTACTTTAGATAATTCTAACATATTTTTACCATCGCTTTTGGCTTCATTTGGATTAGGGTGTGTTTCCATAAAGATACCATCTGCACCTACAGCAATAGAAGCTCGTGCTATTGTTTCTATCATTTGAGGATCTCCTCCAGAAACGCCTGCAGTTTGATTAGGTTTTTGTAAAGAGTGAGTAATATCCATAACAACAGGAACATTAAAACTCTTCATAATAGGAATACTTCTAACATCTACTATAAGATCTTGGTAGCCGAAGAAAGTACCTCTATCTGTTAGGATAACGTTGTTATTTCCTGATTGAAGCACCTTATCCAAGGTGAAACGCATACTCTCAGCAGAAAGAAATTGTCCTTTTTTTATGTTTACAATTTTATTAGTCTTGGCTGCCGCAACAAGTAAGTCGGTTTGTCTGCAAAGAAAAGCAGGTATTTGCAAAACATCTGCAACTTCAGAAGCAATCTTAGCTTCATTGACTTCATGAATATCTGTAACTATAGGTAAGTTGAAACGTTTTTTTACCTCATATAAAACTTTCAATGCTTTCTCATCACCTATCCCAGTGAAAGAATCTAAACGAGAACGGTTGGCTTTTCTATATGATGCTTTGAAAACAAAAGGTATCCCTAATCTGTCTGTGATGTCTTTAAGTTCTTCCGCTATTTTTAAAGGAGAAGTTTCATCTTCAATAACGCAAGGACCAGCCAAAAGAAAAAAAGTAGAACTTTTGCTTAACCAATTATATATTTCTTCTGTTTTTATCATAATTTTTATATTTATGTGCTTATAGTTTAAAAATTTATACTAATTTTGGCAAATGAAACATTTACTTTGCCAAATAAATTAAAATGCAAAGATGAGAAAAAAAAATAACATAACAAACAAAAAACACCTTAGTCTGCAAATAAATCTTACAGCAAAGGATTCTATCTTACTAAAAAGATACTGTGAGTTAAACAGTACTACACCTAAAATAACTATTAAGAAAGTGTTACATGAGTTTCTTTGGGAAAATGTTAATATGCCGGAAGATGAAATAAAAAATCAACTTTCTTTATTTGATGCAAGGGAAACAGATTTGTTTGATTATATAAGGAATTAAGCTTGTTTAATAATACCTTCTTGCTCAAAACGTTTATATGTCTTTTCTGATGCAAATTGTTCTGCTGCTTTAATGGAATAATCTATAGCCTCCTCTTGTTTTTCGTTATCGATAAAAATAGCAACGTGATATTTCTTTCTGTGAGTAGATTCATCAACGTCTAAAACCTGAAATGCTATCTGTTTTTTATTCTTTTGACACCAATCTATTATCTTACTTTTGTAATTCCAGCCTTTTTGTTCTACTTCTTTTACGTCTATGTAGATAGTTAAAACTCTTTTTACAAGAATATCGTAAGTTTTTTTATAACCTTTGTCTAAATATAATGCACCTGTTAAAGCTTCAAAGGCATTTCCAGGAATAGAAGCATAAACCATGTTTGGACTTTTAGAATATTCTATTAAATCCTTTAGTCCAATCTTTTTAGCCAACGCATTTAAACTTGAACGTGAAACTATCTTAGCTCTCATTTCTGTTAAAAAGCCTTCTCCTTGATGTGGATATTTTTGAAACAAGAAATGACCAACAATGGTGCTAAGAACAGTATCGCCTAAATATTCCAGACGTTCGTTATTTACTTTGTTGCCTTTTGAATCATGATGTGAACGAGACTTGTGTATTAACGCAGTCTTATAAAGAAGAATATTCTTAGGTTTGCACCCAAGAACATTCTTTAAGAATTTTTTTATTGATTTTTCTTGTTCGTCTTTGTGAAGAGAAAACAAGAACATTATTCAGCAAATTTTTTGAAAGCTAATGATGCGTTATGACCACCAAAACCAAATGTATTACTTATAGCAGCAGTGATATTTCTTTCTTGTGCTTTGTTGAAAGTATAATTAAGTTGAGGTAAAGCATCATCATCTGTGAAGTGGTTGATTGTAGGAGGAACAATACCATTCTTTATTGCCAATGTTGTTGCAATAGCTTCTATTGCACCAGCAGCACCCAACAAGTGACCTGTCATTGACTTAGTTGAATTGATGTTAATGTTCTTTGCATGATCTCCAAACAATCCTGTTATGGCTTTTATTTCAGCAATATCTCCCAAAGGTGTTGATGTTCCGTGAGTATTTATGTGATTAACTTCGTCAAGATTAATTCCACCTTCTTCCAAAGCTAAACGCATAGCTCTCATAGTACATTTTCCTTCTGGGTGAGGAGCTGTCATGTGATAAGCATCAGCAGTAAGTCCAGCACCTACTATCTCTGCATATATCTTAGCACCTCTTTGCTTAGCATGTTCATATTCTTCTAAAATCAAAGCACCAGCTCCTTCACCTAAAACAAAACCATCTCTGTCTTTATCAAAAGGACGAGAAGCAGTTTTAGGGTCGTCGTTTCTTTGACTGATGGCTTTCATAGAAGAAAAACCACCAACACCAGCATGGGTAATAGCAGCTTCACTACCACCACAAACCATCATGTTAGCTTTTCCTAATTTTATGAACATAAAAGCTTGAGCTATTGCGTGAGCTGAAGAAGCACAAGCAGATACTGTTGCAAAATTAGGTCCTTCTAAACCATATTTTATAGAAATATGTCCTGCACAAATATCGGCAATCATTTTTGGAATAAAGAAAGGAGAAAATCTCAAAGCACCATCGCCTTTAACAAATCCTGTAATCTCATCTTCAAATGTTTGAATGCCGCCTATACCAGAAGCCCAGATGACTCCAGCCATTTCCTTGTTTAGTTTGTCTATATCAAGACCACTATCGGCTACGGCTTCGTCAGCTGCAACTATGCCATATTGAGAGAATAAATCATATTTTCTGATTTCTTTTCTATCAAAATATTGTCCGCCATCAAAATCTTTAACCTCACAAGCAAAAGTAGTTTTTGCATTTGTAGCGTCAAAGTGTGTGATAGGCGCACCGCCACTTACTCCGTTAATCAAGCCGTCCCAATAATTAGAGACGCCGTTGCCTATCGGAGTAAGCGCACCTAAGCCTGTAATTACAACGCGTTTCATTCCGAAATCTTTATTTGGGAATTATTTTGTAGCGTTTTCAATGTAAGTAATAGCGTCAGCAACTGTTGCTATTTTCTCTGCTTGATCGTCAGGTATTGAAATATTGAACTCTTTTTCAAGTTCCATTATCAATTCAACTGTATCCAAAGAATCAGCACCTAAATCGCTAGTAAAGTTTGCTTCAGGTTTAACTTGATTTTCTTCTACTCCTAACTTATCTACTACGATAGCTATCACTTTTTTTGTAATTTCTTCAGACATAATCTTAAAATTTTTTAAAAGTTTATAATTCGGAATGCAAAGAAAAACAATTTATATGAATTGACAAAGAAAAACTATGATAAAATAACAAGTCTTGATTTTATTTATCTAAAAAACAAAGAATTAGATTCGAACTGAATTTTGATGTTTTTTTATGATTTTTGCTATTTTTTTAATGAAAAACATCAAAATCAGCTCAAAAAACATAATTTTAGGCAAAGAAAAGAAAAAATTGTTCAATTTTACTCTTCTATCGTTACTTCTCTGTTTAAGGAGAATTCAAAACGGCATTTGTTATTCCCTTTTTCATAATATCCATCTTGTTTATCTCCTAAGCCAACAGCACCGAAGTAAAATAATTTTCCTTTTTTTGCATTTGTTCTTTTGGTCTTTTCATACAAGAACCACCATCTTCCTTTATCATCAACATACCACCTTAACCATGTACCTAATCTTGTATCGCTCGTTCCGTAATTACGAGTATTGACGTTGCTTCTGTTATCATAATGAGTAAATATTTGTTTAATATTAGAAGAATAATTATTTATATATGTAGCATTCCAGCGAGGATTTCTAACTCCTGAATAAAACCAACGTCTTTGAAACATAGAAAGATTAGGTTTATAACTTTTAGGTACACCTCCGCTTTCTATAGGATCATCTGTATCTCCATATAGCCAAAGTTTGTAATATCCATTTCCTAAATATTCTTCTATTTCTTGCTCACTTATAAGTCCATTAATAATGTCTTTCCCTATGTTTTCTATACTTCCCAAGTTCTTTTCTTTATATAGTTGTGTAAGTTTATTAGTTATCTTTTTTCTACATAAATAATATCCTACATACATAAAAGGAGCAGAAGCTTGTCCGTAAAGAGTTTTGAAAAACAACTTAGTATATCGTGCATAACATTCTCGTTTTTCTTTTCTGTGTTCTTTGTCTTTTAGGTAGTCTTTCCAAAGAACCTTGAACATAGAATCATCTTCTTGTAATTCTAAACTGTCGTTACGAAAAGAATTTGCTGTTATATAGTTTAGATTATAACATAAATCATCGCTATTTTGCTGAGCCGAGGCAACAACAATTAGCAATACTAAATTAAAAATAAATGTTATGACCTTATTAATATGCATATTAAATGAGATTAGCAAAAAATATTCCAAACAATCTGCTTTCATTTATGAAAAAATCAAATCTTTTTCAAAAAAGTCTTGATTTTTTTACAGAGATTTGATGTTTTTTTTCTTTGCTTTTGATTTGACTATATTTTAGTGTGTTTTCTGAATAATGAATTAAAATTATATAAAAAAAAATTCTCTTATTATTTCAGTATCAAAAAAAATTGTATTTTTGCAAGTTCAATATAAGAGAATAATTCAAAAATACATACTCATTTATATTATGGCAAAAAAGGTAAAGAAAGAAGAAGAGGTAAAACCGGTATTTAGAAATGAAGAAGCTGATATTACCGTAGAAAATCGTTTGAAAGCGTTATACAGACTACAAAGAATAGCATCTGAAATAGATAAAATTCGTATTATAAGAGGTGAATTGCCTTTGCAAGTACAAGATTTGGAAGATACTATTGCTGGTCTTAATACAAGAATAAATAAACTTTCTGAGCAACAAAAGGGATATGAAACTGAGGTTACAGGACACAAGAATGACATCATTTCTTATCAAGAAAGTATAAAGAAGTATACCGATCAACAAGGTAAGGTTAAAAACAATAGAGAGTTTGAGTCTCTTGCTAAAGAAATCGAATTCCAAAACTTAGAAATTCAACTTTCAGAAAAGAAAATAAGAGAAGCTAACAGAAATATTGAGGCTATCAAAGAAAGTATAGAAAAATACAATTTTGAAAGAGAAGAGAAACAAAAAGATCTTGATGTAAAGAAAGCCGAACTTGATGATATTATAAAAGATACTTCAGAAAGAGAAGAATTATTGGTTAAGCGTGCAGAAGAAGAGGAAAAACATGTGGAAGAAAGATACCTTACAGCATTCAAACGTATAAGAAATAATGCTAAGAACGGTTTGGCTGTAGTTACAGTAGATAGAGATGCTTGTGGAGGTTGCTTTAACAAGATAGCACATCAAAGACAAATGGAAATACAAATGCACAAAAAAATAATTGTCTGCGAATATTGTGGTAGAATCCTTGTTGATGAACCAATAGTAACTGAAGTTGAAAAAGAAATGGCAGAATAATTTTTTAGAATCACAAGGATTTTAGGGCGAAAACCTAAAGTCCTTGTTCATATATAAGAGATAAATGTACATATATTTGAAGAACGCTTCTATAAGTTCCAAGAACATAAGGGGCTTTGAGGGAGTGAAAAAAAATATCCTTATTGAAGACGAATATATAAAGGAAGTCTGCGATAAGGATATTTCTTTGTCGGAAGACACAAAGGTTATAGATTGTGAAGGGTTAGTTGTTCTGCCTGGAGTTATTGACACCCATGTTCATTTCCGCCAACCTGGAGCAGAATATAAGGCAGATATGAACTCAGAAAGCTTGGCTTGTCTCGCAGGAGGAGTTACTTCTGTGTTTGATATGCCTAATAATTCTCCTGCCATAGTTAGCAAAGAACTACTAAATGAAAAATATGTTCTTTGCGAAGAAAATATGCACTGTAATTATTCTTTGTATTTTGGACTTACCAACAACAATATAGACGAAGCAATAAATTTAGAAAATGGTAGTATCGCGGGATTAAAACTATTTCTTGGCTCTTCTACAGGTAATATGCTTGTAGATAGAAAGGAAAGTATTGAAAAACTGTTTAAACAATCTCCTTTTGTGATAACGGCACATTGTGAAGATGAACAAATAATAAAGACGAATAATCAAAAGTATAGAGAAATTATCCCTTTACCTTATAATATACACTCCTTAATCAGAACAGAAGAAGCTTGTTTTGAAAGTAGTAAGTTTGCTATTGAGTTAGCCAAACGATACAATACACAGTTTCATCTTGCACATCTAACAACAGGAAAAGAAATCTCTCTTTTGAACAATGATAAGGTAGAAAATAAAAATATAACATCTGAAGTTAGTCCAAATCATTTGTTTTTCTGTGATGAAGATTACAAAACTTTAGGTAATCTTATAAAGTGTAATCCTGCAATAAAGACATCAAAGGATAGAAAACTACTTAGACAGGCTTTGAAAGAAGGTTATATAGATATGATAGCGACAGACCACGCTCCACATCTTTTAAGTGAAAAACAAAAAGACTATTTCTCTGCTCCGTCTGGCATTCCTTCTATTCAATTTTCTTTATTGATGATGTTGGAAATAGCACAAGAAGAACAATGGGATTTGTCTTTGATTGTGGAAAAGATGATGGAAAACTCTGCATTGAGATTTAATATTAAGAAGCGTGGATTTATAAAACCAGGATATTTTGCTGACCTTGTGTTTGTCAAATTAAGAGAAAAGAACGTAGTGAAAAAAGAAAACATATTCTCAAAATGTGCGTTCTCTCCTTTGGAAAATCATTGCTTTAACAATTCTATTTACATGACGATGTTGAATGGCAATGTTGTTTATCAAAATGGTAAAGTAGAAAATCAAATAAAAGCAAAACGTTTGGAACTATGAGGATAGATAAATGGCTTTGGTGCGTTAGATTGTATAAAACAAGGACAATAGCTGCTGATGCTTGTAATGCAGGAAAGGTTTCTTTAAATAATGTTTCAACTAAACCTTCTAAGGAAGTAAGCATTGGAGATATAGTTGTTGTGAATCAAAACCCAATACATAAGACTGTTAAGGTGGTTGGCTTGCTTAATAATCGTATTCCAGCTAAAGATGTTCCTAAATATTACGAAGACTTAACTCCTCAAGAAGAATATGATAAACAAGAAATGATGCGTATGATGTATTATGAAAGAAGAGATGCTCATACGGGAAGACCTACTAAACGAGAAAGAAGAGATATAGAAAAATTTAAAGAAAATAATTGGTAAAAATAAGATTATGAAAAATGTTTTTTGTCATTCTTCTTCAATAATAGAAGACAATGTAATTATAGGTAAAGATACTAAGGTTTGGCATTTTACTCATATTATGCAAGGAGCAGAAATAGGAGAGAGATGTAACATTGGTCAGAATGTTTTTATTGCTTCTAAGGTTAAAATAGGCAATGGAGTTAAGATACAAAACAACGTTTCTCTTTATACAGGAGTGGAATGTGAAGATGATGTTTTTTTGGGACCATCTTGTGTCTTTACTAACGTGATAAATCCTCGTTCTTTTATTGAAAGAAAAACAGAATACAAAAAAACATTAATGAAGAGGGGTGCTTCAATAGGAGCAAATGCAACAATAGTCTGCGGAAATACTATAGGAAAATATGCTTTGGTTGGTGCTGGTTCTGTTGTTAGAGAAAATGTGGAAGATTATGCTTGTGTAAGTGGTAATCCTGCAAAAAAAATAGGTTATGTTGGAGAATATGGACATAGACTAAACTTTAATGAAGAAAATATTGCTGTAGAAAAAGAAAGCGACTTTGTTTATAGATTAACTGACGAAGGAGTAAAACGAATGAAATAATATTTATAATAAAGTTGTATTTTTGCAAGACCGTAATTTTGTAGTAGAAATATGAAAAACTTTGCAATAATAGGAGTAGGTGGTTATATAGCACCAAGACATTTGAAAGCAATAAAAGACACAAATAATAATCTTATCTGTGCTTTGGATACAAATGACAGCGTAGGAATTATGGATTCTTATTTTCCTATGTGTAATTTCTATACTGAGTATGAAAGATTCGATAGATATGTTGATAAAATTTCACGTACAGAAAAAAAATTGGATTTTCTTTCTGTTTGTTCCCCTAATTATTTGCACGATTCTCATATTCGTTTTGGATTAAGAAATAGTTGTGATGTTATTTGTGAAAAACCTATTGTTCTAAATACTTGGAATATTGACTCATTAGAAAGGATAGAAAAAGAAACAGGTAAAAAAGTTTATACTATCTTTCAACTTCGCCTACACCCAGCTGTGCAACAATGGAAACAAAAAATAGATTCTGCCCCTAAGGATAAAGTTTTTGATGTGGATTTAACTTATATTACTTCTCGTGGACTTTGGTATTACACTTCTTGGAAAGGAGATACGGCAAAGAGTGGAGGAATTGCTACAAACATAGGAGTACATTTTTATGATATGCTTGCTTGGATATTTGGAGAAGTAAGAGAAAATATTGTACATCTGGCTTCTCATGATAGAGTTGCAGGAATTCTTTATTTTCAAAGAGCAAGGGTGAGATATTTTCTTTCTATAAACTATGATACCTTGCCAGATGAGGTGAAAAAGAGTGGTAAACGTACATATAGAAAGATTGTTTGTGATAATGAAGAAGTGGAATTTTCAGAAGGTTTTACAGAACTGCATACTGAAAGCTATAAACATATTCTTAAAGGAGAGGGCTTTACACTACAAGACGCAAGAAGCTGTATAGAAATAGTGAGTTATATACGCAATGCTCAGCCTATTGGTCTAAAAGGAGATTATCACCCGTTAGCAAAACTTGCTCTAACAAAACACCCTTTTGAAATGTGATTTATTTAACGAAAAATGTATTGTTATTCAGTTGTTTAAAAAAATAAATAACTTAAATCATATATTTTTTCTTTAAAAAATTTGGTGGGAATAAAAAAAGATTATAATTTTGCAAACGCAAATCAGAAATGATTACGGCAGTTTAGGTCTGGTAGTTCAGTTTGGTTAGAATACATGCCTGTCACGCATGGGGTCGCGAGTTCGAGTCTCGTCCAGACCGCTGAAAAATAAAAATAAGATACTTGATTGAGTATCTTATTTTTTTTGTATATCATATCTTAAAACTATTGATCAATTAAAGATATTCCACTTGCTTATACCGATTTGTCGTTAAAAAGGTGACAATTAAGTTGCTTTATATATTTTTCCAGGTTTGGAGACAACGTAATCTTCTAACTCTAATTCTAAGAGTAGTGCTGAAAGTTCATAAACAGAAATGTCTGTTTCTATAGCGAGAGTATCTATGTCCAATTCGCCTTTTTGCTTTAAAGTAGAGTAGATTGCTTTTTGTTTGCTTTGAAGTCGGTCTGCTTTTGAATCTTGTTTGTTTTCTACTATTGTTTGAACTAAATGGTTAATCTGTTGAGGCACTTCCTCCCACATCATTAGCTTTGCTATACTTTTAGAAGAAGAAAGTATATGAGCACGATTAGATTCTATAAGAAAATTACAACCTTCAGAATACTTATCATTATATCTGCCGGGAACAGCAATAACATCTCTATTGTAATCATTTGCTAAACGGGCGGTAATCAAAGCTCCTCCAGTCTTGGCTGCTTCAATAACAATAACTAAATCGCTTAATCCTGCAATAATTCTATTTCTTTGAGGGAAATTATAAGGAGAAATAGGAGTGTGAGAAAAATATTCTGTTACAAGACCTCCTTTTTCTTTCATTTGTTGGGATAAGTTATAATGCTCTCTAGGATATATCATATCTAATCCATGTCCTAAAACACCAAAAGTAGGAATATCATTTGCAAGACTTTGTCTATGTGCCATAGAATCTATTCCATAAGCAAGACCACTTATAGTTATAACATCGTTGAAATGTCTTAGTTCTTGAATAATTTCTTCTGTCATCATGCGACCATAATCCGTCGCTTTTCTTGAGCCGACAATACTTACAACATGCCTTTTTTCTAAATCTCCCTTGCCATCAACAAATAAACAAATAGGAGCATCAGGAATATTCTGCAAACGATGGGGATAAGAATCGTTAGTAATGAAATAAGAACGGAGATTGTATTTTGCAATAAAGTTTAATTCTTGTTCGCAAGTCGCAAACATTGATTTATTCAAAATGGAATCTATGGTTCTATTCTTAGTTTTGAAAATCGTTTGCAGATCTTGTCGATTCAATTTAAACAAAGCTTCTGCTGAACCTAAGTGTTTCAAAAGTTCAATAGCTATTCTTGGACCAATGCCAGGCGTTCTTGCAAGTGCTAACTCGTAAATAGTAACCATAAACAAAGACTATGTTATTGCAGAACAAGTTTTATATTCTTTTCTAAATCTTCTACAATATTGCTTTTAGAGATGAGTTTTCCTTCTTTTGAAAATAAAAGATAGAAAGGAATATCATTGAAATTATATCTGTTCGTTATTGTATTTCCATCTGCAATAAGAGAAGTCCAAACAAGAGCATTCTCCTTAGACCATTTAATCCATTCGTTAGGGACAGGGTCTATAGATATACTGATAACTTCTAAACCCAAAGAGTGATACTTGTTGTATATGTTTTTAAGATTGTTGATTACTTCCGTACATTTTGAACTTTTTACACTCCAAAAATGAACTAAAGTTATTTTGTTCTCAAAATCTCTTTCGGTGTATTCTTTTCCGTCTTTATCCTTTGCAGAGAAAACCATTTGTTTTGCCATCGCATCGCGCATAATCTTTTCTTTGTATTTTGCAACTAAAAATTTATGCCAAGCATTATCTGATTTTTGATTAGAAAGTTCTTCACAGTATTTTAACAAAGGATTATTGTTGTCTTCAATCCCGTTCATTTGACTAATGATAACTGTATAAGGAAAAGCAGAGTTGGGATATTCATTAGAAAAGTCTTTGCAAAGAGAAACTATTTTATTGTAAGCATTTGTGTTTTGTGGGTTTTTGTACAAAAAAGCCAATTCAGTATTTATGTTATTAAGAAAATTAGAAAACTTTTCTGCTTGTTTGCTTCCAGAATATGAAACACTCAAAGGAGATTGACCTGTAGTATATTCTTTTATCCCCGTTATTGTTAAGGTTATATTCTTTCCTTTCTCCACAGGTAGAGGAAGAGTACACATAAAGCGTTTCTCTTCATTAAGAATGCTGATAGTACAATCTTTTGTTTTGTTTTTTATTTGAAGATTACTTAAATCAAAACTTATCTTTCCGTTTTTTATTTCGCCTTCTGCAATATCTTCTTGCTGACGTGATGCTATTTGATCTGGATCTGCATAAACAATATAAACCTTTCCGTTAGATAGTTCTGGTACATCAACATTAATTTCGGTGTGCTTGCTACAAGAAAAGAACAAACAAGACAACACTACACAAAGTACAATAAGTATCTTTTGCATATCTATAATTATTAATTAATTTTGGTTAAAGCAAGTTAATTTATTTCTTTCTTTTGTCTAACCAATATTTCATCTATCATTCCGTATTCCAAAGCTTCTTGAGAAGTTAGCCAATGATCTCTGTCTGCATCTTGTTCTATTTTTTCTATTGTTTGACCGCTGTGTTGAGCAATTATAGAGTATAGTTCTTGTTTTGTTTTTTGTATTTCCTGAACCGCAATAACCATATCAGAAGCTTGACCTTGTGTTCCTCCCATTGGTTGATGTATCATTACTCTTGAGTGTTTTAGAGCAGAACGTTTTTTAGGTGCTCCCGCACAAAGAAGAACACTTGCCATACTTGCAGCTAAACCTGTACATATTGTTGCAACATCTGGACGTATATATTGCATAGTATCATAGATTCCTAATCCTGCTTGAACATAACCTCCTGGAGAGTTAAGATATATTTGAATATCATTTTTTGCATCTGCACTTTCAAGAAATAGAAGTTGTGCTTGAATAATATTTGCGACGTCATCATCTATAGCAGTGCCAAGAAAAATTATTCTATCCATCATAAGACGAGAGAAAACGTCCATTTGCGCTACATTTAATTGACGTTCTTCTATAATTGTAGGATTTATGTAAGCGTCCTTAGTAGGAGCAAATGCACTTATTCTACTTTGATATTTTTGATAACGGTCAAGTGTTAGGGAATTGATACCTTGTCCTTTTGTTGCAAAAAGATTGAATTCTTTATTAAAGTTCATAGTATTACTTTTTTTACAATTAATTATTGTTTGCAAAAGTAATATAATTTTTAGTATTATAAAACTCAAAGCAAACAAAAAATAAATATGAGGGGAAAGAATAAATAATAAAATTAACTTTTCTTGCTATAGTTTGTTATCTTTTTTGTACTTTTGCAATTTGTTATTATATAATTAAACGCTAAATAAACTAAAATATGAGAAGAATAACATTATTGCTTGTAGCTGTTTGTGCAACAATATCTTTATATGCACAAAATTATGTAACTGATGCTTTTTTTGAAACAAGAGGAGGTTTCCATAATCAAATAGATGATAATAGTAAATATTCAAATCACTTCACAGGAGAGTTTTTTAATTTTCAAATGTTTGGCAATATAACCGATAATATTTCTTATCGTGTGCGTCAAAGATTAAATACAAATCCTTTTGCTAATGATAATATTCTTAATGCAACAGATTATTTGTATTTTGATTGGAAAATAAATGATAAATGGTCTCTTGTAGTTGGTAAGCAAGTTATATATATTGGAGGTTTTGAATATGATTATGCTCCAATAGATGTTTATTATTGGTCAGACTATTGTAATCAATTACCACAAGGTTATGCCATGGGAGCAAGCCTTGGTTATACTTTTAAACCAGATAACATTATTTATTTTCAAGTAATAAATTCTCCTTTTTCTCGTGGAAATAATGATGATTTACTTTCTTATAATTTAATTTGGTATGGCGATTTGTTTTCTTGGTGGAAGACTATTTGGTCAGCAAATTATGCTGAAGCAGTAAATGATAAAGGTTTGTTTTATATTGCTTTGGGAAATAAATTTGAAATGGGTGATTTTTATCTTGAAGCAGATTATACTGAACAAATAAATACTACAAAGAAAGATAATATTTACTCTTTCTCAGTTATGGGGAAGTTAAATTATAATTACAGAGATAAGTTAGATATATTTGTAAAAGGAGGATATGATGATAATAGTATAAACTATGTTAATACAATAGCAAATCCATTTGTTTATAGAGATCCTTACAAATATATAGGCGGTGGAGTAGAGTACTATCCTTTAGATAATAAAGATCTTAGATTACATTGTGTCTACTACTATAATAATGAAGATAAAATACATAATGTTGATTTAGGAGCTACTTTTAAACTAAATATAAAATCTAAAGACAAATCAATAAGTAAAATATTCTAAACAATACATATAATTAAACAATATGAAAAAGTTTTTTAATCGTAAAATAAAAGAAGCGGTAATTTTTCTTTTAGTTATCATTGTTGTGTTTGGCTTATTAGCTTCTCGCATGGGATTGGCGAATATGATGAATACAATAATGAGAACTGCTCACGATCTTTTATTGAATACTGTTTTTTACTTGATGGGTATAACAGTTTTAACAGGAGCATTAAGTAAGTTATTAGCAGAGTTTGGCGTTGTTACTTTATTAGAAAAGTTATTAAGACCATTAATGAAGCCTTTGTATAATCTTCCTGGTGTTGCTGCATTGGGTGGAGTTATGACTTTTCTTTCAGATAATCCAGCTATCATAGCATTATCCAAAGACAAAAACTTCTCTTCTTATTTTAAAAAATATCAACTTGTTTCTCTGACTAACTTTGGTACTGCTTTCGGAATGGGTTTTGTGGTTATAATCTCAATGATAGGATATGGCCAAAACTATCTTCTTGGTGCTATTGTTGGACTTCTTGGTGCTGTTGTTGGAAGTATTGTTTCTACTCGTTTAATGCAAAGGTTTATACTTAAATCTTATCCAGATATGAAAGAACCTGTTGTTCCTCATGTGATACAAGATGATGTAGAAATACCAGAAGCGGCAAAGCAAAAAGATAGCCTATTTCTTAGAGTATTAAATTCTTTGCTTGATGGAGGAAAAACAGGAGTAGAATTAGGACTAGCAATTATTCCAGGAGTTCTTATTATTACAACATTAGTTCTTTTGATAACAAATTCTGCACCTGCAACAGGTTATGATGGAGGAATAAGTCAAGGGGTTCCTATCTTACCTTGGCTTGCAGATAAAATACATTGGGTTTTTGAATGGTTATTTGGTTTTAATCACATGGAATTTATTGCTTTTCCAATGACGGCCTTAGGAAGTGTTGGTGCTGCTCTTGGATTGGTTTCTTCCTTCGCAAATAGTGGTATATTAGATGGAAATGCAGTTGCGGTTTGTACTGCAATAGGAATGTGTTGGAGTGGTTATCTTTCTACACATGCAGCTATGTTAGATTCATTAGGTTATAGAAAATTAATCTCAAAAGCAATTTTAGCACACACTTTCGGTGGTTTGGCTGCTGGTATCTTTGCTCATTTCTTATTCTTATTGGTTTCTCTGATATAATCTTCAAAATCTTCAAACAAAAAAATGAAAGAATTTTCATTAGGCGATATATTACAAAAGATAAACTATCCTGAAGATATTAAATCGTTGTCAAAGTCCGAATTAATGGAACTTTGTAATGATGTTAGGAAATATATCATAGATGTTTTGAGCGAAAATCCCGGACATCTTGCCTCTTCTTTGGGAACAGTAGAACTTGCAGTTGCGTTGCACTATCTTTTTGATATCCCTAATGATACTTTGGTTTGGGACGTTGGTCATCAGGCTTATGCTCATAAGGTTTTAACGGGTAGAAA
This sequence comes from Bacteroidales bacterium, assembly GCA_045221575.1. Classification (GTDB taxonomy): domain Bacteria; phylum Bacteroidota; class Bacteroidia; order Bacteroidales; family P3; genus Scybalousia_A. The sequence goes on from JBGUWU010000024.1 coordinate 19,388, forward strand.
AGAAGACTTTAAAAACATAAGAAAACTTAATGGTCCAAGCGGTTTCCCTCGTAGAAGTGAATCTTCTTTTGATTGTTTTGGGACAGGACATGCTTCTACTTCTGTTTCTGCTTCTTTGGGTATGGCAGTTGCAGATAAAATCAAAGGAGATAATTCCAAATACCATATTGCTGTTATTGGTGATGGTTCAATGACTGGTGGAGAAGCATTTGAAGCTCTTAATCATGCAGGAAGCACGTCTGCAAACCTTCTTGTTATACTTAACGACAATGGAATAGCAATAGATGAAGGTGTAGGTGCGTTAAGTCAATACCTTACTAAAATTACAACATCACATACTTACAATAGAATTAAAAACAAAATATGGAATGCTCTTGGAGGTAATAAAGATGAATACAACACTCACAGAACATTCTTCAAACGTATCTTGTTTTCCATCAAGTCTTGGTTCTCAGGGAAGAGTAATTTCTTCGAGGCTTTGAACTTTAGATATTTTGGACCGATAGACGGTAATGATTTAAATCAGCTTTTGAAAACACTAAGTAGTTTAAAAAGAATACAAGGACCAAAACTACTTCATATAATAACAAAGAAAGGAAAAGGTTTAGTAGCGGCAGAAAATAATCCAACAACTTATCATGCTCCGGGATTGTTTAACTCTAAAACAGGAGCTTTAGCAACTAAATCAGAAAAAGATGGCAATATAAAGAAGTTTCAAGAAGTTTTTGGTGAAACCTTAGTTGCTTTAGCACAGAAATATCAAAACATTGCTTGTATTACTCCTGCTATGCTTACAGGTTCAGGTCTTAACGAAATGAAAGAACGTTTTCCTCATAGAACATTTGATGTTGGTATAGCAGAAGAACATGCTGTTACTTTCTCAGCAGGACTATCTACCAGAGGAATAGTTCCTTATTGTTGTATCTATTCTTCATTTTTACAAAGAGGTATTGACCAAATTATACATGATGTGGCACTGCAAAATCTTCATGTTGTTTTTTGTATAGATAGAGCAGGACTTGTTGGAGAAGATGGAGCAACTCATCATGGAGCTTTTGACTTATCATATTTAAATATGGTACCTAATATGATTGTTTCTGCTCCTAAAGATGAATATGAGTTACAAGATATGATGTATATGGCTTATTCTACAGATAAACCTTTTGCTATTCGTTATCCACGTGGTAAATGTTTTCACAAATACACCGAATATACACCTAAGAACTTGGAGATAGGAAAGGGCGAGAAAGTCTGTGAAGGAGAAAACACTGCTATTCTAAGCATTGGCTCTATATTCAACAACGCAAAACAAGCTGTTGAGCAACTAAAACAAGAAGGCTTTAATGTAGGTCTGTATAATATTAGATTTTTGAAACCTTTGGATACAGAACTATTGAAAGAGGTTTGTGAAAAATACAACAACATCATAACAATAGAAGACGGAGTAATAAGAGGAGGCTTCGGTTGGAGTGTAGAGGATTATGTAAGACAACATAAACTAAATAATAATGTAGTTTGTTTAGGTTTGCCAGACAGGTTTGTTGAACATGGCTCTGTATCTGAACTACAAAAGTTATGTGGTATTGATGTTGAAGGCATAAAAGAAAAAATAAAACAAACAAAATAAAGGGACTTGCTATATGAAGAAGATATTTTTGATATTATTGCTTGCTGTGTTAGGATTTAATATTAATAATGTTTATTCTAACGAGGAGAAAGAGGGTTTTAATGTTGGAAATACAATAATGCAACACCTTGGCGATGAACATTCTTGGGAGATATTTTCTTACAAGGGACATGAAGTTGCTATACCTTTGCCCGTTATCTTGATAAACGATGGCAAAATTTCTGTTTTTATGTCTAACCGTCTTCATAAAGGGCAAACATACAAAGGTTTTCGCTATGCTACAAGTGCAGATGATGAAAAACTAAAAGGAAAGATAATAAGTGTAAATAGCAAAAACGAATACGTAAGCACACCATTAGACTTTTCAATAACAAAGAATGTTTTCGGAATAATGATAGTCTGTGGCTTTATTGTTTTTGTAGTTCTGCATAGCGTAAAGCGTGCAAAGAAAAGAGAAGGACAAGAACCAAAAGGAATGCAGACCGTTTTAGAATTCTTTATAGGTTTTATTTCAGAAGATATAGCTAAGCCAAACATTGGAGAAGAGCATTATGGTAAATATATGAACTATCTTCTTTCCGCGTTTTTGTTTATCTTCTTATGTAATATCTTTGGTCTTATGCCATTTTTCCCTGGTGGAGCAAACATAACAGGAAACATAGCAGTAACTATTGTCTTAGCCTTATTTACTTTTGTTATGACTATGTTCTCTACAACAAAACATTATTGGAAACATATAGTTAATCCATCAGTTCCCGCTTGGTTAAAACTGCCTGTGCCACTTATGCCAGCCTTAGAGTTTATTGAAATATTTACAAAGCCGTTTTCTCTTTGTGTGCGACTGTTTGCGAACATAACAGCAGGACATGTTATCATGTTAGCTTTTGTTTGCATAATCTTTATCTTTGGTGCCAATTCTCCAACCTCGGGTTACGGTTTTAGCCTTGTGTCTATTTTGTTTGGAGTCTTTATGTTTTTGGTAGAATGCTTGGTTGCGTTTATTCAGGCCTATGTTTTCACATTCCTTTCTGCTATATATATAGGAATGGCAAGAGAAAAATAAATATCAAATTCTGTTTTTACAATGAAAAGATTAGCTATTGTTGTTTTTGCTCTTAGTTTTTGTTTTGCATATTCGCAAGATACATTATATAATAAAGCATTAAAAGCCATAGATGAAGAAAGATGGTTTGATGCAGAACATCTTTTGACTAAGGCTTTAAAGAATGGTGAAAACGAATTGAAGTGCTCTTATGAATTAGCATGGACTTACTACTGCAATAAGGAGTATAAAAAAGCGATAAACGTGCTAACACCTTTTCTAAACAAAAAAGATGTTGTAACAAGTGATGTTTATCAACTTTTAGGCAACGCTTATGACGAAGACAACAACTCATATAAGGCTGTAGATGTATATACTATGGGTCTAGAACAGTTTCCTAATGCAGGTAATCTGCATCTTGAACTTGGAAACATAAAATACAAGGAAGGAAACTTTAGAGAAGCACTTTATTGGTATGAAAAGGGGATAGAAAAAGAACCAATGTTTTCTTCAAACTATTACAGAGCCGCTAAAGTATTCCTTATGAGCACAGAAGTCGTTTGGGGTTTGTTGTATGGTGAAATATTTATGATATTAGAACCAGAAAGTGAGCGCAGTAAAGAATTTTCCAAAGAGTTGTTTTCTGCTTATAAAGATGGAATATCTTTGGGAGCAAACGCAAGTGTGGATTTCAACAACAATATCATCGTTTATTCTGATTCTTTTGAACGAAAAAATGTTTTTCCATCTGTTTTTAATTCTTTGATGTTGAAATGCGTGCGTGGCAAACGTTATATTGACATAGCAACTCTTGGTCAAATACGCAAACTCTTTATTTCTAATCTATATAAAGAAGCAAAAGATTTTGATAATCCTCTGTTTAATTATGAAAAAACCCTTATGGATAACGGATTGTTTGATGCGTATAACTATTATCTTTTTGCTTACGGAGATACAAAGGAAAGTTCTGCTTGGATAAACTCACATAAGGCACAATGGGATAGATTGGTTAAATACCTAAAAAGTAATCCTATTTCATTAACTAACAATTTCTACTTCTCTCGTTACACTATGGAATAGAATTTGCGCAATAAAAGAAAATAAATTTCGTTTTTATAATATATTATTAACATTAAACCGATGGGCTGAAATGTGATAACATCAGCAAATTTAATTATGAAGAAATTATTTAAAAGATTATTCTTTATTTTGTTCGCAACAGCAACAGTATTCAGTTTTTCTGCATGCGATGACGATGATGATGACGATGCGACAAACCCTAGCCAAGCTCAAATAGAAGAATATATATATGGAGTTTGGAACCTGGATTTAGGCGATACTTATTATCGTTTCTGGCTTGCAGAAGATAATGGAGATGATTTCAATGGCAATTTCCACTATTACGATAAAACCGATAGTGATAGAGTTCTTTTGGTTACAGATTTTCATTGGGAATTAGATGGCAACACAATTATAATTACTCTTCCTGACTATATGCAACAAGGAGGCGATATAACTTATAAAATAGTTGAAATAAGTGCTTCAAAAATGAAGTTTAAAGGAGCTTTGCCTCATAACCAAAAAGAAGGAACTTATACTCTTAGAAAAGAAGGAAACTTAAGATAAAAAAAAGACAAATACATATTGTTGAAAGGCTTTAATGTTATTACAACTTTAAAGCCTTTTTTTTTATGCTAAATCTTGTATAAAAAAAAGATCAAGTTTTAAAGAAAAAAGATCAACTTTTAGCGAAACAAAATCAACTTCTAAAGAAATAAAATCAACTCTTTTTTTACTAAAATCAACTCTTTTTGAGAGAATTGAGGTCATATACATATTTTCTTGATAGATGAAAAACAAAAAAAGCCACAAATTCTAAAAAAGAACTTATGGCTCCAAAAAAATAACAGTTATGTAATATAGATTTAGTATCTATCAGAATCTCTTCTTAGGTTGTTGTGCATAGGAGAGAATTTTCCTTTTTCGTTGTTGTTTTGTCTTGGTTTGTTGTTATTGCTATTTTTTGAAGAGTTAGAGTGTCTTTGTCCTCTTGGCTCAACATAACCTTCTGGTTTTGGAATAAGAACCTTACGAGATAGTTTAAACTTACCTGTTTGTTTGTCTATGCCTATCAATTTTATTCTTACTTGATCACCTTCCTTTAAAACATCTTCAACGTTTTCAATTCTCTTCCAATCAATCTCAGTTACATGAAGCAAACCTTCTTTGCCTGGCATAAATTCAACGAAAGCACCGAAAGATAAGATTGATTTTACAACACCATCATAAACTTCTCCAACTTCAGGAACAGCAATGATTGCCTTAATTTTTGCCATTGCCTTATCCAAACCTTCTTTATCAACAGAAGATATTTGAACCAAACCGAAATCACCAACTTCTTCAATGATGATAGTTGTATTTGTTTCTTTCTGCATTTCTTGGATAACCTTTCCTTGAGGTCCTATAACTGCACCAATAAATTCTTTAGGTATATGCATTGAAACAATACGAGGAACATGAGGTTTATAATCTTCTCTTGGAGCAGGTATTGTGTCAGTGATAATATTTAGTATGTGTTCTCTTCCTCTTTTTGCTTGTGCAAGAGCTTGTGCAAGTATATCATAAGAAAGACCTTCACATTTTATATCCATTTGACAAGCAGTAATACCGTCTGCAGTACCACAAACTTTGAAGTCCATATCTCCCAAGTGGTCTTCATCGCCAAGAATGTCTGAAAGGACAGCCCATTTACCATCTTTTTCTATCAATCCCATAGCAATACCAGAAACAGGTTTAGCAATAGGAACACCAGCGTCCATTAAAGCTAAACAACCTGCACAAACTGTAGCCATAGAAGAAGAACCGTTGCTCTCTAATATGTCGCTAACAACACGAATAGTGTAAGGACAATCTTCTTCATTAGGAAGTATTTGTTTCAAAGCTCTCATTGCAAGATTACCATGACCTATTTCTCTTCTTGAAGTAGATTTGTTTCCTTTAACCTCTCCTGTTGCAAAGCCAGGGAAATTATAATGAAGAATAAAACGATTGGAACCTTCTATCATAGCACCGTCTATTGTTTGCTCATCAAGTTTGGTTCCTAAAGTACAAGTAGAAAGAGATTGAGTTTCTCCTCTTGTGAATATAGCAGAACCATGAGCAGATGGAAGATAATCTACTTCTGCCCAAATAGGACGAATTTCTTCTAATTGTCTGCCATCTAAACGTACTCTTTCATTAAGAACCATATTTCTCATGGCTTCTTTCTCAATGTTTTTGTAGTAACGGTTTAGCATAACAGCATGTTCTTGCTTGTATTCTTCTTCTAAAGTAGCAAAAAACTCTTCTTTGATTGCATCAAATCTTTCTCCTCTTTCGTGTTTAGATTTTATTCCTTCTTTTGCAAGGTCATAACATTTTTGATAGCAAGCATCGTACATCTTTTGCTTTACTTCTTCGTCATCTTCTTCGTGGCAGTACTCTCTCTTAACAGTTTTTCCAACCATTTCTGTTAATTCTTCAAGAGCTTGGCAGTGTATTTTTATTGTTTCATGAGCAGTTTTTAGGGCTTCAAGCATAGTTTCTTCTGAAACTTCTTTCATCTCACCCTCAACCATCATTATATTATCTTTTGTAGCAGCGACGATAAGGTCTAACTCTGCTTTTGCTTGTTCTTCGTAGTTAGGATTTATTTTAAACTCACCATCTATCAACGCAACTCTACATTCACTTACAGGACCATCAAAAGGAATATCACTGCAAGCTAAAGCACTTGCAGCAGCTAAAGCAGCTAAAGCGTCTGGTGGATTTTTTTCATCACCAGAAATAAGAGTTATTTGAACTTGTACTTCTGCATGATAGTTATCTGGAAATAGAGGTCTTAAAGCTCTATCTACTAAACGAGAGATAAGTATTTCATATTCTGAAGGACGAGATTCACGTTTAAAGAAACCTCCAGGAAACTTACCGGTAGCGGCAAATTTTTCTTGGTAATCAACACTTAAAGGCATGAAATCAACATCTGCTCCAGCTTCTTTTTTTGCACAAACAGTAGCGAGAATCATAGTATCGCCCATCTTAACAACAGCAGAACCGTCTGCTTGTTTTGCCAACTTGCCTGTTTCTATTTCTATCTGTCTTCCGTCAAGCAAGTTAAAAATCTTTTTAATTCCGATCATCTTAAATATAAATTATTTTTTAAACATCTTTCCAAGTGAAGCCTTGCTTGGAACAATAAACCCAATCTTAGGACTACTTTATCCTAAATATACATCTTCATAATAAAATATCTGGCTTCAAACTAATCATAAAACAACAAAAAAAGCAAATAGGACATATCTTTCAGTCCTATTTGCTATCGATTTTCTTAAATTTTCAGTTTTATCAACATTATTTTCTTAAACCTAAAGCCTTTATTATTGCACGATATCTTTCAATATCTTTTTTCTTTAAGTAATCAAGCATTTTTCTACGCTTACCAACTAAAAGAACTAAAGCACGGTTTGTGAATTTGTCATTTTTGTGTTCTTTGCAATACTCTGTAAGGTGTTTAATACGGAAAGTAAATAAAGCTATTTGACCTTCTGTACTACCTGTATCTTGTGCATTCTTACCAAATTTAGCAAAGATTTCTTGTTTTTTTTCGCTTGTTAAATACATTTTTTTCTACTTTTAATTAATTAAACAATAATGAACTAACGGCAAATATTCCATCTAACCCTCGTTCAATTTCAGGTTGCAAAATTACAACCTTTTTTCTAACTACCAAAACTTTACTCTAAATAATTTAAATATATTTGTCTAAAATATTCATCGTTATATTAATAATTCCTTTATCACATGATTGAAATATGTAATTGGCTTTTAGCACCAATATTTTGTTTTTCCCTTCGGTTGTTTTTAAACACATTTTTCTAACTTCGCTGTGTTTTAGGCTGCTATCTGAAATAACAACATCAGATATATCTATTAACTCTTGAATTTCTTTATTTAGAATGTCAATATCTACTATTATATCTTCAGGTATAATTAAAGATATTTTATCTCCGTCAATATATGCTTGGCAATGAGAATTTCCTTCTCCTTTGCATTCTACATAGCAAACTCTTGTTCCATTTTTATCTACAGCCCAATATTGATCAACCCTATCAAATCCATAATATATATTAATAGTTTGTAGACCTAAAAAGCCGCCATGTACTTCTATTAATTTTCCTCCTTCTTTAGAAACATTAAGTTCAAAAGGAGGATTATCAGCATTAGTAACAGCAAAAATTAACAAGCATGCAATAGATAGTAAACATTTTTTTAGATTAAAATTATTCATTTTCATGTTGATCAAATAATTTGTTGTTAATAAAATCTGTATATGGTTCAAATATTGTTACACGTTTATTGTCAATGAGGACAATTTTAGGGAATGTTTTTTCATCAATAACCTTACCACATAAACTTTTATAAGATTCCTCATCGCTAAAGATTCTCATTTTAATAAAAGGGAAGTAATACTTTGAGGTATTATAAAAAACTTTCCTTACAGATATGTCTTCTAAATCATTTTTTTGTAAGAAAGATACAGTAACTATGTTGAATCTATTATTACTATATGCATTATTGGATTCTAAATATTTTTCTACCTCAAGATAACAATTATGACAACTATTTGTAGAAACGAATATGAGTAAATTAATTTTATTAGTATCCAATGTAACTTCATTATATCTTAAATCATAGAACTTAAGATTTTGCGACATAATTGCAGAGATAGTAAAGATAGTTAGAATAAGTGGTATTATTTTTTGTTTCATATTAAAAATGTGAGTTAAAAATATCTAATAGAAGTATGTTTTCATTATCTATTAAATAAGTATCCGAGAATTCTTTAATGTCTTTTTCTGTTAAAGAGTCTATTTTATTTAATCCAAGAGGGAGATCATAACTAAAGGTGTAAATTTTCTTTTCTCTAAATAATGTATAAATAGAAGTAAAGCCAATAGTCTTGCGATTACTTTTTACACTTTCATTTTCTCCTTTATCATCAATATCTTTTGTGTGTAGAACCCAATTATTTGCTTGTTTTATCCAAATGTCCAATGTCCCATAATTTTGATTAGGTCTAACATAGGAGACAAATAATGTATCATTACTTGTATAAATACGAAAAATTCTTGAATAATTGTTCCAATAATTTGAAAGTAAGTATATTCTATCTGCAGGTTGTGGATATTTTTCCAATATCTTGTTCATGGTTTTAATCGGAAAAGTTTCCCAATTATCCTTACGTATTATAGTGTTAATATGTTCAAGATTTAAATCGTATTCATGAATAGTATAGTTTCCAAGTTCAGCAAAAAGTATAGAGTTATTTGTTACGGCTATTTGTTTATTTTTTTGAATAAAAGATAGACCAGCAAGTGGTATGGAAATGTTTATAGTCTTTTCGATAGTTCCATCATTAGGGTTTAGTATAGATAAATGTAGAAATTTTGATTTGGGTTTTTGAGAACCAAAATATCCCCAACAAATCAGCAATTTTTTGTTTGGTAACAAAAGAATATCATTAATATCTTCTAATGTTTTAGAAAAAATGTATTCTTTTATCAGAGAATTTGATTTTAAATCAAAAAATAATAAATGTAACTGTTTTTTATTATTGGTGTAGGAATTGATATATACAATAATGGTGTCGTAAAGAGAAAAAATGCCATCTATATAACACCTCCCATTAGCCAAGTGTTTTGGTATTGTCAGATTAATGGTAGATTGTTTTTGGGAAATAATGTTATATGTATGAACTTCTAATGAAGAAGTATTTATCTTATTAGTATGTGAATGCACAATATCAAATCTGTTTTCATTGTTGAAGCATATATGTGCTTTATTATAAGCTCCATTTAAATTAAATTGTGGTAAGTTATTAAATATAACAGAAGTATCGCAATATAAGTATTGGGATGTTGTTTGTCCTAAGGATTGGTAGTACAAAACAAGAGAAATAAAAATAGCGATATACCTTGCAATCAAAATCATAACGTACTAAATTCATTAGCGATCATGCTTATACAACCATTGCCTTCTTTATCTAAGTCCCATACTATTTTAAATGCAATATTTACTCTATTCCCCTCTACTGAAACCGAAGAAACTTTTTGAGTAAGACTTCCTCTATACGAATTATCATATATCATATCCTCAACATTAAGAAGCATCCTATCAAATAGTTCTTCGAAAGTACCAAAGTAGAAAGTATTTTTCCCGACACTGAAAGTATGTGATTTGCCATCTGGTGTTGTTACTCTGCACCTATTAACCCCCTCTCCATCGCAATTAACATGAACAACTTTCCCTTCTGTTCTATATTCAACTTTAAGAAATCCTACATATTGGTGATGAACAAGACCAAGAAAACCGCTATGTGTTGTTACAATCTTTCCACCTTCTCTATTAACCTGAAAAATATATTCATCATCGTTTTCAGCATAAGCAAAATTGATAATAGATAGAGTTAATAGTGCTAAAAATAAGAATCTTTTCTTCATTTTATTATACTTTTAATTAATTAAACAATAATGAACTAACGGCAAATATTACATCAGCCCTCGTCCAATTTTGAAGTCGCAAAATTACAACTTTTTATTTACTGACAAAATAAAATCAAAAGAAAATTTATTCTGCTAAAACTTCTAACACTTTTAAGTCATACATTTGAAGTTTAGGAGAATCTCCGTAACCAAGATTTGGGTGGAACCAAATAACATAGTGAGAACCACTATTCATCATGCAAAGTGCTTCTTTAACTCCTAAACATAACCCATCTATTCCTGTAGGTCCTGGACGTTTTCCATCTTTGTTGATATTAGTGCGAACCAATTCCCAACCATTTCCTTCTGTTAGTTCATATTGAGTAAATTGTAATATCACTCTATCTCCGTTTCCTATAACAGGTTTTTTACCTTTACCCTGTTTTTCTATTTTATATTGCAAGCCACTTGAAGTCGTTTTTACATCTTTTGTTTTTGCATTCTCTGCTAAAAACTTATTGGCTCTGTCTAAGTCAGGTTTTGCCTTTTGGAAGGATTTTTCTTGCATATTTTCTTGAGTTCTGCGAGCGTATTCCATGATAATGCTTCTCATAGTCTCAACGTCCCACACACCATCAGTGTCTTTTGAGAATGCTTGTTTGAATCCTCTTGCATAAAGGTCGGCATTAACAGGTGCATCTTTGTCCATTGAGGCTTGCATTCCGTTTAAATATCCCAAAGCAAAAGAAGCAGAGTCTTTTAAATCTTTTAATTCAGTAGATTTAACTCTGTCATCATTCTTAGAACAAGAAAACAGAACTACAAAAGTTAGGCTTAGCCCTATTATATATAATAATGTATTGCGTTTCATTGTTTGTCTTTTTTTAATATTAGGTTGCAAAAATATAAATTATTAGTCAGATACAAAAAAATAAAGGAGAAATAATAACGGATAAAAGAAATATTTTCATTACTTTTGCAACCGCTTTTAATTCTTAATACTATTTGTCGTGAAAAGAAAACATTATATATACATATCTTTTTTTGCTATAGCATTGTGTTGGTGTTTTGCTACGGAGACTAAAGCACAAAACCGTCAAAGTTTAGAAAAGGAGAAAGCGAAGATAGAAAAAGAAATATCTTCAATGAATGCCATACTAAAGGAGACAAGAAAAAACAAAAAACTTTCTGCCTCTGAATTGCAGATAATAAAAAAGAAGGTAGAACAACGACAACAATTGGTTAATAATATAACTTCTCAGATTAATATATTAGACAACCAAATCAAAACAACTCAACAAAGTATAACAGAATCTTATCGTAGTCTTGAAATTCTTAAGCAGAACTATGCTTATATGCTTCGTTATGCACAAAAACATCGTTCTGCAATGGATAGGCTTTTGTTTATTTTCGCTGCAAAAGACTATCATGAAGCCTATCAGAGATATGTGTTCTTTAGACGTTATGCTTCTTTGCAAAGAAGTCAAATGGCAAAGATAGAAAACAAGACAATAGAGTTGTCTTCAATGACAGATGACCTGCTTAACCAAAAGAGATCACAGTCAAAGTTGCTTAATCAAGAAAAAGTCAATACAGCTAATCTTAATAAAGAGCGTCAGCAACAAGAGAAACTTGTAAATAATATCAAAAAGCAAGAAAGCCAGCTTGCAAAAGAAATAAAAGCAAAAGAAGCTAAAAAGAAGAAACTCCAACAGCAAATAAATGCTGCTATCTCTGCTGAGGTAAAAAAGCAAGCTAAGATAGCAGAAACAAAAAGAAAAAATGCTTCACCTACAAATGCAACAGCCCAAAAAGAACCTTCAACGGACAAGAAAACACCTGAGAAGAAAACATACGTAATGGCTGCCACACCAAAAGAAGAGGCTTTATCCAAGAGTTTTGAAACAAACAAAGGACGGCTTCCTTGGCCTGTAGGGAAAGGTGTAATTGTTAGTAGTTTTGGAAAACATCCACACCCAGATATTGCTGGAGTAGAGATAGAAAATCTTGGCGTTGATATTCGTACAACAAGAGGAGCAAGTGTTAAAGCTGTTTTTGAGGGAGAAGTTTGTAAAGTTTTTCCAGGACCTAATGGAAACAAAATAGTAATCATACGACACGGGGAATATATGACTGTTTATACCAATCTTGCAAGTGTTTCTGTATCTGATGGAACTAAGGTCTCAACAGGTCAAACCATAGGCATAATAGCAACAAACGAAAATGGAGAAAGTGAAATGAATTTCCAAGTTCGTCAAGGTGTAAAATGTCAAAATCCTTCTGCTTGGTTGAAAAGATAATAACAAGAAATAATATACACACATTATGAACAAGGCAAAGCATATCGTTTTATTTCTTTTTGCGACTGTATTCTGTGTCAGCATATTTGCACAAGAACATGCAAAATGGACATTCACAACAAACAAAATCAACGATTCAGTTTCTGAATTACAGTTGAAATGTTCCTTAGATAAGGGTTGGCATATTTATTCTCAATATACCAAAGGAACAGAAATGCCAATAGAATTTAAATTCTCAAATTCAAAAGAATATCAAAAGATTGGTGGAGTAAAAGAACCTGCAAGCAAAGCACATTATGATAAGTTTGCAAAAGACACAACACGTTCTTTTGAAGGCAATGTTGTATTTCGTCAAAGAGTGAAAGTAAAAACAGATAAAGATTTCAAAGTAAAAGGAACTCTTACTTTCCAACTTTGTGAGAATGGTTCATGTATTCCTCCCAATGATGTGGATTTTGTTTTTAATGTGAAAGGAAATCCTAATGCTGTAGGTACAGAATTGCAAGAAGAACCACAGTTAGCAGAATCTCCTACACAGATAGCAACAGAAAGTAATTCAACTCAAACAACTACTACTCTTGCAGAAGCAAAATCAATGGGAGATACTCAAGACCTTGCTAATAAATCTTTGTTTATGGTCTTTTTAATCTCGTTTGGTGTTGGATTGATAACCTTACTTACACCTTGCGTCTTCCCTATGATTCCTATGACTATATCTTTCTTCCTACATGGCAAGAAAACTAATCGTCAAGGTAGAAAACAAGCATATTTCTTTGGTCTTTCAATAGTCTTAATCTTCGCCGTCTTAGGATTGTTGCTGACTTTGATATTTGGAAAAGACGCAATGTATATTATTTCTACTCATTGGATACCTAATGTTTTGTTCTTTATCATCTTTATGGTTTTTGCTCTTTCTTTCTTCGGGCTATTTGAAATAACAATGCCAAGTAAATGGGTAACCAAATCAGATAAGGAAAGTGAAAAGGGAGGATTGTTAGGTTCATTCTTTATTGCTCTTACTACAGTATTAGTTTCTTTCTCTTGCACAGGACCTATTCTTGGAGCAGCATTAGTTGAGATGGCTTCAGGTTCTTCTAATTCGTTTATCTTCTTTGTGTCTATGTTAGGCTTTGCCGTAGGTTTTGCATTGCCATTCACTCTTTTGGCTATGTTCCCTTCATTCTTGAAGAACATGAAAAGCGGTTCATGGTTAAACAGCGTCAAAGTTGTTTTCGGTTTCTTAGAGATAGCATTAGGATTAAAGTTCCTTATGGTTGCAGACCAAGCATGTAATTGGGGAATCTTGCCAAGAACAACATATCTTTGCATTTGGATAGTGATATTCGCTATGATAGGATTCTACTTATTAGGAAAACTGAAATTCAAAGGAGATTCAGAACTTAAACATATAAGTGTTCCTCGTTTATTCCTTGCTATTGTTTCCTTCTCATTTACTATTTATATGATACCTGGTCTTTGGGGTGCTCCACTTAGCACTATTTCAGGCTATCTTCCTCCTGTTTCTTCTCAAGAATACAATATTGAGAAGCTTATTGTTGAAAACTCAGGTACAACAAGTTTAAACAACGATGGATTCCCTATTCAAAGAAAATATGCAGACAAATTAGATGGACATGTTCCTGTTGGTTTCAAAGCCTTCTTTGATTTAGAAGAAGCAAAAGCTTATGCTAAGCAAGTAGGTAAGCCTTTATTCTTAGACTTTACAGGAAAGAGTTGTGCAAACTGCAGGGAGATGGAAACAGCCGTGTGGTCTGTACCTGCAGTTAAAGACTTGATACAACAAGACTATATTCTTGTATCCTTATATTGCGATGAAAACACAATAGAACTTCCTAAAGAAGAATGGACTCAAATGAATGGAAAAACAATAAAGACTTTAGGACGTAGAAATCTTAACTATCAAATAGAGAAATTCCATGCTAATGCACAACCTCTTTATGTTCTTATGGACGGTGATGGCAATCTATTAACAGAAAAGCCACAACCATACGACAAGAACGTTGAAAACTTTATTTCTTTCTTGCAAAAAGGGTTAGATAATTTTAAAAAACAAGAGAAATAAAAGTTATTGGTCGCTGATAATTAGGTTTAATATATGCTAAATTAAATATAAATTTTACCACTCTTCGTTTGGTTTTTGCCAAATCAAGAGTTTATGCCGGAAAAAACTATTTTTTACTAAAAAAATAGTTTTTTTTGACATGAAAACCAAGTTTGGCGGCGACAAAACGACGTTTGGCAAAATAAAGATGACGATTGGCGAAATATTTTGTAACTTTGCACATTAAAAAAATAGAGTAGAGAGTAGCTATGTTTTCATTTACGGCTATAGATTTTGAAACTGCGGACAAATATTTTCCTTGCTCATTAGGACTTTGCAAGGTTGAGGATAATAAAGTTGTTGATGTTAGATATTGGCTAATAAAACCGATATGTTATCCTTATTTTCATTACTATGCACAACGTATTCATGGCATACATAAAGAAGATGTTGCTAACGAACCAACTTTTGATAAAATATGGCAGGAAATAAAACCATACTTAACTAATACCATGATTTTAGCTCATAATGCTTCGTTTGATATAAATGTTCTTAGGAAAACATTACGATTTTATCATTTGGAAAAACCTCAAAGTCGTTATCTTTGTACTTATGTTCTGTCAAGAGATGTTTGGAAAGAGTCTCAGAAATTTTCATTGGATTATCTGTGTAACTTGGAAAATATTAGCTTAAACCATCATAATGCACAATCAGATGCTTATGCTTGTGCAGAACTTTTTCTTAGAGAAGTAAATCATCTTGGTGTGAATAGTTTTGAAGAACTTAAAGCTATCACACATAGAAGATATAATAAGGTTTAGATTTCGTTATTTTTCTTTTAAAGTTGGACTAATACATAAGATTGCAACCTCTTATATCTGAATAGTCTAATCTTCCAATTATTTCGAAAGAGTTATTGGAAAGTTTTTTGCCCATGTCTTGCGTTTGAATAAAACAACAAGTGTCAATGTTGCATAAATCAATAACATTTATTATGCCTTTTTTGTTGTAAAGAGTGTTTTTGAAATCGTTTGTTTCTTTCACAACTACATGCATCTGTTTTGGAGTATAGAAAACGCCGTCTTTTAAAGAATAAGCTTGAGAAAACAACTCACACATTCCGTATTCTGAAGCTATATTGTTGATATTAAAACCTTGTTTTAGGATTTTATGTATCTCAGATTTAGGCATTTCTTTACGTCTTCCTTTCATTCCACCTGTTTCAAAAACAATAGTATGCTTTAAGTTTAGATTATATTTCTCAACTAAGTCTAACAAAGCATAGGTTACACCCAAAAGAATAGTTTTTACTTCGTTTTGTTCGTTGAAAAGAAGGATATGATACACATCATCTAAGTTGTGGGCATAGAATCCGCTTTGTTTGTGCTTGCTTTTTTGCACGAAAGCGTCCATCATACAGATTAAAGAAGAATGTTCTTGTTCTAAGTAGTTAGGTAATAAACAAATGAAACAATAATCTTCAACATTAGCGAAAAACTGTGAGAAACAAGAGAAAGTATTGTTGATATAAAAGTCTTTATTATAAACAATATGCTTGCTTCTTGTTGAAGAACTTGTACCTGAAGAAAGAAAATAGTCTTCACTATCATAGTTTTTAAAGCAAGTTATCTCAAAATTTTTGAAAAAAGATATAGGGAGAAAAGGTATGTCCTCAATATTGTCTATCTTTTCTATATTGTGATAAGTAAAATCACACCATTTCTTATAAACATTGTTGTTTTCATACTGAAAAAGCAATGCTTCTCTGCACAAAACAAAGAAATCCTCTTTTGTTTCTATGTTTTGTATCTTCTTAGTCCAAGTATCAAAGAATTGTTTATCAACTTTTTTCATTTCTAATCTTTATTTCCATCTAATACGAGCAAAAATAGGGTAGTGGTCAGAAGGAGTTCTAATAATGCCTTCTTTAAAACTTATTTCATTAGGAGCATCGTGGCCTTTGATATTTTCCTTTTTGTTTTTGCTAATCCAATACATGTTAGTCATAACGGCGTAGTTATCTACCGTAAAGTCGTTTGTAACAAATATATGGTCTATTCTACTATTTGTTCTTATTAAAGGATTAAATGAATTGAAAGTTCCATTAGGTATCATCTTGTATTTGGCAATCTGATAACTGTCTTTTAAAATTCCACTCTTAGTAAATGTTTCGTAAATCTCATTGTTTTGATCTACATTAAAATCTCCTGTAAGTATAGATGTTGTTCCTTGTGCTATTTGTTTTATTTTTGCAACAACAAGTTTAGCACTCTCTTTTCTTGCTACAACTCCTACATGATCCATGTGAAGATTAAAGAAAAAGAAAATCTTTTTTGTTTGGTTATCTCTGAATTTTCCCCATGTGCAGATGCGAATACAAGCGGCGTCCCAGCCTTTTTTAGGTTTATCAGTTTCTTCTGCAAGCCAGAAATTACCATCTTCTAATAATTCTATTCGTTCTTTGTTGTAAAAAATAGCAGCATATTCTCCTAATGTTTTACCATCATCTCTGCCAACACCGATATAAGAATATCTGTCCAAAAGTTGCAACATGTCATTCAATTGATTGTTTAGCACCTCTTGAGTTCCGAATACATCGGGTTGTTCAAAGTTTATTAGTTCGCAAATTTTCTCTGCCCTAATGTTCCAGCCATTGTCTTGTTTTGCATCATAATCGTTCTTATTTCTTACATTGTATGAACCAACAAGAAGACTTTGAGCATTGATAATAAAGAACGTTAAAATAAATACTACGAAGACAATATTCTTTTTCATGATACTTTGTGTTTTTATTTAAAATATGGTTTGCAAAAATAAGTGTTTTTTTTCATATTTTTCTTGTCTATAAAAATATTTTTAGTATCTTTGCACACTTAACTAACAATAAAACACATTAATATGAGAAAAATGAATTTATTTTTGTTTCTATGCTTAATTATAAGTTTAGGAATAAAAGCCCAAAATGTTCTTGTGGTTCAATTAACAGACCAAACGGAACAAAACTTTGACTTGGGCGAAAACGGAACAGTGTATTTTCTTGAGGCAACAATAGATTCTCAGGGATATATCAACATCGTAGATAATCAAAACAATTCGACGACTATTTTTTATGAAGATATTCAGAAGATGTATTTTGCTTCTGTTATGTCAATAGAAGAAGTTGAGAATGAAAATCAACTTTTAGTTTATCCTAATCCAGCAAAAGACTATATAAAAATAGCGAATGTGAGTTCGGAAAAAAACAATATTGTTATTTATAGTTTAGATGGTAAAATGCTTTTACAGGAAGAAAAATCCAATAATGAACAGATAGATATTTCTTTGCTGGAAAAGGGAATATATGTTTTGAAAGTGAATAATAGAACCTTTAAATTCTCAAAGATATGAAAAAGATAAGTGTTTTAATAGTAGTATGCCTTTTCTCTTTTCTTGGTTTAAAGGCTCAGGATACTGTTTTGATGTATTATAACGGGGGAGTTATCTATCAAAACGATGTTTCCAATGTTAATAGTTTTAAAATGACGGACAATACTTCAAATCTTTTGATTAATGATTCGGAAGAGGGTACAGTGTTGCCAATAAATGTTATAGATAGTATTATTTTTTCTCATCAAGGATCAGAAATTGCTAATATTATTTATGTAACATACGCTGGAGATACAGCATACGTGGTAAATAATGTTGGAAGTGAGAACATAGATATTAGTGTTTCTGGAGCCAATGTCTCAATTTTGACAACAGCAGGTATAACTAATATAGAATATTATTTGTCTGGTAGTTCAGAAGATGGCTCTTTTTATTTGGAATCCGACAAGAAGTTTAAAATATCTTTAGGTGGTTTGAACTTAACTTCGCTTACTACTATTCCAATCCGCTTAAAGAAAGACAAAACGACTACTTTCAATATAGTAGATAGAACAACAAACATATTAACCGATAATTCTGCATCTGATGGCAAGGCTGTTATTAACACAAAAGGTGAAACTACTTTCATAGGTGGTGGAACTTTGACTTGTATCGCAAATAAAAAGAATGGAATATCTTCTGATAATACTTTAAGTTTTGAAGAACCAACGATAAATATTACTGTTAATGCTGATGCAGGAAAAGGTGTTAAATCTGATATTGATGTTGAGATTTCAGGAGGAATTTTAAATATCACAGCAGCAGGTACAGTTGTGTTAGAAGAAGTAGGCTCGGGCTATGATCCTTCTTATTGTAGTGCGATAGGAGCAGATAGTAATATAACTATTAGTGGAGGTGATATAATTCTTACTCTTCCTTCTTCTAATGCTGGAGGTAGGGGAATAAGTACTGATGGAAATATTACGATTACAGGTAATCCTACAATAAACATTACTGCTGCTTCCGATGGAGCAACTTATATTGATAGCACAGGGACAACAGATTCTTATAAATCTTCTTGTATTAAGGCCGATGGCAATCTGTTTATTGACGGAGGAAATATTACCTTAGCTCAATCTGGTTCTGGTGGTAAGTGTATAAAAATTGATGGAACGATAACAATTATGGACGGAGAAAATACCTCTCCTGTTATCAACGCATCAACAAGCGGAGAACATTTTGTTGAGGTACAAGGTTCAGGTTGGGGTAATGAAACAGATTATGCTCAACCAAAAGCCATAGCATCAGAGGGTAATTTCTATATCTCTGGTGGTTATATCAACGTTACAACTCAGAATGATGGAGGGGAAGGATTAGAAAGTAAGGATACAATGTTTATTTCTGGGGGAGAAATAATACTTAACACTTATGATGATGCTATAAATGCAGCTTCTCATATAGAAATTTCCGGAGGTAAAGTTTATGCTCATGTAACAGGAAATGATGCTATAGATGCAAATGGTACAATGACAATAAGTGGAGGTTTGGTTATCGCAGTAGGACAGACTGCACCAGAAGGTGGTTTTGATTGCGATCAAAATACTTTCAAAATAACAGGAGGAACTCTTATTGGTATAGGTGGTGAGCATTCGACTCCTACATCTTCTGTTTGTACTCAGAGAGTTATTTTAAAGAGTGGTGTGTCTGCAAATCAGGCAATAAACTTTACAGACAATAGCGGTAATAGCATAATTATGTTCCAAATACCTGAAATAACTTCAATGCAAGGAGGTCCAGGTGGCGGTCCAAATAATTCTCCTGCTTATGGTCCAGGTGGCGGTCCTGGAGGTGGCCCTGGTGGAAATAATGGATTAGTTCTTTTGATTTCTTCTCCAAGTATTTCTACAGGAACTTATAGACTATACACAGGTGGAACAATCTCTGGAGGCACAGAATGGAATGGTTACTACACAGAAGCAACATATACCGGAACAACTTATTCTTCTATAAATGTTTCTTCAATGGTAACAAATAATTAACCGAGATATACAAGAAAAAGGACGACTCTTTTAGTCGTCCTTTTTTGTTTTATTTTCCTATGCAGAAGTTAGAGAATATATTGTTGAGAATATCTTCGTTGCAGACCTCACCTGTTATTTCACCGATGTAGTTTGTGGCCATGCGAATGTTTTCTGCTATTAAATCAGAAGAGATTCCTGCTTCCACACTCTGCATTGCAATGCTGATTTCTTCCAAAGTCTTGTTCATAATCTGATAATGACGCATATTGCTAAGAAAAACTTTATTATTGAAGTCAGTTTTAGGAGTTAGTTCTTCAATTTTTTCTAATAAAGAATCAAGACCTTTTTTTTCTTTTGCTGAGATTATAACATAGCCTCTCTGTTTTAAATTCTCTCTTTCTTGATTTGAAAGTTTGGCTTTGTCTTCTTTGTTTAGAATATGTATAAGTTTTTTATTCTCAAGCTTGATTCCTTTCAATATGTCTTGTTTGGACTTATCCCATTCCTCTTCTTTGTCGGAAATATCGGAGAGCATAAGCACAAAAACAGCCTTTTCTATTGCTTTAAACGAACGTTCTATACCTTGTTTTTCAATTTCGTTTTTACTTTCTCTTATTCCTGCAGTATCGATAAAGCGATATTCAACTCCTTTAATGAAGAATCGTTCCTCAATAGTATCTATTGTAGTTCCAGCGATATTGGAAACGATTACTCTTTCTTCTTTTAATATGGCATTCATCAAGGTGCTTTTGCCACTGTTAGGCTTTCCGACAATGGCAACAGGTATTCCTTGTTTAAAGGCATTGGCTTGTTCAAACGAATTGCAAAGTTCGGTTAAAAGGTTTTGAGTTTCGCTCAGCTCTTTTAAAAGTTTTTCTCTATCAACAAATATTTCGTGTTCTTCAGAGAAGTCTATCTCCAATTCTAACAAAGATGCGACCTTTAAAAACTTCTCTCTCAAAGAACGTAGCATATCATTGTAGCCACCTCTCAACTGATTCATCGCAACATCTAAAGAAAATGTATTACGAGAAGAGATAATATCGGCAATAGCCTCTGCTTGTGAAAGATTAATCTTGCCATTTAAGAATGCACGTTCAGAAAACTCACCCTTATCTGCCATTCTTGCTCCATGTTTTATAAGTAAATTGAGCATAACTTGGCAGATATATGTTGAACCATGAAAACTTATTTCCACAATATCTTCTCCTGTGAAAGAAAAAGGAGCATGATAAAGACTTAAAACAACTTCATCTATTACTTTGTCTTCGTCTGTTATTGTGCCAAAGTAAGTATGATTAGCCTTAGCTTGTTTTAGGTTAGCAATTCTCTTGCTTTGGGGAACAAACACTTTATCCACTATCTCAATGGCTTGCTTTCCACTTAAACGAATGATGCCTAAAGCCGCACTAATGTTAGTATTTGTTGCAGGAGCTACTATTGTGTCTTCTCTATTTAATAACATTGATTTCAAAAATTATTAATCTTAAAACATAGTCTTATTATCTCTTTGCAAAAGTAAGAAAAAAAAAGAAACTATTAGAAATTAGTAATTAGAAATTAGAAATTAGTAATTGAAAATAAAAAAAAGAAAAACCGTTGAGATTCAAACACCCCAACGGAAACATGTAAAGCATGAAAAAAATTCTTTATATTAAGTTTTAAGTTTTAGTTGCCGTTATTCTTCTTTTCTTTGTTCAAACAGAATCTCCATCATCTTTATTGCAGAATCGGAAACAACTGTTCCTGGACCAAAGACTGCCGCTACACCCGCATCATATAAGAATTGATAATCTTGAGGAGGAATAACACCACCAGCAGTAACGATGATGTCTTCTCTACCAAGTTTCTTTAATTCTTCTATAACTTGAGGAAGAAGTGTTTTGTGTCCTGCAGCCAAAGAAGATGCTCCAAGAATATGGACATCGTTTTCTACAGCTTGCTTAGCACATTCTTCAGGAGTTTGGAACAAAGGTCCCATATCAACATCAAAGCCTATATCTGCATAACCTGTTGCTACGACTTTTGCTCCTCTGTCGTGTCCATCTTGCCCCATTTTAGCAATCATAACTCTTGGTCTTCTACCTTCAAGTTTTTCAAACTCTTTAACCATTTCTTGTGCTTTCTTAAACTTAGCACTGTCTTTTGTTGCACTACTATACACGCCTGAAATCAAATTTATTTTTGCTTTATATCTTCCAAAATGTTTCTCACAAGCATCAGATATTTCACCTAAAGAAGCTCTCTTTCTTGCACAATCAATACTCATTTCCAAAAGATTGCCTTCTCCTGTTTGAGCAACATGAGATAATTTACGCAAAGCTTCTTGTACATCGTCTTCATTTCTTTCTGCACGTAGTTTTTGAAGACGTTTGATTTGTGCTTCTCTAACTGCAGTGTTGTCTATTTCAAGAGTGTCAATAGAAGCTTCGTGTGCAAGTCTATATTTATTGACTCCAAGTATAGTATCTATGCCTGCATCTATTCTTGCTTGTTTTCTTGCTGAAGACTCTTCAATACGCATCTTAGGTATGCCACTTTCTATTGCAGAAGCCATACCTCCAAGTTTTTCTACTTCTTGAATATGTCCCCAAGCTCTGTGTGCAAGCTCATGAGTAAGGCTTTCTACATAATAACTTCCGGCCCATGGGTCTAAACTTCTGCAGATATTGGTTTCTTCTTGAAGATATATCTGAGTGTTTCTTGCAATACGAGCAGAGAAATCTGTTGGCAAAGCAATAGCTTCGTCTAATGCGTTAGTGTGTAAAGACTGTGTATGTCCAAGTGCTGCTCCCATAGCTTCTATACAAGTACGAGCAACATTATTAAATGGATCTTGTTCTGTTAATGACCAACCTGATGTTTGAGAGTGAGTTCTAAGAGCAAGAGATTTAGGATTTTCTGGATTAAATTGACTAACTATTTTAGCCCAAAGCATTCTTGCGGCACGCATTTTTGCTATCTCCATAAAGTGATTCATACCTACACCCCAGAAGAAAGATAAACGTGGAGCAAATTGGTCTACACTCATTCCAGCATTAATACCTGCTCTAAGATATTCTAATCCATCGGCAAGAGTATATGCCATTTCTATGTCAGCAGTTGCTCCTGCTTCTTGCATGTGATAACCTGAGATAGAAATAGAATTAAACTTAGGCATGTTCTTTGAAGTGTATTCAAAAATATCAGCAATGATTTTCATAGAAGGCTTAGGCGGATAAATATAAGTATTTCTCACCATAAACTCTTTAAGAATATCATTTTGAATAGTTCCTGCTAATTGATCTTGTTTTACACCTTGTTCTTCAGCAGCAATGATGTAGAATGATAAAACAGGCAAAACAGCTCCGTTCATGGTCATTGAAACGGACATTTTTCCTAAGTCTATCTGGTTAAACAAGATTTTCATATCCAAAATACTATCAACAGCAACACCAGCTTTTCCTACATCGCCCACAACTCTTGGGTGGTCAGAGTCATATCCTCTATGTGTAGGTAAATCAAAAGCAACTGAAAGACCTTTTTGACCTGCTGCTATATTACGGCGGTAAAAAGCATTACTTTCTTCTGCTGTTGAGAATCCTGCATACTGTCTGATTGTCCAAGGACGCATAACGTACATTGTACTATAAGGTCCTCTAAGATAAGGAGTAACTCCTGCTGCATAATTAAGGTGTTCCATACCTGCTAAGTCTTCTGCTCCATAAACAGATTTAACAGGTATTTGTTCTGGAGTTACCCAATTTTTGTCATTATGGACTTCTTTTTCCCACGTTCTAAAATCTGTGTGGTTGTTTAGTTGTTTGAAATCCACATTGCTAAAATCTGGTCTCATATAAAATAGTGTTTTTTATTTCTTTCAGTGTTAATCAACTTGCAAAGTTAAACTTTTTTTTGGTAATGCAGAAAAAAAGAGTAAAAAAGTTGCAAACACAATAAAAACTTTTTTTTAAAAGATGTTAGTTCTTTGTTTTTTATATGCCACTTGAAATTTGAAATTTGCCAAACTTCGTTTTAATTTTGCCAAATCAAGACTTAGTGTCCCCAAAAAATAGTTTTTTACAACGAAAATCAAGTTTGGTGGCAACAAAACAGCGTTTGGCAAAAAAGAAATCAAAAGTTGCAAAATTTAATCCTTATTTTGTGGAAATTTTATAGTCTTATATTTCTTTAAATTATTTGTATGACAAAATGTCAGTTAATTTTATTTGGCACATAATTTGGAATAATTGTGGGGTAATTTGAATTTTATAAATAAACAAAAATACATACAAATATGAAAAAGGTAAATATAAAACCATTGTCAGACAGAGTTTTAGTAAAGTCTGCAGAGGCTGAAGAAAAAACAGCAACAGGTATCATTATTCCTGATACAGCTAAAGAAAAACCTATGGAAGGAACTGTTATTGCTGTAGGTCCTGGTAAAAAAGATGAACCTATGACAGTAAAAGCAGGTGATAAGGTATTATATGGAAAATACTCTGGCACAGAAATAAATGTTGGAGATGAAAAATACCTTATTATGAGGGAAAGTGATATTTATGCAATTATTTAATTAAAAAGAATAGGAGAAAAATAAAATGGCAAAAGAAATAAAATTCAACACCGAAGCAAGAGAACAATTACGTACAGGTGTTAATGCGTTAGCTGATGCAGTAAAGGTTACTTTAGGACCTAAAGGTAGAAATGTTATAATAGATAAAAAGTTTGGTGCTCCTCATATTACTAAAGATGGTGTTAGTGTTGCAAAAGAGATTGACTTAGAAAATAATATTGAGAACATGGGAGCTCAACTTGTAAAAGAAGTTGCTTCTAAAACAGGCGACCAAGCAGGAGATGGAACAACAACAGCTACTGTTTTGGCTCAGGCAATTGTAAATACAGGTTTAAAAAATGTTGCTGCAGGAGCAAATCCAATGGATTTAAAACGTGGTATTGATAAAGCTGTTTCAGTTGTTGTAGCTGACCTTAAAAAACGTTCTCGTCAAATAGGTAATGCTCAAGAAAAAGTAGAACAAGTTGCTACTATATCTGCAAACAATGATTCTGCAATAGGAAGTATGATAGCAGAAGCAATGAAACAAGTAAAGAAAGAAGGCGTTATTACTATAGAAGAAGCAAAAGGTTTGGATACAACAGTTAAAGTTGTAGAAGGTATGCAATTTGACAGAGGTTATCTTTCTCCATACTTCGTTACAGATACAGAAAAGATGGAAACAGTATATGATAACCCATTCATACTTATCTATGACAAGAAAATCTCCAACATGAAAGAATTCCTTCCAGTGTTAGAGAAAGTTGTTCAAACAGGAAGAGCTTTACTTATTATAGCAGAAGATATAGATGGAGAAGCACTTGCAACATTAGTTGTTAATAGACTAAGAGGTTCTTTGAAGATAGTTGCTGTTAAGGCTCCAGGTTTTGGCGACAGAAGAAAAGAAATGTTAGAGGATATAGCAATTCTTACAGGTGGAACAGTTATTTCTGAAGAAAAAGGTTTCAAACTTGAAGATACAACATTAGAAATGCTTGGTTCAAGTGCTAAGATAACTGTTGATAAAGATAATACAACTATCGTTTCTGGTTCAGGAAAGAAAGATAACATCAAAGCGAGAGTTGCTCAAATCAAAGCTCAAATAGAAAAAACAACTTCTGACTATGATCGTGAGAAATTGCAAGAACGTTTGGCTAAGTTAGCAGGTGGTGTTGCAGTAATTTATGTTGGAGCTGCAAGTGAAGTTGAAATGAAGGAAAAGAAAGATCGTTTTGATGACGCTTTACATGCTACAAGAGCAGCATTAGAAGAAGGTATAATACCAGGTGGTGGTGTTGCATACATAAGAGCAATATCTGCTTTAAAGAACGTTAAAGGTGATAACGAAGACGAGAATACAGGTATTCAAATCGTAAGACGCGCTTTGGAAGAGCCTTTAAGACAAATTGTAGAGAACGCTGGTTTAGAAGGAAGCGTAGTCGTTAATAAAGTAAGAGAAATGAAAGGCGACGAAGGTTATAATGCTCGTACAGATAAGTATGAAGACCTACACAAAGCTGGCGTTATTGATCCTACAAAGGTAGCAAGAGTTGCTTTAGAGAATGCTGCTTCAATCGCAAGTATGATTCTTACAACAGAATGTGTGCTTAGTGAAATAAAAGAACCTGCTCCTGCTGCTCCAGCAATGCCTCAAGGTGGAATGGGAGGAATGTATTAATAGACGGATTGAAAAAATTTTCATAATTTTATTGTTTTGGACGGGAAAAGATCAGATTCTTTTCTCGTTCTTTTTGTTTATTTGTCTTTAATACATACTTCTTCAATAGCACTCATCGCTTTTGTATGTCCCATTTCTAAACTTATGGTAAGATATTCGCAAGCTGATTTTATTTTATTTGTTCTTGCAAGGTTTATTCCTATTAAATAATAAATATCTGGTACTTCTGTCTCCAAAGCAAGAGCTTTCTTTAAGTATCTTAAAGCTTTTGCAGGCTGATAATCTTCACTATATAATCTGCCGAGATTATAATAAGCATCAAAGTATTTAGGTTCTTTTTTGATAGATAGGTTATATTCTTTGATTGCTTCCATAACATGTCCTGTATATTCTAAAGCAAGACCTAAATTATCATGTATGTATTGCGTATTTTCGTTTAGCTTATAACAAGTTCTGAAATCCATAAGAGCAAACTCATATTGTCGACAATTAGCATAAACTATTCCTCTGTAATTGTAAGCATCTGCAAATGTATCGCAAAGGAATATAGACATATTAAAGCATTGTATTGCATTAGGATAATCTCTTAAATGATTATAGTTAATACCTTTGAGGTAATAAATATAATAATCATCTTTAATAAACAAACAAGTATCTAAATCAATGTTGGATAATACATAATCGGAGTTGTATCCATTGCATAAAGCTTTGTGTAAATAAACATCTCGATTAACATAACCTTTTCTAATAGCACTATTATAGAAAGCAAGAGCTGAAACATATTCTTTTCTTTCTTCTCTAATACGTCCGAGAACAAAATCTATAAGAGCAATATTGTCTTCTGAGAGAATATCTAAGGCTTTATTATATGCTTGCATATAGTTGTTTTGTGCGAAATACAGTAATGTCTGCAATGTTCTGTAGGGTATTCTCTCCATTTTGCTGACATTAAATTTATCTATATATCTTTCTATTGCTGAACAGATGTTGTTTAAATCTTTGTTTTCAATAATCTGTAAGTCATACAAAGCATTCATAGGAATATCCTTAACATTAAACTCTTGAAGGTTCTCTCCTAAGATACTGTCATTGCTTTTGTTCTTAGAAAGAAAAGAAAACATAACAACATTACTAAGAAAACTATTTTCGTCTTCATCAAAGAGTTTCTTAGAAAGGGAATAAGCTTGCTTATATTCTTTATTAGCATAGTGCATAATGCAGAGTATGTTCTCAACACCAGCAATATCAAAGTAATCCTCTTGCTTGGCTAATTCATAAATGTTTTTTGCTCGTTCATAATCATTGTCTTGCATAGCCTGACGCATAAATGCGACAAAGTCTCTCTCTTGTGAATAGACACAAAAGCAAGAACACAACAACAATATTATAAACAATAATCTCTTCAAAGCAAAAAAAGATGAATTACTAATTTCTAATTTCTAATTACTAATTAACTATTCCGAGTCCTTCTCTTTCAATAACAAAATCATCATCAACAAGATTAACCACAGTAGAAGGAATATTATTACAACTATCACTCTCTATTACCAAATCAACTCTGTTTTCATATTTTTCTTCTAAGAGTTCAGCACAAGTAAAGTCTTCTTTTTCTATATCTTCTCCGTGAGGTACAGAAGAAACCAGCAAAGGTCTGCCCAATCGTTGCAATATATCTAAGCATATCTTGTTTTTTGGCAAACGAATACCTATAGTCTTTTTTTTAGATTGAAATATCTTAGGCGTAAGATTGCTCGCAGAAAGAACAAAAGTAAAACCACCTGTTTGCAAACCTCGTATAAAAGAAAATTGTTTATTTCCTAAAGGTTTAGTATAAGGAGTGCTTGCAGAAAGATTTTCACATAGAAGAGAGAAGTTGCTTTTCTCTAATACCTTTCCTTTAAGTTCTGCAAGATTTTTTGCTGCTTTCTTACTTTGAATATCACATACAAAAGCATAAAGAGTATCTGTTGGAATAATAACTATACCATCATTCTCTAAAATAGAAACAATGTTATCTATTTGTTTCTTACTAAGATTATCATCGTACGTTTTTACTATCATTAATTTCTAATTACTAATTATTATTTAATTTCCAGCCAATTTTTGCCTATTCCGTAATCCGCAATAACAGGAACGTTTTTTAATGGTAATGCTTCTTGCATAACCTTTGGCACAAGTTCTTTCATGATATTGATTTCTTCTTCTGGTATATCAAAAATCAACTCATCGTGTATTTGAACAAGAAGTTTGCTCTTTAGATTACGTTCTTTTATCTCTTTGAAGATATTTACCATTGCAATCTTTATCATATCGGCACTTGTACCTTGAATTGTCATATTTACAGCATTGCGATTGTCAAAATTTCTTAGGTTTGCGTTTGCAGAATTGATGTTGTTTAAATAACGTCTTCTGTTTAGTAATGTCTCTGCATAGCCTTTCTCTCTTGCAAAAGCTATTCTTTTATTTATAAATTCTTCTACACTTGGGTAAGCAGCAAAATATTCATTGATAAGTTCTTGCGCTTGATTACGAGAGATAAGTAAAGATTCAGACAAACCAAATGCTGAGATACCATAAATAATTCCGAAATTTACACTTTTTGCAGAAGAACGCATTTCTTTTGATACTTCATTCTCATTTACATGATATATCTTTGCAGCAGTAGAAGTGTGAATATCTTTTCCTTGTTGAAAGTCATTGCAAAGATGTTTATCTTCCGACAAAGAAGCGATTATTCTTAACTCTATTTGAGAATAGTCAGCAGAAAGCAAGTAATGTCCTTCATAGTTAGGAACAAAAGCCCTGCGGATTTCTTTTCCTTGTTCAGAACGTATAGGTATGTTTTGTAGATTAGGGTTGGCAGAAGATAATCTTCCTGTTGCAGTAGTCGCTTGATTGAAAGTTGTATGTATTCTTCCTGTTTTCTTGTTGATAAGCAAAGGAAGAGCATCTACGTATGTGTTTTTTAGTTTAGAAATCTTCCTCCAATTCAATATTAACGGAACTATTGGGTGATAAACAGCAAGTTTTTCTAACACATCTTCAGAAGTTGAATAGTGTTTAGTTTTAGTTTTCTTTATCTTTTTACCGTTAGTTATATCTAATTTTTCAAATAAAATATTACCTAACTGAACAGATGAAGCAATATTAAACTTCTCTCCTGCATATTCAAAAATTTCTTGTTCTATAATATCTTTTTCTTGTTGAAGTAGTTGAGAATAATTCTTTAAAACCTTTTCATCTACTTTAATACCCTCTTTTTCCATAGCCAAAAGCACATCGCTCAATGGCATTTCCACATTATAAAAAAGTTCTTCTAAGTTATCTTGTTTTAATCTCTGTTTAAATAATGGATATAGTTGAAAAATAATGTCGGCTTGCTCACAAATATAATCTCTTTCGTTGAGTTCAGTGTTCTTTTGTTTGACTATCATTTCATAATTGAGATATATCTGCGACAAATCGTCTAACTTGCCTCTTTCTTCCGAAGAAATAAGATAGTGAGCCAACATAATATCAAAATTATCTCCCTTTGTGTTTATGTTTTTGTTGATTAAGGCGTGATTATTTTGCTTTATGTTATAGCAAATCTTTCTAATCTCAGAGTTTTCAAAGACCTCTTTTATCTCCTCCGTGATTGTATTATCTGTATTCAAAGGATAATAAAATGCTTTACCTTTTTCAACGCAGAAGGACAAAGCCTTAATCTCAAAATCCAAACTATCATCATTCGTCATTAAAGCAAATGCGAAGGCTTTTCTCGTTTTTATTATCCGTAAAACTTCTTCTATATTATTGTATGCAGAAGTGTAATTATGATTAACTTTATTTATATTTTCAAAGTTAGAAAAGGAAGAAAATAAATCAAGTTCTTGATTAAAAAGGCTTGACTTCTGTTCTTGAGAATTTGAAAATAAAGTATTAGAATCCTCGTTTTTTTGTTCAGAAACTTCGCTTTTTTTGTAGATATTGAAAAACCTTTCTGCAAATTTTCTAAATTCCAAATCATCAAACAAACGTTTACATTCTATAAAATCAGGTGTCTTTCTTTGAAAATCCTCTTCTTTTATTTCAATAGGAACATCTAAACGAATAGTTGCAAGTTTTTTGCTTAGCAAAGCTTGTTCTTTATTCTCTTCTATTGCTTTGCGAACACTATTAACAGTAATCTTGTCTGAGTTTTCAATAATATCTTCTATGCTATCAAATTGTTGCAATAAAGCTTTGGCTTTCTTTTCTCCAATACCTTTAACACCGGGAATATTATCTGAACTATCTCCCCATAAGCCAAGAATATCTATAACCTGTTCAGGCCTTTTTATCTCAAACTTTTCTAATACTTCTTTTACTCCAAGTATTTGTTCTCCTAAACCCATACGTGGAAGTTTTAAAATAAAGATATTGTCTTCCACAAGCTGGGCATAGTCTTTGTCAGGCGTAACCATATAAACAGTAAAGCCCATTTTCTTACCTTTTTTTGCTAATGTTCCGATTACATCATCTGCTTCATAGCCTTCAATACCAATAGTCTTTATATTCATAGCTTTAAGCAGTGCTTTAATATAAGGTAAGTTGCTTAGAATTTCCTCTGGACAAGCTTCTCTATTAGCTTTATAGTCTGCATACTCTTCCTTTCTGAAAGTGTCAGAGGAGACATCAAAACATACAGCCAACAAATCAGGTTCGTGTTTTTGAATAATATCAAACAGAGTGTTGAAAAAGCCGAGTGTTGCCGATGTGTTCAAACCTTTAGAGTTTATTCTTGGGTTCTTATTCAAAGCATAATAAGAACGAAAGATTAATGCCATTGCATCTATTAAAAATAATGACTTCATTGTTCTGTTAATTAAAAATTAATAATTAAAAATTAGTAATTTTTGTTTCAAGTTGTGGTATAAAATACTGCTTTATCTCTTTATTGGAGAAAGCAAACAGAGAAAAGAACAAGACAAAAAACATTCTTCCTGCCATCATTCTTAACGCACTCTCTACAAACATATAACAAATACAGATAAATATAAATATAATAAAGTATCTATTTTTCCAAAGACGAAGTTTTATTATAGGATAAGTGCAAAGTGCAATAAAAACAAGCAATCCAAGTATTCCAAAATTAACTAAAAGATAAATAAATTGGTTGTGAGGGTCAGCATCTTCCACTTCTAAATAAGGATAATCCTTTCTTAATTGGTTTTTGAGTTCTTTCTTTGCATCAGAGGTTCCTGTTCCTAAAAAAATATTTTGTTTTGCGACTTTTAAAGCACTGTTTATCATAGCGAATCTTTGAATAAGAGATTTGTCTTTTACGTTTTTTGTGTTGATAAATCGTTCGAATTCAAAGAAAGTCTGATATAAGCGAGGTCTTAGCGAAAATCTTTCTGTATAAACTATATTTGCCACTCCGTGATATATGTTCTCTAAGTCTTTATCGGTAAGTTGTCTTATGGAATAGGCGTCTTTGTGTAGCCCTTTAGAGTTTAAGTAACGATAAATCAAGTCTTCGTATGAATAAAGAGAGTCTTTGCAAAATTTTTTTATGCTTTTGCCGGTACGTTTTTCCCATTCTGATTCCACTTCTTGACGACATACATAGTTATTTACCAAGTATCCGTTTTCAATAAAATTATCATCTATCCCGCTATATGTGTTTCCGTCTGGCGTTTTTATGATTTTATTTCCAATGAAAGCTTCTTTTACTTTGAAATAACTGTTGTGTTCTCTATATATCCAAAAACTTAAACCAACAAGACAAGCTATTATAATGCATGACAAAATAATATTTACTTTGTTCTTTTTAGTTGCGGCTAAATAAACAAGTTCAATGATGGCAAACAAAATTAAGGCAATTAAACCACTGAGCATTTGCATTATAATCAAAAACACTATAATCCAAATGATGATAGGGATTATTATTTTTCTATATTTTTTTGTATTATAAACATAAATAAATAGAACAATTGTAATAAAAGCACTATTTAAAGCAAATGCTATATGTCTTGCTCCTGGTATAAGATGACGAATATCTGCATAATGTGTAAAAACATAATTAAATAAACCTACAATTGTTCCTAATAGACAAAAAAATACGTATATAACGAAAAAAGAAGTAATTACGTTTTTTTTAAGAGGAGAACATAATGCAATAAAAACAGGTACGGTAAGAAAAGAAACTTCATGTGTTATTATATGCCACGCTTCTTTTGTATCACTTGACCATAATGTACCTATAATATCTAAGATAAATACAGAAGAAATGCAGATTGCAGGAATGATTTTCTTAGAAAAGCCATTGAAACTATACTTCCATAAGACCAAACACAAAAATATACCAATAATAATCAAACCTCTTGCCACACTTGCCACAAAAGGAGAATAAAACATTCCGAAAACAAGCAAAGAAAGGCAAACTACAAGCCACCAATCTCTAAAATTCCAATCTCTAAAAAAACTTCTTAACAAAATATTCTTACGATTTGATTAAACATTACATAAAACGCAAAAACGATTCTTTTATTGTTTTTTACATATAAAGCAATAAATCTTTGAAATATGCTTTTCAGTGTAGAATAATCAAGAGGAAATTTTGCCAATCTTCATTTATTTTTCACCACTAAAACGAAGATTGGCGTGAAAAAAACGAAAAACGGTAGAAAGAATTTTAACTTTGGATTTGTAAAAATGAACTTGTATTTGTATTTTTTCTTTGTATTTTTATTTAGAATTGATTTTTATTTTGTACTTTTGCAGATGTTAAATTTTAGATTTAGAAAAAACAATTAGTAAACAAAAATAAAATTTATAGATTATGTGTGGTATAGTTGGATATTTGGGGACTAGAGATGCATTCCCTATTCTTATAAAAGGATTACATCGTTTGGAATATAGAGGTTACGACTCTGCAGGTGTAGCCTTAGTTGATGAAGATGGAAATCTTAATGTTTATAAAACAAAAGGAAAAGTTTCCAATTTAGAAGACTATTGTAGGGATAAAAATATTAAAGGTACGGTAGGAATTGCTCATACTCGTTGGGCAACTCATGGAGAGCCTTCTGATAAAAATGCTCACCCACACTATTCTCAAAGTAAGAATATAGCCTTAATTCATAATGGAATCATAGAAAACTATCTTACATTAAAAAAGTTCTTGATTTCTAAAGGTTATGAGTTTAAAAGCGAAACAGATACTGAGGTTCTTGTACAACTGATAGAGTATATGATGCAAGAGCATAAACTTTCTTTGTTTGATGCAGTTTATCAAGCATTAACACAAGTAACAGGCGCTTATGCAATAGGAGTTATTGAAAAAAATAATCCAGATATTCTCATCACAGCACGAATAGCTTCTCCATTGATTATTGGAGTTGGAGAAAATGAATATTTGCTTGGTTCAGATGCATCTCCTATCGTGGAATACACAAAGAACGTTATCTATCCTGAAGACCGACAAGTAATAAAAATAGAGAGAGGCAAAGGAGTTGAAATTCACTCCTTGGACAACGAAAAATTGATTAAACCAGAGATAAAGCAAATACAACTATCTTTAGATGATATAGAAAAGGGAGGATTTGACCATTTTATGCTTAAAGAGATATTTGAGCAACCAAAGAGTCTTGCTCTTTGTATGAATGGACGTCTTCAAAGAGAACAAAAAGAAATAATTCTTAACGGAATACAAGAATATGGTGATGTATTTGCAAAAGCAAGAAGAATACTTATTAGTGCTTGTGGAACTTCTTGGCATGCTGGCTTAATAGGAAAGTATCTTTTTGAAACACTTTGTAGGATTCCTGTCGAGGTAGAGGTTGCTTCTGAGTTCCGTTATAGAAATCCTGTTATTTATTCTGATGATGTTCTTATAGCAATATCTCAATCTGGAGAAACAGCAGATACTCTTGCAGCGATGGAACTTGCAAAAAAACAAGGAGCATTTATTTATGGTATCTGTAATGTTGTAGGTTCTTCTGTAGCACGTCTTACTGACAGTGGAACTTATACTCATGCTGGTCCGGAAATAGGTGTTGCTTCTACAAAAGCTTTTACCACACAAGTATGTGTTCTTGCTATGACAGCACTTGCTTTAGCTAAGAAAATGAAAACGATAACTGATGAAGAATATCATAGAATTGTTTCTGAACTTTGCAATATTGAAACAAAGATAGAGAAGATTCTTGAAAAAGTAGATGAGATAAAAGAAATCTCAAAGATATTTACTTATGCAAGAAACTTCCTTTACTTAGGTAGAGGT
Organism: Bacteroidales bacterium; assembly: GCA_045221575.1. Classification (GTDB taxonomy): domain Bacteria; phylum Bacteroidota; class Bacteroidia; order Bacteroidales; family P3; genus Scybalousia_A. The sequence goes on from JBGUWU010000024.1 coordinate 53,762, forward strand.
TTCAATTATCCTGTTGCAATGGAAGGTGCTTTGAAACTAAAAGAGATATCTTATATCCATGCAGAAGGTTATCCTGCAGCAGAAATGAAACACGGTCCTATAGCCTTAATAGATGAAGAAATGCCAATTGTTGTTGTTGCTCCACATTATAAGATGTACAATAAGATATTAAGTAATGTTCAAGAAGTAAAAGCAAGAAAAGGAAGAATTATTGCTATTGTAACAGAAGGAGATGTGGAAATTAAAAAGCAAGCGGACTACGTTATAGAGATACCTGAAACTGAAGAATGTTTATCTCCACTTCTTACAGTTATACCTCTTCAACTTCTTTCTTATTACATAGCAATTGCAAAAGGAAGAAATGTTGATCAACCTCGTAACCTTGCAAAATCAGTAACAGTAGAATAATAAAAATTAGAAATTAGTAATAGAACTTTTTAATCTATGAGAAAGAAAGTAGTTATAGTTGTTTTGTCTTTATTGTTTATCTTACCTAATATAAAGGCTCAAGATTGGGGGATAGGTGCAAGATTAGGATATTGGGAAGATATGGCTTACTCTTTGGACGTGAAGAAATACAATATTAACTCTTCTTTGGAGTTTATTGGAACTTATTACGACAACAATAATATTGAATTTACTTTTCTTTATGAATGGAAGACAAAGTTTTGTAAGCATTTTGACTTCTACTATGGTTATGGAGCAAGTGTTGGAGATTGGGATAATGATTTAGGTTTTGGACTTAATGGAGTATTAGGAGTAGAATATTTTATTCCTTTGACAAAGTTCAGCCTTGCAGTTGATTGGGTTCCACAATTAAGACTTATACCCGAAAGAGATTTTATGGGTAATTTATCTTTTATTATCAAATACTATTTTTAATAATTAGAAATTAGAAATTAGAAATTGCAGGGAAGTCCCTGCTGGCAATAATGCATAACGACTAATATTTAATCGTTAATCCGCAATTTCTAATTACTAAGTTCTAATTACTAATTTCTAATTAAACTAAGTGTATTATGGCTGAGAATAAATGCAAGATAATCAACGATCCTGTTTATGGGTTTATTAGTATTCCCAAAGAGGAGTTGTATGATTTAATTCAGAGTCCATATATTCAGCGATTAAGACGTATAAAACAGCTTGGACTTAGCAATCTTGTATATCCTGGAGCAGAACATACACGTTTTTCTCATTCTATCGGTGCAATGCATCTTATGTCTCAAGCTTTAACTGTTTTAAAAGAGAAAGGAGAAAGCATAACGGAAGAAGAGAGTCTTGCTTCTTTGGAAGCTATACTTCTGCATGATATAGGACATGCTCCTTTTTCTCATTGCTTAGAGAGTTTCTTTTTCGATTGTTCTCATGAGGAATTGTCTTTGCAGTTTATGAAAGAACTAAAAGTAAGTAAGACTGTTATAGATATATTCTCAGACAAATATGAAAAAGGTTTTCTGCATGAGTTAGTTTCTTCTCAAGTAGATACAGATCGATTGGATTATCTTACAAGAGATAGTTTCTTTACAGGAGTAAGTGAGGGCGTAATAGGAACAGATAGAATATTAAAGATGTTCTCTGTTTATAATGATGAGTTAGTAATAGATGAAAAAGGTATATATTCTATAGAGAAGTTTATTATCTCACGACGTTTGATGTATTGGCAAGTGTATATGCACAAAACGGTTGTCGGTGCGGATTGCTTATTACAGAATATATTAAAGAGAGCAAAGTTTTTGGCAGAGAATAATGATTTGTGTGTTGAAGAGTTTCCTATAACAGAGCATTTAAGATATTTCTTAGAACAAGGAACAAGAACGATTAATGACAAGCAAGCGATAGAACATTATATCCTTTTAGATGATACAGATATATGGTCATCGATAAAAGTATGGACATTACATAAAGATAGGATACTTTCGTTGTTATCTAAGAAGTTAGTCAATAGAGATTTGGGGCACTTGAAAATACAACAACAGCCTTTCAGTCCTGATGATTTAGAACAGAAAAGACTATCTTTGAAAAATAAGTATAACAATGAATTTTCTTTACAGGAGATAGAAGAATATTTCTCTGCAACTAATGAATTGCACAATAGAGCTTATAGTTTTGACGATAGGAAGATAAATATATTATATAAGAATGGTGAGATAAAAGAAATATATGAAGCTTCAGACCAATTAGATAAAAACTTTCTATCTAAATATATTAGAAAATACTACTACTACTTTATTTAATTAGAAATTAGAAATTGGGGTGGCTTCAAAGAAGACGGCCAAATTACTTTCATTAATTAGTAATTAATGAATAATGAGAAATTATTAATTAGTAATAAGCGAAGATGTAGAAACACACTTGCAGGCAGTAATGCTGACAATAACGCATAGCGACTAAGATTTGTAATCGTTAATCCCAAAATTACTAATTAATTTCTAATTTCTAATTACTAATTTCTAATTATTAATTAGGTGTAGGATTTCTTGTGATTGTATTTGTTTGTGATTTGTTATATGTTCTTTGTAAAATTCTAAAAACAAAGATAATCTGTCATTTCTTTCTTGTTTAGATGATGTAAAAGGAGAAAGATTGTTGGGCTCAAAGCCTAATATCTTTGCAAATTCATATAAAAAAAACAGATGAAAGTCTTTCATTTCCTTGTCTGTTTTATTGTTTAGGTCAATAATAGAATCATAAAGAAAAGAATATATATTCTCGTCTTTCATCTCTTCTCTTAGAGACAGGATTATTACTTCAGTGATGAAAAAGACCAAAGAGGATTTAATGATATTACAGTAAATATTGTTGAGATTTTCCAGAATGCTCACCTCCTTTAGTTGAGATATATTGCTTTTATTATTAACGTATGCAACAATATTCAGTAACTGCATTGGTTGAAAAAGAGAGGAATGAATAGTAGCATTCTTTTTTCTTCCACCTTTAATAATAAAAGATTTAAGGCCCCAATCTTTAGTGTAGATTTGCACGATGTTGCTACTTTCCCTATAAGGAATAGACTTTAATACTATGCCTTCTGTTTTCTCTAACATTTAAAAGCCACCCCAATCTCTAATTACTTGCAGTAATTTGGCTGTCTTCTTCGAATCCACCCCAATTACTAATTTCTAATTCTTAATTATCTAATTATTAATATTTTTCCGCAGGCTTTAGTTGTTGCTCCTTCGTTATCTGCGTAAGAGAAAATATAATAAACACCTGAACCTACTCTTTGACCATTAAAGTTTTTTCCGTCCCAAACAGCTTGTCCTCCCATAGACTTTAGGTGTGCTACTTCTCTACCATTAGCGTCAGTTATTCTAATATCAGAGTCTTTAACAAAGCCTTTGATAGCAATATCTCCAAAGTAATCTTCTCTAACAGGATTAGGGAAAGCAACAAGCTTTACTTCTTCTTCGTATGCAGGAGTAGCGTCAGAACGATATGAGATAAGTCCTCTGTCAGTACCAATAAAGACTTCGCCTGTGATAGGGTGAGAAGCCATACATATAATTTTGTTTGATAGAAGAGGGGAGTTTTCTGCAGTGAAGTGCATTATTTCTTTATCTCCGTTGGCAGAAAGAACATATACACCATTTCTTTCTGTTCCTACCCATTTTCTGTTAGCTCCATCTACCATTATACATTGAATGTCTTCAAAGCTTAGCAAATATTGTGCTTCTATGCCTTCAGTATAGACTATATTATTGCATTCTATAGGTGCAGTTAAGCCAGCACCATTAAAAGCATTATCTAATGAATAGATGACTTTTATTCCTTTTTCTGTACCAATCCAAATCTCACCTTCAAGATCTTGTACCATACAGTTGAGTTTGTCTGTTTTAAGTAAAGAACCGTTGTTAGGGTCTATGTATTTTGTGCTAAGACTATCGTTGTTTAATATTATACATTTACCATTGATGCTATAAATCAAACGATAGTGTCTTAACTTATCTTCTAATATGTCTTTTATCTGGTCGCTGCTGGTGAAGAAGTTGGTTGTGTTAAATCCTCCCCAAAGACCTCTGTAGTTTAAGTAAGAGAAACCATAATCGACCAAAGAACTTGCTACAAGTAGGTTGCCTGATTTGTCATATTCTACACCTGCTATACGATATGTTCCCCAATAAGGATAAATATAGTTATTTGTATTTGTACTATCAAATAGATTTATCAAAGTATCATCTTTTATTTCCCAAATACCATCATGCCAAGATGCTGCCATTATATGTTTTTCATCATTAGGGTCTATTGCTATGTCTATAACATCATATAAATTCTTTGGGTTTGCTTCTAAATACCTGTCCTTATATACAGTCCACCAATAAGCACCATTATATATATACACATTACCGCTTAAATAGCGGTTGTTAAGTGTTGCTGTTCTTCCACCAGGAGCGAGATATAATTTACCTTCGCTTGTAAATTCCATATTGTATGAATCGGTGGTTAAAGGTCCAATAGGAAAAGTTATGTCAGATGGAACAATAGTGTCTTTGTCTGCAAAATACATATAGTTAGGAACACATATAAGCCCTTGATGAGTATGAGCAATCCACAAATTGTTATTTTCTAAAAGAGCATCTTTGTAATCAACTTTAGAACCTTTCACAGGGTGATTAGACTCTGAAACAGTAAATTTTTGATTAAAGTTTGTATCATAAACAACAAGACCTTCCCAATTTCCTATAATAACTCCTTCCTCAAAAGTTCTTATGTATGGTATATAAGTTGAAGATATAAGAGTGTCCATTGTATTTCCATCATACTTAAAAACCATATCATTAGTACTTGTTCCAGTGTAAGCACTAATAAGTAGTTTATTTTTTCCAAGTCTTCCAATAAACTTAATTTCTCGCTTAGAAGAAAGGTTTGTTGCTCCTTCTCCTCCAAGAAGAACTCTGTGCCAAGATTGGTTTGCTGCAAGAGTGTTGTAATTCTTATAAGCCCAAAGCAAACCTTCTCCTGTTCCAACAAAAAATGCTGTATCGTTACTGATAATACTATTTACAGCTATAGCAGAAGAGTTTTCTCCTACAAACCAAGTGTCGAATATCTCGTGTCGTTCTAAGTCTATAACAACAACACCGAAGCCACAAGCCAAGAAAGCTTTGTTGTCAACAAAATAAATGCTGTTTATGGTTTTGTTTCCTTCTATAAAACGGTTCTTTATGTCAGGGATATTATAAACAATATCGTTCTGAAAAATATCAACATTTGCGTTGTCGTAGGCTATTACAGTTGTTTTGCTAAGACTATCAAAGCCAACAACACCAATACCTGCATCTGACAAACCTTGAACTTTAGAAAGAGTCTTAGATTCTCCTGTTTTAGGATTGTAATAAAAAAAGGAAGAAGGACAAGCAACTAAAACTTCTTCATCTGCTTTTACTACATTATGAGTACGGTAATAGGATAAATGTTCTCTCCATTTTCCTATTGCTACATTCTGAGATTTGTATTGACCGAAGGCATTTCCTACACTTATTAGTATAGAACATAACATTAAGACAACAAAAGCTCTTTTGTTCATAGTTGTTTTGTTTTTATTCTATGCTTTCTTTCAATCTTTCTGCATTCTCTGCTAATTGCAAAGCGTCTAATATGTCTTGAATATCACCGTCCATAAAAGCCTGAAGATTATAGCTTGTATAGTTTATTCTATGGTCAGTTATTCTTGACTGAGGATAGTTATAAGTTCTTATCTTTGCACTTCTATCGCCTGTACTAACCATTGTCTTTCTTTTTGCAGAGATGCCGTCAAGATATTTAGAATACTCTTTCTCAAATAAACGAGTACGTAAAACAGTCATAGCCTTTTCTAAGTTCTTTACTTGAGATTTTTGATCTTGGCAAGAAACGACAATACCTGTAGGTATGTGAGTAAGACGTATTGCAGAGTATGTAGTATTAACACTTTGACCACCAGGGCCTGATGCACAGAAAATATCTTTACGAATATCGCTCATTTTTAAATCAACATCAAACTCTTCTGCCTCTGGTAAAACAACAACACTTGCTGCTGAGGTATGTACTCTTCCTTGTGTCTCGGTTTGAGGTACTCTTTGCACGCGATGAACACCACTCTCATATTTCATTTGACCATAAACACCGTCTTTGCCACTAACATTGATAACTATTTCTTTATATCCTCCTGAAGTACCTGCTGTATAATCTACAATCTCTGCTTTCCAACCTCTTTTTTCAAAGTATTTCATATACATACGGTACAAATCTCCAGCAAAGATACTTGCTTCATCTCCACCTGTTCCTGCTCTTATCTCAAAAATAGCATTCTTGTCATCTTGAGGATCTTTTGGTATAAGCATAAGACGAATATCTTCTTCCATCTTTTCTTTCTTTACGGCAAGTTCATTAAGTTCTTCTTTTGCCATATCTCTAAAGTCTTCGTCTTTCTCTGTTTCTAATACATGCTTAGCATTATCTATATTAGATAAAACGTCTTTATATTGGTGATAAGCAGTTATTATAGGTTCTAAGTCCTTATATTCTTTGTTCAATTTAACATAGTTTTTCATATCATTAACTATGTTTGGGTCTTGAACCTTTTGTTCAATCTCAAGATATTTCTTGTTTATCGCTTCTAATTTGTCTAACATCGTTATTCCCTTGTTTATGAGTAAAAATTAATCTTCTCTTGTTAAAGAGTTTATTATTTGTTTGCCGTTTTCGTCTGGTATGATTTTAAAACCAAAGTTGATGTCTGTTTTAAGGCTTCCATCAGCATTGATCCCTTTGATAGCAACAACATTAACATAGATATTGTTCTTTTCATCTAAACGCATAAACCTATCACCGTTGAAATACTTTAACATTTCTTCAAAGTTGTCGTTAGCAACGGTATTTTTGCCTTGCATATCAAAGTATTTTATTTTGTCTTTTGTGCATGTGATCAAAGAAATGTCGGTTTGTTTAACTCTTTGTTCTCCTTTTGAAGTTGAGAAAACAAGAACATCATCAACTAAGTCATCATTCTTATAAGTAAATTCTTGTGCTATTCTTCCATCAGAGTGATAAATAGACCACAAACCTTCTTTTTTCCCTTGAATATAGTCTCCTTTGATACGGATTTTTTTATTTGGAAAATATTCTATGTATTCTCCATTTAAAACATCATCTTTATACACTGCAGTATAGTAACCATAGGTCTGCAAACTTTTATAAAACTGACCATTACGAACTCCTGCTACGTATGAAGTTACTTGTATAAGGTCTTTTCCGTCATCATCGTAAAGCTTTTCTTGCCCATGTTTTTTATTATCTTTATACTCTACTTCAGTTATTCTTTTACCTTTTTCGTTATAGTATTTCCAAGTGCCTTGTTTTTGTTTCTCTACATAATTACCCTCTGCTTGCACCTTGCCATTAGGAAATAAGAGCCAAGTATGAGTGTTCTTGCCTTTGTCAGTAAAGTAATTTTTTATAGTTACCCTACCTTTGCTGTCATAGTAGTAGAAAGTATCTATAGGATAGTCATCTTTGTAAGTGCCTTCCATAGTTTTACTGCCATTCTTAGCCGTTTTAACCCAATGACCTTGCTTTCTACCTTGGTTATCGGTGATATTCTGTGCCATAACGCCGTTGCAAATAAATATTATAGCACCTAAACAAACAATTATAGAGTATATTCTTTTCATAAATCTGTTATTATTTTAAACTATTTGCAAATTCTATTAAACTACTACATTTCCAATCAATTAAACCTTCATCATATTCCTCACCAGTACGATTATCCACAAAAACAGTTGTCATCTCCAAACGTTTTCCAAAAACCATATCCGAATTACTATCTCCCACCATGACACTTTTTGAGAAATCAACTTCAGGATAGTCTTTCTGTGCTTGTAATCCCATACCTACTCCTGGCTTTCTGAGAGGTGAGTTGTCTGTTTTTAGGTTAGGACAATAATAAACTTTGTCTATTCTTCCACCATTAAGCTTTATATCCTCAAGCATTTGATTGCTTAATTTAATAAAATCTTTTTCTTCCAACAAACCCTTGCCAATACATTGCTGATTGGTAACTATGAAGATTTTTTTGAAGTGTTTATTAAATATTTTTAATGCCTCTAAAACACCATCTTTGAAATGAAAATCTTTGTAATCTAAGATGTAGCCACCGATTATCCTTTCATTGATAACACCGTCCCTATCTAAGAACAAAAATTCATTATTTTTCAAATCTTTCAACATTATATTTTCATTAAACATAACTTATATAACGCAAGTTTTAATTAAATATTGTAGTCCTTTGATGTTTGATACAAAAAACTGTTTTGTGAAAAAGATAATCTTTCGTTTGAAAGAAAAAAGAGCAAGTTTTAATTTTTTAAAATCAAATCTTAGCACCTAAAAGATCAAATCTTTTTTATTTAAGTTTTGATGTTTTTTTACAATAATCATAAAAGACTCAATGTAATTATGATGAAATTTTGTAAGCAATTGAAAATATTAAACTTACTTGCGTACGTTGGAGTTAATTAAAACTTCCATAATATCTGTCCGCTAATAAATTGGTTGTTATTCGCTGATATTTTGTCATTACCTGAAGATATTTCTTCTCTGTCTGAGTATCTTATTAAAGAATATCTTAAATACAATTCAAAATGTTTTGATATTTGCCAAGAAAGCAGAGCATAAACACTCTGACCTTTTCCATACAGCGTAGAAGAGGCATAAGATAAAGGTAGAGAATGTTCATAAACGTAAAACCTATTATCGTAATCCATAGTGTTAAACAAAGTGTATCTCAGTCTAAACCTCGTTTTCAATTTATGGAAATTGTACATGCCTTCAAAGAAAAGGAACTTGCCTTCTTGCTCGTTGCTTTCATGTGTAAAAGAACGAGAATATCCACCTCTAACAGTCAGACTGAAATCATCATTCTTTGCAAACTTATATTGAAGATGAGTCTGTGCTATAGTGTTTGCAAAAGGTGTTTTTGTGTTATTGGCTGTTTTGTAATCATAGTAGCGAAGAGAGTAACGGCAATAGAGTAGGAGTGAATTATTGTTGTTGATATTATAATTGAGTTGTAATTTTGCTTTCTGTCCCTTGACATCTTTTGATGCTCTATAACTGATAAAAGGGAAGTAGAATAAATCTGCACCAACATAATAAGAGAATTTTCTGCTGATATAGTGAGAAAAATCTGCATAAACACCTTTTTCGTTGTTGTTCATTGAGTGTATGCCAATAGCGTTAGCGAAATGGTTTTGAAAATCTTTGTCATAGTTTCTGTAAGACAGAGTAAAGTATGTCTTGTAACCAAAATTATATTGTGTTCCTAAGATATACGCTTTGCCTTTGTTGTAGCTTTGTGCTATTTCCGAGAAAAATAACAACCGTTTCAAAGAATAAGAACCATTGAAAGCAATGATGTTGTTGTCTTTTCCTGAAAAATAATATTGCTGATAAGGATACGATTTTACATTAGGAATAATAGAGTCGGAAAAATGATATTTTAGTAATGTAGTACCAAGTTGTAAGCCTTTGAAAACGTACTGAATACTTGTTCCAAATAAGGTTTGTGAGATATTATTCTTGGATTCCAATTCCTTATTCGTTCTGTGATAACCTGTTTGTTGAAGACTTTTTCCATTGAAGTCTAATAGATTGTATGAGCCAAACAAGAATATATCAATGTTTTTGAAGTTCATCAATAAGGCAAGTCCTTTATTGTAATTGTATTCGCTTGTTGAACGGAATGGTATTATCTTTCCTGAACTTGATTTTATACCATAATTAGAAAAATAACCTATGTCAAAACTTTGTTTTATTGCTAATCCTTCACCTAAAGAAAGTCTGTAATCTCCAAGAGTTACTTGTTTTATATGTTTGCTTACATCATAGAGAGTAAAAGCAATGTTGTAATGATCGTAACCAAAAGTTTTACCCTTGAACTTCAAGGGTTCGCCTGCGTCTTTATCGGCTACAAAGGATAATTCCATTCTGTCGTAATACTTCATTTTATATCTTAAAGAGGAGGAGAACTTATCGCCTAAATAACCTTTGTTGTCTGTTCTTGTATAGCCGAAAGGTTTATGCAAACTCTCTTTGTATTGCAAACGTAATGTGTTTTTAGAATGCTTAAAGATGGAGTCTAAGTTTAAAGGCTTTCTTTCCATAACTCGTTCTGCGTAGATATAAGGCGATATTCTTTGAATAGTTTGTGCATTAAAGCCATTTATGAATTGTAATTCGTTTAATGAAAGTATCTGTCCGCTGTTTTTGATATAGTTTTGTAAGGAAAATATTTGAAAATTATTAAGTCCGAGCAAAATCATCTGCTCTTGTGTTAAGGTATTGATGTTTAATCTTTGAGATAGTAGGTCGATATTGATGTCTTCTAATTGTTCAAGAAGTTCTTGCTTGCTTTCTTCCGGTAAATCTTCATCTTCCAATACAATATCCAAATCCACTTGTGCAGATACCAACACAATATTAAAACAAAAGAAAATAAAAATAAAGAATTTTCTCATCTTTGATCAATAACTTGGTTTATTGACTCAATGATTTTTGATTTATTAAAACGAGTATCTTTAAGTTGTTGTGAATTTTTAAAGACCTCTTCTTTGTTTTGCAATGCAAAGTTTTTTATTTCTTTGAATCCTCTTGCAATATCTTCAATATTAGAAGGGTCTGCACAGAGTCCGATTTTATTTTCTTCAATAATTGTTCTACAAGTGCCGTTGAGAATTCCAAATATCGGTTTTCCTACAGATAAATATGATTGAAGTTTAAGCGGTTCTGTCTTTTCTATCTCTTTATTGCTTATAAGAGGAAGAAGAAAAACATCACTTTTGTGTAGTAAATCATCTATCTGGTTATAAGGAATACGCTTATGTAGATGTACATTAGTTATATTGTACTTGTCAATGAAGTTTTTCAATTCATCATACGCAGAGCCGTTACCTATAATATTGAGAATACAATCTTCTAAGTTGGCCTTTTGAAATCCTTTTACGACATTTATCATATTTTGGAAGATAGATATGTTCCCGGTAAAAGTAAAATTGAACTTAGTGTTGTCAAGAACCAACTCACTTATTGCAAAATCTACAGGTTGAAGCCAATTGGGAGCGTAATGTATAGTTTTGTTGGGTACATATTTTTGAATGCTATCTTTAAAACCAGAGGAAGAAACGATAATATTGTCGCATCTGTTGTAGATATAATTAACAAAATGCTCCAAAAAGAACTTTGTGATAAAGTTTTTAGGTATTCCATACATATAAACAACGTCTGGCCAAATGTCAAATGTCCATATAGTAACGGGAACGCCAAGCTTTTTTCTCAACTTCACAGCTGGTAGAGCAACGGTCAAAGGTCCTGTTTGAGAAACGAAAATCATATCATAGTTTTTGGCTATCTGTTTTCCGATATGCGTTGCTCCTTGTATGTATTTTATGTAATTACGAATCTTTTTATAGACATTAGTTTTATAACCTTCAATAAAAGGAAAACGATATATCTTGCTACCTTCCCAATCTTCTATTCTGTATCCCTTATTGCTATATCCGGGATAGACGTAACTTTCCGGATAAGATGGATATTGGCTGATAATATCCACAACAAAGCCTTGTTGTTTCCATTCTTTAACAAGGTCGTTGATAAGAAAGTTCTCGGGATAAAAAACCTCAGATATAACAAGAATCTTCATTTAAACGTCTGTCTTAAAGAAATGAAAACGAAAAAAAGGCTTCATTATTGCAATATAGATACTTTTTTTACGTTATTGGAATTTGTATAAACCTAAATAACAAAAAGAAAGATGAAATTAAAAATTACATTACTGTTGCTTGCATGTATGATTTTCTCTTTAAGCAACGCACAAACAGAAAAGCAATTAAAGAAACATGTTTCTTATCTTGCATCTAAAGAACTAAAAGGTAGAAAAGCACAATCTCCAGAGGCTGAAAAAACACTTAAATACATTAAATCTGATTTAGAGAATGCAGGTTTGAAATGCAAAGATTTCTATCTTCCTGCTGATAGTTTGAATGTTAATGTGAATATTGAAGATCCTAACAAAGAATATTCAGGTAAATACCATGCTCTTTATACTGTAATAGAAAGTTCTAAAGCAAATAAATCTGATGAGTATATTGTGATAACTGCTGAATATACAGGATACGGAGTAGATACTATTCAAGGCTATGAAATAATAAACTATTCTGCTCATCATACCGCTGCCTCTACAGCAATGGCTATGGAGTTAGCAAAGCAATTGAACAAAGAACGTGCGGAACTTGACAGAGGAGTAATAATTATATTTCCAGATGACGGATATACAAGACCATACGCAAATTATCTTATGAATGATTACAAAAACATCGTTATGGGATTTGATATGTATAACTTAGGATTTCAACCTAAAGACTCATTAGGTAATTACTATGAAGAAGAATACAATATTGATTATGCATTATCTCCAAGATTAAAGAGAGCAACACAGATAATTACTCCATTAACTATGAATGATTTGGATATACATTCAAATATTCATGAAGACTATTCAGGAGAAGAATCAAAAATACCATTCTCATATATATCCACCGACAATTATGTAACAAGACATGAGGATATAGCAGACACATTAGACTATGTTATGATGGATAAACTTACTGCTCAAATTCAAAAGGTAATAATTGGTTATTCAAATGCTAAATTAGAGATAGATCCTTACAAAGAAAAATTAGCAAAACAAGAAGATGAGTTTGAGATTATTATTGACAGATGGGGAAGAAAATATAAAAACAGAAGTTATTTTGGTATTAACCTTATGCCTTTGGGAAGCAATCAACATGATTACGAAGAAAGTAATATGACAGGAAAACCAGCATACGCATTTTCAGCAGGTGTTTTCTACAAGTGGGAATTTTATAACTCATGGGCTTTAAAACTTGATGCTAACTATGAACATGTTAATGCAAAACGTCATGATGGTAAATATCATGCAGATGTCGTTTCTATACCTCTTTCTATAATGGTTACATCAGGCGGTCGCTCTTTTTGGGAATTTGATGTTTATTTTGGAGCATACTATGATTATATCTTAGGAGGAAAAATTGCAGGTAAGAAACTTGATTTTGATGATTTCAAACGTTATGAATGGGGCTTTCAATATGGATTTGATTTCAGATTTGGCCGTTTTATTATCGGTGGATATTATAAAACACCTTGGAATAGTGTAAATACTGAAGAATATAGACAAACTAATGGCATTGGAAGAATAAACGAAGGTACAACGTACTTTAAACTTGGTTGGAGACTTTAATTCAATTAGAAATTAGTAATTAGAAATTAGTAATTGGGGTGGCTTCGAAGAAGACGGCCAAATTGCTGCAAGAAAATTGGGGTGGCTTCGAAGAAGACGGCCAAATTGCTGCAAGAAAATTGGGGTGGCTTCGAAGAAGACAACCAAATTGCTTTCTTCAATTAGAAATTAGTAATAATAAAAACAGTGCGTAGAATCTACTTGTATTTTATGCACTTTTTTTATATGTTATAAACATTATTCACTGCTTGTTGTTTCTAATTTTTTTTTTGAAATACAATAAAAAATACAGAAACTATTAGAGTTTCTTAAAGAAAAACAGAAGAAAAATTATCCAAGAAGATGTTGATTGCTATAGAAAAAGAAATTGCGGAAAGCAACTAAAGTGTTTTAATTGCAATCCGCAAAATGATTATTAGATACTAATTAATTTAGTCTGTTTTTATTCTTGCCATTTAATAACAAGGTTTCTATCTCCGAAAGCATCATCAACTTTTCCGCTCATTGGCCAATATTTATCGTTGTGATCAAGAGGGAATGCAGCTTCTTGTCTTGTGTATGGTCTATCCCAAGTATCAGCACAAATCACTTGCATTGTGTGAGGAGCATTCATGATAAGATTGTTTTTCTTATCTGCTTTGCCTTCTTCAATATCTCTTACTTCTTTTCTAATTTGAATTAAAGCATCACACAAACGGTCTATTTCACTCAATGGTTCGCTTTCCGTAGGCTCAATCATAAGAGTTCCATGTACAGGGAAAGCAACAGTAGGAGCGTGGAAACCATAGTCCATCAAACGTTTAGCAATGTCTCCACATTGAACACCACTGCTTAGTGAGAATTGGTTGCAGTCTAGGATAAACTCGTGAGCACACATTCCTTGAGCTCCGTGATATAATATATTATAGTGGTCTTTCAATCTGCAACGCATGTAATTTGCATTAAGGATTGCGTATGCTGTTGCTTGTTTTAAACCATCTCTACCTAACATCTTCAAATAAGCGTATGTAATAGGTAGAAGCATAGCAGAACCGTAAGGAGTTGCAGCAACAGGAGTTCCTTTTTCTTCTGTAGGAAGATAATCTACAAGTTCTTTCTTACAAGCTATAGGACCAACACCAGGACCACCACCACCGTGAGGCATTGCAAATGTTTTGTGAAGGTTCATATGACATACATCAGCACCGATATATCCAGGTCCAGTCCAACCTACTTGAGCATTCATGTTGGCTCCGTCCATATAAACCAAACCTCCGTTAGAGTGAATGATATTAACTATATCAAGAATTCTTTCTTCAAAAACTCCGTGAGTAGATGGATAAGTAATCATCAAGCAAGAAAGATTGTCTTTGTTTTCTTCTGCTTTTTGTTTAAGGTCATCTACGTCTATTTCTCCGTCTTGAGTAGATTTAACAACGATGATATTCATTCCAGCCATAGCAGCAGAAGCAGGATTAGTTCCGTGTGCAGAAGCAGGAATCAAACAAACGTTACGATTCTCTTGACCATTTTGTCTTTGATAGTTTCTAATTGTTGAAAGACCAGCATATTCTCCAGCAGCGCCACTATTAGGTTGGAAACAAACCTTAGCAAAACCTGTAATTTCTGCAAGAATATCGTTCATATTGTCTATCATTTCTTTATAACCAAGAGCTTGGTCTTGTGGAACGAAAGGATGTATGTTTGCAAACTCAGGCCATGTGAAAGGAATCATCTCCATTGCAGCATTAAGCTTCATTGTACAAGAGCCTAATGGTATCATAGCACGATTTAATGACAAGTCTTTTACTTCTAACTTCTTCAAGTATCTCATCATTTCTGTTTCTGATTGATACAAAGAGAAGACTTTCTCTGTCATAAATGCAGATGTACGTTTTAAATCTCCACTTATTACCTCAGTTTTGCAGTAACATTTATCTGAAACCTTAAACTCTTTTCCGTTAGCCTTAGCAAGTACGCAAAGAATGTTATTTACGTCTTCCAAAGAAGTAGTTTCGTCTAAAGAAATAGAGAATGTTTTGCTGTCAATGTAGTTAAAGTTCATCTCATGTTTTAATGCTTCTTGTTGAACTTTTGCTGTATCAACAGGAGAAACAAAACATAGAGTATCAAAATAAACTTTATTCATTTGTTTGTAACCATATTCTTCTGCTTCACAAGATAATTTTTTAGCCAAACAATGAATATCAGCAGCTATTTCTTTTATTCCATCTGCGCCATGGTAACAAGCATACATAGCACTTACTATTGCCATAAGAGCTGTTGCAGTACAGATGTTAGATGTTGCTTTTTCTCTCTTGATATGTTGTTCTCTTGTTTGTAATGCAAGACGGAACGCTTTGTTTCCTTGCATATCAACAGTTTGTCCTATTATTCTACCAGGAAGATTACGTTTAAACTCTTCTGTAGTTGCCATAAATGCAGCGTTAGGACCACCAAATCCCATAGGATTTCCAAATCTTTGTGAAGTACCAGTAACAGCATCAACGCCCATTTCTCCTGGAGGAGTTAAAAGAGCTAAAGATAACAAATCACAAGCAACAGCTACTCTAACACCATTTGCTTTTGCCTTCTCAACAAATGCTTTGCAGTCTGCTACTTCTCCATTTTTACTTGTATATTGAAGTATTGCTCCAAAGAAAGTATTGTCTAAATTAATTTCTTTTGCGTTTCCAATAACTAATTCTATACCTTTTGGTAAAGCTCTTGTCTTTATTACCTCTACACATTGGTCAAACAAACCTTCATCAACAAAGAATTTATTTACATTATCTTTTTGTTGTTGGCGAGAACGAGAATAATAGAACATAAGCATTGCTTCTGCATCTGCAGTTGCTTCGTCCAACAAAGAACAGTTGGTTAATGGCATTGCAGTCATAGAAGCAACAAGTGTTTGATAAGTAAATAAGGCTTCTAATCGTCCTTGTGAAATCTCAGCTTGATAAGGAGTGTAAGAAGTATACCAACCTGGGTTTTCTAAAATGTTTCTTTGCAACACAGCAGGTAGGATTGTGTTATAATAACCTCTACCTATATAAGATTTATACATCTTATTCTTTGCTGCAATAGCTTTTATGTGGTTAAGATATTCAAATTCGTTCATTCCTAATGGAAGGTTCAAATCTTGTTTTAAACGAATTTGTTTTGGAATAGTTTTATCTATAAGTTCCTCAACAGAAGAAACACCTATAGTTTTCAACATTATTTCAACGTCTTTAGTTTGTGGACCATTATGACGTCTTGCAAAATTATTTGTTATCATTGTTATTAAGGTTTTATATTGTCTTTGCTTTATATGATTATATTTATGTTATATGCTTGCAGAAGATAGAGCAACATCGCTGAGAGTTTTCTTTATCATTCCTTGTAATGCTGTACCAGGACCAACTTCTATAAATTCATTAGCTCCATCTTTACCCATATTTTGAACAATCTTAGTCCAAAGAACAGAAGATGTAAGTTGTTTAACAAGGTTTTGTTTTATTTCTTCTGGATTGCTATGAGCTAATGCATCTACGTTTTGATAAATAGGACAGATAGGAGTTGAAAACTCTGCATTTTGAATACCCTCAGCAAGTTCTTGTCTTGCACTTTCCATCAAAGGAGAGTGGAATGCTCCTCCTACTTTTAAAGGTAAAGCTCTTTTTGCTCCTTTTTCTTTAAGTATTGCACAAGCTTTCTCTATTCCAGCCATAGAACCTGAGATAACTAATTGTCCAGGGCAATTATAGTTTGCAGGAACAACAACCTCATCTGTTATACTTTTGCAAACTTCTTCAATAATGTTGTCATCTAAACCTATGATTGCAGCCATAGTACTTGGATTCTTCTCGCATGCTTTTTGCATAGCATTAGCACGAATAGAAACAAGTTTTAAACCATCTTCAAATTTCATTGCTTTTGCAGCAACAAGAGCAGAAAATTCTCCTAAAGAGTGTCCTGCGACCATATTAGGCTGAAATTTTTCTCCAATAGCTTTTGCTAAAATAACAGAGTGCAAGAAAACAGCTGGTTGAGTAACTTTAGTTTGTTTTAACTCATCTTCTGTACCTGCAAACATAATATCAGTAATTCTAAAACCAAGTATTTCGTTGGCTTTTTCAAACATTTCTTTACATTCATTGTTAGACTCGTATAAGTCTTTGCCCATTCCTATGAATTGAGCTCCTTGTCCGGGAAATACAAATGCTTTCATATTAATTATATATTTGTTTTAAAGGTGCAAAGATAATACTTTTTTTAGAAATTCAAAGTTTTTAAATGAATTATAAGAGTTTGCAATAAGGAACAAGCAAGATAATTTGCATATACATTCAAATTTCGTAATTTTGCAAACTGAAAAAAAACTTATAAAGAAAAATGAAAAACATAAAAACAATTCTTATTTACGTAGCAATAGTTCTTGTAAGTTGTGTAGCAAAAGCACAATTAGAGAATATGAAACTAAATGGTTATGTGCAGACAGACTTTGAACTTGCAGGCAAAGATGGACAAACATACTTAGGTCCTGCTTACTCACCTGCAAAAGATGGTGATGTTGATTATTTTTTCCGTTATGGAGTATATAGAGGTTTGATAAGGGCTACATTTGAGAAAGATAAAGGTTCAGGAGCTTTAGAGATAAATGTTACAGAAGGAGGTGTTATTCCCTTAGTAGCTTTTCTGCAATTTGATCCTTATTCTTGGCTCTCTTTTCAAGGAGGTTTGCTTAATGTAGATTATGGTTTTGAACTTATGTATCCTTCTTCTTTATTAGAGACTGTTGAGCGAACTAATTATACTCGTTTGTTATTTCCAAAAGAACACGATTTAGGTTTTAAATTTACCTTTTCTTATCCTTTTAAAGAGAGAAATAAAAGTCTAAAACTTTCTCTTGGAATGATGTCAGGCAACGGCATAAACAAGATAGCTGATAAGAATATGAACTTTCTTTCTCATTTGAAATATGATTACTATGGTGATGTGTTCTCTTTTGGACTTGGAGCGTCGTATTATGAGGGCTTGACCAATAATGCTGATACACTTATTTACAAAGTTGATAATGGTGTTTGGCAAGCAGAAAACACAATGGCTAACAAAAAGAATACAAGAAGATATATTGGCTTTGAGTTTCAATTAGGTTATCATAATATTATAGGACCTTCTTCTTTAAGAGGAGAAGCAACATTTGGCAAACAACCATCAAGACAAAACAATTTCTCTTCTCAAGATGGTAATTCTTATAATCCTAATGATGCTTTTTCTTATCAAAGAAACTTCTTTGGTTACTATCTTTGCTATATACAAAAGCTTGAAAAACTACCACTATCTTTTGTTGCTAAGTATAGTTATTTTGATAAGAACACAGACCTTTCTTCTTCAGAAGTTACTAATTGGAACGATTTAACGATGCACGACATAGGTTTAGGAATAGTCTATGATTTTAATAAACATATAAAAGCTTTGTTATTCTATGATATGCTGTTAAATGAAAAGAATAACATCTTTGGTTCTTTAAATGATGATGTTATTCATTTAAGGCTGCAATATAAGTTCTAATTATCTTTCGTTCATAAGAAACATAAAAGCATTCTCAAAAACAATAGAAGTCAGTTCTTCTATTGTTATTTGTTTTATGTTAGTTTTTTCAGCAGAATCTAAGCGGGAAACTTTTCCTTCTTTTACAGCAAAGATATGATTATTTGCTTCAATATCTCTGTCTTTTACTTCAAATACCAAATCTTTCTGTGGATATTTCTTAGCATAGAGTGTTAAAGCTTTCTCTGCGTTGATAATCCTAAACATCTGCATGTTTAAGTTAGAAGAACAGTCAATAGTTTTGTAATATTCATCAGAATAAAGACTAAGACTTTCTCTACTATGAACAATGGAATTATCTAAGTTGTCAAACTTTTTCTGTTTAAACATTAGTTGAATCTCTTCTGGAGAATAGTATTGTTGTTCAAAGATAGGTATTCCTTCTTTATGGTTAAGTAAAACAAAGCCGA
Source organism: Bacteroidales bacterium (assembly GCA_045221575.1). GTDB lineage: Bacteria > Bacteroidota > Bacteroidia > Bacteroidales > P3 > Scybalousia_A. The sequence continues at coordinate 73,040 of JBGUWU010000024.1, forward strand.
ACTTTTTGTAGAACCTTTTTAAGTCCTCATTTGCAACGATAAGACCGCAAAGAATTTTATCTTCTTTGTATGATTTTTGTAAAACATCTTTAATTAAACGAGAAAAATATCCTTGTCGTCTATATTTTTCAATGGTGCAAATACCAGAAAGATAAACAAAAGGTATAACTTCTTTATTATATCTCCATTGATATTGACAAGCCATAAGTACAGAAACAGGGTTATCATCTATAGACAGATGACAAAGATTTTTCTCTGCATCAAATGCATTGAAGTAATCGCTTACCCAATCTATACCATCGTCAAAATACTCACTCCACATTAAAATAGCTTTAATAATGATTAGTCTATTCATTTTTGTATGCAACATATTTATATACCATTTGTAAAGGATAATAGGATTGTTTCGCTTTTCTAAGTCCAGCTATTCCTTTATCTTCTTCTCTGTTTATAAATTCTATTTGTTGAGGTAGATGTTTGGCTATTTCTCTGTTCATCATAGCAAAGGCTCCTTCAACGCTACGAGATGCTTTTTCTATATTAGTGTCAAAAGTGTTATCTCTTAAGAAAGAGCCAATAGAGTAAGCAACTACTTGTCCATCAACTTTTATAGCACCTCCATAAAGACCTAATTCATCAAAATAATCAAATAGAGTTTCTATAACTTTGCGTTCTGTAGTATAGTCTTGTAGGTACTGAGGAGAAAGATTAAGAACTTCTTTTAACCAGACATCTGTTAATTGTAGGCAATCTTGTTTGTCTTCTTTTGAAATCTCTACATATTGCCAAGAAGGGTAGAGAGAAAGAAATTTATTAATGTGATTGCGTTTGCTTTGCAGTTTTCGTCCAGAAAAAGACTGTAGTTTTTCTCTGCTATAGACATATTCTGATAAATCTTCGGAATATTTTACAAAATAATTATTCTGTTTAAAGAAATCTATACTCTCTTTATACTCTAAGATAAAACTTATACAAACATTATCTTGTTTATGAAGCTCTTCTATTTGAGGAAGATATTCTACAATGCTTTTGTTTGTAGGCTCGTAGTAAGAGATATGATTTTTTTGTAAATGTATGCGTGAAAGGATAGAGTCCTCTGTTACTGCATATTCGCAAGGATAAATAAAATTGTAAGCAAAAAGATTAGTGAAAGAGTTTCCTGCATTCATGGAGATTCTTTCAGAAAAAAACTTATCAAATATTGCTTTATCTTCTATTGAAAGAGGTTTAAAACTAAGCATATCTTTTACTTTATTTTCTTATTTTTATTTTCCATAATCCTTAGTCCTTTAATAACCCAAGCGATATAATCAGGAAGATTATCTAAAGGCATATAGTGCTGTTGTTCAAAATCCTTCGGCAAAGCAACGATGTCAAAATATTCTATAAACTTAGTCGCATTATATTCACCAATCATTTTTTCAATTAAAAGATAAGCACAGATATTAAAGTCATCATCGTCTATAAACTTCCTTACTCCTATACGTAAGCCGACCTTTGTTGCATCATCTTCTCTAACCAAAGGAACAAAAAACATCTCCCAACTTCTTAAAGTGTAGCCGTTGTATTTCATCATTTGATGATTGCCCTCTGGAGGCAAGTAGCCTTGTAGTTTCCATAGGTTAAACTCGGGTGCATACTCCATCAATCCTTCTACAAAGGTAAAGTATTCCTCATCACCGTTAGCTGTTATAGTAAAAGTTCTGCCTTGCTTAGTTAAATCTCCCAAAATAAAATCTAATCCTTTGGAATATTTCTTTAGTTTTTTGTCTAAATCCATCAGAACCTTGTCTGCTTCTTTGTCAGACAAGGAGTCTATATCCATCAAAGTGTCTTTAACTTTATCAAATTCTTGCCAAAAAACTTCCGCATCTAATAAATCTCTATCCATATTGTGTTACTCTATTATATGTGCTTCTATATTTAAATCAATGTCAAATTTTTCTTTTACCTTTGCTTGTATATCATGGGCTAAAGATAGAACATCTTCTCCGCTTGCACCTCCATAATTAACCATAACTAAGGCTTGCCTGTTGTGCATTCCTACATTGTTAATCTGTTTGCCTTTGTAACCGCACTGTTCAATAAGCCAAGCTGCCGATATTTTTTTGTTTTCTCCGCTGTCAAAAGCTACTATGTCTTTATAGTCTTTTAGTAATTGCTCATATAGTTGTTTTTCTATTACAGGATTTTTAAAGAATGATCCTACATTACCTAATACTCTGTAATCTGGTAGTTTTTCGTTACGGATCTCTCTTACTTTTTGAGCAATAAGCTTTGGACTTAATGAATGTATGTCTTCTTTGTTTAGTTTGTCCTCTAAGGCTTTGTAGTTAATGTTAGGTGAAAATGCTTTGCTTAAACAAAAACCTACTTTCCAAATTAACAGGTTGCCTTCTTGATATTTGAAGATAGAGTTACGATAAGCGAAGTTACATTCTTCATTGTTAAAACTTATAAACCTATTCTCTTTTAAATCAAAGACGGTAACATAAACAATAGTATCTTTTACTTCCATTCCGTATGCACCGATGTTCTGCACAGGAGCAGCACCAACACTTGAAGGAATGCCTGCTAAGTTCTCCACACCTGACAATCCTCTCTCGCAAGCCCAATCTACAAAACTATCCCATTCTTCTCCTGCTTCCACCTCTACAATAACTTTCCTTTCATCTTCTTCATTTATATTGATGCCTTTGTTTTCTAACTTAGCAACTACTCCATCAAATTCTTTATTAACAAAAACCATATTAGCACCTAAACCTAAAAGAAGTATTCGTTGCTTTTCATATTCTTTATGCAGCAAATCCAAATCTTCTTTAGTCTTCAGTCTGATAAACTCTTTGGCTTTACAGTTTAATCCAAAAGTATTGTAAGGCTTTAAATCAATATTGTATTCCATTAAGCTGATAATTATTAATACATTTGCAAAATTATGAAATCTTGATAAAATAATATATAATTTTTGTTGTAACTTTGCAAAAAATAAATCCTATGAATATAACGCTTGAAGAACTTTTGTTGAGTAGAGATGTAAGACAACAGACACAAAGAAACCTTCTACAAGAATATAAAGATAAGACCTTACTCTGTTTAACTGTTATCATGCCTGGCAAAGAAAAACGTAACGATAATTCTCTCTTTGTGGCAAGATGTGCTATGGAAAGCATAGAGAAAAACTTTACCTCTTCTATTGTATATAACCAAAAGAAAGACCTACAAACCGGTTTTGAAGCTTACTACATTATAAACAAAGAACCATTAGAACTTAAAAAAGAAGTTTGCCTAATAGAAGAAGAACACCCATTGGGACGTTTGTTTGATATTGACGTAATCAACCACAAAGGCTTGCCTATAACTCGTCAAGAAGTGGGTTTTCCTCCTCGCAAATGTCTTATATGTGATAAAGAATCTCGTTTCTGCATGAGAAATTTTACTCATACACAAGAAGAACTGCAGAATAAAATAAACGAAATGGTGAATAATTATAAAGCATAATACATTTTGTTTTTGTAATTTTGCAAGCACTTTTTTAATAAAGAAAACAAGAATATGAAGAATGAAGAACGAGCCTTAAGATTAGGAAGAGAAAAGATAGGAAAACTTTTGCGTCAGTTTGCTGTGCCTGCAATAGCAGCTATGATTGCTTCTTCATTATATAATATTGTTGATGGTGTTTTCATAGGCAATCTTGGTCCATACGCTATTGCTGGTGTTGGACTAACAGCTCCTTTTATGAACTTAGCAGCTGCTTTCGGTGCTTTAGTGGGAGTAGGTGCGAGTGTGCTTTGCTCTATCTATCTTGGAGAAAAAAACTATGACAAAGCAAGACAAACCCTTTGCAATGTGATTATTTTAAATCTTATTATGGGCTCTTTGTTCTCTATTGCAGGTCTTGTATTCTTGGAACCTATACTTCTGTTTTTTGGAGCAAGTGCGCAAACTCTTCCTTTTGCAAAAGAGTATATGACCGTTATTCTTATAGGTAATGTTTTTACACATATGTATTTAGGATTAAATAGTATATTCCGTGTGAGCGGTTATCCTAATACAGCAATGTATATTACCTTTGTATCAGTTTTGATAAATATTATCTTGGCTCCTGTCTTTATCTTTGTGTTTGATATGGGTGTTGCTGGTGCAGGATTGGCAACAGTTGTAGCACAGGTTATTTGTTGTTTGGTTCAGTTTTACCTATTCCTTCGTAAAGATAGAGTTGTTTATATAGAGAGAGATAAATTTAAGCTTGATAAAACAATAATTAAACGTTCGTTTTCAATAGGTTCACCTAATTTTTCAATAAATGCGGCAGGTTGTTTTGTTGTTGTGCTTCAAAACTATAACCTTTTAAGATATGGAGGTGATTTATATGTTGGTGCTTTCTCTATTATTAACCGTATAGCTTTTCTCTTCTTTATGATAGTCTTAGGCTTCTCACAAGGAATGCAGCCTATTGTAGCCTATAACTACGGTGCTAAGAACTATAAACGAATGTGGGATACATTTTATCTGACTGTTAAATGTGCATTGACTATAACTTTGATAGGTTTCTTGCTGTGTGAGTTAATACCTCAGCATATTACACGTCTTTTTGCTTCCGGCGATTCCGCAATGGACGTTCAGCTGGTGCAGATAACGATAGATGGATTTAGAAAAAATATGTGTTTCTTTTGGGCTGTAGGTTTTGCTGTTATAGGAACGAATTTCTTTGCATCAATGGGAAAACCTAAGAAAGCATTGTTCCTTTCTCTTACCCGTCAAATAATTTTCCTTATACCATTGCTTTTATTATTGCCTGATATGTGGGGAACTGATGGCGTTTGGTTTGCTACTCCTATAGCTGATGTTCTTTCTGTTTCTTGCACAGTCTATCTTGTATGGCGAGAACGCAAACTACAAAGTAATCTAATTAATAATTAGAAATTTCATCTAATTAGAAATTAGAAAAGAGAAATTAGTAATTGGCGGATTAACGCTTAAAAACATTTAGTCGCTATGCGTAATTACTAATTACTA
>JBGUWU010000025.1:0-129012 GCA_045221575.1 Bacteroidales bacterium
TTGAAATAAAAGCAGATTATCTGCCAAGTGGAGTATATTATGTAAGAATACAAACTGCAAACTCTGTAAGAACAGAGAAACTTATCAGAAAATAATTAGAAATGAGAATTTAGTAATTAGTAATTAAAAGATTTTAACGTTAATTCGCAATTTCTAATTTCTCATTACAAATTTCTAATTAAAAAAGAAGACCGCTTTTAAAAAGCGGTCTTCTTTTTTGCGGAAAGTGAAGAACTAACGCTGGCAGTAAGATTGGTAGTAAGACAAAACGACTACATATTTTAACCTTACCCCGCAATATCTAATTTCTCATTACTCATTACTAATTTCTAATTAAAAAAAAGGAACAAGTATTATTTAATAAGAAACTATCTTTATTTAAAAAGAATATTGTATATTTGCATTTATAAATCAAAAGTGTTGATTTATAGCGAGAAAGTACATTCTATGGAAGACACTGCTTTCTTTGTTTAAACGAAAAATCATCGTGTCGTGGATAACAATCAAATAAGTAAAAATATGGAAAAGACTTGGAAAAAAATATTAACCGTTATGGCGTTCGGTATTCTGACCCTTGTAGGTTGTAATGGTTTTTTAAGTGCTAAAGCTCAAACTACTGAAGTAACTCCAAGCAGAATAATGAAAGTATATACAAACCTTCTAATAGAAAAGGACTATAAGTCGGCTGTAACTTTCCTTGCTGACATTGAATTGCTTACAGACGAACAGAGAGAAGAATTTGCTGAAACACTTAAAAAGGAGTTAGATAAAAAAGGTGGCTTAATCTCATGTGAAATACTAAGTGAGGAGATACTAAAAGGAGGCAAAAAAGCCAAAGTAAAAGTAAGATACACTTGGGGAGACGGAACTTCAAAAGAAGTCTTTGAATATCCAATAAAAAAGGGAAATAGTTGGTATTGTACTCTTTAAGATAGAAAAGAAAACGTTTTAAATCCTATTGTTTAAGGAACAAGCAAGCATCACCATAGGATAGAAAACGATAATTATTCTCCAATGCATGTTGATATACTTGTTTCCAATCATCTCCAATCAAAGCACTGACTAACAGAAGCAGAGTACTCTTTGGTTGATGGAAGTTAGTAACCATACCTTTGACTATTCTGTATCTATATGACGGAGCTATGATTAGTTGTGTCTGTCCTGCAAGGTAATTGATATTATTTACCTCCATCATATTGAGTATAGCCTCTAAGGATTGTCGGCTTGATATTTCTGTTTGTAGGTCTTCGTATGGTTGCCACTGTTTTATATCTAAAGGAAGATAGTTTCCATTGTTTTCAATAATCTTTCTACCATACCAATACAAACTTTCTATTGTTCTTACTGAAGTAGTTCCAACACAGAGAATCGTTTTCTCATCATAATTTATAAGATTTTGGATAACAGATTTTGGAACAAATATTTTTTCTATATGCATTGAATGTTCGCCAATCTTATCTGTGCTTACAGGTTTAAAGGTTCCTGCTCCTACATGCAGAGTTACGAATGCGGATTGTATTCCTTTTTGTTTTAAATCTTGGAATGTTTTATCAGTAAAATGCAAGCCTGCCGTTGGAGCAGCCACACTACCGTCATAGTTGGCATATATGGTTTGGTAGTCTTCTTTATCTTCTTCGTTGAACTCCCTATGAAGATAAGGAGGCAAAGGCACCACTCCAAATATTTCCATAATCTCTGCAAAACTCTTATCTCCATTCCATTCAAACTCAACAATCCAACACTCTCCATCTGCTTGCAGACGTTTGGCTGATAGAGTTAGTTCTTCTTTGTCTTCTATTCTTTTTGTAGAAGACAAAAGACCATCTTTCCATTTCTTATTATTACCAACAAGACAACGAAAAACAACCTTATTCTTCTGTGCAAAAGCTAACTGAACATCGTTAGGCTCAAAAGGTTCAAGACAAAATATCTCTATCTTAGCTCCTGTCTCTTTATAGAAGAAAAGCCTTGCATAGATAACCTTAGTATCGTTGAAAACTAAAAGGCTATCTTTGTCTAACAAAGAGGGCAAAGAAGAAAAGACCTCATCTTTTACCTCTCTGCCGTTAAAGTACAAGAGTTTTGCTTTATCTCTTTGTTTAAGAGGAAACTTAGCAATCTGTTCCTCTTTCAAAGGATAGTTAAACTCTTCTATTAAAATATCCTTGGGATTCATTGATTGGTGAGAAGAAAAATATTCTTTGTTATCAACCAATTTCAGAAAAACTATTTTATGATATTTATCTCAAAACTCTCCATGATAGGATTGTATAACAACTCCTTGCATGCTTTTTCTGCAGAAGCTTGTGCTTCTTTCTCGTCTTTTGCATCTATTGTCATTGTTATATGTTTGCCTATTCTCACATTATCAATATTTGTAATGTTTATGTTTTTCATTGAAGAAGTAACGGCTTTTCCTTGTGGGTCTAATAAAGCCTTTAAAGGCATAATGTCTATTGATACGTTAAATTGCATAGTACTATTTCTTTTTTGTTATTTTCAGATTGCAAAGTTAATATTTTTTTATGAACTAAAAAATTTCTGTAGAAATAAAGACTAAAAAAAGCGATAACTCTTTTAACTGTTATCGCTTAAAAATATGAGATGCTATAAAAAAACAATGAAACTTTTTCTTTTTATAAACCTATCATAATACCGAATGAGAACGGATAAACCTTTATCTCTGTGTTATCTTTGAATAATGGTGTTAATGCTTGCTCACAATATATCTGAATATCATTCCACTTCACTCCAAAATGTGCGTCAAGTTTTAATTTATTGAAATTATTGTATTCTGTTCCCCAACTTTCTTCTATATGTTTGCCATTGTTGTCATAATTTGTTTTAAATCCTGTATGCGATGTTCTAAAATTCAATCCTCCAATAACACCCATCTCTACTGCAAAACTACTCTGCCATGCTTTACCTACATTAAATCCCAATATCAAAGGTATATCTACATATCTTGCAACAATTTTCGACTCATTAGATGTTGTTGTTGAAGTTATTGCTTTTGTTCCATTACCGTCCCAATCAACATTGTTTTTAAACTTAAAGACATCGCTTTGATACAATACTCCTGTATGAATGCTTACCCAACTTTTAGGGAAGAAAGTAGTATAAAATCCTATCATCCACCTTTGACCGCCCCAAAACTTTAAAGCATAATCACCAGAAGGAGAAGCGAACAAATCATCACTACTATTCATTCTACTCCAAGATAAAGGACCGTAACTAAGTTGTAGAGAAATATCATGACTCCACCACTTATTATTATCTTTTTTGCATTTTACTGTATATTCTTCTTTTGTTCCATCATTGGAGTAATTTTCTATTCTATCCCAATCTCTCCAACTATCGCTCATATCATCAAACATCTCTCCTATCTTACCAAATAATTCTCCCATATCATTACCCCATGAATCAGAGTTCCAATCACCTGTTATCTTCCAATCTTCTCCAAGATTATCCATGATAACTGTGTCAAATATCATCTTTCTTATAAAAGTGGTATCATCTCCTACTATTATCATAGTATCTTTCTTATAACTTTTCATATTAGGATTAACTATGACGGTTGTATCTCCATTATGCACAATCTTTATTGTATCTCCTATTATTCCTACATCACTATGAAAAGAATAGCCTTGTGCTTTCACTTGTCCTAAGCCTATATAGGCGAATAGACATAAACCTAAAAAATTTACAATCTGTTTTCTCATCTTACTATACTTTTTTTAATGTTATTAAATCTTCAAATACTTGTCTTTTGTTTCTTTTACCTTGCCTGCCGTTTGTTTGATAAATGAAACAGCAGGAAGAATATCTATATTAGTATGCTTTTCTACAAAATGAGCTAATTTGTTAGTACGATTTTGTTTTCCCCCTACATATATCACATAGACAGTGTCATTCTTAGCATGATTAGAAACGTATGTAGTATTTTGAACAATTAAATCTTGTGATTGAGAATCATTGTAAGTTGCTGGATTGGTGTCCTCTGTAATATCGTTTGCATAATAAGTAGGTTGTTCTTCTGTTTGTGCTACGGTAGTTTCAAGAGAAGATTTGCTATTATTGTTTTTATTAGTAGGTTTATTATAAGAAGAAGCAGTATAGGTAGAAGTATCGCTTATCTTTTCAACTTTGTTGGTTGGTTTGATTGTATTTGCAATAGGATTAGCACTGTTTGTTGTATCGGTTATTACGTCTGTGCCTGGTTTAAGCAAGTAAAACAACAACACAATGGCTGCAACAGAACTTGCAACATAGATAACTCTTTTCCAATAAGGAAAGATAACTCTGTGTTTCAAAAGTTGTTTATCTTCAAAAGCTATTGAAGAATCTTCTTGCAAGACAAGTTGATCATCATACAAAGCAAACATTTCTTTGTATTCAGTATTTTGTTCCAAGAAAGCAAGAACCTCTTTCTTGTCTTCTTCGTTTATCGTTCCTTCTGCCAAATCCAAAAGATAAGCCTCTATGTTTTCTTTATTAATCTTGTTCATTACCTAATCTCCTTTCTCCATTTTTATTATATATTGTTTCATTTTCACTCTTGCACGAAAAATATTTATCTTTACGTTTTCTTCTGTTATATTCATCATCTGAGCAATCTCCTTATAAGCAAATCCCTCTAAATCTCTCAACAGCAGACACTCTCTCATTGTAGGAGTAAGCAAGTTAGTTAAATAGTTAATAAAGTCTTTGTTCTCAAAATCTTTGTTTTCTGTCAGCTCTTCCAATTTCTCATTACTAATTACTAATTTCTCATTTATTATAGCCTGTTGCCTCAGCTTGTTATAGTTAAAAGTGTTTATCATAAAATTGTGAGCCACCGTAAAAAGAAAGGCTTTAGATTTATCTTTCTCCACCTTCTGTCTGTTATTCCATAGGCTTACAAAACTATCTTGCAAAACATCTTTGGCAGAATCACTATCTTGCATATTTTTCACAAGATAGGCAAACACCCTGTTGGAATATTTTTCCACACAAACATTATATTCTTTTTCTGTCATAGAGTTTATTGATAGTCTTTTTCGCTTCTGTTTATTGTATAACAAACGAAAGATGAAAAAAGTTACAAAACAAAAAGCAAAAATAATATTTTTTTTATTTTTTCTCTAAAAAGTTTGGCAATTATTAATCCTTTATGTAATTTTGCAAAAGTTCAAAAAAGAGGTTTTGTTATCGTGATTATTCTTAGACATATCTCAGTCAATGCTAATCGTTTTTTAAATATAAAAAAACGAGATAGTTTTCTTTTCTAACCTCTTTTCCCTTTTTTCTTTATCTGTTATAAAACAGAAAATAATTTATTCATTCAATTTATAATCATTAAAAAATTTTTATTTATTATGGAGATACCTTTTGCAGAAGCGTGGAAAATTAAAATGGTTGAACCTTTAAAAAAATCAACACGCGAACAAAGAGAAAAATGGCTTAAAGAAGCTCATTACAATGTATTTATGTTAAAGGCAGAACAAGTTTATATTGACTGCTTGACTGACTCTGGTACAGGAGCAATGTCTGATCGTCAATGGTCTGCTTTGATGTTAGGTGATGAGAGTTATGCTGGTGCTACTTCTTTCTTTAAATTTGAAGAAGTTGTTCAACGTATATTTGGTTTTAAATATGTTATTCCTACTCACCAAGGACGTGCAGCAGAAAATGTTCTGTTCTCTTACTTAGTAAAAGAAGGAAACGTTGTTCCTGGTAATGCACACTTTGACACAACAAAAGGACATATAGAATTTCGTAAAGCAAAAGCTATTGACGTTACTGTAGACGAAGCAAAAGACACTCAACTTGAAATACCTTTCAAAGGTAATGTCTCTTTAGAAAAATTAGAAAAAGTTCTTGTTGAAAACAAAGGTAATATTCCTTTCATGGTTCTTACAGTTACTAACAACACAGTAGGAGGACAACCTGTAAGCATGAAGAACATAAAAGAAACTTGCGAACTTTGTCATAAATATGGTGTCCCTGTTGTAATGGACTCTGCACGTTTTGCTGAAAACGCTTACTTTATCAAGACAAGAGAAGAAGGCTATGCAAACAAAACAATAAAAGAAATCGCAAAAGAAATGTACTCATATGTAGATGCAATGACTATGTCTGCAAAGAAAGATGGTCTTGTTAATATGGGTGGTTTCATTGCTACTAATAAAGAAGAATGGTATGAAGGAGCAAAACAATTCTGTATTCCTTTTGAAGGCTTCCTTACTTACGGAGGTTTGAACGGAAGAGATCTTAATGCTCTTGCTGTAGGTCTTGATGAAAATACTGAATTTGATATGCTTGAAACACGTATTCACCAAGTTCAATACTTAGCAAAGAAATTAGATGAATATGGAATCCCTTATCAAAGACCTGTTGGAGGACACGCTTTGTTCATTGATGCAGATAAAGTTCTTTGCAATGTTCCTAAAGAAGAGTTCCCTGCTCAAACTTTAACTTGCGAACTATATCTTGAAGCAGGAATACGTGGTTGTGAGATAGGATATATTCTTGCTGACCGTGATCCTGTTACAAGAGAAAATCGTTTTGGAGGATTAGATTTATTACGTTTATGTATTGCTCGTAGAGTTTATACAGATAACCACATGGACGTTATTGCTGCTGCTTTGAAAAATGTTTATGACCGCAGAAATGAAATTACTCGTGGTGTAGCTATTGAATGGGAAGCTCCTTTAATGCGTCACTTCACTGTTCAACTTAAACGTTTAGGTTAATAATCTTTTAGAGAATATAACTAATTTAGCGGAGAAAACTGTTGTTTTCTTCGCTTTTGTTTTCCTCGCTACTTGCTTAGAATTATATTTTCGTGTTTTAGTTAATCATAATAAATATTAGACTTCTCTCATTATTTCTTTTGTTAGTAATAAAAATTTTTAATTCTGCATCTGCAAATAATAATTTTTTTAGACTATAGTTTTTTAGACCATTTATTCTCTAATCATCAATTAGTTAGAGATTGATAAAAAAAGAGTTGATTTTAAGAAAAAAAGAGTTGATCTTTATATACAAAAGAGTTGATCTTTTTTTCTTAAAATCAACTCTTTTTTTATAGGCTTTTGAAAAGAAAAATATTAAGGTAGCATCTTCTATCTGACATCTTTCCCCTATCAGTTAAAATATTTTTTATATCTTTGCATTTTAAAAAATTATAAAACTATGAGAAAAATATTTGTCGTTTTAGCTTTGATTATTTCCTCTTTTGTTAGCAATATAGCAAAAGCTGATGGAGGAATGTGGTTACCAATGTTGCTTTCTATGAACGAGAGCGACATGCAAGCAAAAGGAATGAAAATATCTGCAAAAGATATTTATGATGTCAATAATGCCTCATTGAAAGATGCTGTTATGCTTTTTGGTAGTGGTTGTACAGGTGAGTTTGTTTCCAACGAAGGTTTAATTTTCACCAACCACCATTGCGGATACTCATACATAGTAAAGCATTCCACAGTAGAACATGATTATCTTACCAATGGTTTTGTAGCACAAAGCAAAGCAGAAGAATTACCTTGTCCTGGCTTAACGATAACCCTTCTAAAATATATGAAAGATGTTACTGAGCAAGTGCTTGAAGGTGTTGATAATTCATTAACTGAGGTTCAAAGACAAACCCTTATCCAAAGCAATATAGATAACATTATAAAAAAAGAAACAAAGAACACTCACTATACTGCCATTGTTAAACCAATATATTATGGCAACCAATATATAATGTATGTTAATGAAGTTTTTAAAGATGTTCGTCTTGTTGCTGCTCCACCAAGCAATATAGGAAAATTTGGAGGAGATACAGATAACTGGATGTGGCCAAGACATACAGGAGATTTCTCTGTATTTAGAGTTTATGCTGATAAGGATAATAAACCTGCTGATTTCAGTAAAGACAACATTCCTTATACTCCTAAGAAGTTTATGACTATCTCTTTAAAAGAAAAGAATGAAGGTGATTTTACTTTTGTTTTTGGTTACCCTGGAACGACAAAACAATTTCTTACTTCTTTTGCTGTTGATGAGGTTCAAAACTATGAAGACCCTATTCGTATAAAACTTCGCACCGAAGTTCTTAATGTTTATAATCAAGCCATGAACGAAAGTCCTGCAAAACGTTTAAGATATGCTTCAAATGTAGCAAGTTTAGCTAACGGCTGGAAAAAATGGCAAGGAGAAGTAAAAGGTTTAAAATTCCTTAACGCAATAGAAAAGAAAAAAGATTTTGAAAGAAACTATGCTGACATAATACCAAAGTTTAAACAATTATATTCCAACAATCATAATTATAAATTAAGAGAAATATATCTTGGCGAAGCTGTTCTTTCTTCTCAAATGATGAAGCAGGCACGACAAATACTTAATCTTATTAATAGTTCTAACTCAGAGACTTCAGAAGAGCAAGTAAGCGTCCTTGCAAAAAATCTATTAAATAGTTTAAAGACTTACTACGACAATGATTTTGCTTCTCAAAGAGTAGTGGATAGCACAATATTTGTTAAAACTATGCTTATCTTCTACAATGACTTTGCAAAAAACAACTACACCTTCCTAAGAGAAAGAATAAACAAAAACTATAAAGGTAATGCAGTGAAGTACTTCAGTGAAGTGTTCGCAAATACTCTTTTAACCAATCCTAAGAAAATAGAACAGATACTTACAAACTACAAGAAGAAAGATAGTAAGAAACTTCTTAAAGATGCTTCTATTGAACTTCTTTCTCCAATATGGGGAGAATATTTTAATAGTGATGTTTATTATATCGAAGAGAATAACAACAAAATAGACAGTCTTTATAGAATATACGTTGCTCAAATGATGAAAAAGGAGAAAAACAAAATGTTCTATCCAGATGCTAACCTAACGTTGAGAGTTGCTTATGGTAATATCTCTTCTTTCAAACCAAGAGATGGAGTAACCTATAAACATTATACTACTCTTGAAGGTATTATGGAGAAAGAAAATCCTGAAATCTATGATTATGTAGTAGAAAATAAACTCAAAACATTATACAAAAATAAAGACTATGGTCAATATGCTAATTCTTTAGGTGAAATGCCTGTTGCTTTCATAGCAAGTAATCATACCACAGGAGGAAACTCTGGTTCTCCGGTTATGGATAAAGACGGTTATCTTATCGGAATTAATTTTGATAGAAATTGGGAAGGAACTATGAGTGATATCCTTTATGATAAAGATTTGTGCAGAAACATCTCTTTAGATATAAGGTATTGTCTGTTTATCATAGACAAGTTCCTTGATGCAAAACATCTAATCAATGAACTAAACATTGTTAAATAAACTTTCTATTTTGAGGTTAGTAACTTAAAAATCTAATCTTAGAGAGTAAGATATGAGTTTTTTATATCCATATTTTTTGTTGTTAAGCTTAGCTATTGTAATTCCAATAGTAGTTCATTTGTTTAATTTTCACAGATTTAAACAAGTGTTATTCACTAATGTAAGTGCTTTAAAAAAAATTGCTATTGAAAACAAAAAACACAACAAAATACTTCAAAGACTTTTACTTCTTACTCGTTGCTTAGCTATAGTATTTCTTTCTTTTTTATTTTCTCAACCTTATATAAAGAACAATGATTTACAACTAAAAGGAGAAGATAGTAATGCTGTGGTGATAATATTAGACAACAGTTTCTCTATGCAAAACCTTTCCAAAAAGGGTTCTGCTCTTCTTTCTGCCAAAAGTAAGACAGAAGAGATATTAAAAGAATATTCTGATAATGATGTCTTTTGTTTATTGACGATGGACTTGTTAGGCAAACACAAGCATTTTGTTAATAAAAAAACATTTATGGAGTTTGTTAAACAAGTGGAAGTGTCTCCATCTTCTTATCCTTATTCTTCGCTTATCAATACTGCTCATCATCTTTTGAGTTTAAGGAATGAGACTAATAAAAGAGTTTTTCTCATTTCCGATTTTCAAGTCTCGCAAACGGACTTAAATAATATTAAACCAGATTCCACAATACAAGATGTTTTTCTGCCGTTGCAGGTGGCAAACATCAACAATGTTTATGTTGATTCCTTGTCTTTTGATAGAAATATATACCAAAAAGGACAGAAAGTCAGCCTAAGGGTAAGGATAAAGAACGCCTCCGATGAAAATATTGACAATGTTCCAGTAAAACTCTTTATTGACGATGTACAACAGAGTATGTTAAATGTCAGCCTTTCAAAGCATTCTTCTACAAATGTTGATATGTCGTTTGTGATAAAAAACTCAGGGATATTAAAAGGCAGAGTCCAAATATTAGATAGTCCTATCACTTACGATGATGACTTTTATTTTGCGATGAATATCAACGATAAGATAAAAGTTTTATGTCTAAACAATCAAGAGAACAGATATATTAACCGATTGTTTTTGAATAGCGATGAGGTTCAGTTGGATAATATGTCGGAACAACAGATAGATTTCTCTGTCTTTTCAAAATATAATGTTATTATCTTATCTTCATTAAGTGAGATATCATCGGGTTTGGCTAATGAGTTAAATACTTTCAGAGAAAAAGGCGGTTCTTTGATTATCATTCCTCCTGTTAATGCTGTTGCTCCATACCCTAAAGCATTAAAGATAATGCATTTGCCGTTGTATCAGTCTTTGATGGAGAGAAAGATAAAGGTAAAGTCTTTAGATGATAAGAATCCTTTATATAAGGCGGTGTTTTCTTCCGTAACAGAGAATATGCCATTGCCTGAGGTGAAAAAATATTACAAAATATCAAAGCAGGCGGGAGTGGCAAGACAAGAGATAATGACGCTAACGAATGGTGACGACTTCCTGATTGAAAGTGCTACCAAGACAAGCAAGACGTTTATGTTTGCTGTGCCTTTCGTTGAGGAGTTTTCCGACTTTACCTCGCAGAGTATCTTCGTTGCTACGCTTTGGAATATGGTTCTTTATTCTGAGAAACTATTAAAGCCGTTTCTTTTTATGAATGACAACTCTTTTATGGATATATCTTTATTTGCTGACAACATCACTTCTGAAACAATAACAATAAGCAACGATAATAAAACCTTTTCTGTTGTTCCGCAGATGATTAGGCAAAATAATCGTTTAGGATTTAAACTTTTCTCACAGATAACACAAGCAGGTATATTCAATATTGAGGACAAAGGCAAGGGGGGCAAAAAGATTGGAGCCATTGCTATCAACTATCCACGTGAAGAGTCTGAGTTGATGTTTCACAACGCCTCTTCTATAAACAAAGAATTGAAAAAAATAGGATTGAAAAACGTTCAAGTTTTCAATAATAAAAAAATGATAAGCACTTATTTTGCTCAGAGTAATAAAAGATTTGACTTTACGTTTATTATCTTAGTTCTCTTGCTTATATGTTTGGCTTTTGAAGGATACTTGCTTCGGAGAATTAGAAATTAGAAATTGCGGAAATGAGAAATAATAAAAAACAACAATATCTATGAAGAAACATATTTTACTTTTAGTTATTTTTATAACTGCTTGCCTTACAATATCTGCACAGACAAAAGAGGTTAAGGACTCTATTCCTGCCAAGCCAAAACATTGGTCAGAGAAAACAGACCTGATATTTACTCTGGAACAAAATCAAATAAACAATTGGTCTGCTGGAGGTTACTCTAATTTCTCCTTTGGTTCTTTTTTGAAAGGATATTACAACTATATCAATGGAAAACATAAGTTGGATAACACCTTAGAGATGTCTTACGGACGTACACGTCAAGATGTTAGCGGGGAAGGTATATGGGACAAAACAAATCATTGGATTAAGAGTGATGATAAATTTGAATGGAACTCCATATATGGTTATAAAGCTGTTGGTAATTGGAACTATTCTGCTTTGATGAACATAAAGTCTCAGTTTGATAACGGTTTTAAGAACGATACGATATTTATTTCTGCTGGTTTAGCTCCTGCTGTTCTTACCTCATCTATTGGTTTGGAATATAAGGTTAAACATTTCTCCGCTTTGTTCTCTTTTCTTACGGGTAAGACGACATACGTTTTAGATAAAAGACTAAGAGGCTCTGCCTTTGGATACACAGACGAGATAGATGACGCTTGGAAATTCTCTTTGGGTTCTTATATTAAGTTGTTCTACAAAAGAGATATTGCAACAAACATAAACCTTTTGTGTAAATTGGATATGTTCTATGATTATGAGAAGCCTCTTTTAGACACAGACATAAATGGAGAAATTTTTGTGAATGTAAAGATATTTAAATATTTGAGTGCTTTCTTTAACGTGCAAGCAGCAATAGACAAAGACTTCTCTACAAAAATACAGTTCAAAGAAAGATTTGGTATTTCAATACCTTTCTCTTTCTAAAAGAACTTAAAACTCTTTGTAAAGACGAAGTTTTTAAGAGTAAAAAGCTTCGTTTTTATTTTAACATTGCAAAATAACAAATATTAGTATTTTACGTTATAGTCTTAGAAAGAGACACTGACAGATGAGAAGAACGAAAAAAGATAATTATACTTTATATTTTGTAGGTACAATAGAGATAAAACCATCACGACCTATTTACGTTGCTGTAGAGAACTCCAATGAACTCATAAGAATAAAGAAGGGTAATGCCTTAAACGCTTTAGACGGCGATAAAGTAAAGGTGTATGTTTTACCAAGACGCAAGAGTAAAGAAAAGAAAGGACAGGTTATAGAGATAATAAAACGAACAAGAGAACAATTTGCTGGAGTTTTGGAGAAACATAAACACTTTGCCTATTTTTATCCCGATGATGACAATATAGCAAAGTTTTATATTTCTAATCCAAAGATTGCTTTTGCTGATGGAGATAAAGCTGTTGTAAAACTTTTAAACGTCTCTGAACGCTATCATGAACATTGTGGAGAGATAGTTAAAGTATTAGGTAAAAAAGGAGAGAATGAAGTAGAGATGCAAAGTATTCTTGCAAACAATGACTTCACTGTTGAGTTCCCTAAAGAAGTTATCAAACAAGCAAACAAGATAAACTTTGATATAAAAACAGAGCTTAGCAAAAGAAAAGACTTTAGACAAGTTGTTACTTTTACTATAGACCCTGCTGATGCTAAAGATTTTGATGATGCTTTGTCTATTAGAAAGATGAAAAACGGCAATTATGAAGTTGGTGTTCATATTGCTGACGTTTCTTACTTTGTAAAACCAGGCTCAGAGTTGGATAAAGAAGCTTACAAGCGAGCAACATCTGTTTATCTTGTAGATAGAACAGTTCCAATGTTACCGGAAAGATTATGCAATGAGTTATGCTCTTTAAGAGAAAACGAAGACTCTTTATGCTATAGCGTAATCTTTGAGATCAACAAAGAAAATGAAGTTGTCAATCATTGGATAGGTAGAACAGTAATACATTCAGACAAACGTTTTAAATACGAACAAGTTCAAAAAATAATAGAAGACAAAGAAGGAGAAAAAGCTGAGTATATTCTTCCTCTTTGGAACATTGCACAACATTTTCGTACAGAAAGAATAAGAAAGGGAGCTATGAACTTTGAAACTCCTGAATATATATTCGATTTAGACAAGGATAACAAACCAATAGGTATGCACATAAAAGTCAGCAAGGAAGCTAATTGGCTTGTAGAAGAATGGATGTTGTTAGCAAACCGAACTGTAGCTGAAGAAATAGGCAGGGTTAAGAACAGAGATGAGAAAAAGACTTTTGTTTATCGTGTTCATGACGAACCTAACAGCGACAAAGTTGATATGTTTAAAAAATTCGCCTCTAAGTTAGGCTACATAATAAACAACAATAACCGTAATACATTAGCACAATCTTATAATAGTGTATTAAATGAAGTAAAAGGCTCTTCTTTTGAAACTATGTTTGCTTCTATTGCTCTTAGAACTATGAGCAAAGCAATATATTCTTGTAATAATATAGGTCATTATGGCTTAGCATTTAGATACTATACTCACTTTACCTCTCCTATAAGACGCTATCCTGATATTATGGTTCATCGTTTGCTGACCTTATACTTAAACAAGGGCGCTTCTGTAAATCAAGATGAGTATGAAGAATACTGTGAGCACTGTTCTGAAATGGAAAAGAAAGCAGCGGAAGCGGAGAGAGAAAGTGTTAAGTTTAAACAGGCAGAATTCCTTTTAGATAAAATTGGAGAAGAGTTTGATGGAGCAATTAGTGGTGTAAGCAAATGGGGATTGCATGTTTTAACAAACAAAGATAAGTGTGAGGGATTAGTAAGGATAGGTTCATTAAAGGACGATTTTTATATGTTTGACGAAGAGAACTATCAAATTATTGGCAGAGATAACGAAAAAATCTATCGCTTAGGAGATAATGTCAGAGTTCAGTTGGTAAAAGTCAATTTAGACAAACGACAGATTGACTTCAAATTAATAAATAACAAAGAATAAAAATAAAAAATATAGATTATGTTTACAGGAATAGTAGAAAAAACCGCAAAGGTTGTTAGTATAGAACAAGAAAACACAAACTTCCATTTTACGCTTGAATGCGACATTGCTAAAGATTTACACATTGATCAGAGTTTCGCTCATGATGGCTGTTGTTTAACAGTAGTAAAACTTGACAAAGAAAAATGTCAATATGTAGTTACTGCAATGAAAGAAACGATGGATAAAACAAATCTTGGACAATGGAAAGTGGGTTCTGAAGTTAATGTGGAAAGAAGTATGCTTATGGACGGACGTTTTGATGGTCATATAGTTCAAGGACATGTTGATACTACTGCTACTTGCACAAAGGTAATAGATGAAAATGGTTCATGGAGATACTTTTTTAAGTATAATAACTTAGAACATATAACTGTACCTAAAGGTTCTATCTGCGTAAATGGAGTTAGTTTAACTGTAGTTGATAGCGAAAAAGATATGTTTTCAGTATCTATTATCCCTTATACTTATGAACATACTAACTTTCATTCTTTTAAAGAGGGTACTATTGTAAATATTGAATTTGATGTATTAGGTAAGTATATAGAGAAACTTCTAAAAGAATATTTGAAAGGAATTAAATAAATTAATTGTTAAGATACTTGCCATATTATAAATAATGTGTATATTTGCAATCGACAATTAATTTATTTACTAATTTTTAAAAAGTATAAAGATATGGATACTTATGAATGCACAATTTGCGGATACATTTACAATCCTGCAGTTGGAGATCCAGACAATGGAATAGCTCCAGGAACAAAATTTGAAGATATTCCAGAAGATTGGGTTTGTCCTGTTTGTGGAGTAGGTAAAGGTGATTTTGAAAAAAAATAAATCCATTTACAAAGAAAAGGAGACACACGTAAATATGTCTCTTTTTCTTTTATAAAAGATTGAATACACATGGCTATAGTTAAAACATTATTAAATAAAACTCCACAGTTTGGCGAAGGCTGTTATCTTAGTGATAATGCTGTTATCATCGGTGATGTTGTTATGGGTGATAACTGTTCTGTATGGTTTTCTGCTGTTATTCGTGGAGATGTAAATTCTATTCGTATTGGTAATAATACAAATGTACAAGATTGTTCCTGTATTCATGCAACCTACAAAACAGGTCCTGTAAATATAGGTAACAATGTTAGTATTGGTCATAACGTAACAGTTCATGCTTGTAATATAAAAGATGGAGCCTTAATTGGAATGGGAGCTACTCTTTTAGATGGTTGTGAAGTAGGCGAAGGAGCCATAGTTGCTGCTGGTGCATTAGTTCTATCTAATACCAAGATTGGAAAAGGAGAACTTTGGGGAGGTGTTCCCGCAAAGTTTATTAAAATGGCTAAACCTGGACAAGCAGAAAGTTTTGCAGAACATTATATGATGTACAAAGAATGGTATAAATAATAACTTCTTCCATATTTTTGAAGTCTGCATTTCAAATATCTTTAGATAAAAAGAAGATAGAACAATAAAAAATTGTAATTTTGTAGCATAATAAACATACAATACTTTATGAAAAAGACATTACTATTAATCATTGTTGCTGTTTCCTTAACTTGTGGAGTAAAAGCACAAGGAATATTAGGCGGAAGAGTAACAGGTAACTTCCAAACAGATGTTCAATCTTCTAAAAAGGACAGTGTTATTGGTGCAGAGGGTTTAGAAGATAAGATGAGAATAAATGCTTTTGCTAATATTCTTTATAGTACAGACAACTTTAGTGCAGGTTTCCGTTACGAAGCCTACTTAAATCCTATTCTCGGTTTTGATAATGAATATAAAGGAGCAGGAATAGCTTATAGATTTGCCTCTTATAAGAAAGACTTTTTTGAAATAACTGTTGGTAACTACTATGAACAATTTGGCAATGGCTTAGTCTTTCGTTCATACGAAGAAAGAAACCTTGGCTTAGACAACGCTATGGACGGATTGCGTATCATCGCAAAACCTTTCTCCGGTATTACTCTTAAAGGATTAGTTGGCAAACAAAGATACTATTGGGAAGACATTTGGCAAACAGAAAACGGTTTAGTAAGAGGAGCTGATGCTGAAGTATCATTAAATGACATTGTCCCTTCTTTCGCTTCTTCTAATTTTAGAATCTCATTAGGCGGTAGTTTTGTTTCTGTTTATGAGAAAGCAACAGCAGAAAGCGTAACATTAAACGGAGATACTTACAAACTAAATATACCTGAAAATATTGGTGCAGGAGCTTTACGTTTAAATGTAGGATATAAAAACTTTAACCTACAAGGAGAATATGCTCAAAAAGGGCAAGACCCTAATGCAATGAATAATTATATTTACCATAAAGGAAATGCTTTATTGCTTGCTGCAGATTATAGTATGAAAGGATTCGCTATTCGTTTGGAGGGAAAGCGTATTGATAACATGTCTTTCAAATCAAAAAGAAACCTACAAGGAAGAATGCTTAATGTAAATTATCTTCCTGCTATTACAAAACAACATTCTTACTCTCTTATGTCTATGTATTCTTATGCAACACAATTAGATGGAGAGATTGGATTTCAAGCAGATGTTATGTATAAAGTAAAGAAAGGTACCTTCATTGGAGGAAAAAATGGTGTGGATTTAAAACTTAACTATTCTTTTGTTTCTTCTATTGAAAAGAAAGCAATTAATGGTTACGCCTTAAATCAAAAAGGAACCTTAGGATATGAAAGCAATTTCTTTAAACTTGGAGATGAGACATATTTTCAAGAAATTAACCTTGAGATAAACAAAAAGTTTTCTAAGGACTACAAGATGAACTTTATGTATTCCTACCAAGAGTTTAACCCAATAGCGTATGGACATGCGGGCAATCCTTTTATTTATGCACATATCTTTGTTGCAGAAGGCATCTACAGATTTTCTTCTCATAATTCTTTAAAAGGAGAACTTCAATGGCTAACAACAAAACAAGATTATGACGAGTTTGCAAAAGGAGATTGGCTACAATTAGGTGCAGAATACAATTTGAAAGGTAAATACTTCTTCGCTGTTTCTGACCAATGGAACTATGGAACAGAACAAGGAGATAAAGTACATTATTATAATCTTTCTATGGGTTGCACAGTTAATACAACACGTGTTCAACTTTCATACGGAAAACAGCGTCAAGGTATTCTTTGCATAGGTGGTGTTTGTAGAGAAGTGCCTGCTTCTAATGGATTATTCCTAACAATCACAAGTTCTTTCTAATCAAGAATATTTTATTTTCTACATAAGAAAAAAATATCTAAACCAAGAATTTATTTCACAAAAATAGATTTTAGTTTTAGAACATTATATTCTCCTTTAACCAAAACGGCGTTTCAAAAAACTGAAACGCCGTTTTAGTAGGCAAAAACGCCATTATATACACATCAAAACGCCGTTTAAATTTTCATAAACAGCGTTTAAAAGGATGTTTTTCTTAGTTGTCAAAAATTATTTCACCTGTTTCTGGACTATAAACAAACTGTCCAAAATCCTTTAAGCCGTTTTTGTTTACTATCATTGTATAAGTCATACCTTTTTTAACGATAACTTCAAACTTATCGGCTTTATAGTTACCTATTGCAGCATTCTTGAAAGTAAGAACGGCGTTGTCAAGTATTTGTCCTTTTTCGTCAAAAGCGCGTTCTTTATCTTTAAAGTCGTCTTTGGTTATTCTTCCTGTAACAAGAAATTTTGTTGCTTGATCCCAATCTAAAACAGCAGCATCTCTATATCTTTCATCATAGATAGCAGGAACAGCAGCTCCGTTAAGTATGATATAAAGTTGTGCTTTGTTGCCATCTATCATTGTTATCTTAATATGATTATCTGTATATATAATAGGTATATCTGTAATAGGATCTGGTTTGTTGTCAGATACAATATCAACAATATGACTCTTTAAATTAGCATCAGTTATAGAATCTTTAACAGTTTGAGGAACATAATCTGTTCTTAAAATACGAAACTCTGTTCTACGATTTAACTGATGTGCAGCTTCTTTTTCTCCTTTGGTTTTTAAAGAATTAATATAATCATCTGTAAGGGTTATCCCTTTAGGGAATTTATAAGTCTTGCCACCATAAGTTGCGTATGTTTCTCTCATAAGAGTTCTTGGCACTCTATCTCCATATCCTTTAGCGATCATTCTTCCTGGATCTATTCCACGAGCTTGAAGAAACTCCACAACGCTTTCTGCTCTACGTTGAGAAAGAGTATCATTAGTTAAGGTAACAAAAGGTCTTGAATCGGTATGAGAACCAAGTTCTATAACATAAGTAGGATTATTAACCAAAATAACTAAAAGGTCAGAAAGAGAATCTTGATATTGGTCTTGTAAATCCCATTTTGCTAAGTCATAACGAATCTCTGGTAAAACTACAGGGTCCTTTGGAATAGGCATCAAACGGAAATTATGAACCAAATCTTTACTTGTTGTTAAGCCTACTGTCGTTTCTGTTCCCTCTGTGTTCATATAATCTATTTGAGAGACTTGTATTTTATAATTTACATTGTATTTTACCTGCTCTTTGTTGAATTCATATTTTCCTTCGTTGTTTGTACGTGTTTCTATTTGTGATTTGTCATCTCCAATTAGTCTTACTCTTGCACCAGGAACAACTTGCATACTCTTATCATTTCTTACCTCACCACTCAAAGTAAAAAACATAGGAGCACGATAAAATGAGTAAATATCATAACCGCCTGTTCCTCCATCTCTATTAGAAGAGAAGTAACCACTTTCTTCTGCTGCAACACTTTCATCTTCATTATAGTTAAAGATTATACCTAACTCATCAAAAGGAGTGTTGATTGGATAACCCATATTTTGTGGTTCTGACCATTCTCCATCTTCTAATTGAGAAACAAAGATATCATATCCTCCTAAACCTTTCAATCCATCAGAAGAATAATATAAACGGTCGTTGCCTCTAAGAACAGGGAACTCTTCTTTACCTTCTGTGTTTATAAGTTTTCCAAGATTAGTAACATTTCCAAAAGGTTCATTTATATTGTTTCGTGTTGCTTTCCAAATATCATAATCCCCTTCTCCACCTGGACGGTTAGAAGAAAAGTAAATAGTAAGTTCATCGCTTGTTACTGCAGGGTGTAAATAGTTATAGGCTGTATCTCCAAGGTCTAACATAACAAAAGCCTCTGTATCTTCACCATCTTTAGAAGCTTTTTTGTCTTTGTCTTTCTTATCCTTAGTCGCAGTTGTCTTTTTGCCACCTTTTGTTTTTGCTGGCTCAATAGGAGAAGAATAAATAGCACAATTTATCTGCATATTCTTCTTAATATTACATCTTGAGAAGTAATAATGTGTTGTTTTGCCATTATCTATCTTTATTAACTCGCCCTCATTAGCAGCAGTGTTTATTCCCGACACAGAAAACTCTGAACCATCTCCAAAAGTTCCATTCTTTAGTTTTGAAGATTGATAGATATTTGAAAAATATTCTCCCGTCCAAGCGTCTCTATCTTTGCTCTCTGAGTTATTCCTTGAAGAAGTAAAAGTGATTGCTTGACACTCAATAGCATTATCCCATGACGGTTTCCAATCATTCCACTCAGTATTCAAGTTCTTTTCTTCTTTTATTTCGTGCTTTGTCGGATTTGCCATCATTTTCTTTGCTAAGGCTATGCTTTCCAATCTTCTTTTTGCTAAAGCGTCATCGGGAACAAGTTTCAAATATTCTTTGTAATTATATTCTGCATTGTCCCAATCTGAAAGGAAACGTTGAAAGTCAGCCATATAAAGATAAATACGAGGCTGAGTTTGATAATATTTAGCCTTAACTAAACGTTGATAAGTTTTTATTGCTTTTTCTTTTTCATCTAAATATCTATAACATTCTGCTTTTTGAAACAAAATACGGTCTTTTTCCTGACGATTAGCCTTAACTTTAGAGTAAGCTTTGTCATATAAATCCACAGCAATAAGATATTGTTTGCTATTAAAAGCTTCATCTGCTTTTTGTGTAAGACTATGTTTTTGAGCAAAAAGGCTTAGTGCCATCGAAATAGTTGCAAAAAATACAAAAAACTTCTTTATGTCCATTTTCCTAAAATTTTCTTTATAGTTTATTCTGCTGTTATACGTAATTATAAGGTCGCAAAGTTACAAAAACTTTTTATTTTTCAAATAAAATTTAGCAAAAATCTATCCTATAGATCAAAAAACTCTTGAAAATATCTTCTCAAAACAATAAACAAAGACTTAGTCTTAATTTATAAAAAGAAAGAATTTTATCCTAATAACGTGATTATTGGCGAAATAATGCTAATTATGTATAAACAAAAAAAGAGTTTTAGAATTTTGAATACCTCATAAAATAATAGTATTTTAAGGTACAAAAAAAACATCAACTTTTAAGAAATTAAAATCAACTTCTGTGAAATTAAAATCAACTTTTAAGAAATTAAAACCAACTCTTTTTTTCTTAAGAGTTGATGTTTTTTTAACTAATCAAAAACTATTAATTCTACCGTAATAAAGAGTCTATAATCAACTACATTTCTTCCCTTTGCTTATACCGAATTAGCATAAAATCAATATTTTTAAGCACGGATAAGGTACTAAGAAAATAAAATGTTGTAATTTTGCGGTGAAAACTAAGTTTGATTAGAAATAAATTTTATTTTTGATGATAGACAAGAAAACTAATAAACAGTTAGCCAAGAGTTTGAAGAAAAAGGCAAGAAAACCTTCTTTTATTGCTCGCTATAATAGAAAGAAACTCCTTACAAAATTAACGGAAGCTCTTAAAGAAGAACAAGTAAAGCACTTGTGGTTGCATCAAGATTTTGTTTCTGCAGTTGAGAAAAAACCAAAAACAATAGTCGTTTATGCTGAATTTGACAAAAACGCTTTAGACGGTATTGCTAATAGTGTAGATGGTAGAATGGACGAAAAGTTTCCTAAGCATAAAGTCAATGTCATTAATGTAAATAGTTTACTGCCTGCAATAAAAGAGTCTATCTTTAAGGAATTAACTCAAGTGTTTTAGAACATAGGTCTTTTTATGAAGATAACAGCAACAATTATCACACTTAATGAGCAAAAAAATATCGCTAAATGCTTAGATAGCTTGCAAGAAGTTGCAGATGAAGTTATTGTTGTTGATAGCCTTTCTACAGATAAAACAAAAGAGATTTGTGAAAGCTATGGAGTAAAGTTCATTTCTCAGAAGTTTTTAGGTTATGCAAATCAAAAAAACTTTGCTGCTTCTTTTGCTAACAATGATTACATTCTTAGTATTGATGCAGACGAATATCTTTCCGAAAATCTGAGAACAAATCTGTTGAAACTAAAAAATTCTACTTCTATTTTTAATGCCTACTATGTAAAAAGACTTAATAATTTTTGGGGACATTGGATTAAGACTTGTGGATTATATCCTGACAAACAGCTTAGGCTGTACAATAAAAACTACGGAGAATTTAAAGGGAAATATGTTCATGAAAGCGTCTGTATGCAAGAAAACTGCACAATAGGATTACTAAAAGGAGATTTGATGCACAATACCTTTTCTTCCAAAGAAGCTTTCCTTAGCCAACAAAAAAAATATGCAGAACTAAAATCCAAAGAATATGCAGAAAAAAACAAAAACCTTGCCTTGCCAATAATTTATCTAAAAGTAGCATGGAGGTTTTTTAAAAATTATGTGCTACAAGGAGGTTTTATAAGCGGAGAAACAGGTCTTTTTATCTGCAAAGAATATGCTCTATATGAGTATCGTAAGTATAAACACAAGTAATTGATGAAAAAGAACTTTGTCTATTATTATTAAATGAATTTAACCTTATAAAAAACAAAGTTTTTTTACTTAAAATCTTTATTTTTTTAATTTTTTCTCAAAAAAATTTTGTAGTTCAATAAGTTATTGTAATTTTGCACTCTTCAAAAGAAAGCTTTGTAAGTCCCGTTAATCCTTACTTAACTTGCTTTTGATAAATGATTTGCTAAATTTTGTATATACTTTTTTTGGCCGAAAGGGATATATAAAACTTAGCGGAAGTGTGATTTAAGTTTTTTAAAACTAATTATTAAAAAGAAGAAATGAGTACATTAAGTTATAAAACTATATCCGTTAAACCTGCAGATGTAGAGAAAAAATGGATAGTTATTGATGCCGAAAATCAAGTTGTAGGTCGTGTAGCTACAAGAGCGGCAAACATTCTTAGAGGCAAACATAAGCCTTCTTTTACTCCTCACGTTGATTGTGGAGATAATGTAATTATAATAAATGCAGAGAAAATCAGATTTACAGGAAAGAAACTTACAGATAAACAATATGTACGCCACACTGGTTACCCAGGAGGACAAAGATTTGCTACTCCAAGACTTTGGTTATCTAAGTTCCCTGTTAGAGTTCTTGAACATGCAGTAAGAGGAATGCTTCCTAAAAATAAATTAGGAGATAAAATCTACACTCATCTACATGTTGTAGAAGGACCAAACCACAAATTTGAAGCACAAAAACCACAATTAGTAGAACTTAATTCAATTAGATAAAGATGGAAGGCGTAATAAACACAATAGGAAGAAGAAAGACTGCTGTTGCACGTGTATATATGAAACCAGGTAATGGTTCAATAGTAGTTAATGGAAGAGATTACAAAGAGTATTTCACTACAGCTCCTTTGCAATACATCGTTTGCCAAGCTTTTGAAACAGTAGAAGCTATGGGTAAGTTTGATGTAAAAGCTAATCTTGATGGTGGTGGCTTTTCTGGACAAGCAGAAGCATTAAGAATGGGTATCGCAAGAGCTTTATGTGAAGCAAATGCAGAAGACAGACCTGCACTTAAAGCAAAAGGCTTGCTTAAGAGAGATTCTCGTATGGTTGAAAGAAAGAAACCAGGACAAAAGAAAGCAAGAAAACGCTTCCAATTCAGCAAACGTTAGTATTTATTATAAGGTGGATAAGGTTGTTGAAACCTTATCTGCTTTCTTAGGATAGTTTAGTATCCAAACTGACAAGATTTGCTAATCCTAAAGGCGACTACTTGTCGGTTGATTTAAAGTAAAATTTAGGAACGTAAACAAAAAAAACAAAGAAATGTTAGAATTTGACAAAATGCTTGACGCAGGTGTTCATTTTGGACACTTAAAAAGAAAATGGAATCCTAAGATGGCTCCTTACATATTCATGGAGCGTAATGGTATTCATATCATTGACCTTTACAAAACATCAGCAAAAGCAGAAGAAGCTGCAAATGCTTTAAAACAAATAGCAAAATCAGGAAAACAAATACTATTTGTTGCTACAAAGAAACAAGCAAAAGATGTTGTTGCTTCAGTAGTTAAAGAAGCTGGTATGCCTTTCGTTACAGAACGTTGGCCTGGTGGTATGCTTACTAACTTCTTCACTATTCGTAAAGCCGTAAAGAAAATGGGTTCTTTGGATAAACTTCTTAATAGCAAAGATACCAATATGATTTCTAAACGTGAGCGTTTACAAATAGCAAGAGAAAAAGGTAAATTGGAAAAGAACCTTGGCTCTATAGCTAATCTTAACAGATTACCTGCTGCATTGTTTATCGTTGATATAAACAAAGAACATATTGCTGTTGCAGAAGCTCGTAGATTAAACATACCTACTTTTGCTATAGTTGATACTAACTGTAACCCTGATCTTATAGATTTTCCAATTCCAGCAAACGATGATGCTTCTAAATCAATAGAACTTATTGTTAAGTATATGTGTTCTGCTATAGAAGAAGGAATGCAAGAAAGAAAACTTGACAAAGAAGCTCGTCAAGAAGATTCTGACTCAGAAAAATCAGAAAAACTTGCTGCTGAACTTTTGGACGATGAACAACCAAAAGAAGCAAAGCCAAAGAGAGTTAGAAAAGTTAAAGCTGTAGAAGACGACAATAAATAAAAATAAGGAGAAAAAGATATGGCAAATATAACAGCTCAAGATGTAAACAAATTACGCCAACTTACAGGTGTTGGTATGATGGACTGCAAGAAAGCTCTTGTAGAATGTGATGGCGATGTTAATAAAGCTATTGAATTCCTTAGAGAAAAAGGACAAAAACTTGCAGCTAAAAGAGCAGACCGTGCAGCTAACGAAGGTGTTGTTCTTGCAAAAACAAACGCAGACAAAACTTTTGGTGCTGTAGTTATGCTTAACTGCGAAACAGATTTTGTTGCAAACAACCAAGATTTTATTGCTTTTACTCAAAGTGTGCTTGATACAGCTATCAACGCTAAGGTAAAAACTTTAGCAGAAGTAAATGCTTTGGAAATCAATGGTACAAAAGTAGAAACATTAGTTCTTGATCAACTTGCAAAGATAGGAGAAAAAATAACTCTTTCTAACTATGCAACTGTTGAAGGAAGCCAAGTTTATGCTTACACTCACCCAGGAAACCGTATGGCAAGTGTTGTTGCAATGAACAAAACCGGTTTTGATGTTGCAGGAAAAAATATGACAATGCAAGTTGTTTCTATGCGTCCTCAAGCATTAACTAAAGAAGATTTCCCTCAAAACGTAATAGATGAAGAAATGAAAGTTAATGTTGAGAAATCAAAACAAGAACAAGTACAAAAAGCAGTTGAAGCAGCATTAAGAAAAGCAGGTATTAACCCAGCTCACGTTGATAGTGAAGAACACATGGATAGCAACATGGCTAAAGGTTGGATAACTGCAGAAGATGTACAAAAAGCAAAAGAAATCATTGCTAAAACATCTGAAGAAAAACTTGCTAACCTTAACGAACAAATGATTCAAAACATTGCTAAAGGTCGTTTAGAGAAATTCTTCAAAGAAAACACTCTTCTTTCACAAGAATATTTTGCAGATAGCAAGAAAAATGTTGAAACTTATCTTAAAGAAGAAGATAAAGACCTTAAGGTAACTGCTTTTGCAAGATTAGAGCTTGGAGCATAATTAGTTTTTATATAAACGTTGATTTTATCAAAAGGAAGTGCAAATGCACTTCCTTTTTTTCTTTGTAATTTAATTCTATAGTATTCAATAATAGAATTTACCGTTATAATAAGTTTTGCTATCTAAAGATGTAGATATATTTTTTATAATCTATTTCTTTTCAAATGTAAAATATAAGATTTTTCTCATTTTTAAAACAAAAATTATTAACTATTAATATAACTACAAAAAGTTTTTTCTTATTTAAAAATCTTTTTCTTGCTTATTCTGAGTTAATGTTATATTATATTGTATAAATTTAAGTACTGCAAAATATTGTCATAAAAATTTATTTATGTATCTTTGCAGTCTGTTTTTAACCTAAGTAAAATATTTGTACAAATAATGGAACAAAAAGACACCACAGTTTTATTTTCTTGCAGAGCAAGTAAATATTTGGCTGAGAAGATAGCCGAAGTTTATGAAAAACCTCTTAGTGAAAGCATCTGTTTGCAATATGCAGATGGTGAGTTTCAACCATCTTTAGAAGAAGGAGTTAGAGGGAAAGACGTTTTTATTATACAATCAACGTTTGCCCCAGCAGATAATATTATGGAACTTCTTATGATGGTTGATGCAGCAAAAAGAGCTTCTGCAAAAAGCATCATAGCAGTTATTCCTTATTTTGGATTTGCACGTCAAGACAGAAAAGATAAGCCAAGAGTACCTATTGCTGCAAAACTTATGACAGACCTTTTACAAGCAGCGGGAGTTAATCGTATTATAACAATAGATTTACACGCAGACCAAATACAAGGATTCTTTAATATTCCTGTGGATCATCTTGTTGCTTCAAGTATATTTATTCCTTATCTTAGAGGTTTATATAACAATGTAGATAATCTTCTTTTTGCTTCTCCTGATACAGGTGGTACAAAACGTGCTAATCAATATGCAAAGATTTTAGGAACAGGCTTTGTTATGTGTTATAAACATAGAGAAAAACCAAACGCTGTTGCTTCTATGCAATTGATAGGAGATGTTAAAGGTAAAGATGTTGTTTTAGTTGATGATATTATTGACACAGGTAACACTCTTTGCAAGGCTGCCAATCTTATAAAAGAAGAAGGAGCAAAAAGTGTTAAGGCTATGATAACTCACCCTGTTCTTAGTGGTGATGCTATTGAAAAGATAGAAAATTCTGCAATAGAAGAATTATTAATAACAGATACTATTCCTTTGAAAAGAGAGAGCAAGAAAATAAAAGTACTTTCTGTGGCTCCTTTGTTTGCAGAAGCTATAAGAAGAGTAGAATGTTGTGAAAGTATAGCTAATCTTTATGAACAAAGTGTTAAACACGTTGGTTTGCAAACAAAATTCTAAATAAAACAAATAGCGGTTGAAAAAATCTTCAACCGCTATTTTCTTTTTTATCTTTTTTCCAAAACATACTTATTGGTATAACTAATTAACTCTACCCTTTTCTCTTTTTTTCTGATACAATAATGTTGTTTATTTTATCGTTACAGAAAAAAGGAAACGCTATGCAACAAAGAATCATATTCATTTTTACCTCTCTATTTCTATCTCTTTCTGTTTATGCACAACAACAGGCTAACGTCTTGTTTATCGGCAATAGTTACACTGAGGTTAATAACTTACCAAAGATGACTGCCGACATAGCTAATAGCATGGGATACGAAATGACGTGGTCAAGCAACACTCCTGGAGGTTGCACCTTTAGTCAACATTGCAACAATCAGTCTATGACTCTAATCAGCCAAGGTGTTTGGGATTTTGTCGTCTTACAAGAACAAAGTCAATATCCCTCTTTCCCTCAATCACAGGTTGAGGCTGAAGTATTCCCATACGCTCAACAATTGGTAGATTCAGTATATGCTAATAATCCTTGTGCTGAACCGATGTTTTACATGACATGGGGACGTAAAAATGGCGATGCACAAAATGCACAATACTTTCCTGTGTTAGGAACTTACGAAGGAATGGACAGTATGTTATATACACGTTATATGTATATGGCTGAAGTTAATGATGCATCTGTTTGCCCAGTAGGACGTGTTTGGCGTTTTATACGAGAGAATTACCCTGATATAGAGCTATATAAATCTGACGATAGCCACCCATCATTAGCAGGAACATACGCTGGAGCTTGTGCTTTCTTTGTTATGTTTTTTCATGAAGACCCTGAAAATATTTCTTTTGTCCCTTCCTCATTAAATCAAGAGATAGCTCAAATTATACGCCAAGCAGTCCATGAAGTAGTATATAACCAACAAGAACTTTGGCAAAGACAAAAACCACAAGCAGAAATAGAAACTCTCGAAATTAACAACTTAACAATTTCTCTCATAGCTCATACTACTATGGCAGATGAGATTACATGGGATTTTGGAGACGAGACCATTATTAACAACCTCCTAACCGATACCTCTGACAGCATAATAACACACAACTATACTGACACAGGTTTCTATCAAGTTATGCTTATTGCTTCCCGACACTGTATAACCGACACAACAAAAATGACTCTTCATATTGTTTCAGACAATATCTCAAGTGTCAATACTCTATCTGTTGAAAATGATTTTTTAAATATATTTCCTAATCCATCTTCAAGTATTCCCGTAGTTATCCTTAATGGACAAAAACTTAAACCATCAGATATAACAGTTATCACTGCCGATGGAAAAGAAAGCCCATTCGTCCAAGAAATACCCAAAGGAGTTGTAACACTACGAGTGATAAAAGATGGAAAAATCTATTTTAGTAAATTCATAAAACTATAATTCTCGGATACTTACTGCGAAACCTCCACAAGAAGCCATTTTCAGTTTGAGAGTAGATTTTGACGTTACTTTCTTTTTTGTGATAGTATAGGCTTGTGGGTTGTAGTTCTCTCCTGGAAGTCCTGAAGCGTCTTTAGCATCGCTATAAATAATAGCCTCATAAGTTTTTCCTGAAGTAAGGAAATCTAACTTTACTTTTACCTCACGAGCGTTTTCATCAGTGATACCACCTATATACCACACATCACGAGGAACTAATTTCTTCAGATTTTCTATATTATCTATATTTTTTGAATCATCTAAACCATAAACAAATCGTGTAGCATTGCTTATCACATTTTTCTTACCATCAGATAATGTAGCCAAACTCTCTGCTGCCTTATTTAATGTCGATACCTTAGGCTTTCTTGCGGTAACAATGTATTCACCTGGTTCAGCCATCAAGTAAAGAGTAGTATCCCAATCCACTGCAACGTCTTTAATGAATTGAAAAGCATCCATGAAAGATTCATAATGCTCTGGAAAATCGGCAGCCATCTGCAATGGTGAATAGAAAGTAACGTACAATCCTAACTGGTTGCAGATAGTGTGTTGCATCACATCGCCTTTATCCCAACTAACTATTTTGCCCATATCTGTTTCAAAAATACCAGGAGTATAATCCATAGGTCCTCCCTGTAAACGTGTAAATGGTAAAATAGTAGTATGTCCTGGCTTGATTCTTCCACGGAACTCTGTACCCATAGCACTCTCGTTGCCAATCATATTAGGCCAAGTACGACATAAACCTGTTGGACGTACTGCCTCATGAGAATTAACCATAATATGATGTTTAGCAGCCTCCACAACAGCATAGTGGTAATGGTTGTTGATAGGCTGACTATAATGACCTTCACCAAAAGGAATGATAGTACCTACATAGCCGCCTTTAACAGCATCGTAACCATACTGATTCATCAAACTATATGCTTGTTCCAGCCAGCGTTCATAATTAAGTGTAGAAGCTGAACTTTCATGATGCATAATAAGACGAATCCCTTTTTCATGTGCATATTTGTTGAGTGCTGGCAAATCAAAATCAGGATAAGGAGTAAGGAAATCAAATACAAAGTCTTTTTGCTTAGCATACCAATCTTCCCAACCGATATTCCAACCTTCTATAAGAAGAGCATCAAATCCATTCTCAGCAGCAAAGTCAATATAACGACGCACGTTAGCGTTGTTCGCTCCATGTGTACCATTAGGTTTGGCATGTTCATAATCGGTTTCTCCTAACCTTACCGATGGGAAATCGTTGGTGTAAGACCAAGTGCTTTTACCACTGATCATCTCCCACCATACACCCATATACTTCACTGGGTGAATCCAACTGACATCTTCTAAGACACAAGGATCGTTAAGGTTGAGAATAAGACGAGAAGCTAAAACATCTGTAGCTTTTTCGCAGACCATCACAGTACGCCAAGGAGTATGACAAGGAGCTTGCAAACGTCCTTTGTAGCCCGTAGCATCTGGTGAGAGCCAAGCATGAAATACCATATTTTTGTCGTCTAAATCAAGATGCATAGTTGGATAGTCAAGAGTTGCTGCTTCATGAATATTAATGTAAAGACCATCATCTGTCTTCATCTGTAAAGCAGTCTGTACACCCGTATTGGAAAATGCAGTCCAAGGCCAACCACCATCTTTATGTCCAGCCTCCCATAAATTACGTATTTCTGACAATCGCGATTCTGTATAATTATATTCTTGCGTGTCATAGTCTCCAGGAATCCACCATGCTGTATGATCGTCAGTCATTGCAAACTCAGTCAATTCTTCTTTTATCCAGAAATAAACCAAAGCATTTTCCATAGGAAACTCGTAGCGGAAACCTAATCCATCATCATAAAGACGAAAACGAATTTGCATAACTGTTGCCTTTCTCTCTGTAGAGTGATCCATACTCTCCACACTACCTATAGGTTGCTCCAATGTTACTAACATTTCATTGTAATGGTTCCGTATATGAGCCTCCTCTCCCCAAACAGGTTCCCAAACTTCATCAAAAGTATTATATTTTGTATCTTTTAGTATGAAAGCATGAGCTAAATCATCACGCCATTCCAAAGTAAAGCCCATCTTAGAAGATAATACCACCGCTTTATCATCGCGATATAAACTATAGTACGGAACGCTATCCTTCAATTCAAACCTCAACTCTAATTGTCCATTAGGGCTGTGTAAAATTGTTGGACTGGCAAATACGACAGTGCATAGACTCACTGCCATAATCAGCATTGTTGCAAAAATTCGTTTCATGGTATTAATATTAACGATGATGGAGCTCTTCTTCCAATTGTTTGCGTTTTTTGCCACTAGACCAAAGTCCATATACTTCGCTCACATTGCTAGCGGTAGAAAAGGCGCTGATGTTCTCTTGCTTAATCCAGGCTAATAGTTCACTAAATTCATCATTGCCAAGTAATGCCTCAAGTTCAATGCTTTTCTCTCCACTATAACCACCTATAACTTCATATAAGGTACAACCACGATGAAGATGATTTACAATAAACTCTCTAATCCGTTCGTGATCTTTTGAAACAATGCAAACACGTTTGCGTCTGCCAAGTGCAGCAGTGAAGTAATCTACAACAAGTCCATTAATCCATGTTCCTATCAATCCAATAATAACCATACGGAAAGGATTGATAAAAAAGGCAGTACAACAAATGATGGCACCTGCAATACTTACTGAAGTACCTATATCAAAGTGCATGTATTTGTTAACAATCTTTGCCAATATATCCAATCCACCTGTGGAAGCATTGATGCTGAACATTAGAGCCTGTGCAGCTGAAAGCAATAACACAAAACAACAAAGGTCAAACCATGGATCACCCATAACAGAAGGTGTGCCGGTTACAGGATTAGCATTAGCAATATTTTGCCATGGATAAATCCAGTTCCAAAAATCTGTAAGCGGACCAAGTATTAGGGCAGTATAAACTGTTTTTGCGCCAAATTCGTTACCAATAAGAAGGAAGGCTAAAATCAGTAAGAGAATATTGATACCCATAATCCATGTACCCAAACTACCACCAAAGATATTGCTCAATACAATACTTAAACCAGAGATAGTACCGATAATCAATTTGCTTGGTACAAGAAAATAATAAACAGCTGCAGCTGTCACCATCATACCCAAAGTCATGATGATAAGTTCTTTCCAAAATTTGAACGTGCCCAAATAATGAACAAAGTCAATAAGTTGTTCTTTAATGTTGATTTTCATTTTTTTCATTGCAAAATTTTTGTGGCAAAGATACACAAAAAGAAGAGAATGGTTCTATTTTTTCTCCAATTTTATTACGACGAAATATCCTTTCTATCCAACAACAATGATAGCGGTT
The DNA here is from genome assembly GCA_045221575.1 of Bacteroidales bacterium. Lineage (GTDB taxonomy): Bacteria > Bacteroidota > Bacteroidia > Bacteroidales > P3 > Scybalousia_A. The sequence continues at coordinate 31,497 of JBGUWU010000025.1, forward strand.
GTTTTTGTGACTATATATTATTTCAATACAACTATGCTACGACGTATATTTTCCAATGTTCAACCATGATAAATTTATCTTAATTATTCTAAAAAATAAAGTTTTTTCAGAATAACTTCGCAACAAATATTCTCATTAAATTAGAAAAATGAGTACTATCTGCACCAATAGTATTAACGGAAGCCCATATTTAAATTTTTTATGCATAGTCTTATGACGCCAAACATTCATAGCAAGCAACGCTCCTATAGTGCCACCAACAACAGCAAGCATCAATAATGTAGATTCTGATATACGTCTCTTTTTTTTCTTAGCCTTAACCTTATCAATACCATAAACGAAAAACGTAACAATATTAATAAACATTAAATAATATATCAATGCAGAAATATTCCCCATATTCAATAAATCATTCACGTAAATCAGAGTACAAATATACAACAAAGACTGAAACTATTCTTTCTCTTAATAGTAAGAAAATAAAATTTTAATTTCGTAAGACGAAGTTCTTTTTTTTAACCTTATATGTATGTTATAAATATTCAATCAGGTCTGAAATAACACCCATAAGGAGATTTTTTCATTATACATTTATTCCTAATTCGGAACTATTTTACAAAATAAAACATCACTAATAGTATATTTATCTTTCTTTGGGATTATCAATTTTAGACAAAACTAAATTTGCCAAACAAACAGCATATTCTACATTTGAGCCTTGAGGTTTCCAAGCTAAAGTATAGCTTACCTTCGCACTGGTTACTTCATAACCTTTATCCGTCCATGCTTTCAATTTGTCTTTACCAGATGCAGACAAAGCTACCACATTAGTCTCCTGTTCATTCAGCAAATATCCGTCTTTATACTGCAGACTATCACCACTTCTTAAACGAAGCACAATATCCTTGCGCCCTTTGAAAAAGTCAAGCCAAACATCACGCATATTCAATGCTATTGATATCGAAGAATACTCTGTAGGAGAATTCGTAACAAGGTAAAGGTTTCGCTTTGCACGAGTAAGCCCCACATAATAAGCTCGCATATCGTTGACATCCCTCCCGTCTGGAATTGGCGATATAAGATAAACTGTATTAAACTCACGCCCTTTAGCCTTGTGAATGGTACTTACAAACACAGACTTATCATCAGCTGCAATGAAATCCTCAATATTTGACTCAAAGATGTATTCACGCAAATCACTGCGATAATAGAATTGATGAGTTATCTCAAAGTCTGAGAAGAAATGCTGCATAACACTTAGACAAGTACTTGATGCATAGGTTTCCAGTGTACGTTGTTTGGCCTCATTCCACTTTTCTTTAGAAATGGTCACCTCATCTTTTCCTCCAAGTTGCTTTAGGAAATAGCGTACTTCTGCAAGATTTCCAAAACGGAAACCTCCCATTGATTGAGCAATCGTAGCATGCAAGCCACGTTGCTCCAACTCGTAAGCCACCTGCATTGTTTCCTCATTAGTTCGAGTAAGTACCGCTGTACTTCCTTCCTCTTTTATTTCAGCATCCAAAAGCGATTTCAAAGTCATTACCTTACCTGCTTCTCCCGTTGCTGATTGTATGGAAATATGTTTTAGGCGACCAGGAATCCGCTGTACATAGCGGTTGGCACAGTCAACAACCGTTTCTGCAGACCGATAGTTATCCGTCATCTCGTACAACTTCGCTCTCTCCTGCTCAACGAGTGATTGCATGTATCGTGAGTCAGAACCACGGAAACCATAAATATTTTGGTCGTCATCGCCCACGGCGATTACTCGCATTTCCTCATTTTGTCGCATCAAAGCCTGCACCAATCGAAAGTCATCCTGACCCATATCCTGAGCCTCATCAATGACAAGAACACTCTTTGCTATCTTCGACGCTTCTACTTCACCATTCTCTACCATCTCTGCCGCAAGGCGTACTACATCTTTCACCTCATCCAGATTTCCTTGCTTGCCAACAAGATCAAAGCTATAGGAATGGAACGTCTTGATATCTACAAAATGTGCAGCATTTCCCACCATTTCAATAAGACGTTTCTTAAACTCTGTTGCTGCAGCTCTCGAAAACGTAAGCATCAGCAGTTGTTCGTGTTTTACATCCTCCAACAAGAGCAATGATGCAAGTTTATGCACCAACACACGCGTTTTTCCGCTTCCCGGACCTGCTGCCACTACAATATATTTAGATTCCTTATCATTGATAATTTCACATTGACGATTAGAAAGTTCACCAAAGAGCTTGTTGTATTTGGCTGGAGTGATGTTCTTATCTATCTGCACACGACGTTCTTCTTTGAAATATTGATTGATAAACTTGCGGAAATCCATTGTAAAATAATCGTTCACAAATCGCAATGCTGCATTGTAATCGCGCACCATCAAGTTTGCATATTCACCAACAATGTGAATTTGGCGAATTCGCTGTTTATAAAATTCGTCCAACAAGCGATATTGTTCCTTGCCATATCGTATACGACGATCGACAATTCGACCTATCTGCATGGTATTATAGAGAACAAGAAAACCACCCTCTATCTTCATCAGCTCAGTTTTAGTAAGATACAACAAAGCTTCCTCAATGTCAGCGATTGTGGGCTTTTCATTGTCTGTAAACATTGTTCCCTGCCGACTGGCAATGAATTGTTGTAGTAGTTCCACAACAGAAAAGTTGACAAGAGTAGTGTCTTTATTGTCATTTTTTCGAACACTTAAGCTATTGACAACAAACCTGCTAATATCCATCCTTCGTTCAAATCGATTCTTTGTAGCCTCTCTATATGACTGAAGTCGCACATTGACATAACCTGTAATACTGTGTTCCTGTTTGTAGATATATCCTTTCAGCGTCATGAAGTGCAATAACATTCTTAGGCGTTTGACATTAGAATAATTTATGCCTGCCTTCTGAGCCTCTTCATTCAGTTCCTTATAGCTAAACCGGCGTGACTCCTCAGAGAATTGTTGTAACATAAATTGCTCCAACTTAAGCATAGTATCAAGGCTTTTAACGGTTGTACTTTTGGTAATCCATGCTTGCATGTCGTGACTATCAGCCAACAAACCCTCTTGACGCATTAAGTTAATATTCCTAATTACGGTTGCTTTGTTCATACCGAGAATATCTGCCAAATAATCCACTCGACTCTCGGCTTCAGTCCCTCTACCTTCAACTGTCGCACGTGCGCTAATAAGTGATTTGATGATACGAGCTGCTTCTTCACGCGACTGTTCATCAAAGAGAGGAGAAATCATCAACTTGCGACGAGCCTCATCCATATTCTTCACAGCAATACCCGTGGCAAACACGTGCGGCGAGTTACTTCCTCGTTGTATGAATCCAGCATCTTCAAGTGCAGCTATTGCAGCTTTAACACGAGTCTCTATGTTATCTATTTCATCTCCCCAACCTGCCTGACGAGCAATGTCTAGTGGCGAACAGTTTACTTTATCTTGCTTAGCCGTGAGGTTTTTAATCGCTTTCCACACTTGTTGAATCTCACTAATGCTGAGTTTGGTCTGGTTAAGCAGGATGAAGTGTTTATCAAGGTCGCCGTCAGTATAAAGCACAAAGCATTCAGCCTGCATCTGTGGGTCTCGTCCAGCACGACCAGCTTCCTGCACATAGTTCTCCAATGAATCGCTGATGTTGTAGTGTACTACCAATCCTACATCTTTCTTGTCAACACCCATGCCGAATGCAGAAGTAGCTACAATCACTTGTGTCTCGCCACTCATAAAAGCATTCTGATTTTTCACCTTCTCGGCAGCCTCCATTTTTCCATTGAAAGGCAAGGCTCGAATACCATCGTTTACCAAGTGCTGAGCCAATTCGCGAGAGCGTCTGGTTCTTGACACATATACTATAGATGGACAATTATGCCCAAGTATCAATGAACGCAACAAGTTGTATTTCTCATCTGCAGTATCAGCATGAAGCACAGAATAACGCAGATTCTTACGCTCTGCATTAGCAGCAAAGACTTTTAACTCTAAACCCAACTTTGCTCTAAAGTAGTCACAGATATCGCTGATTACTTTTTGTTTGGCTGTCGCTGTGAAACAAGATACCGCAATTGACTGATTCAATCTTTTCTTTTCCTGTAACTGGCGAATAAAATCACCTATATAAAGATAGTCCACACGAAAATCGTGTCCCCAAGCAGAGAAGCAGTGCGCCTCATCAATTACAAAACGTACTACGTTACGACTGAGTAGCAATCGTTCGAAGGTCTTACTGCGCAACATCTCAGGGGCAATGTATAACAGATTAGCAGTCCCATCAGCTACCTGTTCTATGGTGGTAGCGCGTTCTATAGGATCTAACAATCCATTGATAGTAACAGCATCACTAATACCACGAGCAGCAAGGTTATCCACCTGGTCCTTCATCAACGACTGCAAAGGTGAAATAACCACTGTTAGCCCATGCGTATTTCGTCCAGCCATCAAAGCAGGCAATTGAAAGGTGAGGCTCTTACCACCACCCGTAGGAAATATAGTCAGCAAGGATTCTCCTCTAATAGCTGATTCCACTGCCTGCTGCTGCATGGGAACGCCATCAAAAATGCGGAACTCATCATAACCAAAGAATTCCTTTAACCCATAGTGAGCATCCAACTGCTGATGACAATATTCGCATTCTCCACAAGGTGTATTTCTTAATTGATTCATTACATTGGTTATTTGCGGATAATTACGTTGAACCCAAGCTGGTGTAATACTCATAATATCATCGGCTCCAATGACGGATAAAGCATAAGCTAATTCTATGGAATAATTATTGCATAACCTATTAATATTTGCATTACTACATATTTTGTTTTTATATTCAGAAAATATTAATGAGGTTATATCTACCTTTGACGATACTATCTTTTTGAATAATAATGTTCGCGATTGTGGAGAATAACCAATATATTTAAACAGCCCTTCAAATTCTTTTTTATCATGTAAAAGTTGGTATAAAATTTCTTGCTTTTGCTGACTAAGATGTTCCCATGCTTCAATTTCGTCATAGAAAAGATCCTTCGCTTTTTTCACATCATTAACAGGATTGTTAAACTCATCTACTTGTAGTTTATCGTCTTTAACAAGACGATGATATGGTTTGTTAGGAAAAAGCAAAGGAGAAAATGATAAAGTATCAATAAAAGTGTGTTTATTTTTGAATTGTATAAATTTCAAATCAAAGCCAACAATATTATGTCCACAAATATACTCACAATCATAAACAAATTTTTGGAATTCATCCAAAGAATGTGTATGCAAAACAGCTCCATCTTCACGGACAGCTCCAAAATCTTTTACCTGCTTAGTTTGCAGGCTGACTTCTATATCGATAAAAGCAATTGCATGAATCTTTGAAATATCGCCATCTGTATTCTTTGTATTTGAAATTTCTCTCCCAACGTTTTCTTTATTTAATGGTATTCCGTATTTTTGGGAAAGCCACTGTATAGATTCTGGATATGATAAACCTTTATATTCCATAAGAAAAGAAATGACATTACCACCTTTACCACATGCGAAACACTTGTATATTCCTTTGCTTGGAGATACTGAAAAGGATGCAAATTCCCCTTTATGAAAGGGGCATTTGCCGACATAGCTTGTACCTCGCTTTTTGAGAGGGACAAACTCTCCAATCACATCTTCAATGTGGGCAGTAGCAATTATTTTATTAATAATTTGACGGTCTATCATATACTAAGTAATTATTATTTTTTCCTTTTTTTTAATGCTCTTCCTACGATTATATAAGCAATTTCATTTACGCTTGTACCAAATTGTTATCAGAAAGGAAAAATATTATGTTAGTAAAATGCAAAGTTATAAAATTATTATTAATAACAAAGAGTAAAAAACAAATTTTCTTTTCTCTATATCATATCTATTCTCTTCCATTTAATTTGGAATAAATACATATTTATCTTTCTTTGGGAGAAAAATTTCTTGGGTTTGGTTTGGAGGGAAGAATAAATTGTTATAATTTTGCAGGTTGAAAATAAGGTATTGATTATTTGGGCTTGGGTTGGTTTTGACAGCAAGGTAAATGGTCAAGTAAGCATGCAGTTACAGGTAACAAATAACTTTAAACTTGGTTACAGAAAAATTAATTGGCGAAAATACTTACGCTCTTGCTGCGTAGTCGAAGGTTTAGTAGACTACTCTTTATTCGGTACAAGGTACTGAAGCAAGACGCTCCAAGAAAGGATATACAACCTTTTGTTCTTTCTGTTCTGGGGTGCATCAGATGAAAGGTTTAGTTAAAGGGACGTCTTTAAACTTTGATGAATCTTAAAAGACTAAGAAAAGAGAGAAGTTGTTTGTTTATTGCTCTTTTCCGACAAAACCAAACAAAATAAGCATGTAGAAATCTTGGGTGTTTCTTGTTTGGACCAGGGTTCGAATCCCTGCAGGTCCACAAAAAAAAGACGCTACTTTTGTTGTAGCGTCTTTTTTTATTTAGAAACTAATGATTAGTCTCCTAAAGTTGCAACCATAACAGCTTTAATTGTATGCATACGGTTCTCAGCTTCATCAAATACTATTGATGCTTCTGATTCAAATACATCTTCTGTTACTTCTATGCCGTCAAGTTTAAATTGTTTATTAACATCTCTTCCAACTTGAGTTTCCAAGTTATGATAAGCAGGAAGACAGTGCATAAATTTACATTTTGGATTGCCTGTCATCTTCATCATTTCCTTATTTACTTGATAAGGTTTAAGCATATCAATTCTTTCTTTCCAAACTTCTGCTGGTTCTCCCATTGATACCCAAACGTCAGTGTAAAGGAAATCACAACCTTTTACGCCTTTCTTTACATCATCAGTAACTGTTAATTTAGCACCTGTTTCTTTTGCTATCTTTTTGCAAGTGTCTATCAAATCTTTTGCTGGTTGAAGTTTCTTAGGAGCAACGATTCTAACGTCCATACCCATCTTTACTCCACCAACCATTAGAGAATTACCCATATTAAAACGAGAGTCTCCAATATAAGCGAAAGTAACTTGGTTCAAAGGTTTATCAACGTGTTCTGACATAGTAAGGAAGTCAGCAAGAATTTGTGTTGGGTGAGATTCGTTTGTTAATCCATTCCAAACAGGAACACCTGCATATTCTGCTAATTCTTCTACTGTATCTTGTTTAAAACCTCTATATTCTATACCGTCAAACATTCTACCAAGAACTCTTGCAGTATCTTTCATACTTTCTTTAACTCCTATCTGAGAACCTGTAGGTCCAAGATAAGTTACGTGAGCACCTTGATCATAAGCTGCAACTTCAAAAGCACATCTTGTACGTGTAGAAGTTTTTTCAAATATAAGTGCTATGTTTTTTCCTGTTAATGTTGGTTTTTCTGTACCTGCATATTTAGCTCTTTTAAGATCGCGAGCCAAATCTAACATATATTGAATTTCCTTTGGAGTAAAATCCAACATTTTCAAAAAGTTTCTGTTTCTTAAATTGAAAGCCATAATTTTAAATTTGTTTTATGTTATTACTATATTAAACTCTTTCCTTGTTTTCTTACTCTGAGAAAGAACATTATCAAGTTGCAAAAATACAAATTTTATTTTATTTTGTACAAAAAAGAAATATTTTTTTGTTTTATAGTTTCTTTTGCGGTGAATACGCTTAATTATACAATAAAAAATCTTATTTTTGCAACGATTTATTAATGTAATCTTCGTTGATATGAACAATAACCCTGAAAACATAACAAAAAGACGTCTTTCTCGTGAGGTTAAGATTGGAAATATAGCCTTAGGTGGTAATAATCCTATTGTTGTACAAAGCATGACCAACACAGACACCTTAGATACCGTAGCAACTGTTAATCAAACTAAGAGTTTAGTTGATTGTGGTTGTCAAATGGTTAGGATTACAGCTTCCGATGAAAAGACAGCCAACAATCTTTACAATATAAAGAACTCTCTTTTGCAACAAAACTACTCTGTGCCATTGGTTGCCGACATTCATTTTAATCCAAAGGCAGCAGAAATATCAGCATCTTTGGTTGAAAAGATAAGAATCAATCCTGGAAACTATGTAGATAAACAATGGAATCCTAATTTCACCGAACAACAATACCAAGACATATTAAAGAAAGCACAAGACAATATTTTTCCTCTTGTAGATATATGTAAGAAACACTCTACTGCTATGCGTATAGGAGTAAATCACGGTTCTTTATCACAGAGAATACTTTACCGTTATGGCAACACACCTTTGGCAATGGCAGAGAGTGCTATGGAGTTCCTAAGAATGTTCTCCACAATGGATTATTACGATATTGTTGTTTCAATGAAGGCAAGTAATGTTAGGGTTATGTATGAGGCTAACAAACTCTTGGTTAAGAAAATGCAAGAGGAAAATCTCAACTTCCCAATTCATCTTGGCGTAACAGAAGCAGGTAACGGCGAAGATGGAAGAGTTAAGAGTATATGTGGAATCGGCTCTTTGCTAAGTCTTGGCATAGGAGATACAATACGAGTCTCTCTTACTGAGAAACCTGAGAACGAAATACCTGTTGCAAAAGATATTTCCTCATCGTTCAAAGAGATATATAGCAACAATAACCTGGAAACAAAAGAATATTCTCTTCAAGAACAAGAGATAAGAAAAATATCTTTTGCTGCTAAAGAGTTGATGGACAAAGAGATTATTGATTTGGATTGGAAAGAAGAAGAGTTAAGACAACAAGTTCTGCAAGCTACAGGAACAAAGGTCTTTAAAGCAGAATTTATCGCTTGTCCCTCTTGTGGAAGAACGAAATACAATATACAAGACGCTTTAGAAAAAGTTAAAAAGGCTTGTTCTCATCTTGTAGGATTGAAGATAGCTGTCATGGGTTGCATTGTCAATGGTCCAGGCGAGATGGCTGATGCAGATTACGGCTATATCGGTTGCGGAGGTGGCAAAGTAAATCTTTATAGACAAGGAAATCTTGTACATAATAGCATAAATGAAAACGAAGCTCTTGAAAAACTTATCTCCATGATAAAACAAGATGGTCGTTGGCAAGAAAAAATATAGTGGAAATAAAGTATTTATGTACTAAGACTTGATTTTATTTCCGCCAAATCAAAAATAAAATTTGCCAAACTTGATTTTCTTCACGCCAAACTTGGTTTTCATGTCAAAAAAATAGTTTTTTTGACACTAAGTTTTGATTTGGCAAAAATGAAATGAAGATTGGCAAAAACAATATCAAATTTGGTGTGAAATAAAGCAAGTTTGCAAAGAATATATCAAATATACATTATTTATTATTAGTTTTTTAATCTCTTTTTCATTAAGTTTTATTAAAAATATTTTGGTAGTCATTCCCTTTATTGTAACTTTGTATAGTAACAAAACTAATTATTTACTAAAAAAACAAAAAAAAATGAAGAAAAACTTTAAGAAAATCATGTTCGTTGTTATGGCTTCTGCACTTGCTTTTGGCTTTGTTGCATGTGGCGACGATGATGACGATGAAGAAAAAGGTAAAGATTGTGTTTGCACTATTGGATATGCAGACCCAGAAATTCTTGTCGATGTAGAAACATTTACTAAGAAGAATTGGAAAGGAAAATGTTCTGACATAGATTGGGACGATTTATCTTTTGAATATAGTATCTTTCACCAACCAGGAGATAATACTTATTCCTTAACTTGTGAATAATCCTCAAAAAAGAAAGCCCGCTACACAGCGAGCTTTTTTCTTTTTATAAAAACAAATATTTTGAGAAATATATCTTATCGCTTTTTAGAAAGAAAGTATATAATCCATTCGTTTTTGGACTCCTTGCATATTAGAAATATCTCTTAGTTGTAAGAAGAACGAGTATGGTTTGCCAAGTTCTTTAGTAAAGGCTTTCAAACTAAGTTCTTTGGACTCAGTGTCCATTATTTGTTCCAATAATCCTTTAGTTTTTGGATAGGAAATAATACCGTAGTTCTTTAAGCCTGCCTTCTTAGCTGCAATTTGTATGGCTTTAGTTAATCCTCCGAACTCATCAACTAAACCTAATTCCTTTGCGTCTGCTCCTGTCCAAACTCTTCCCTTAGCAATAGAAGCTATGTATTCAGGACTGCGGTTTCTTCCCGTTGCAACTCTATTTATGAAATTAATATAGAACTGTTCTACACTTCTTTGCATTAAATCCTTAGCAGCAGGAGTCATTGGCGTTGTAACACTCAAAGGATTTGAGTTTTGATGTGTCTTTACTGTATCAAAAGAGATACCAAGATGAGTCTTTAAAGCACGAGAGAAATTAGGCATTACACCAAATACTCCAATAGAACCTGTAATTGTTGTTGGATTAGCAACAATATATGTAGCATTAGATGACATCTCGTAACCTGCAGAAGCAGCGTAGTCTCCCATAGAAATAATTACGGGTTTCTTTTTCTTTGCTTTTATCACCTCATTAGTTATACTCTCTGAAGCGATAGCATTACCTCCCGGAGAATTAACTCTTAATACAATGGCTTTCACTCTTTTGTCATTAGCTGCTTTTTCTATTGCCTTACAAGTTGTTTCGCTACCAATAGAAAGGTCAGAACCTTTACCTTGATCAACTGTTCCATAAGCATAGACAATAGCTATGTTTTCTTTTTCTACTTTCTGTAAAGAAGCAAAAGACTTTCTGTATTTAGAATAGGAGATATAATTTACCTTACTTTTCTTTGAAAGAGAGTTTTCTTTGATAACGTTGTTGGTTATCATTTCTTTGAAGTCTGACTTGAAGCCTATGTAATCCACGATATGGTTTTGTAAAGCATCTTTAGGCATAAATCCCTGCAAAGAGGAAACAATATTGTTGAAAGTGTTTATGTTGATGTTTCTACTCTCAGCCATCTGCAAAGAAATGACGTTCCAAATAGATGAAAGGTACTGACGTGTTTGCACACGGTTTGAATCAGACATCTTGTTGTTTATATACATTTCTCCAGCACTTTTAAATGCGTTGCTTTTAGGACGAACTAAATCTACATCAATATCAAATTTGTTTATCAAGTCTTTAATATACATCACTTCTGCTCCCATTCCTGCAAGCAAGACTTCTCCTGCAGGATTTATCATAATCTTATCTGTTACAGATGCAATATAATAAGACTTTTGATCCATTAAATCACCATAAGAATATATCTTCTTACCAGATTTTTGGAAGTCCTGCAACACTTCTCTTATCTCTTGTGCTGTTGCCATTCCGTTGGCTTGCAAAAGAGAGAAGTCAAGCATTATCGCCTTTATCTTTTTATCTGTCTTGGCTTTGTTTATAACACTAATAAACTCTGTTAAGCCAATATTTGACTCCATGCTAAATCCATCTATTGAGAATAATTCCTTAACACTCTCTACTTCTCTGTCATAGATAGGTCTGCTCATATTTATAACCAAAACAGAATTGTCTTTAACCTCAACTTCAGGCTGAGAAACAGAAGAAATCAAGCCTCCAATGATTAAAAAGATAACAAAAACTATTGCCATCAAAGCCAAAAAACTTCCTAAACAAGAAGCGAATGTAAATTTGAAAAACTGTTTCATTGTATTTTTTTTATAAATGTTATAACTAAACTTAGTAAAAGAATGTCTTTGTTTTATGTTATTATTTTATTATAATTCGTTGTTTTTAACTTTGTTAAAATCACTTTGTACCATGATATGTACAAGTTCTTCAAAAGAAGTTTTTCTTGGATTCCAACCTAATTCTGTTTTTGCTTTAGTAGGGTCGCCTAATAGTTGTTCAACCTCAGCAGGACGGAAGAATTTAGCATCTACTTCTATTAAAACTTTACCTGTTTTTTTGTCAATACCTTTTTCTTCTATTCCCTCTCCTTGCCATTCTATTTCAATTCCTACTTCCTTGAATGACAAAGTACAAAATTCTCTTACAGAATGGCTTTCTCCTGTTGCAATAACATAATCTTGAGGTTTATCTTGTTGAAGCATAAGCCACATACATTCAACATAATCCTTAGCATATCCCCAATCTCTTAAAGCATTAAGGTTCCCTAAATAGAGTTTGTCTTGTTTGCCCAATGCAATACGAGATGCTGCAATAGTTATCTTACGTGTTACAAAGGTTTCTCCTCTTCTCTCACTCTCATGGTTGAAAAGTATTCCATTAGCAGCATACATTCCATAACTTTCTCTGTAATTCTTTGCTATCCAAAAGCCATATAGTTTAGCAACTCCGTATGGAGAACGAGGATAAAAAGGCGTTGTTTCTTTTTGTGGTACTTCTTGCACTAAACCATAAAGTTCAGAAGTAGAAGCTTGATATATTCTGCATGACTTATCTAATCCACATATTCTAACAGCTTCTAATAATCTAAGGACTCCTGTTGCATCTGCTTCTGCCGTATATTCAGGCACATCAAAAGAAACTTTAACATGACTCTGTGCTGCAAGGTTGTATATTTCTGTTGGTTTTATAGTGGAAATGATACGAATCAAAGAAGAAGAGTCTGTCATATCTCCCCAATGAAGATTAACTAAACGTTTTTGCTTCATATCTCTTATCCATTCTTCTAAATAAAGATGCTCTATCCTTTCTGTGTTAAAAGAAGAAGAACGTCTTAGAATACCATGAACTTCATATCCTTTTTCTAAAAGAAACTCTGCAAGAAAAGAACCATCTTGCCCTGTGATACCTGTTATTAATACAACCTTGTTTGCCATGGTTTTTATGTCTTTTTAAATTATTATCACTTTAAATACTTTTTCATTAGTTAGAGTTTTTACTCTTAATAAGAAAAGTCCTTTTTTATTTATTGTTATTTCTTTGTCTTTTGTTATAAATATCTCCTTCCCATCTAAAGAATAAAGAGTTATATGGTTTATTTCTTCATCGCTATAAACCTTAATAATATTGTTGTTTTGAGAAAGATTGATAAAATGAGAAGAAACTAAATATGCCCCCCCCAGATAGTTACGGATAAACTTTAACAAGAACTTATCTTCATTCATTGTTTCGTCTGCGGAAAAGACATACACACTGTCCAAAGAAAAATCTTTAAGCATCTCTCCACTTTGTCTGTCATATAGTTCTGCTTTGTTGTAAGGTATAGGTATTTCTCCGTTGTATTTAATAGAATATTCTCCTTCTTGTTTTATAATACAACGCAAATCAACATTTAAAGTATCTTCCATTGAAGGAGGAACAACATTAACTGAAAAATCTTCATCATTAAACGTTGTATAAATCTCTGGTGCAGCACCATAACCTAAAAGTTTATGATTATCTGTTTGCCATTCTAAAGCATTAGTGAAGTTTGTATCAAATGCCAAGTAGGTTTTATCTTCTCCGTCAATGCTATTTATAGAGAAAGAGATGAAGTTAATGTTTTCTAAACTTGACTTAGCTATAGGTTCATTTTTATTTACCACAAGAGAATTTGTTAAATTATTCACTTGAACAAAGAATCCTTCAAAGGGTTGCAAGGTATTTTCTCCCGTAAGCACCTCATAGTTTCCTGAAGAGTTTAAGAAAGAAGGTGCAGTGCTGTTTGTTCTTTCTAATTGTGAAAGAGAGATAGGGAAAGAATAAGGATTTGCAACTAAATGCCAACCATAATAAGCACCAACTCCACTCAAGCTTGCATTGTCTAAAAGAGTATAAGATGAATTATCGTTAATCCTTCCTAAGAAGTTATTTGTTGTGTTGTTAGCATAAGAAATAAGGTATCCCCTTCCCTCTTTAAAGAATGGCTCTGCAAAATCGTAAGCCTTGTAGTTTGCCCACATACCTTGCGATTCATTATCTGTATAATTTTCTTCCCAAAAATAAAGGTCAATATCGTCATTATCTTCTCTTGCATCTAAGACTTCTGCAATATATGTTTGATTCTCTGAACTAATCTCTATAGGAATACCCCAAAGATACCAACCTGTAGAAGAGACTGTTTTAGAATTATAACCAGAAAAAGATTTTTCTATTTTGTAAGTGTTTATATCTGCTACTCCGTTGTTTTTAAAAGAAGCACCATTTTTAAGGATTAGAGTATTACATTTGGCTGTATTATCTTCTGAAACGGTTACTTGAACACCGCTGTCTATTTGCACAATATCATTAAATGTTGGCTCTCCTGCAGTCCAATTATCATCAGTCCATTCTCCTGAATTAGTGCGTGCAGTTGTGCCTTTGGTAATAAAACCTTGGTATCCATAAACTATTGATTCGTCTTCTGAAACAAGATAAGCGACATAGTAAGTTTTTTCTTCTAAGTTATTTATCTGATAATAGCCATCTTGCAAAGTTATATTGCTTTCACTTATCGGCGTTCCAAGACTTATATTTGCTATATCTTCTTCTGAAATAGTTCCTGTTAAAGTATGTAATCCAAAGTTTCTAAAATTGCTTTCATCTGTTGAGTTACTACCTGTCCATTCTGTACAAAGAGTAGGAAAACCACTACTTGGATTATGCTTTACTCCATAATTAATATCTGAATTACGCTTTAAAACATAATACCTTGAACTAAAATCTTCACATATCCAACCAGAAGGTGTAGCAGGCGTTGTATTCCCAAAAATATCTATTGTATCTGTATTATGTAAAAGAACTACGGGTTTATATGCAACAATATTATTTATGTAATAATATTTTCCTACATCTCCTATAATTGTGTCAAATTTATTAAAACTATTATACAATACTATAGCTGTATTGTGTTTTAATGTATCTCTTGGCATAAAGGAATATTCACCATAGACACCATAATTATAATAAGATAATCTATAATCTTTTAAACAAATATCTTTCCCTGTGCCATTATACAACTCTATAGCATTTTGAGAGTCTAAATATTCAACTATTTCTGAAATAATTAAATCATCTGAAAAAGTATAAGTATTACCTTTTTTTACAACTTTAAGTTTTTTTGCTTGTGATGTGTTATTTGTTAGATAAGCTTTTGCTGAGTTATTAGTAATAGTAGTTATACTATCTAAAGTCTTTTCTTTTAAAGTTGTAAAGGAAAGAGTATCTTCTCCAAGAGCAAGTACATAATTTGTATTGGAAGAAAGACCATCAATTGTATAAGAAATATTTTCCGCAGAAAGATTTTTCGGCTGTTTATTACAATATTCTTGAGGAATAGTAACTACTATTTCTTTTAATGTATATTCTCTATTAGATGTAGAAAATTTTAGCCAGAATGTCGAAGTATTTGAAACATAATTTTCTTCTTCCGTCCCACCTGCACCATTAATTGTTATTATAGAATTCTCTATATTATCTTTTATACTCAAAGAACCCCCTTTACCAGATACTTTTGTTGCATTAACTTTTATTGTGCAAATATACTTACCATAATTAATACCTTCTTCTTCACAAAAAGCTTTTGAAATATCAATATTCCCTGTAACAAAACTAGTAAGATTTTTTGCTAACATTAAACTATCTTCTCCCTTTCTTATCTGTTGTGCTTTTGCTCCTTTTGTTTTTAAGTAAGAATCAGGTAATGACCAAAGAAAATTTTTATATACTTCTGAGCCTCCTGTATTTGGGAATAAAGAAAAATCTTCATAATAGACTGTATCGTTTTCATAGATATAAAGTGTAGCATCTTCTATTATAGAATAGTTTATTGTTACGCTATTAGCTCCAACAGATTGAATATTAAAAGAACTTTGTGCTGAAGTATATAAGCACATTATCAATGCAATAATAAAAACTATTCTTTTCATATCTTTATTTTTATTTATCCCTAACCATATAACAAGTAAAAAAGTAGAGATATTTTACTTCTCTACTTTATTAAGTGAAATATATAATTCGTCAAGTTGTTGTTGAGAGATAACATTTGGAGAATCACTCATCAAATCTCTACCTGAATTATTCTTTGGAAAAGCAATGAAATCTCTTATTGAGTCTGCTCCTGCAAAGATTGAACAAAGCCTATCAAATCCAAAGGCTATTCCTCCGTGAGGTGGAGCACCATATTCAAAAGCTTGCATCAAGAATCCAAATTGTTGTTTTGCACTTTCTTCGGTAAAGCCTAATGCTTCAAACATATCTAACTGCATCTTCCTATCATGTATTCTTATTGAACCACCTCCTACTTCTGTTCCGTTGATTACAAGGTCGTAAGCACTTGCCCTTACTTCACCAGGAGCCTCTTTAAGTTTCTGAGGATAATCTTCTGGGTTAGGAGCTGTAAATGGATGATGCATAGCATAGAATCTTTGGTCTTCTTCGCTCCATTCTAAAAGAGGAAAGTCTGTTATCCAAAGCACAGCATAGTTAAATGGGTCTCTTAAACCAAGTCTTTGTCCCATTTCTAAACGAAGTGAGCAAAGTTGAACACGTGTCTTCATCTTCTCTCCTGCCATTATAAGCATAAGGTCACCTTTTTTAGCAGAGAATTTTTGTGCTATAGCTTGCAAGTCTTCTTGTGTAAAGAACTTATCAACAGAAGATTTAAATGTTCCATCATTATTATATTTGATATAAACTAATCCATTAGCACCTACTTGAGGACGTTTAACAAATTCAGTTAATCCATCAAGTTGTTTTCGAGTATATTCTGCACAACCTTCAGCACATATTCCTACGATAAGTTCTGCATCATCAAAAACTTTGAAATCTTTGCCTTTTGCTACATCATTCAACTCTACAAACTGCATTCCAAAACGTAAATCTGGCTTATCACTACCATAATATTTCATAGCATCTTGCCAAGTCATACGTTGGAAAGTAGGTAAATCAATGTTTTTCTCTTCTTTGAAAAGATATTTTATCAAACCTTCAAATAACTGCAAAACATCTTCTTGCTCTACAAAAGACATTTCACAATCTATCTGTGTGAATTCTGGTTGACGGTCTGCTCTAAGGTCTTCGTCTCTAAAACATTTAACTATTTGAAAATATCTATCAAAACCAGAAACCATGAGCAACTGTTTAAATGTTTGAGGACTTTGAGGAAGAGCATAGAATTGATTAGGATTCATACGAGAAGGAACAACAAAATCTCTTGCTCCTTCTGGAGTAGAACGAATTAAAAATGGTGTTTCTATTTCAAGGAAATTGGCTTTACTAAGATAGTTTCTAACCATCATAGCCAAACGATGTCTTAGTTCAAGATTTTGTTTAACGCAATTTCTTCTAAGATCAAGGTAACGATATTTCATTCTTAGTTCATCGCCACCATCTGTGTTGTCTTCAATAGTAAAAGGAGGAGTTTTAGAAGGATTAAGTATTTCTATTTCTTTTACTTCTATTTCTATATCTCCTGTAGGTATCTTTGAGTTTTTACTACTTCTTTCTCTAACAACACCTTTTGCTTGAATAACATATTCTCTTGAAAGTGTTTTTGCAACATCTTTAATATTTTGAGCAGTTGAGTCATCTACAACTATTTGAGTTATTCCGTAACGGTCTCTAAGATCTATAAAAGACATGCTTCCTAAGTCTCTTGTCTTTTGTACCCAACCGCTTAAAACTACATTTTGTCCTATATTCTCTTTGCGAAGTTCTCCGCAGGTATGTGTTCTGTACATAGTTTGTTTATTTTATAGGTATATTACTAATTTTAAGGTGCAAATTTACACAAAATTTTAGTACTTTCAAGCAAAATAAGGACAAATAAACACTTTACATCAAACTAACTTGATATAAGTAATTAGAATATTTCTAATTGATTATATTTTTATTGCAGTTATATTATATAGTTTTTGATTATTGTAAACTTTGCTTTTTTTACTCTTTAATCCTATATAAAATAGTATTACCATAGAGAGAAGAAAAAGAAATAGTAGAAGAGGAATCTATGGTAAATAATGATATATCTTTGTTTATAGAGGAGGATTTACTAAGGCTTGCACGGGAAATGGTAGAGCAAGAGAATATATCGGTATATATTATAGTGTCTTGTGAAAGAAGTTGTTTTATATTAATGATGTTTAAATTAGGAGAATAGTAGAGTTTTAGTTTTTCTTCGCCATAATAGTAGTGGTACATATTTTCTATTTTTGGTTTATCGGTGAGAATATATGTTTTGTCTTTATTGTTATGAATAAAAGATACAAGTTGTCTATCTGTTGAAAAACTCTTTTCATTCCATGGTAATAAGCAAAAATAAGTATTCCACAGCAAGAAAGAAAAGGCAAAATAAAAAATAAAACGTAGATGAGTAAAATAGTTTGCCAATAAAATAGTAAGAAGAAAAGGAACAATAAGCATAAACTCTGCATTGCCATTACTAATAAAAGCAAACAAAATATAAGCAAACAAAAGGCTGACAAGAAAAATGGAGAAAGGTTTTCTCGTAGGCATTGACTTAGAGATTTGTTTCGTTTTTTTGATTTGAAAAATGCCTTTTATAAATAGGGCTATACATACGACTATTAAAGGAATAGATATAAATGGTTCCGACTTTATGATATTGAACATATATCCATGAACTTGAATAAATGTTCTGACAAAACTTATAGGAGTAAGAACAAGCATAGTTTTTAGGTTAGGTGCTTGTGCAGTGCCGTTTAAGTAATCGTGGAGAACAAAAGCCATAAGTTCTTTAAAGTTTAGAGAAGAAGATACACTATAAAACACTATGCAATAGATGAAAGGAATAATAAAAGAAAGAATAAGGAAAAGCACAGTATGTTTTTTATTCACGCTAAAAAATATTCCCAATAGACAACAGATCCAAAGGATAGCAGATAATTGATGAAACAGACAAGCTAAAGCACAAAGCAAAGCGACATAGATGACATAATGTAGGTTTTTCTCAGAGAATATTTTGTGCATATAGTAGATAACAATCAAAGAAAGACATGTAGGTAAAATATATGCTTCATAGTCTATCGTAAAACGAATAAAAGAGAAGCAAGAGCCACAGAAAAGAAGGAGATAGCAAGAAGTTTTTTCATTAACATCATTTAAGAGGAGTATTTTTTTTAGAAAATATAAAGATAATAATCCCATAAAGATATTCAGACCTTGCAATATATACAGTGGTTCTAATGGAAGAAAACCAAGAAGGCGTAAAACAACAAAACCGAGAGCGGAATGAAAAAGATGATGAGGATAGAAAACATCTTCGCCACTTATTGCTGAATAAGCATAAGCGTATGCATCACCTGTAGGATTATTATTGGGCAGAAGAACAAAGAATATACCAAGAAGAACAAAAGGTAAATAAGCTCTATACTTCCTTTTAAGAAGAGAAAAAAGAAAAGAGAAATTATACATTATTAATTAACTCTATAAATTGTTTTAAAACATCAAAAGAATGATTTGCCATCATTGTCCAAAAATCTTTGTATTGTTGAGAATGATTAGGCAGAAGAGGATTATCGCTTATGATTCTAAAAGATAGAAAAGGTGTGTTTCTTAGATAGCATGTTTGAGCTATGGCACAAGTTTCCATATCTACTGCCTTAGGATTAGGAAATAAAGAACGAATAGTTTGCATCTTTTCTTTTGTTGTCACAAACCAATCACCTGTAAGTATTTGTCCTATATGAATAGTTTGATCATAGTGAAGATTCTTAATGATAGACAATATTGACTGAGAAGTATAGTATTTTGGAGGCATGCCTTGTATTTGTCCAAAAAGGTTATCCTCTCCGCAATAAACATCATGATAACATGTATTATCGCATACAATAATATCTAATGGCTTAACATCTTCGCTTGCTCCTCCAGCAACACCGGAAGAAATAACTAAATCTGGAGAAAAGGTGTTGATAAGATTTTCTGTTCCTACAGCAGCATTAACTTTCCCAACTCCACATTGTTGTAGAATAACTTCGTGCTTACCAATGTTCCCTATTGTATATTTATATGTGGATTCAAGCGTTTGTTCTCCTTGTAAAAGTTGCTTTAAAAGAGAGAACTCTTTTTCCATCGCTATCAATATTCCTATCTTCATAAAATGATAATTAAAATTAGAATGGATAACCTATACCAAACTGAATAGCAACATCTCTTAGTTTTGAATCTTTTAAAACAAATCTCTTACTCATTCTAAGGCTCGGATCCCAAACTTTAAGAGCAAAATCTACACGAATAATCATAACGCTAATATTTAATCTTGCTCCTAAACCAAAATCTGTTGCTATTTCTTTATAAAAGTCTTTACTTATCTTGCCTCCTTCCATACCTGATACTTCTTTTAGTGTCCAAATATTACCAGCATCAACAAAGGCAGCTGCTTCTATTGGCCCAATAAAAGGGAATCTATATTCCATATTAACTCCAAAAGTAAGGTCTCCCGCTCTATCATATTTCATATCACCTGTAGGAGAACTATGTCCAGGTCCTAATTCTCTTAGTTGCCAACCTCTAAGATTATTTGCTCCTCCTCCAAAGAAACTCTTTTCATAAGGAAGAGCCTCTGCATTACCATAAGCAACACCTATTCCACCATAGATTTTATATACAAATGATGTTCTTTTAGTTAAATAATTATAACGTATGAAAGAAAAGTCTGTCCTAAAATATTGAGAAAAAGGAATCTTAAAAATAGTATAATTACCATCTTTGTCTTTTGCTTGATCTGTAAGTAAAGAATAAGCATCTAAAACATTGCCTGCTAATTCTACGTTAGCTGAAAAATAGTTGAAGTTTTTCTTTTTATTGCTAACAATTTGCCCATTATAGACATAACTATAACGCATCGCCATAACAAAGTGGTCAGACATCTGATAACGAATTCTTCTGTCCATGCTGTTGATTAAAGTTTCGTAATCTTTGTCTGTTATCTCCATATTAACATAGTTAATTTCTAACGGTGTGAAGTAAAAGAATTTCTTTTCTGAGGTATTCCAACTATAACCAAAATTAGTATTGAAAATAGACCTATTATAATAAGATCTACGTTGTAGATTATAACCAGCTTTTATGCTTGTGTGAGGATGATAACGCATAGAATAAAACTTTGTAGAAAAAGGAGCAAGAAAACGAGGTAGCTCTAAACCAAAATCTATTCCCGATTCAAAAGCGTTAAATATCTCCCAGCCTTTTGCATCATGCTGTTTTGAAAAAATCCTACTGTTAATCTCTGCCGCAAGCTTTATATTTGAAGTAAATATCTCTGCTCCTTTAAATAAATTTCTATTGGTAAAAGAAAGATTGCCCTCTGCTCCAAAGTTAGAAGAGTTACCATAATTAAGATTGTTGTTATTGTTAGCTGAATAATTTATTTCAAAAGAAGACGCAATGCTTATTGGCTTTGTCATTGTCAATCTTATATAGTTTGCAAGATTTAAAGTATCTCCATCAAAAGGTGCAATAGGTTCATAATACATATCTACGTATTTGAAGTTTCTTAATTGGAAAAGAGCAGAATAAGTGTTCTTACTTATTGAAGGAGAGTACAAATGATTGTTTTGTACAAGTATGCAACGTTGAAGTGTCTTGTATTTTATTATTGGTTTTGGCGTATTGTTAATAAAGTATAAAGGCGTAACAGCAAAATTTTTCTGAGGCTTATGGTAGGTTAGTATTGTATCTGTTGGTTGTACATAATCAGAAGATGTAATAGGGATATAGTTGGGATAGAGATATATCTTTGAAATCTTATAAGGCTTATGCGTTATTGCTTGTCCATTGTTATCTACAGGATTTTTTACATACATCTTTATCTGCGTTTTTTCTACACCTGCAGTTGTATCTATCTCAAAACTTATATAAGAAGCATTAAAAGCATAATAGCCTTTGTCTTGCATAGCTAAAGCTACATCTGAACGTATTTGAGAGAGTATTGACTCGTTATACCAATCACCTTTTTTGATTATGTCTTTCTTTATTAAAGGTTTTATGATAGAATACATCTTTTCATCTTCTGTACTAAGATAAAAAGTATCTATCTTTGCTCTGTAAGAAATGTCTATTATATAGTTTTCTGTCCTTCTTTTTTTATAATAAGTCCAAGGAGCATACCAACGGCGAACCCTTGAAAGAGAATCATGAACAACAGCAGAAAAACAGCCTCGAGTTTTTAAATATGTTTTTATGTTTTTTACAGAAGTAGCAGTATATCTTTCACTAAGTTCCACAGGTTTCTCTCCAATAGAACGAAACAAGTATTTCTCAAAAAAATTACAAGCAGTATCATCTATAGGACGTGTAACACTATAAATATACATTCCCATCTTCATTCCAAAAACTTTGTGGTTAGGGTCTTGCTTTATGTAATTGACTAAATCACCTTTGCTAATACCATAATCCTTACTATTTAAATGGACTTTGTTTTTGGAAAGTAAATAACCGTCTTTGCTAATATGTTTGTTGGGAGAACAAGCACTAAAACAAATCAGCATTATCGCTACACATAATAATATATTAGACTTATGTTTCATTTATAAATAATTCTTTATCTGTTGTAATATTTTCTGTGTTGCACCAGCATTGTTCTCTACATATTCACCATTAATTCTACAAACATCATTATAGTATTCTTTATCTGTTAATAAACGTTCAACCCATAAAGCTAAATCTTCCTTATCATTTATTTCTTTAGCTCCTTGTCTTTTTAAAAGGTCTTGTGCTTCTTTAAACTTTTTATTGTTTGGTCCAAAGGCTACAGGTTTATAAAATACTGCTGCTTCTAATATATTATGAATTCCAACACCAAAACCTCCACCAACATAAGTAATATCTCCTTTCCCATATATATGAGATAACATTCCTATACTATCTATAATAAGGACCTTTTTATCTTTTAAACTTTCTACATCAGCTCCTGAATACAACACATTTGAAGGAAATAATCTTTGTATTTCATTAATATGTTCTTTATGTATTTGATGAGGAGCAAGAATTATTTTTAAATTATTCCTTCTTTGATAAATAGCTTCATTTATTATCTTTTCATCTGCTGGCCAAGAAGAACCTGCAATAAATATCTTTCCTTCTTCACAAAACTTGTCTATTATAGGAAAATGTTTGGGCTCTTTACTTATTTCAAAAACTCTATCAAAACGAGTATCTCCACACACAACAGCATTAGTATACCCTACAGAAGCAAGAACTTTTTGTGTATTTTCGTCCTGCACGAAAAAAGTATTAAAATATTTAAGTTGTTTTCTAAACCAATAAGCATAGCACCTTGTCAAATAATGATTCTTACGAAGAATAAGAGATACTTGAAACAAAGGAACGTCTTTTAAAGCTCTAATATAATTGTACCAAAACTCATACTTTACAAAGAAAACAACAGAAGGGTGAGCCATAGCAACAAAACGTCTTACATTCTTCTTAGTATCAAAAGGTAGATAAACAACATAGTCTGCTTGTTGATAGTTTTTTCTTATCTCATAACCTGAAGGAGAAAAAAACGAAACAAGTATTTTATATTCTTTTCTTGTTTGCTTAAATACTTCTATAAGATTTCTTGCTTGTTCAAACTCTCCTAAGGAAGCACAATGGAACCATGCTATTTTATCTTCTTTTGTTATAGATTGAAGTTTTTTAAATGTTTCTCTTTGTCCTTGAATCATAAGTTTGAGTTTCTTATTCTTCAACGACAACAACTCACAACAAAACTTCATTAAATATATTGCTATGTTATATATTACTTGCATAAACATGGATTGCTAATAAAAATAAATCTTATCGGCTTTTCTACCAAAGAATGGAAATATCCAACCTACTTTTACAGAAAGCATATAATCGGTATATCTTTTATCATCTCCACTCATCAAATCAAATTGATATTTTCTGCTCATCTTTGTTCTTGCCATATAGCCTTGAACACCGGCATACCAATTTGCATAAGTTTTTTTACTCAAATGAATATATCCCAAGAATACACTCGCCATATATCCTCTCATCTGCCTATCATAACCATAAGCATAATCATCTTCTAACTGTGGTACTCGTCCTAAAGTTGATTGATATATTATCTGATGTTGAATAAAACCACCATTCAAAGTAATCATCAAACCTGAGTTAGGATTTGAGAACCACAACGGTATAATTCTTCCGACACCAAAAGACAAAGACAAGTTCCTATTATAAGCAACCACACCAGCATCTGTTCCCTCATTACTAATAATAAAAGGATTGCCGTCATGCGTCATAAGACCCGACAATATATTGTCAAGGTTTTTTACGTTGTTATTTCCAAACTGAAAACAAAAATCAAAAATATACAACCAATTTGTTTTTGTCTTCCAGCCTAAGTTGGCATCTACATTAAAGAAAGAAGTATATCTATTTCCCATTTCTCCGAAAGGGAAAGTCCAACCAACAGCTCCTGCAAAAAATGGAGTACTTACAACTTCATCTTTACCAATAATCTTACCTGAAGCGTTTTTCTCTGGTTTTATTTCTTGTGCAGATAGACAAGCAACAACACAAAGTGTAAATATTATAGCAAGTGTTCTTTTCATATTATTTTACAACGGATAATTGTTTGTTATATTGTCTATTGTTTATCTTTATTGTAAATACATATGTTCCGTTTCTTAAAGAAGATATATCTACATTACTATGTTCTACATCTATTGTTCCTCTTTGCATTACTCTTCCCATCATATCTGCAATAATATACTCTCCTTTACCTTTTACGTCTAAGTTTAACACATCCTTTGCTGGCAAAGGATAGATAGAATATAAAGATTGTGTTCTCTGTAAATAGATTTCCCCTAACGAAAGCATATTATCAAAACACTGAATATCTATTGTCTGACTCTCATATTCTGGTTTAGAAAAGACAACAGTATAATTTCCACTCTGTATTGGACGAAAGAAATACCCCTCCTCATTAGTATATACCTCCGAATTATCTCTATCATGATTTTCTATATAAACCTGAACATCTGTAAGCGGTTCTAATGTTGTAGCATCTTTAACTATAGCCTCAAAACCCTTTTGACAATAATCCGTCATCACAAAAAGGGAATTATGTAAGTAATTCCAATATGTAGGTAAAGTACTTGAAGCTGGTGCATATTGAGTAGATACCTCTAAGGTTACTTCTCTACAATGTGCAAAATAAGTATGCCAATCCTGTCTTCCTCCATAGACTTTGTACCAATCACCTCCATCTACATAACCCGATGAAAAATAAGTACGAAAATAAGATTGAGGTGCATTTAATTCAAACATAAAATCCTCAGCCATTAAAACAAACCAATCTCTATCTGCATGAGTTCTCTCGGCACTTGTCCAACAATCATAAGGATAGTTAAAAACTTCTTCACCTGTGTGTATATTAGCTCCCATACTAAATCTTTCTTGTAAAGCATAGTTCATAAAAGCTTGCGTTTCTATTTCATAACTGCTGTTTTCTCCTCTCACAGCATCAGGAAAGTTTCTATTTAAATCTACACCGTTAGCATTATACCGCACTGCTCCATTTATGTTATTATTACTTACCTTATATAAACCATCAGGATTAGCAATAGGACATATATACAAATCTATATCTCTCACAGAAGAAATAGCATAATTATTTAACACGCTGTCTGCCATACGCATCAAAAGAATTATTCCCGTCGTTTCGTTTCCATGTATAGTAGAGGAATAAAAAAACTTAGGCTTCTTGTTTTCATTTAATGAAGAAGAAATCCTAAGAGCTAATAGCAAACGTCCCTGCACAGAATAGCCTATGGTATCTACACGACATATCGTCGGAAAATTATTTCTACAAGAATCCATAAACTTTAAATATGTTGAATAGGTAGGATACCTATCCCATGAATACAACTGGCTAAGTTCTGTAGCCATAGTGTAATTTCCTGCCTTAAGAATCGATTCCTGTGCGTATATATTACAAGATATAACACACCACGACACAATTGTAAAAATAAAATATTTCATCTACTATTCTTTTAATTTAGTATCTATTATTATAGTTACAGGACCATCATTACATAACTCTACTTTCATATCAGCACCAAATTCTCCTGTCGCTACAGGTTTGTTAAGTTTGTTTTGTAATGCAAGAACAAACTTTTCATACATAGGTTTTGAAAACTCAGGCTTTGAACTCCTTAAATATGATGGTCTGTTTCCTTTCTTCGTTGAAGCAAATAGAGTAAATTGGCTTACAACCATTACCTGCTGATCTACATCTATGACACTTTTGTTCATCACTCCATTTTCATCGTCAAAAATCCTTAACTTAACTATCTTATCTGTTAGCCATTCTGTATCCTCTGCCGTATCTGTATCTTCAACCGCTACAAGTATGAGCATACCTTCGTTTATAGAAGACTTCTCTTTATTGTCTATTACGACCTCTGCATGCTTCACTCTTTGAATTACTACTCTCATCGCTTTGCTTTTTTATTCCACTTCCCATTGATGTTTCTGCATCTCATCACTCTCCAACATCTTTATATAATTAATGTATCTTTCTTGTGCTATTTCTCCACTTTCTACAGCTTGTTTTATCGCACAATAAGGTTCATGTGTATGAGTACAATTATAATATCTACAATCATTAAGTCTTTCTTTCATCTCAGGAAAATACAACGCAAGTTCCTCTTTCTTAAAATCCACCATTCCAAAAGACTTTATGCCAGGAGTATCGATTATGCTTATATCCTCAAAGGAAATCATCTGAGCAAAGGTTGTTGTATGTCTACCCGCAAGATGCTGTGCAGAAATTGTTGCAGTCTTTAATTGTGCCTCAGGAAAAAGAGTATTAACAAGAGTACTCTTTCCTACACCACTATTACCCGCAAACAGACAAACCTTGCCTCTCATTTCATTTTTAAGATTTTGAATCCCCTTCTGCTTAGTTGCCGAAAGCAAAAGACACTTGTATCCTATCTCTTCATATATCTCCATCAAGGAAGCTGCATATTCCTCAGCCTCTTGGTCATAAATATCCGCTTTATTAAATACTATTTCACAAGGAACATTATACGCTTGAGCCGTTACAAGAAACCTATCTATAAAAGCAGTATCTGTTTTAGGATCTTTTGCAGAAATAACCAAAAAAGCCAAGTCTATGTTTGATGCAATGATTTGTGTCTGTTTAGAGAGCTTGGTAGAACGTCTAATAATATAATTCTTGCGCTCAAAAATCTTATCTATTAAAGCAGAATCTGAACCTTCTGAAACACGAAAATGGACCCTATCTCCAATAGCAACAGGGTTTGTCGTCTTTATTCCTTTGATACGAAAATTACCTTTGATAAAACATTTTACCAAATCACCATTTTCTTGCTTAACAATGTAACTATCCCCTGTTGTTCTTACGACAACACCTTCTGTTCTTTGGTCTTCTTGCATAGAATCCTTAACCCTTTTTGCAAAAAAAAGAAGTGACAACTCGCAGCTCACTTCTTTTCACTTTAAATCTTTGTAGCGGGGGCAGGATTCGAACCTACGACCTTTGGGTTATGAGCCCAATGAGCTACCTCTGCTCCACCCCGCAGTCTATCTTTTCAGCCTGCAAAATTACAACACTTTATTTATTCTACCAAATAAAATCTTATTTTTTTTCATTTTGATAATATTATTCACTTATTTTCATTAAAAACTCAAGATTAAAAATTTTCAAGATTAAATTTAAAACCACCTTTGAAAAGTATAAACATTTTAGCACTAAAAAGCCTTATTTCTTTATTAAGATGAGGTTATTTTTTTGCCAAATTTCTTCTCTAAAAAAATTGGGAACCATACACTTACCTAATATCTATATAAATTGAAAGCAATATTTCTTTTCTTATCTCGTTTTTACTTTATAAAATAATAAAAATTATGAATAGCAAACCGAACATAAGCAAAGATA
The DNA here is from genome assembly GCA_045221575.1 of Bacteroidales bacterium. Classification (GTDB taxonomy): domain Bacteria; phylum Bacteroidota; class Bacteroidia; order Bacteroidales; family P3; genus Scybalousia_A. Next base: position 59,194 of record JBGUWU010000025.1, read on the forward strand.
TTTACGTAAGCAAGGAAGAAATATCTCAGATTGTAAGTCGATTAGCACAACAAATCAACAAAGATTACAAAGATAAAAATCCTATATTTGTCGTCGTTTTGAATGGAGCCTTTATGTTTGCATCAGATTTATTGAAACAGATAGATGTTTTGTCAAAAGTTACGTTTGTTAAACTTGCTTCTTATACTAATGATAAGTCGTCCGGCTCTGTTAAACAGTTGATTGGTCTTAACGAAAACCTAAAAAATAAAGACATAATCATCGTTGAAGATATTGTAGATACAGGTTTAACAATGCAATCTCTTAGGAAACAACTTCTATCCTTAGATGTTAAAAGTTTAGAAATAGCTGTTCTTATGTTCAAACCTCACAAATTTAAATGTGATTACTCTATAAAATACATAGGAAAAGAGATTGAAGACCCATTTATTGTCGGTTATGGTTTCGATTTAGATGGTTATTACAGAAACCTGCCTGCTATCTATCAAGTGAAAGAACAATAAATTTTCTGTTTTCTTATGTCTTCACGTCAAAAAGTAGGCTTAGCTTTCATTATTGGAATTTTGTTAGGTGTAGTTATTGTATTAGCGTTGATATTGTTTAAAGCTAATAACGTAACTGTCTTAACTCTCAATGAAAAATCATCTCCTACAAAACAATCCTCTTTTTCAAAGAACAAAAACAAGTATTCTAACTCCAATTATTCTTATCGCTACTATACAAATCCACGAAATAAAAATCAATATCTTGAAAAACAAGCATGGCAAACTCAAAACAATGTTCAAACTCCAAGCAATTCAACACATAATTCTTTCATTAAAGAAAAAATAATCATAGACTTAAATACAGCAGACACCTTAGATTTACAGATGATCAAAGGTATTGGAAAAATAAGGGCGAGAAATATCTACAACTATGGCAAACGGCTCGGTGGATTTGTCAATAAAGAACAACTAAGAGAAGTTTGGGGTATAAATGACACTGTTTTTGAACAAATATCTCCCTATATTGTTTTACAAAATAAACAAGTGAAAACCATAAATATCAATACCGACAACATAAAAGAACTTTCTTACCACCCATACATAGACTATTATCTTGCTAAAGCCATTATTAAGTTTAGACAACAATATGGAGATTACAAAAATATAGAAGACATAAAGAAAGTCCATCTAATGACTGAAGAACTTTACCAAAAACTTGCTCCATATCTTGCAATAAAATAAAAAAAGTTGCAAATATGCAAAGTTTTTGTATCTTTGCACCTTAAATAAAATAGATTTCGTTATGATACAAAGTGAAAATGTAACCATAGAAACTGCTCACAAGTTAGGCTTACTTGATGAGGAATTTGAAAAAATAAAAGAATATCTTGGTGGAAGAACTCCTAACTTCACTGAACTTAGTATTTATTCTGTGATGTGGTCAGAACACGCTTCATATAAGAATAGTATTAAATGGATAAAGAAACTTCCAAAAGAAGGGAAGCAAATGTTGGTGGCTCCAGGTGAAGAAAATGCTGGTATGGTAGATGTTGGTGATGGCAGAGCTTGTGTTTTCAAGATAGAGAGTCATAATCACCCTTGTGCAGTGGAGCCTTTCCAAGGAGCGGCAACAGGAGTTGGTGGTATAAATAGAGACATTTTCACTATGGGAGCAAGACCTATAGCACAACTAAACTCTTTGCGTTTTGGTTCTTTGAAGAGTAATCACTCAAAACGTTTGTTTAAAGGAACAGTTGCAGGCATTTCTCATTACGGAAACAGTTTCGGTGTCCCTGTTTTAGGAGGAGAAGTTTTCTTTGATGAGTGTTTTGAAAACAATCCTTTGGTTAATGCTATGAGTGTCGGCATAATGAAGAAAGAAGACCTTATCTCTGCAGTAGCAAAAGGCAAAGGCAACCCTGTTTACATCGTTGGCTCTTCTACAGGTAAAGACGGCATACACGGAGCTACCTTCGCAAGTGCTGATGTTACTGAAAACTCTGCTGATGACATACCTTCTATCCAAGTAGGCGATCCATTCCAAGAAAAACTTCTTTTGGAAGCAAGTTTGGAACTTGGTCGTAGTGGTGCTATTGTTGGTATGCAAGACATGGGAGCAGCAGGTATTATCTGTTCTACAAGTGAGATGAGTGAAAAAGGCGGAAGCGGAATGAAAATCAATCTTGATAAAGTACCTCTTCGCCAACAAAATATTGAAGCTTGGGAAATCCTTCTTTCAGAATCTCAAGAACGTATGCTTGTTGTTGCAAAACAGGGACAGGAAGACGTTGTTGAAAAGATTTTTGAAAAATGGGATTTGAATTGTGCTAAGATTGGAGAAGTAATAGATGAAGATATGCTTTACTTCTATTGGAAAGGTGAATTAGTTGCACAAGTTCCTGCTTCTACTCTTGTTCTTGGAGGTGGAGCTCCTCAATATGACAGAGAATACACTGAACCTGAATACTACAAACATACACACGATTTCAAAATTTCCGATGTTAAAGAACCTTCTTTACAAGAATGTAAGAAAATTGCTCAAGAAATGACAAAGAATCCTAACCTTGCATCAAAACGTTGGGTTATTGAGCAATATGATTCTATGGTTGGAACAAGAAATATGACTACTAATGCTCCAGCAGATGCAGGTATTGCAAACATAAAAGGTTGTTCAAATGGTATAGCAATGACTTGTGATTGCAATTCTCGTTACGTTTATTCTGATCCTTTCATAGGCACAGAGATAGCTGTTGCTGAAGCCGCAAGAAATATCGTTTGTGCGGGAGGAGAACCTTTAGCTGTAACAAATTGTTGTAACTTTGGAAATCCATACAAACCTGAAACATATTGGCAATTCGTTAATGCTGTAAAAGGTATGGGTGAAGCATGTAAAAAGTTTGCTACTCCAGTAACGGGAGGAAATGTTAGTTTCTACAATCAAGCTTCTATCAATGGAGTTGTAGAAGCTGTTATGCCTTCTCCTGTTATCGGTATGGTAGGAACTGTTGATAAAAAATATCAAACTTCTTTAGATTTCAAACGTAAAGGTGCAACAATATTTCTTCTTGGAGAAATAAAAGATGATATCAACTCTTCTGAATACCTTTACAACTACTGTGGAGTAAAACTTTCTCCTGTTCCTTATTTTGATATGGATAAAGAATATGCTTTGCAACAAGTAGTAAAGAAACTTATAAGAAAAGGATTTGTTGAGTCTGCTCATGACGTTAGCGATGGTGGTTTGTTTATGAATCTTATTGAAAGTGCAATGCACAGAAACTTTGGATTCAACATTATTTCTGATAGTGAAGTACGTTTAGATTCATTCCTATTTGGAGAAAGTCAATCTCGTATTGTTGTAACTATAGATGAAAGCAAATATAACGATTTCATCACTCTAATAAAGAAAGAAAACATTCCTTGTCTTGCAATTGGAAAGGTAACAGACGGTGATATTATCATTGATGATGAAGACTTTGGTTCAATAAAACAATACAAACACGTTTATAACAACGTCCTTAACGAAATAATGGACAAATAAGATAACAAGATTAAGAGAAGAGTATTTTACTACTCTTCTCTAATTACTAAAATGAATATAGCTGCATTAGTTTCGGGTGGAGTTGATTCTTCTGTTGTGGTGTATCAACTTAAGGAGATGGGAATTACTCCCACTATCTTCTATATTATGATAGGAATGGACGATAGCGAATGTCCAAAGGAAGAAGATATTGAAATAACCTCATACATTGCAAAAAAATACGGCTGCAAAATGGAAGTAGTTAATTTACAACAAGAGTATTTTGACAGAGTTGTAAATTATACTATAGAAACCGTTCGCAAAGGTTTAACTCCTAATCCTGATGTAATGTGTAACAAAATGATTAAGTTCGGTGCTTTCAATGAAAAGTGGGGTAAAGACTTTGATAAGATTGCTACAGGACACTACTGCACAACAACAAACATTGACAATCTCGTTTATCTTTCCACGGCTAAAGATAAGGTGAAAGACCAAACTGATTTCTTAGCACAAATATCTTATTCACAATTAGAAAAGATAATGTTCCCTGTAGGAAATCTTACTAAGCAAGAAGTAAGAGCCATTGCAGAAAAAGAAAAGATGCCTTCCGCTTTTAGAAAAGACTCTCAAGGTATTTGTTTTCTTGGAAAAATTAACTACAATGATTTTATCAAACGTTATTTAGGAGAAAAAGAAGGAGATATTGTTGAGTTAGAAACTGGCAAAGTTCTTGGCAAACACAAAGGTTTTTGGTTCCACACCATAGGTCAAAGAAAAGGTTTAGGACTTAGCGGAGGACCATGGTTTGTTGTTAGAAAAGATATACCAAACAATGTTCTTTATGTTTCTCAAGGCTATGACCCAATAACACAATACGGAACTGAGATGGATTTAGGTGCTTTCCATTTCTTGACTAAAGATGTTTGGGGAGATTTCGAAGGAGAAAAAGAAATAAGTCTAAAAATTCGCCACACACCTGATTTTACCTTAGGTTGGATTTCTAAAAACAAAGACACTTATCACGTTCGCTTTGCAAACAAATTACAAGGTGTAGCACAAGGACAGTTTGGAGTAATCTATGATAAAGGAAGTAATATATGCTATGGTAGTGGCACGATAATATAACTTAATCCTTAACAAAAAGAAGAAAGCAGTTGTAAAAATACGACTGCTTTCTTTTTTAACTATCATTTAAATTGTGTTTAAATACCTTTTTAATAAATTATCTAATTTGATTTTCTTCTCACAAAACTTGATTTTCTTCTCACAAAACTTGATCTTCTTCTCGCAAAACTTGGTCTTCTTCTCGCAAAACTTGGTTTTCGTTGTAAAAAAGCAACTATTTTTTAGCATAAACATCAAAAGTAACGTGAAGAAAATCAAGAGAGATAGAAAAAAATCTTTGTTTGGTTTTTGCCAAACGAAGATTTTTATTAGGAAAATAAGGTCTTCTTATATTTATTCCTCGTTATTAATAATATCTTTGAATATCTATTAGTCGTACTCCATCAAGCCATACCGCAACACAACCTACAACTCCCTCATTATTTTGTCTTGTATGTATAGGTTGAAGAGTTGTGTCATCAACAATAATAAAATATTCTAATTCAAATTCTTTTATCTTAGAAAATTCATCTTCTACAAAACGTGTTATTTGATTCAGACTAAGAAAATCTTTTTGCAAGAAAGATTTTTCTAATATTTGGTGAATCTTTGGGGCAATGAGTCTTGCTTCTTTGCTTAATCTTTGATTTCTACTGCTTGTTGCCAATCCATCTTCATCTCTATAGATAGGACAAGGAACAATCTCTATGTTAATGTTTTCTTGTCGTATCATATCTTTTATAATAGCTATTTGTTGATAGTCTTTCTCTCCAAAATAAGCTCTATCTGCTTTAGTCCAAAGAAATAGACGAGAGACAATGTTAGCAACTCCACTAAAATGACCCGGACGTTGTTTACCTTCCATTACTTGCTCTAATGCACCAAAATGAAATTCCTTAGGTTCTTGCTGATATACGTCTTCGGCTTTTGGGACAAATGCAATATCACAACCACATTCTTCTAATACGGCAAGGTCTTTTTGTTCATCACGTGGATATTTTTCAAAATCTTCTTGATTGTTAAACTGTATAGGATTTACAAATACACTACTAACAAAAATATCATTTTCTTTTCTTGCTCTTTGGAATAGCGATTTGTGTCCATTGTGTAAAGCTCCCATTGTTGGAACTAAACCTATTGTTTTGTGCTGAAGTTTTACTGATTCTATTGCTGAAGTTAATTCTTCTACTGTTCTACAAATATTCATTCTTTAGTTTATTTATCGTTTAAGACAAAAGAAAAAAAGTTTCTATTCTTCTTTGTCTGTTACATCTTCATATTCTGTAAAAGTCGCTTCTTCTCTTTCAGGATTATTATCTCTATATGGATCATGCTTAGCACTAAGATGGTCCGATATTTTCTTTATTCTTCGTGGTATGTCTAAAACAAAACTTAGTATAGAAACAATAATAGAAAACAGAAAAGCATTACCAAAACCATTGATGTCAAAAGTATCTCCCATAAGCCAAGCAGCAATCATTACAATAACAGCATTGATTACTAACATAAACAAACCTAAGGTTGAAACAATCATTGGTAAGGATAAATAAGAGAGAACGGGCTTTATAAATCCGTTAAGCAAACTTATGACTATGGCAAGCACAAGAGCATATACAGGACCTGCGATATATGGTCTTGTTTCTGAAGGATAATCTGCTCCCCACACCCAACAAACAATACAAATCGCTATTGCCATAACCAAGATCTTTAACCAAAAGTCCTTAGTCCAAGGCTCAAATTTATTATTGTTCTCTATATTAATACTAAACATACTCATGATATATAAGGTTTTGTTTTTTGAGTTTGCAAAGTTACTAAAACTTTTTGAGGAGAAAGCAAGAATTGTAATTGTTTTTTTCTATTCAACCTTAGAAACAAATTCACCATCTAAGATTTTTGTTGTTATTCTCTCACCTTTGCTTATTTGAGATAAGGATTTTATTATTTTGCCATTAAGAGTTGTTATGCTATATCCTCTTTTTAAAATGTTTAAAGGATTTAGCATCTCTATTAGTTTAAAATCATTTTCTAAGATATATCTCTCTTTTTCTATTCTTCTTTGAACAGAAAAAGTAAGCATTTGTTTTGAATGCTGTAATTGAATATTTTGTTTATCTAAAATGGTTTTTGAAGCTCTTACTATCTGCTTTTTTATGTTATCCATATCAGAAAGAAAACCGAGAAACCTATCTAAAATAAAATCAGCCAAAGCGGTAGGTGTAATAAAATTAGCATAACTAATCATTTCAGCTACTGTTTCATTGGTAGAATGTCCTATTCCTGTTAGGATAGGTAAAGGAAATGTTGCTATTTTATGACAAAGCATATAATCATTATAGCAAGATAATCCTATATCCCCTCCTCCTCCTCTTATAATAAGAACACAATCAAAATAATCTTTTACTCCTTCTATTACACTTAATGCTTCTCTTAACTGAATACTCGCTCCATCTCCTTGTAAAAGAGAAGGAAAAAGATAGGTAAAAATTTTAAATCCCTTAGAATTTTCTTTGATTGTCTGAATAAAATCACTATATCCTTTAGACGTTCCTACTGAAATTATAGCAAGCCGTTGTGGTAGAAAAGTTAGTTCTCTTTCTTTATTAAGAGAAAAAATATTTTCTTGTTTTAGACGTGCTATGCAATCATTTTTTTCTTTTTCTAAATTACCTAAAGTAACCAATGGGTCAATATCCTCTATTATCAAACTAAGACCATAAACAGAAGAAAAATTAAGTCTTGCTCTACAGACAATACCTATTCCATCTTTCAAAGGTTCTTTAAGTACTTGAAGAAACTTTGCATTTATTCTTTGAAAATCATTTTGCCAAATAATAGAACGTATTTGGGAAACAATCCTACCCTCTTTCTTTTCCACAAGTTCAGGATAAGCATGACCAGAATACTTATAAAAATTCAATTTAGATATTTCTGCTCTCACCCAAAAGCTGTTTGGATAATTTCTTTTAATGTTTATTTCTAAGGAATCTGTAATCTCAGATAAAGAAAAGACGTTTCTTTCGTTCATATACAATATTACGAAAATTAAGTAGTCCTCTACATTATTGAGGACTACTATTTGTTAGCATTATTCTTAATATATTATTGCTTCTTTGTTAATTTGAATTTTAGATTTGGACTTTCTGCAAGCATTGACGTACCATCATAATACAAATAGTCATTTTTTATGTAATATCCTATAGTATTACTAATCTGAATTCTTGATTTATATGCATTTCCATTTATTTCTACATCAGGAAAATCTGCTAAAGAAAACTCCATTTCTAAATAATTATACCTAAGATATTTAACCCAATGAAAATAATATATTTTCCCATTCACAGTACATGTTCCTATCCCTTCATAATCAAATCCGTCGTGTCTGACATCTTTTTCATCATAAAAATCTGCCTTATCTCGATGTTGACTCTTTTTTATCTCTATATCATAAATATTACCTTTAACATCGACAAAGGTATATTTACCAATAAATTGAGTTTCATTAACTCCTTCTTTTGTGTTCTGAGCAAACAATAGAGGAATGCTCAATAAAACTACACCAATAAAAAAAATTAATTTCTTCATGTTTGTAAAGAATTTAGGTTAAACAAAATTTTATCTCCGCAAATCTACAAAAAAAATTAAGAATTAGATTATTTTTCCCGTTTTTTTAGAAAAAGTTTTGTGAATATCTTTGTTTTATATAATTTTGCAAATCAATAGAGAGAATATTAACAATAAAAAATACAAAACAATGACAAGAGATACACAAATCTTTGACCTTATAGCTCAAGAAAGAGCAAGACAAACAAAAGGTATAGAACTTATCGCTTCAGAGAACTTTGTTTCTGACCAAGTTATGGAAGCAATGGGTTCTGTTATGACAAACAAATATGCAGAAGGTTACCCTGGAAAACGTTATTATGGTGGTTGCCAAATAGTAGATCAAAGTGAGACTATTGCTATAGAAAGAGCAAAACAATTATTTGGTGCTTGTTGGGCAAATGTTCAGCCTCACAGTGGAGCTCAAGCAAACTTAGCTGTTTTCTTCGCTTGTTTAAATCCTGGTGATACTTTCATGGGATTAGACCTTAACCATGGTGGACACCTTTCTCATGGTTCTCCTGTAAATATCTCTGGAACATATTATCGTCAAGTTGCTTACGGCGTTAAAGAAGAGACCGGAACAATAGACTATGATATGATGGAAGAAGTTGCTAAAAGAGAAAAACCAAGACTTATCATAGGTGGTGCTTCTGCTTATTCAAGAGAATGGGATTGGGCAAGAATGAGAAAGATTGCTGACGAAATAGGAGCAATACTTCTTGCAGATATTTCTCACCCTGCTGGTTTGATAGCAACAGGTGAATTAAACAATGCAGTAAAATTCTGTCATATAGTTACAACTACAACTCACAAAACTCTTCGTGGTCCTCGCGGAGGTATGATTATGATGGGAGAAGACTTTGAAAACCCTTGGGGAAAGAAGACTCCAAAAGGAGCAATCAAGATGATGTCTGCTTTATTAGACTCTGCTGTTTTCCCAGGTATTCAAGGCGGTCCATTAGAGCACGTTATTGCTGCTAAAGCTGTTGCTTTTGGAGAAGCACTTACACCTGCTTATCACGAATATATTAAACAGGTAAGAAAGAATGCTTCTACTATGGCTGCTGAATTTGTTAAACGTGGCTATAAAGTTATTTCTGGTGGAACAGATAACCACTTAATGTTGATAGACCTTAGAACTAAATTCCCTGAATTAACAGGTAAAGTTGCAGAAAATACTTTAGTTCGTGCAGATATAACTATCAATAAGAATATGGTTCCTTTCGATTCTCGTAGTGCTTTCCAAACAAGTGGATTACGTGTAGGTACTCCTGCAATAACAACTCGTGGATTGAAAGAAGACGCTATGCCAGAAATCGTTTCTATGATTGACGCTATACTTTCTGATGTTGAGAACGAAACATTAATAGAAAACACTCGCAAGAAAGTAAATGATATGATGCAAAACCGTCCTCTATTCGCTTGGTAAGAAAATATACCAACGAAGTTTATTACAGAGGCTTTTATGCTAAAAACTTTGCAAGGAATTCAACCTTTTGTAGTTGGGATTCCTTGTTTTCTTTTTTTGCAAAAGAATTTTTCTTATAAAAATTAGGCTGTTCGTTAGCTTAAATATGTTATTAACCAAAGATAACAAAATTTTATAATCCTTTTATTTGATTATACCGAATCAACATAAATTTCAATCTCCAAAAAATAAATTCAGAGAACAAATATTGAGATACTCTAAAAATAAAAACACATTTTATTGAAAAAACACTTCGTTTTGGTAAAATAAAACGGTATTTTAATAGTACTATAACGACGTTTTGGTTTCCTAATTCTTCGTTAAAAAAAATTAAAACCTCGTTTTATTTCGTAACCTTTTTGAGTTTTTTACGTAGAATCTGGAAAAAATTGGAAAATTTTAGTAAAAAATAGTATTAATTTGGGAATTTTTAGTAATTTTGTAGCAATTTTATAAAAGTAACTTTGGAAATGTCATTGATAGTAGGTGTTGAATATTGTAAAATGGATTCAAACGGAAGGTTTAAGTTGCCTGTAGCTTTCCTTAAGCAGCTTAATCTTGCGAATGAAAACCGTTTTTATATTAGACGCTCTATTTATGACAAATATTTGGAGTTATTTACTTACGAATCTTTTCAACAAGAAGTAAAATCGCTACAAGATAAGCTCAATCCTTATAATCCAGATGCTAAAAGATTGTATCGTAAATACATAGAGAGCAATCTAATAGAATTGGACGCTGCAGACAGACTTAGTATTCCTACTTCCTTGAGAAAAGATGTGAGTATTGACAAGGAGATAGTTGTTGTTGGCAGTGGAGATTTTATTGAAATTTGGGATACAGCAACGTACAAAAGCCTTGATAACGACAACTTTGACTACAAAGCAAAAGCCAAAGAACTTTTGGGAGAAAATGTTTAGTTAGTTGTTTAAAAACAAGACAACAAAGCAGAGTACGTAGAAAGGAATGAGTGAAACGACATATCATATACCTGTAATGCTCTATGAAGCAATAGAAGGTCTAAATATAAATCCCAACGGAGTATATGTGGACTTAACTTTTGGTGGTGGTGGTCATTCAAGAGCGATTCTTGAAAGACTTTCTGCTGAAGGTGAGTTATATGCTTTTGATAAAGACGAGGATGCAATAAAAAATACTATCAATGACGAGCGTTTTTGTCTTATTCATGATGATTATTCCAATGTTTCTAAAAATCTCCGTTTGTATCGTAAAACAAAAGTAGATGGTATTCTTGCAGATTTAGGCATTTCTTCACATCAAATAGATGAAGCTTTAAGAGGTTTTTCTATTAACAAGACGGCACCATTGGATTTAAGAATGGACAGAAGGACTTCTTTGACAGCTGCAGATGTTGTTAATACGTATGACAAAGAACAGTTGAAACAACTCTTTAAAGAATATGCAGAAGTTTCAAATGCTGGCTTTCTTGCTGATAGAATAGTAAGACAGAGATATCAAAAAGCAATAGAAACTACAAGTGATTTGGTGGAGATAATGCAACCTTTAGCGCTTAAAGGAAGAGAAAACAAATACTTTGCTAAAGTTTTTCAAGCCTTAAGAATTGAAGTCAATGATGAAATAAGGAATTTGGAAAAGATGCTTACTCAGTGTGAGAATTTATTAGCAAATGGAGGAAGATTAGTGATTATTTCATATCATTCTTTGGAAGATAGGCTTGTAAAGAACGTGCTTAGAAGTGGCAATATAAAAGGAGAGGTACAGAAAGATTTTTATGGTGCTGTTATTTCACCATATAAAGTAATAACAAAAAAACCTTTGGAAGCTTCAGTAGAAGAACAGGAAAGAAATACACGTTCAAGAAGTGCTAAAATGAGGATTGGTGAAAGAATAATGAGTGATTAGTATTGAAAATTTAGGTCTATGGCAAATATTTTTGATATAACAGGAGGAGCAATACAGAAACTAATAGGTAAGCATGGTTTGTTTATCTTTTATATCGTTGTGTTGTTATTACTTTATATTGGCTCAAGGTATAGGGTTGAGAGAGCGGTAAGAGATATATTCAACCTTTCGTCTGAGGTCGCTGAACAACAGAAAAGGTATTTAAAAATTAAGACATGGTATCAGCAAACGACAAGCATGGGTAATATAAACACTTGCTTAGAACCTACTGGCGTGGGCATTTCTAAAGAGCCAATAAAAGACATTATTCTAATGGAGAATAAAAATTTAGAAGTTAAAAAATAAACATTAAAGAATGGCAAGGGAAAACAAAAATAGGGCTGTACTTTTGGCTATTATCTTTATAGTATTAATAGTCCCATTTTTCGTTGTCGTTGGTAAAGTAATATATTTGGAAACAGCTGAGCATGATTTCTGGAACAATAGAGCTAAGGAGTGGAATATATCAGAACATAAAATAAATGCAAAACGTGGAAATATATATTCTGAAGATAATGAAACGGGTGAGTTGTTATTGTTGGCTACTTCTATAAAGAAATATGATATTTATCTTGATTTGGGTAAAGGTAAGATAAAAGAAAAAGGAGGAAAAAATATTATAGATTGGATAGTTTCGCAGGAAAAATATAATGAGGGTATAAAATCCTTATGCGATAGTATGGCAACTGTGTTTGGTGACAAATCAGCAAAGGAATACCGTGATTATTTCAATGCTAATAGAAAAAAATGTAATAGATATGTGCTTGTAAAGAAAGATGTAGATGAAGCATTATTAGAACGTATTAAGTATTGGAAAATATTAGGTAAAAGCAGAATACGTAAGTATAAATCTTACTCAGATACTGTTTATTCTATCTCTCCTGCCGTTGCAACAGAACAACATTACAACAGAATTTATCCTTATGGAGATTTAGCAAGAAGAACAATAGGTATACAGGTAAAAGGTGAGGTAGGTGGTTGTGATACTTGTTATGATGGTATAGATGGTTATTACAGTAAAGTACTTTCTGGTAAGCATGGTTATAGATGGGAAAGACGTATAAATCCTAATCAATGGGTGCCAATAGATAGAGAACAGAAGATAAAGGTAGAAGACGGATATGATGTAATAAGTACGATAGATGTTTCACTGCAAGAGTTAGCTCAGATGACTCTATTGGAATGTTTAGATAGCAATAAAGCGGAAAGTGGAACAGTAATACTTATGGAAACAAAAACAGGGCATATAAAAGCGTTGGCAAACTACACCTTGCAAAAAGATGGCACATACAAAGAGACAGAGAACATAGGTGTAAGTTCTCGTTTTGAGCCCGGTTCTACATTTAAGATAGTAACAGCAATGATGCTTTTGGATAAAGGTTTAGCAGACACTTCCAATATAGTTCCAACTGGTTCTAAACATTATCCTAATACAATTAAAGACATAAAAGACGTTGGCAAGGTAAATCATGGTGATGTCTCTTTTACAAGAGCTTTAGAAATGTCTTCAAATGTAGGCATAAGTTCTTTGATTTATGACATATATTGTAAAGGTTATTCAAAGCGTTCGCAATTAAGAATGGACCTTATGCAGTATTTTAACTACAACAAATTAAACTTAGACATAGCATTAAACGAACCAAAGCCTAAGATAATAAAGACAGTTCAGTTAGATGATTTGCTAAGAATGTCATTTGGATATGTTACCGCCATGACACCATTGCAAATGCTTACATTTTACAATGCTATTGCTAACAATGGTGTAATGGTAAAACCTATGTTTGTTTCTGCCATAGCTAAAGAGGGTAAAATAGTGCAAGAAATACAACCTACTATTCTCAATAAGAGAATATGCAATACTCAAACGTTGAAAAAAATTCAAGATGTGTTGAAACGCGTTGTTTTGTATGGAACAGGAAGAAGGCTAAAAAACACTTCCTATGGTATTGCTGGAAAGAGTGGTACAGCAGAAATAGGTTATGACAACAAAAGTCAAATATTACAACATAGAGCTTCTTTTGTTGGATATTTCCCTGCAGAATCGCCAGAATATTCTTGCATAGTAGTTATATCTAAACCGCAGAAAGCATTGACACATGGAGGAGATTTGGCAGGACCTGTATTAAAGGAGTTAAGCGATAGAGTAATTGGAACAAGTAAAGTATCATATACTCAAAAAGATAGTCAAAAAAATAAAATAGCTCCTACTCTACATTATGGTAATGCTGGTGATTATAAAGCTTTATGCAAAAATTTAGGTGTGAATGCTCCTTATACTTCAGCCAAATGGATTAGGTCTTCACTAAGAGATAGTATTACCTTATACAGAGAAGAAAAATTAAAGACAAATATAATGCCTAACGTTATAGGTTTAAGCATAAAAGACGCCGTATTTATGTTAGAGAATATGGGTTTGAGAGTAAAATTCTCTGGCTTTGGTAAAGTTGTCTCTCAAAACATTCCTAAAGGACAACGATTCGCTAAAGGACAAGTTGTGGATTTGAAATTAGAACTTAAAAATTGATATGTCTTCAAAGAAAATTATCAAATTTTTGTAAGAAAGTAGAAAAGATGAATATAGAGAAGGTATTACATAATGTTAGAATAGAAAAGATTTTCAACTTTAAAGAGTTGGACATCATGGGAATTGCTTTGGACTCAAGGAAGGTGAAAGAGGGTTTTGTATTTGTTGCTCAAAAAGGAGAAGAAACAGATGGACATAGATTTATAAACAAAGCTATAGAGAACGGAGCAAAGGTCATTGTTTTTGAAGAAGATTTGACTGAAAAGGATTTTAATGATAGTATTATATATATAAAGGTAAAGAGTTCCGCTTATGCATTAGGAACGATAGCAAGTAACTTCTACAACGATCCAACAAAAAAACTACGTCTTGTAGGTATAACAGGAACAAATGGGAAAACAACAACAGTAACGTTATTGTTCCGTTTATTACAATCAATGGGAATAAAATGCGGTTTAATATCCACTATAGAAAACAGAATAAACGATACAGTAATACCAACAGAAAGAACAACACCTGATGTTGTTACTCTTAACTCTTTGTTAGCTCAAATGGTAGAAGAAAAATGTGAATATGCTTTTATGGAAGTATCTTCTCATGCTGTTGTTCAACAACGTATCGCTGGCTTATGTTTTACCGGTGCCGTGTTTTCAAATATCACCTTAGATCATTTAGACTATCACAAAACTTTCAACAACTACATTAAAGCTAAGAAAAAATTTTTTGATGATTTATCTTCTAAATCTTTTGCTCTAAGTAATATTGATGATAAGAACGGCAAGGTTATGCTTCAGAACACTAAGGCTAAAAAGTATTATTATTCTTTAAGCAATGCTTCTGCCGAATTTAGGGCTAAAGTTTTAGATGATTCTTTTGAAGGATTAGACATTGAATTGAACGGAAAAGAGATATATTCTCCTTTAATCGGCAAGTTCAATGCCTATAATTTGTTGGCCATTTATTCTGTGGCAATATTGTTAGGTTTGGATAAAGAAAAAGTGTTGATAAATCTTTCTGCTATGAAATCTGCTCCTGGTCGCTTTGATTGTTATAGACTTTCTTCAAGTGCAGTTGCTATTGTAGATTATGCTCATACGCCAGATGCTTTAGAAAATGTTTTAAAAACAATAAATGAAATAAACATAAGAAACAAAGGAAAGATATTCTGTGTTGTTGGTTGCGGAGGAGATAGGGATAAAAGCAAACGCCCTATCATGGCAAGCATAGGTCAAAAATATGCTAACACACTTGTGATTACTGCAGACAATCCTCGTACTGAAAAAATTGAGGATATTATTGCAGATATGAAGCAAGGATTAAAAAAAGACAAGCCTGAAAAACAACATTTCTGTATTCCTGACAGAAGAGAAGCTATCAAGTTTGCTTGTTCTTTGGCTCAAAAAAACGATATCGTGCTTGTAGCAGGTAAAGGACATGAAAACTATCAGGAAATAAACAATAAAAAATATCATTTTGATGATAAAGAAGAGGTTTTAAAGTATTAAATATTTTGAAAAGATTTATTAATGATTTAAAAAGAAGATAGACGATGTTATATTATTTATTTACTTATTTACATAAAGAGTTCGGATTGCCTGGAGCAGGAGTATTTCAATACATCTCGTTTCGTGCAGCAGCAGCAATTATTCTCTCTTTGTTGATTACTATTGTCTTTGGTGGCAAACTTATATCTTTTTTAAAGAAAAAACAAGTAGGCGAAACCGTTAGAGATTTAGGTCTTACTGGTCAAAAAGAAAAAGAAGGCACCCCAACAATGGGTGGTTTAATTATTCTTGCCGCTATTTTAATTCCTGTTTTATTATTCGCCAAATTAGATAATATCTACATAATAATAATGTTGATTACTACCGTTTGGCTTGGTGTATTAGGCTTTCGTGATGATTATATCAAGGTTTTTAAAAAGAATAAAGCTGGAATGCGTCCAAGAACGAAAATTATTGGACAAGTAATGCTTGGAATCTTGGTCGGCTGTTTGATGTTTTTCTCTCCAGACATTAAAATTCAAGAAAAACAAGAAGTAGAAGCCTATTCACAGACTCATAACCTACAAGTGTCTTCCGCTTATGAAAAAGCAAAACAACAATTTACTAAAGAATCCTCTCACAGCACCAAAACAACAATACCTTTCTTCAAAGAACACGAATTTGATTATGCAAAATTGATAAAGTTCATTGGAAAAGATTATCAAGACTTCGCTTGGATTATTTTTATTCCTATTGTTATTCTTATAATAACTGCTGTGAGCAATGGAGCTAATCTTACTGATGGAATAGATGGCCTTGCTACAGGAACGTCTGCTATTGTTGGTTCTACACTTGCTCTTTTAGCATGGGTAAGTGGTAATATTATTTTTGCGAATTATCTCAACATAATGTATATTCCTAATATTGGAGAACTAACAATATTTATTGCTGCTTTTGTAGGAGCAACCGCAGGATTTCTTTGGTATAATACTTATCCAGCACAAGTATTTATGGGCGACACAGGTTCTTTAACTATCGGTGGGATTATTGCCGTGTTTGCCATACTTATTAGAAAAGAATGGTTACTTGTATTGCTTTGCGGAATATTTCTTATAGAAAGCGTGAGTGTTATGTTACAGGTATTCTATTTTAAATACACCAAACGCAAAACAGGAGAAGGAAAACGTATATTTCTTATGACACCTATACACCATCATTTCCAAAAACGTGGTTGGCATGAGGCTAAAATAGTACAACGTTTCTTTCTTATATCAATAATTCTTGCAGTTACAACAATAATAACATTAAAACTAAGATAAACCTATGTCAGTAGAAGAACTTATATCATCAACAGCCAATCAGACTTCATGGACTGAGAAAGCTTATCAAAATATTTACAAGATGCGTTCCAAAGCCTTGATGAATATGTTTGTGCGACAGAGTACAAAACACAAACATCAACATGTTGCAACTATAGGAGGCATTTCATTTTTTGATGATGCTTTTGCTCTTTCACCAAACGCCACTTGGTTTACTTTTTACCAAAGTAATACTTCTATCATTTGGATACTTGAAAACCTTAACACCTCTCCTATTGATTTCACTGAACAACTGGACGTGATAAAAGACAAAGTAAAACAGATTATTCTCATTGATAGTTCTAACTATAACGAAACTATGATAACTCAACTTAAGAAAATTATTAATGTTGTTGTTGTCAAAGATATGCGTTCTGCTGTTGAGCTTGCTTATCATCTTGCAGCAAAAGATAGTTCTGTTATCTACTCTCCTGCCAGCGGAACAATAGAACAAGCACAACAAAGAGCTGAAGAATTTACCAAAAACGTATATTCTTTATAAGAAATTTAGAAAAATGAAAACAATAAATGAAAAGTACAGATTGAAAGGTGATAAGGTGATTTGGGCGGTGTATATCGTCTTTATAATCATCTCATTGACATGGGTGTTTTCTTCCATGGGCAAAACAGTCTATGAAAAACAAGGAGGAAACATCACTCTTATGCTTTCAAAACACTTTTTCTTGCTTTTATCAGGATTTGCTTTGTGTTACATATCACATCTTATCAATTATGTAAATTATTCTCGTATCTCTAAGCCCGCTCTCTACTTTTCATTTATCTTACTTATTATTACTCTTATTTATGGTTTTGTTATCAAAGATTCTAAAGCAGCATCGCGATGGATCTCTATTCCTCTGCTTGGACAGTTTCAACCTTCCGAAATTGTTAAATATATCATCATCATTTATACTTCTACTTTCCTCGCCAATAACACAAAAACAATCAAAGATAAACAAACATTCATCAATATAGTTATTCCAATCATTCTTATTTGTGGGCTTATCTTCCCTGAAAACTTTTCTACTGCAGCGTTGATAGGCTTAGTATGCTATATTCTTCTTCTTGTGGGAGGTATCAATCGGAAATATTATTTCACAAGCATTGTAATCCTTTTTGTTGCCCTTAGTTTATTTATGCTTGTGTCTTCCAAAGTGGAATTATTCCGTTCTTCCACATGGTCTAATCGTATAGAAGAATTTCGCAATCCTGATAAGATGGAAATAAATCAAAGCAATATAGCCCTTATGGCAATTTCCACCGGAGGCATTACAGGAAAATTCATTGGCAACACCGAACATGCACGTTTTCTTTCCGAATCTCACAACGATTTCATATTTGCTATAATTCTTGAAGAAGGAGGTCTATGGATGTGTCTTATAACGGTTATGTTGTATATTATTCTTCTGTTCCGCATGCTTCGTATTTCAAAAAACGCAAAAGGAGATTTCGGATCTTTACTCGCTTTGGGAATAGCCCTAGTCTTCACTTTGCAAACCATTATCAATATGATGGTAGCCACAAATCTTATGCCTGTAACCGGACAAACTCTTCCTTTTATATCTTACGGAGGAACATCGTTTTGGTTTTCTTCTTTCGCTTTAGGAATAGTGCTAAACATATCTCGTAAAGAAAATCAAAACAACAAATTAGAAACAAATGAAGAAGAAACAGAAGATAATGATGAAGAATTAGAAAATAATGAACAGAAAACAAAATAAAATACTATGAAAGTGATAATCAGTGGAGGCGGAACAGGAGGTCATATCTTCCCAGCCATAGCAATAGCCAAATATCTGCAAAGCCAATATCCAGAATGCAAAATCTTATTCGTTGGAGCTTTAGGTAAGATGGAGATGCAAAAAGTACCTGCCGAAGGTTTTGACATTATAGGTCTAAATATTGCTGGTTTTCAACGCAAACATTTACTCAAAAATCTTACTCTTCCTTTTAAGATGTATTCTTGTTCAAAAAAAGCACGGAAGATTCTTAAAGACTTCTCGCCTGATGTTGTCATCGGTGTAGGAGGCTATGCTTCATGGGCAACTCTTTCTCAAGCTCAAAAGTTAGGCATTCCCACTCTTTTGCAAGAACAAAATTCTTTTGCTGGAAAAAGCAACCAAATTCTTTCTAAACGCGCTAAAGTCATTTGTACTGCTTACGATAATATGCAACGTTTCTTTCCTGCAGACAAGATAGTAAAAACAGGTAATCCTGTAAGAAAAAATATATCTACGCTCAAAGATAATCTTTCTTCTCTTCGTCTTCAAGCCTTAGAGCACTATTCTCTTGATGGCAACAAACGCTCTGTTCTTGTTCTTGGTGGATCTCTCGGTGCTAAAACCATCAACGACAGTATACAATCCTCTCTCCAATTTTTCCTTGATAATGATATACAACTTTTATGGCAAACAGGTAAGTTCTATTATCAAAATATTCTCTCCTCCATTGATGAAACTATACTGCATCACTCAAACATAAGAATAACCGAGTTTATTAAAGATATGCCTCTCGCCTACTCTCTTGCTGATGTTATTATTTCGCGAGCTGGAGCTTTAAGTATTAGCGAACTATGCCAAATAGCAAAACCTACCATTCTTGTTCCTTCTCCAAACGTAGCTGAAGACCATCAAAGGAAGAACGCTATGGCATTAACAGAAAAACATGCTGCCATTATGATTCTTGATAAAGACTTGCAAACTTCTCTTGTACCAACTCTTTCTTCTCTTCTTGATGATAAAGAATTACAAAGCACTTTAAGTCAAAACATTTTCAATCTTGCTACTTTTGATAGCGATAGACAAATTGTTGAACAAGCCATTAAAATAATTAATGATTAGTAATGAGGGATTAGAAATTATGGATAAGGAACAAAAAACTTTTTATCTTTTAGGCGTTGGAGGAATAGGTATGAGTGCTATTGCTCGCTTTCTTCTACATCAAGGACATAATGTCTTAGGCTACGATAGAGT
Organism: Bacteroidales bacterium; assembly: GCA_045221575.1. GTDB lineage: Bacteria > Bacteroidota > Bacteroidia > Bacteroidales > P3 > Scybalousia_A. Next base: position 79,137 of record JBGUWU010000025.1, read on the forward strand.
AGAAAGTCCTCTTACTATTCAACTTCAACAGGAAGGAATACAAATAACCTATGAAGACAATGCTGAACACCTGCCTGAGAATATTGATATGTGCATATACACTCCTGCTATACCTGACAGCAATAATCTTTTCCAAACTATTTCTCGTCGTGGTATTCCTATGGAAAAACGTTCTGAAGCCTTAGGTCATATTACTAAAGATAAAAAAGTTCTTGCTGTTGCAGGCTCTCATGGTAAAACAACCACTACTGGCCTTATCTCTCATATTCTGTCAAACTCTCCTCTTGGTTGCTCTGCTTTTCTTGGAGGTATTCTTAACAACACCAATTCCAATTTCCTTTTCCATGCTTCCAGTCCATACGTTGTTGTAGAAGCAGACGAATACGATAGAAGTTTTCTTCGTTTGCGTCCTTTTATTAGTGTCATCACATCTATTGATGAAGATCACATGGACATATATCATACTTACGATAACTTACATAACGCTTTTGAAGCTTTTGCTCGCCTTACTGATAAAGAAGGACAAATCATTGTTAAAACTTCTTGTCCTCATCTTATTGCTAACCTTCATGATACCGATAATTTATCTACTTACTCTCTTTTGGATACCAATGCCGAGGCATACGCTTCTAATATCCGAGTTTATAAGGGAAGTCTTTTCTTTGATTATATTAGTACTGAGGACACTTTTTTCGATATTCAACTTAACATGCTCGGTAATCATAATATAGAAAATACTGTTGCTGCTATCACCGTTTGTAACTACGTTATGAAACTTGAAAATCTACCGAAAACTCAACGTGAAACTATTTTAAGAAACGGACTAATATCCTTTAAAGGAATTAAACGCCGATTGGAATATATATATAATGATAAAGATTTTATCTTTCTTGATGATTATGCTCATCACCCTAACGAGATTCTGTCTTCTCTCAAAGCTATACGCCAAGCTTATCCAGATAAACATCTTACTACTATTTTCCAACCTCATCTTTACTCACGCACGCGCGATCTCTACTCCGCCTTTGCCCAAAGTTTATCCTCCTCTGATACTGTTATCTTACTGCCTATCTATCCCGCACGCGAAGAACCTATTCATGGTGTTTCCTCTCATCTTATACTACATAAAATACCTATCATGGATAAATACTTAGTTAGCAAAGAACAACTCTTACCTCTTCTTTCCGCTCTTAAACCAGAATTACTTGTTACTATGGGAGCTGGCGATATTGATAAACTTATTCCTACTATAAAAGAAACTCTTGTCAATAATTAAAAATTAGTAATTAATAATAAAATTAATGAAGAATAAAAAAATAAAATATATTATTGCTGTTGTTGCTATTATAGTAATAGTATTGTTATCCAATCTTATGCTTAATAATATGAAGATTAGAAATGTGGATATTCAAATAGAATACTCATCTGCTGATCAAATTATTAATAAAACGCAAATTATTGGACAACTTACCAAACACTTCGGTAACCTTACTCAAATGAAACGCAAAGAAATTCCTCTCCAACTTATACAACAATATTTGCAACAACAAAATTTTGTTTCTCATGCTAATGTTTCTATTACCATCGGTGGAATTCTTAAAATACTTGTTCAACAGTCTATGCCTATGATAAGAATCTTCGACTCCAAAGGTCATTCTTACTACATAGACAATGAACTAAACATTGTACAATTAAATTCTGAACACTGTACTAATACTATCATAGCTACAACTCCCTATTCCCCTACTAACTTAACTAAAATAGATAGTGTTAAAGACAAAAACCTTTATTCTCTTTATAAACTTGCTACTCTTATAAACCAAGATAGCATACTAAAATATCAAATCTCACAAATCTATCAAAACAAAAACTCTCTCATTCTCATTCCTCAAATAGGTTCTTACACCATAACTCTTTCTAACCAACCGCCATGGGATACTCAACTTCACAAACTTTCTTTACTATACCAACAAACATTCCTTTATAATGGCTGGGATAACTATTCTAACTTAAATCCTCAACCACACAATCAGGTCGTTTGCACAAAAAAAACAATAGAATAATAACTTATAAACACCATAAAGAAAATGCAAAACAATAACACAAAAACATTCACACAAAAAGATCACGTAGTTGTCGGCATTGATGTTGGAACTACCAAGATAGCTGTTTTTATTGCAAGAAAAAACGAGAACGATGAAATAGAAATCATCGGTAGGGGTAAAACTCCATCTGTGGGAGTAGAACGTGGTGATGTAAAAAACATTACTAAAACGGCAGATAGTATTAAGAAAGCTGTTGATCAAGCAGAAGCTCAAAGTGGGTACAAAGTAACTGAAGCCTTTGTTGGTATTGCTGGTTTTAATATTCGTACTCAACACCATAGAGTTACTAAGATTATACAAGAAGACAATCATATCATCACTAATGAAGATATTCAATCCATAATCAAAGAGCTCTATAATATTAGCCTTAGCCCTGGCGATCAAATAGTAGATATAGTTCCTCAGAATTATATAATAGATGGAGATAGTGGCGTATCTGATCCTGTTGGACGAGTTGGTAAGAGTATTGAATGTAATTTCAACCTTATAAGTGCTGATGTTACCAATATTAAAAACATTCATAGAAGTGTTGAAATGGCAGGTTACAAAGTAAAGAATCTTATTCTTCAACCTATAGCAAGTGCAGAAGCAGTTATTGATGAAGTAGATAAAACAGCTGGTATTTGTCTTGTAGATATAGGCGGAGGAACAACAGACGTAGCCATCTATCACGAAGGTGTTTTGCGTCATACATCTGTTATACAACTTGCAGGTAATAGTATTACTAATGATATTAAAGAAGGTTGCACTATTATCACTAGTCAAGCAGAAGCTCTAAAACAAAAATACGGAGATTGTATTCCTTCTAAACAACAAGAAAATGACATTATAAGCATTCCTGGTTTCAAAGGAAGAGAAAGCCGTGAAATCAAAGTGTCTAAACTTACAGAGATTATCCATGAAAGAGTGGAAATGATTCTTAACCAAGTACTGTTAGACATCAAAACAACAGGTTTTGAGAAAAAACTTTTGGGAGGAATTATACTTACTGGAGGAGGAGCAATGATAAAGAACTTACCTCAACTTACAGAATACATAACAGGAGGCATAGCAACACGTATTGGAGAATCTGATTTTAATATCGCAAAACTACCACAAGATATGGCAGACATTCGCCACCCAATGTATGCAACTGGTATTGGTCTTGTGATAAAAGGTTTTGAATATTATGAAGAAAATGATGATTTTCCTGAAATGCCAATAGAGGAAACACTGGAAACAATCACAGAAGAAACACAAGAATTTCCTGAACCAGAAAAGTTAGAAGAACCTAAAAAAGAAGAGAAAAAAGAAAAAAAGAAAAAAGTTAAACAAACAAAAGAAGGAGGTTTGGCTTCTAAAATCAATAAAATACTTAGGGGTATTATTAGCGATGGTGTAGAATAAACACATTATTAACAAAACTGTGTTTAAAATAAATTAAAATATAGCTATCCTATAATTTAATTAAGTAGTAATTTTACATTTTCTAAAAAGTGCGTTTATAAGAACAAAAAACTTACAACAAATGATGGATAACATATTAGATATAAATGTAACAACAGAACAATCATCTTACATTAAAATAATAGGTGTTGGTGGTGCAGGAACTAATGCTGTTAATCACATGTTTAACAATAAAATAACTGGCGTTGATTTTATTGTTTGTAACACAGATAGACAAAGTTTAGACAGATCTCCTGTACAATCTAAAATTCAGTTAGGTAAAGGTTTGGGAGCAGGCAATACTCCTGCTGTTGCAAAGAAAGCTGCTGAAGCTGCTGAGGAACAAATCAAACAAGCTTTATCAGGAAATACGCACATGTTATTTATTGCTGCAGGTATGGGTGGAGGAACAGGAACAGGAGCAAGCCCTGTTATTGCTCGTATTGCAAAAGAGATTGAGGTTGTAGGTGATGTTAATGATGATGAAGAAAAAGATGAAATATTAGTTGTTGGTATAGTAACTATTCCTTTTGCTTTTGAGGGTAGAAAAAGAAGAGAACAAGCCATTGCAGGTATAGAAGAGTTAAAGAAATACGTAGATGCAATGATTGTTGTCAATACTGACAAACTAAAAGAAAGAGGAAAAATGAATATGAGAGCCTCTTTCGCTTTAGCAGATGACATTTTACTAACAGCTGCTAAAGGTGTTTCTGAAATGATGACTGCTAATGAATCTTATATTCACGTGGATTTCAAAGATGTTCAATCTGTAATGCGTAATTCTGGCGTTGCTCTTATGGGTAGTGGTGTTGGAGAAGGAGAAGACAGAGCATACAAAGCTGTACAAGCTGCTGCTACTTGTGATCTTTTGAACAATAACGACTTATCTCAAACTAAGAATGTTCTTATGTACATTGCTTGTTCTTCAGATGCTGAACTTGAAATCAACAACGAAGAAATAGAAATCATTACTGACCATATACAAGAAATAACAAACAGAGATGTAAATATTATCTGGGGTTATGGTTACGATGATTCTTTAGAAGGAAAAGTAGCGGTAACTTTAGTTGCAACAGGTTTTGAATCCAAAGAAATATATAATCCTACTCAAAGAGAAGATAAAATAAGAATACAAACTCCTTTGGAAACTCCTAAAAACAATATTTCTTCTACTCCCTTGAACATCTCTTCTATCAATAATACACCCTCAACATTAGAAGAGAAAAAAGAAGTAGAGGCAAAGAAACTTGAAGATTTTACTCTAATAACAAAAACTACTGAGGAAGATACTGCTGTTTTACCTTCTCAATTGGAAGAAAAACAAGAAGGAAGAAGATTTGTTTTAGACATGAATGGTTTAGAAGAGATAGTAGAAGAAAAAAAAGAAGAAGAAGAAAAACCTTCTTTTATAAACAATACTTCTAATATTTCTCGTGAAGAAGCTTTTGCTGCTCTTGATGCTATAAAGAGAGAAGTGCCAAGAGAAGCACCAAAAACAGAAGAAGTGTTTGTAGCATCTGCTGAACCTGTAGTAGAAACAATAACAGAAGTTGAACACAATGTTATTGTTGATTCTGAACCAGAAATTGAGCCAATAGAAAGACCTGTTTCTTTAGGTTCTATTATCTCTGGTGCAACTGAACAAGCAGAAAAGAAATGGGAACGTATTAAACAGATGAGAGAAATGCTTAAAACAAGATCAGGCATAGAGCAATTAGAAAGCTTTCGTCCTATAAGCGATGACGCAGACGTTCTTCTTTCTGCTGAAAAAGAAGCAACACATAATCTTACTATGGGAAAATCAGGTAACCTTACTTATGCTGAAAACCAAGTAATCAACTCTACTGTAGATTAAACAATTTTTATCAAACAATAACCTTCAAAGGACAGAAAAATCTGTCCTTTTTTTTGTTTAAAAAGGACTTATTCGATTTAACTTTTAAGTTTAATAAATCTTAATCTTGCTTATATTTATTAGAAGAGGAGTTTTTCTGTTTCTCTTCTTTTTCTACGGCTGAAAGTATTACCACTATTTCCCCTTTAAACTGAGTGTCTTTATACTTTTGAGCCATTTCTCCAAGCGAACCTCTTAAATGTTGCTCAAATTTCTTGCTTATCTCTCTACTAATGCAAACCTTTCTATCCTCAGAAAAGTTTTCTTTCAACTCCATTAACAACTTCCCTACTCTAAAAGGAGATTCATAAAAAACTATTGTTCGTTTTTCTTCTTTAAGTTCTGCTAAGCGTGATTGTCTTCCTTTTTTATGTGGCAAAAAACCTTCAAAACAAAACTTATCACAAGGGAATCCCGAATCTATTAAAGCGGGAACAAAAGCAGTGGCACCAGGTAAGCACTCTACTTTCACTTCCTCTTTAACGCACTCTCTAACAAGCAAAAAACCGGGATCAGATATTCCAGGCGTACCAGCGTCTGTTATCAATGCTATATCTTCTCCTGTTAATAATCGTTGAACTATTTGTTTTACGCTTTCATGTTCATTAAACAAATGATGTGATTGTAAAGGAGTATTTATTTGATAATGTTTCAGAAGCGGTAAAGATGTACGAGTATCTTCTGCAAGAATAAGGCTAACCTCCTTCAATATTCTTACAGCCCTAAATGTCATATCCTCTAAGTTACCAACAGGTGTAGGAACAAGATAAAGCATTTCTATTAATTCTTTAATGCAATATGATACAAAAAAAATATTGCGGATTAACAACAGAAATATCTATCTCTACTGTTAATCCGCAACAATAATAAACTTATGCTTGTTCTTGAGCAGCGATAAGTTCTTCTGTCATTTCAAGATTGTGATATACTGCTTGTACATCATCATCTTCTTCAATAGTATCCACAAGTTTTAACACTTTTAATCCTTGTTCAACAGGAATAACTTGTGTGTTGTTAGGAATACGTTGCAATTCTGCACTCTCTGCTTCTATACCAGCTTTCTCAAGAGCAGCATTCATATTAGCAAAGTCTTCCATCTTAGTATAAACTGTGAAATATTCTTCGTCTTGATCTATATCTTCAGCACCTGCGTCTATTAGTTGCATCTCTAATTCTTCAGGGTCTCTGTCTCCTATCTTTATTTGAAAAACACCTTTTCTTTCAAACAAGAAAGATAAAGAACCATTTGTGCCAAGGTTACCACCAAGCTTGTTAAACGTACTTCTAACTGAAGCAACAGTACGGTTGTTGTTATCTGTTAAGCATTCAACAAAAACTGCTATTCCATGAGGAGCATATCCTTCAAAAGTAATCTCTTGTAAAGCAGCAGTACCTTTATCACTTGCTTTTGTTATAGCACGTTGAAGAGTATCTTTTGGCATATTTGCACCCTTAGCATTTTGAACAGCTAAACGCAAACGAGCATTAGCCTCAGGATCTGGACCTCCTTCCTTAACAGCAACAGTAATATCCTTGATTATCTTTGAAAATATCTTTGAACGTTTTGCATCCAAAGCACCTTTTTTTCTCTTAATGGTAGACCATTTATTATGTCCTGACATATTAAAATTATTTTTTTATTGTTTATAAATTATGTTAATTTTCGTTTCTTTTAACTTTTATAAGTTTTTAAAACCTATTATCTCTCTTACTTCTTTTATTGTCTTTGAAGCGTTAGCTTGAGCCTTTTCGCCTCCCATCTTTATCACCTTATTAAGATATTCTTCATCAGCAGATAACTCTTTTATTCTTTCTCTTATAGGACTGACAAAGTTCTCCATATCTTCTGCCAACTGTTTCTTCATATCTCCATAACGAATAGAACAATCGTTATAAGCATCTTCAAACTGTTGTACAACTTCTTCTTTTGACACAGAGCGCATAAGAGCGAACAAATTCTCTATCTCCACAGGCTTTGTTTGATTCTTTTCTGTTGGACCGCTATCCGTCTTTGCTCTCATTATCTTCTTTTTCAAAACAGAAGGCTCATCGTTTATGTATATGGTAGCGTTCTCTCCGTATGATTTACTCATCTTTCCGTTGCCATCTAACGAAGGTATCTTTATCAAATCATCTCCAAAATTAAACGCTTGTGGCAAAGGGAAGTAATCAACTCCATACATCTTGTTAAACCTTTCGGCAAAATCTCTTGTCATTTCAAGATGTTGTTGTTGGTCTTTTCCTACCGGAACTTTAGTAGCACGATGTAGAAGAATATCTGCTGCCATAAGAGTAGGATAAGTAAGCAAACCAGCATTAACATTATTTGGATTTTGTCTAACTTTTTCTTTGAAAGCAGCCACTCTTTGTAGTTCTCCTACATAAGTAAGCATATTTAAATACATATACAGTTCTGCTACTTCAGGTACAGAACTTTGAACATATATTGTAGCTTTTTCAGGATTAAGTCCGCAGGCAAGATATTGGCAAAGTATAGTTTTAACGTTTTGTTGCAAATCGGCAGGATTAGGATGAGTTGTAAGAAGGTGATAATCTGCAATAAAGAAATAGCAGTCATACAACTCTTGCAAAGAAACATAGTTTTTTAAAGCACCAAAATAGTTTCCCAAGTGTAAATTTCCTGTCGGACGCATTCCGCTAAGTATTACTTCCATAGGTAAAAAGTATTTAATTTTTTCAAATTTGCAAAGTTAGTACTTTTTTTGATTTTGTGCAAAAATTCTTAAAAAAAAGACTGTTAAACACTACAATTAACTTGTTTTTACAATAAAGTTTCATTCGCAAAATAACACATTATAAATCTTCATTTGAATTCCTTGAAAAAAGAGTTGATTTTAAAATTTTAAAATCAACTCTTTTACTATTAAAGTTTTGATTTTCTTTTTCTAAAATCAACTCTTTTTTTATCATTTGTAAAATATTGAAAAACAAATCTTTATTTTTAATAAAAAATAAAACTTTTGCTCTTATATTTTTTGATTTCCTTTTGGCAAAGTATAAGAAAAAATATTTGATGTATCTTTGCAAAGTATAAAAATAAACAAAAAAAACTTTGAAATTTTATTTACCTTTCAATGATATTTTTTGTTTATATATATATATACGAAGTTGTTTAAACAATAGTAAAATGAAAATACTACATACTTTTATTTTTTATACTTTTTTTATTGTACTCTCTTTCTTTGCTAAGGCTCAAGAATGTAGTATTAATGTTTTCCCTAACGACACTGTTATTTTTGCAACCTCACCTCAAAGAATACTTTTACAAGCAAGCGATAGTGCGGATTTTTATTATTGGATTGAGAATGGAGATACAGTAGAAGAAAGTTGGCCATCTCATTGGGTTAATATAAATGTTGGAGAAGTAAAAGAGATTACTCTTAGGGTTGGTATAGCTGTAGGAGATAATCTAATACAAAATCCTAATTTCGAAGAAGGATACACAGGTTTTAGTGTAGATCCTCTTTTACATCAAACAGATTCTCTTTTTTACGGACAAGGACAATATACAATACAAGTTTCTCCAACAAATGTCCCCAACAATTTACAACCTCGCTATGGTTTTTCTCTTAATCAACAAACCAATGGAACAAATGCTCTCATGATTACAACTAAATGTGGAGAAGAAGCAAATCATTCTAACCACTGGAACACTTTGTATTCTGCCACAACAACAGTAGAAGACGCATATTATGTTTTGTCTTTTAGTATAATAGGTTCGGCTTTAACAGGTACAGGAACAAATGGTAATGGATTAGCTGTATGCCCTTATTATGTTTATCTCAATGATGAGCCTATAGGCTTTGATTTCTATGGATTATTCAGTAGAGGTATTTATCCAAATAATGAATCTCGTATGGGATTCCTTCAATCAGGAAGTAGAGATTTTTTATTCTTTCCAGACTACATGACACATTATTTTCTTCGTAATAGAACAACTCTTTACAGAAACTCTTCTTCAAATTCTCTTCAAGTAAAAATAAAAGTAAAAGAGAGTAGCATGCAAGCTTTTGACAAAGTTCATTATCTTTTAGACTCTTTGGATTTACGAAAGATTTGTTTTGCAGAAAAAACCATAAGAGTAAGCGTTGTTGATAGTAAGACAAATATTGACTCAACTATGATTGTTGATGTTTGTGAAGAGGATTTTCCTTTTGTTTTCAGAGATAGCACTTACCATCTAGCAGGAGAATATACTTATCTTTCCGTTTCTGAAACAGCAGATACCACTTTTCATCTTAAAATAAGAGAACATAAAGACTATAGCGATACTATACAAGCAAGAATTTGTGAAAACGAAACTTATCATCTTTATGGTTTTAATGAAAACCGAGCAGGAACATACGTTCAAAGTCTTAGTTCTTCTTTTGGTTGTGATAGTGTTAGCGTTCTTGTTTTAGATGTTGAACCTATAGAGGAAATAGAAGTAGAAGATACTATCTTTGAAGGAATGACATATACAAAATATGGCTTTGCTGTTAATAGCAGTGGAACTTACACTAATTATTATAAACCATATTCTACTGATATTTGTCCTACAAAAGTAACCCTTAATCTTTTTGTAATAGAAAGACCAACTCTTTATGTCTTTCTTCCTAATGCTTTTGAACCAGAAGGCAATACTAATTCAAGCTTTGGCTATTATACGGACTATGATAACTTTAACCTTGTAGAATTTGAAATCTTTAACCGTTGGGGAACTAAAGTTTTTTCTTCAAAAGAAAAGATGCAGTTTTGGGACGGAAAATATAATAACGTGCTTTGCCCTAATGGGACTTATGTTTATCGACTATTATATAAATCTTCCTTCACCGGAGAAATTCTTTACCAAAAAACAGGTGAAGTTCTACTAATACGATAGAAGAATTATTGGTTTTATTACCAATGCTATTGTCTCCTTATATGCTTATTATTTCTTTGATAACTTTCTAATCAACTTTTTTCTAATTATTTTCTTATACCGAACTCACGTTATTTAATGTTTATTTTTTCATCTCTACTCCTTTTTTATCCTTTTATCCCTAAAAATCAGCCTGCAATGTTATTAACCTATTAATAACTAACAAACTTTTTTATAAAAAATAAAAAAATCATACCAAAATAATGTATCTTTGCAAAAAAAGATAGTATTTACTATGTTAGTCGTTGGTAATAGCCTTTTGAGTGAAGATATAAGAGATATTAAATTTTCTTGTGATATTTCTAAATGCAAAGGACAATGTTGTATAGAAGAAGGAGGTTTTGGTGCTCCTATAACTAAGCAAGAAAAAAGAGAAATAAAAAAACTTCTTCCTAAAGTTTTTCCTCTGCTTAGCGAACAGGCAAAAGCAATAATAGAAAAAGATGGTTTTACTGAACAAGATGATGATGGAGAACTTTGCACCAAAACAATAAACAAACGAAATTGTGTGTTTTCTTTTGTGGATAAAGAAAGTGGTTGTGTGTTTTGTGCCTTTCAAAAACTATACTTAGAAAAGAAGTCTTCTTTTATTAAACCTATTTCCTGCTATCTTTATCCTATAAGAGTAAAAGATTATGGTGAATTCTCTACCGTTAATTTTGATATGTGGAAAATTTGTGAGAGTGCTTTGAAACAAGGAGAAGAAAAAAACATACCTTTGTATGTATATTGTAAAGAACCTCTTATAGCTCGCTTTGGAGAAAAGTGGTACAAAGAACTTGAAGAACAAATACAAAATAAAAAGGATTGACAATAAGAAATGTCAATCCTTTTTTATATGTTATCGTTTTTATTACAACATTAGTTGTTGATAATATTTTGAAATTCTATTTGAGATTGATAACGTCTAAATTCAACATCGTTCTTTGCTTGATATTTGTAAGCAGGTTCCATATCACATGCTACTTTTAAGTTCTTTACCAAAGCAGGAACATCATCTAAACGAGCATAGCAAACTGCTCTTAAATAATGTACTTCTGCTGTTTGGTCCATACAACAATCCAAAGTACGAATAGCGTTTCCTGTGTTACCACTTAGTAATTGTACAAGAGCAAGGTTATATGTACAACGTCTGTCTTGTAATAAGTCAGCAGCTTTTTCATAATCACCTTGTTGTATTGCAACTATTGCAGCATTAGCTGAAGCTTGGTCATTACCATGTTCTATTGCTTTATCTATATATTCAGCTGCAGTTTCATCATCATTTAATGCTAAGTATAATAGAGCAAGATTGTTTTCTATTGTTCCATTATCTGGAGAAAGTTTTTGTGCTGTCTCTAAATACTTTTGTGCATCATCTAATTGGTTAAGATAAAGAGCTGTTGAACCTGCATTGTTCCAACCTTGCCATTGAGAAGGGAAACGTTCTGTTACTGCTTCATAAATTTGAAGTTTAACTGCGTAGTTATGAGATAAAGATGCTGCATACATTAATTCATCGTATGTAAGATTGTCTGGATTAGTTAATGCCATCTTAGCAAGTTCTTGATCTGTCTTTTGAACACCTGAGAAAGAAAAAGCAATCTCTCCTCTACGTAAAGTAGGAAGTATGTCTTCTTCTATTTGACGGAAAACAACAGACATATTTCTTATTTCTTGTTCTCTACGAACTTTGTCCGGTTGAGATTTAACAACGTTGATAACTGTATTCTTCTCATTCAAAGAACTTCCTTCTACAAGTTTAATAAAGTTATCCCAATCCTCACCTTTAGCGTTAGTAGTAATAACAATATCTTTCTTTGCATCTGCAACATATTTGTTTATATCACCTGCCTTGATGTTCTCTGCTTTTGCTCTTTCTGTCAAAGCCTCAGTAAGCATATCATCAACAACTTTTCTTGTTGTTTCTGCTCTTTTCTTTGATAAGCCTATGTTATAAGACTCTTCTCCCTCAGGTGAAGCCCAAGCATTAACATATATTTGACGAGGAACTTGATTATTAACAATATAAGATTTCATTGAATTTAAAGAACGTTTAGCCTCCATCTTCTTATTCAAAGCATTGTCCCAATTAAGATTAAACATATTTACAGTAAAGTAAATATCACTTGTCATAAGTTCATCTGTAGAAACTGCATAATCAGGAGTTGTAAGTGTCATATCTCCTTTTATATCTACGCGATTAGAAGTAGAATTAATACCTTGAGCTATTTTAACGTTACCAAGTTCTATTGCACCTGCATTTTCTAAAGCTTCACTACGAGTAGCATTTGCTTCATTAACTTTTTTAGATTTATAAGCCACTGGATTAAGTGTAAGCACTGCACTTTCCATACCTTTTCTGTAGGCAACAGTATCTTTATACATAAATCTGCCACCGGCTTTCTTTTCTATTGTTTTACCATTACCATCTACTTTTTCACCTTTAAGATTCATTGGTGATAAGATCACCTCACCTGTTTCCCAAGTAAGCACCGGTTGAAGATAAACAACAGCATCTTTTTGGAAATAATTCTTTGGTATATTACCATTAATGGTTATAATAACTTTATTTCCTGTTGTCTCCATTGGATTAGGAGAATGTTGATAACGAACTGTTTTGTGATTACTTTGCATCTTGCTTAAAGAACCGCAAGAAACCATAAACAAAGCTAAAGAAACCATCAAAACGCTACAAACAAATCTTTTCATCATTATGTGTTTTTTATTATTAATCGTGTTTAAATCAACTTGCAAAAGTAGTAAATAAATTTGAAAAAACGATTTTTATAATCAAAAATTTGAAAAATCTATTCTTTTTTCAAGTATTTGAAGTCTAAGATTAACGCCAACTTAGCATAATCAAAATAAAAAATCATGAAATTTTAAAAAATTAGAATCAAGTCTTGGTAAATTAAGTTTTGATTCTAATTTATTAAGACTTGGTTTTATTTTTCTAAAACTTGATTCCTTTTTACCAAAATTCTATTATCAAATAAAAATTAAAAAATTCCATAACACAACTGCAAGAAATAAAAACAATAAAACCAATGCCCTTGCGTTATTAAGTTAAATTTTGTTGATATGAAAGGATATACATATATATTATTGCTCGTTTTGTTTTTGGTTGTAATGTCTTCGTGTGATAAAAAAAGACAGTATGCACGAGAAGGGAACAGAGCGTATAACAAAAAATCGTATCTTAAAGCAGAAGAGAAATATAATGATGCTTTAAAGGAGGATTCCACTTTTATTCCTGCCTTATACAACTTAGGAAACACTTTTTATATGTCTTCAGACAGTAACTATAAAGCAGCAATAGAAACTTACGACAAAGTACTCAGCCAACCGATGGGCAAAACAAAGAAGGACACCTTAAAGTATGCCAATACTTTGTATAATAGAGGTAACTCATTTTTCAATCTCTCACAAATGAATACAGAAGACAGCAATGCAAACAAATATCTTGCTCAAGCTGCGAAAGATTACCAACAATCTCTTATTTTAAACCCTAAAGACAGTAATGCAAAATATAATCTTGCCTTATGTCTTTGGTTGATGAAGAATGATAATCAAAACAACAACGACCAAAACAATCAACAAATGCAACAAATGTTGGAGGCTATGAAGATAAACGAAAAGAAAACATTAGAAAAAACTAAAACCAGACCTCAAAAATCTCCAAAATCAAACAACGATAAAGATTGGTAACAATGCGAAAACAAACCATACTTTTATTATTATTTATTCTGTCTTCTTTGAGTCTTTTTGCTCAAACAAGTTTCAGAGGAAGAGCTCCACAAACAGCCTATGTTGGTGAGGGTTTTACTATTCAATATTCTATAAGTTGTAAGGATAAACCATCTAACTTTGAGATACCAACAGTAAATGGAGCAAATATTGTTTCAGGACCTTACCAGGGATCTTCTTCAAGCACAACTATAATAAACGGACAAGTTTCTTCTTCACATTCTTATACTTTTTCTATTGTTATTCAAGCTACAAAAGTAGGAAAAGTAACTATCTCTCCTGCAAGAATAAAAGCCGATGGCAGAATATATTCTTCTCAAAGTTTTACAATAGACGTGAGAGATAGAGGTTCTTCTAATGGTGGTAATAATTATAACAGAGGTTATAATCATAACAATCAACAACAAAATAATTACTATCAAAAAACTCCACAAAGAAACAATACTCCAAATAACACAAGCATAAATATAGACAATCAAGCTTTATTTGTTAGGGCAATACCTAATAAAACAAATGTTGTTAAAGGTGAAGAAATAGTTATCTCTTATAAACTTTATACTCTTTTGCCTGTTTCAGAATATAGTATACAAAAAATACCTTCTTCTATTGGTTTTTGGATAGAAGAGTTAGATCGACAAGAAACTCCAAGCCTTTCAATAGAAGAATATAATGGACAAAAATATCAAGTTGCCATATTAAGAAAAGTTATAGTTTATCCACAGCGAACAGGCCAATTAACCATACAAGGAATGCCTTTAAGTATTGTGGCACATGTACAAACTCATTCACAAAGACAATTTTCAACAGGAGATCCTTTCTTTGATAGATTTCTTAACGATCCATTCTTTTCTTCTGTCGCAACAAGTTATCAAAGAGTTGAAAAGAGTTTAAAAACTAATGCTGTTACCATTAATGTTTCTGAACTACCAAAACCTCAAGCAGAAAATTTTGCAGGAGGAGTGGGAACGTTTAATATAACTTCTTCTATGTCTAATGATAAAATAAAAGCTTTTGATGCTTTTTATCTTACTTATACTATAGAAGGACAAGGTAATCTTACTCTTATTAACTCTCTTCCGTTAAAACTTCCTGATGAATTTCAAATATCTGACCCTGAAATAACAGATAGGATTTCTAAAACAGGTGCAGGTCTGACAGGATCAAGAACGTTTAAATATTTAGTTATTCCTTCTGTTGAGGGAAACTTTAAAATACCTCAACTTTCTATTTCTTACTATGATGTCAAAGCAAAAGAATATAAAACCATAACAGCAGAAGGTTATAATATTCACGTAGCTAAAGGAGATGCTTCTTCGGGTTATGCTAAACAATTAGATGAAAGAGCAAAATATAGAAACATGGATATTATTCCAACTAAAAACCTTAGTCTTAATGCAAAAGAAAGACACGTTTTTGATAACGCTTTTATATATATTGTTCTTGTTGTTTTGTTTTTGATTACTTTGATTTTAATTTCTGTTTATTCAAAATACTTGACAAGCCTTAGCGACGTAGTAGCAACTAAAAGAAGAAGAGCGACTAAAGTAGCTATTAAACGTTTGAAAAAAGCAAAGAAACTACTTACTCTTCAAAAATATGAAGACTTTGAAGATGAAATTGCTACTGCTCTTTGGAATTATCTTTTAGATAGGTTTAAAATAGAAAAATCTAAGTTCAGTGTTGAAACATGTGCTGCAAAACTTATCTCTGAAGATATAAGAAAAGAAACTGTAGATAATCTAATTTCAATATTTAATCGTTGTCAATATATAAGATTTTCTCAAGACAAACAAACAAATGCAGATGATACAATATATAATGATACAGTTAATGTAATTGCTTCAATAGAAGAAGAGATGAAACAAAGCAAAAAACAAATAAATACACAAAATAAAGAAAGTGAAGAAGATATATTAAATAATATAAGAAAAGGATTACCTATATTGTTATTTATGTTTGTATCTTCCTTTGCTTTAGCAGGAAATACTACTCAAACAGAAAGTTTATCTTCTAAAGATTTATGTGCAAAAGCGGAAACATATTTCCGTAATTCAGATTATGCTAATGCTATGCTATATTATGAAAAAGCGTTAAAACAAGCTCCTAACAACAAAGAGATAAAACTAAACATCAATGTTGTCCGTTCAAGACTTATGGGAGATTGTTATATTATGTCTGAATGGTTACCAATAAGAATAGTAAAATATATTGCAGGAACAATGTCTTTAATGATGTGGGCTTGGGTTATGATAATTCTCTTTATTGTTTCCTGCGTTACTTTCTTCTTTTATAGGTTTTCTGAAAGAAAAGTATTGATGTTTTATGTTTGTATTGTTGCCCTGATTTTATCTTTATGTGCTATGGGATTTGGAATAGAAAGACAGAGTATGCAAAATGATGATAGTAATGCTATAATAATGACCTCTGGTATTAAACTAAAAACTTCAAGAAACGATTCTTCTAAAGATATTATAACTCTTTACAAAGGTCAAAAGATAAAAATAATAGAAAGAGAAAGCAGTAGATGGATAAAAGTCAGAACAGAAGACAGAAGAGTGGGTTATATTAATAGTAAGGATTACAAACGAATTTAATTTACAATAAAAATATATGAAAGAAAAAAGAGAAGATTGCAATACTTCTGAAGCAAGAATAATTAAAATAGAAGGAAACAAAATACAACTAATAGTAGAACAAAAAGAAAGTTGTAGTGCTTGTGCTGCTGCTGCTTTATGTGAAAAAACGTCTAAGTCAGGTAAAAATCTTGAGATTATTCAGTCAAATGCTAAAAGTTTTGAGGTGGGAGAAAAAGTTTTGCTTAATGTTCCTCAAAGTAAAATCTACAAAGCATTAAGTCTTGCTTTTTTATATCCTCTTATTCTCATTGCTTTGGTTTGTTTGCTTTCTGCATACGTATTTCTTTTGTCTGAAAATGCTATAGTGCTTTTGTCTATCGGCTTTGTTGCAGCATATTATTTTGTTTTATATCTTTGCAGACATAAGCCTTTTTTCAACTTTTCTCTCTTTATTTCAAAAATACCAGAAATGGTATAAACTAAGTATGGAACAAAGTACTTAGTAGTGTTTATTACAAAAAAAATATTCAAAATATTTGTATATAATTTTTTTTGTGTATCTTTGCCACTTAATATATTCACTAAGAATTTAATATAAAGAATAAATAAATTATGAAAAACAGAAAATTACTTTTAAGCCTTTTGCTATTTGCTCTAATTGGTTTTGTATCAGCAAATAGTTTGTTGGCAAAAGCCTTGACAGATGGAGAACAAGGTAACACAACTGACTGGAAAATGATAGGACCTGATAACGTTGCAGGTCGTGTGCGTGCTGCTATGTTTGATAGAAACAACTATGGTGTTGTTTATGCTGGAACTGTTGCAGGATTGTATGTTAGTGTTGATAATGGAAAGAGTTGGAGAGAAGTTCCTTCTCTTGGTTCTGGTCATGAAAACATTACTGCTTTAGCACAAGATGAAAATGGTGTAATCTATGTAGGTACTGGTGAAGGTTACTATAACATTGGGCTTCACAATATGAATCACTTAGGTTATAGCGATGAAGCAACTGGAAGAATAGGTTCTGGTGTTTACAAAAGCAATACTCTTTCTACTAACTGGACAGAGGGACTTAGCACTGCAGAAGCAAAATATGAATGGATTCTTAGCCACCTTTCTTTCTCTGTAATAGAAGGAACAACTGTTGCAAACGCTTATAATGAGTATCAAAATTGGGCTTTCATAAATGCAATGGCATATGCAAACCATACTCTTTATGTAGCAACAAAGAACTCTGGACTTCATGCTATCAATACAGAAGATAATTCTGATATAAAAGATATTGAATTAGGTATTGGTTATATGAATGTTTATGATGTTGTAGTAAATAATAATGGTGATGTTGCTGTTGCTTATTCTGATGATGTTAGTGGATCTGAAGTAGCCATTGTTACTCCTAACACAGACGGAACATACACAGCAACTACAAAATTAACTCCTACAACAATTGATGCACAACTTCCTATGGGTAGAGTTAAATTGTTGTTTGGAAATAATAACCCTAACAATCTTTATGCTTATATTGCCACACAAGGACATTCATACGATGGTTATTATGTAAATGGTAGTTCTTATGAAACTGCTAACGGAGCATCAACTTCTGCTCTTTCTGGTATGGCTATGGGTGTTTGGAGAACAACTTCTCTTGAAGAACCTAATTGGCAATGTATAACTCCTTCTTCTTTCAGCAATGGACAACAGCTTAATTATGCTATGTCTTTAGCAGTAGATGATAACGACAATATGGAAATACTTTATGTTGGTGGTAATAGTATTTTAAGAGGACAAGATGTAAATGGTAATGGTATTTTATCTTTCTCTTCTATGACAACACCTACTATGGATATGACAGATATAGAGACTTCTGTTACATACGGAATTGGATATGTTCCTGCAAACATTCACTCTATTCTATTTATGAAAAATCCTCAAAGTGTAGCAGATTCCATATTCCAACTATATACAACAGATGCTGGTGTTTATACTTATCAATATGATTCTATATTGAAAGCTCCTATTTACACTCCAGGTAAAGGTATGAACAACTCTCAAGTTTATAAAGTTACTGCTGCAAGTGATGGTGCTGTTATGGCAGCTACTCAAAGTAATGCTATTTCTTACATTCCTTCTCCATCTGAAGACGGAATGAAGAGTGCTAAACGAGTTTGGGCAATAAATAGTACTAATTATCCTCTTAATAGTTTCTATGAAGAAAGAGATAACTCTTATGCAGCAAATTCTTCCTTATCTGCTATTTCAACAAGTGGTACAAACGTAATCTCTTCTGCAATAAACAAAGTTCTTCCTGCAAGTAATGCAAGAAAACCTTACATCGTTGCAAGACCTTTCATCAACATTGCAAGAACATATGGAAACAAAGGTGTCTATGATGAAATAGAAACAGAAACAGTATGGAACTTTGGTGGAGCTACTCAAGTAAATGATATGGGTTACTTTATGTCAGAAAAAATGTACAAAGGTAACATGTATGCAAACTTTGTAACTCCTATGGCTTATTGGGAAACATTTGATGGAGCAACTAACTTAAAAGATAGTATTCCTTTAACATTGAAAGTGGGTACAGAAATTATCCGTGGAAATGAACGTATATCTATTATAAGAGGACAAGAAATATTAAAAGGAGATAAACTTGTTATTTCTGACAACAATTTCTTAGGTTATCCTTTCATACATGAATTTGATGCTTCTTATAAATTAGACGCTGTTCAAGCAGGTGGTGATACTTTATTCTACTATGATACTGCTTCAACAGACACAACTGCTTACAAATTCAAAATACTTCCAAAACTTCAAACAAGATTAGCTGTTGCTACTCCTCAAGGATTATTCTTAACAGCACAACCTATGGATTTCTCTCGTAAATATGATTATGTTGGTTATCTAAACATTACTGATACAACTAAATTCCTTCTTTGGAGAAGATTATTCTCTGTTGGAGATATACCAAGCAATGGTGATTTTAGTCCTAAACATCTTAATGAATCTGTTAGAAACGTTGCATTCTCTGCAGATGGAGGAAGTATATTCTTAACATTAGATGTTTACAACGATGGTAGTGGAACAAATAGTGCTTCTTCATACGAAGTTTATTCAGAGACAAAACTTATAAGAATAGACGGAATAAACGATACTACTCTTTATTATATTAAAGATAGATTTGCAGGTAATATACAAGATACTGACAGATTTACAAGAACAGAATTGGCAAGCTTCAACAGAAGAGTTTCTTCTATTGCAACTGACCCTAACAACGTAAATCGTTTAGTTCTAACATTTGACGGTTATCAAAACGCAACTAATGTAATGTATACTGAAAATGCAATGAGTGCTACTCCTTCTTTCGGTGTTCTTAACAACCCTCCTCAACCAAATGCAACTGTTGCTCCTGTTTATTCTGCTTTGATAGAAAAATTTGAAGGCAACACATTATTTGTTGGAACAGAAGATGGTGTTTATAGAATGGATAACTTTACTTCTGGTAGTGGTCAATGGGTAAAAGATGACGAAGGAACTGTTCCTGTTTATCACCTATGGCAACAAACACAAAACCGTCCTGAAATTACTTTCACTGATCAATCAACAGGTGTTAGCGAAAACGTAACTTATGGTGCAACTAAAAATGCTGGTGTTATCTATGCTGCAACTTATGGTAGAGGAGTTCTTATGAACAAAAAATATCAACAAGAAAATCCAGATGCAGAAAGCTATGTATCTCTTCCTACAGTAAGAAATACAAAAGATATTCTATCATTGAGTGTATATCCAAACCCTACAAAAACATATTCTACAATATCTTACTCTCTAAGCGAACCTTCAAACGTAACATTTAGAATGTTTGATATGAACGGAAGACTTGTTTCAACTTTGGATAATGGTAGAGAAGCTAAAGGACAACATTCACAAGTTGTTGATGTTAATAGTATGAAGAAAGGTGTTTATGTTATACAACTAATAACAGAATCTTCTACTCGCACTGCAAAACTTATAGTTGAATAGTTATTTTGTTTTCATAATTATATTTCTGAGAGGGTTCTACAAACAATAGAACCCTCTCTTATTTTTTTTCTGTTCAACTACAATCGTTATCCTTTTTGCATAATTTCTGTTTTCTCTCTTATATATTCTAATCAAAATGTATTACCTTTGCATTATCAACTTACAATAATATGAAGAAGGCTATTTTTGCTTTGATGTTGATGTTCTTTGCCTTAACATCGTTAGCACAAGAAAAGAAAGAAATACATATACTCTCAAGCAACGACATGCATGCTGCCATAGAGTGCTTCCCTCGTTTAAGTTTTGTTGCAGATTCATTGAGAGCCTTATATCCTAACTTGCTTATACTTTCAGCAGGTGACAATCGTTCAGGAGATCCTTTGAACGATATGTATGAAATCCCTGCTTATCCTATGGTTGCTTTGATGAATATGGTCGGATTTCACTCCACAACACTTGGAAACCATGAGTTTGATTCCGGAGAAGAAGGATTAGCAAAACTTATTAATATGTCTAATTTCTCTTATCTCTGTGCTAATGTTTTTCCTGCAAACTCAACGGGAATTAATCTTCGTCCGTGGCAAAAATTTGATATTGGTGAAGTTTGTGTCGGCGTTATCGGAATCACAGCTCTTGGTCAGATGGGCACACCTGAAAGCCACCCAAACAATATGAAAGACATCTCTTTCACTACTCCTTTAGAAACTATTAAACAGTATGAATTCTTACGAAAAGAATGCGATGTTATAGTTCTGCTGTCCCATCTCGGTTTTGAAGATGATGTAAAAATATCAGCCTCTCTCCCTTGGGTAGATGTTATTATTGGAGGTCATTCTCATACACAACTAAAAGGTGGAGAGATTCACAATGGTCTGCTTATAACTCAAAATGAAAACCGTCTGAAACAAGTTACTCATACAACACTAACTCTTCATAATGGTAAAATAACAGATAAGCAAGCAGAAAATATTGTTATCCGAGGTGGAACAAACGAGAATAAAGTTGTCAAAACTCTTGTAGAGTACTTTTGTAATAATCCCGCTTTTGAAAGAGTTCTTGCTATTGCCGATGCTTCTTTTTCAAGTTATGAAGAACTTGGTTGTTTGATAGCAGATGCTCTTGTCAATGAGAGTGAAGCTGATTTAAGTTTTCAGAATGCAGGAGGAGTGCGTTATGATACCCACGAAGCAGGTCCAATAACTATGAAAGATATACTAAGACTTGACCCTTTTCAAAATGATGTTATGATTGTTTCTCTAACAGGTAAGGAATTAGTGGAAATACTTGCTAAGTGCTACAACAATGACCAAAAACAATTTCCATATCTCGGAGGTATGACGGCTGAATATGTTGTTGATACTCCCACAAAACAACTGAAGAAAATAACT
The DNA here is from genome assembly GCA_045221575.1 of Bacteroidales bacterium. GTDB lineage: Bacteria > Bacteroidota > Bacteroidia > Bacteroidales > P3 > Scybalousia_A. The sequence continues at coordinate 101,192 of JBGUWU010000025.1, forward strand.
CTCTTTGATAAAGATGGCAAAAAACTTAATATGAAAAAAACTTATCGTGTTGTTACCAATAGTTATGCCCTTGCCATCAGCCCAACTAAACGTAAAGACGAAGGTCATAGCCTCAACGTAATCACAACAGAACTAATTATGAACTATTTAGAACATCAACGCCATATAAATTACCAAGGCAAAACCTGTCTAAAAGAGATTAAGGAATAAAACTTCATTTCAATTTACAAAAATATTCTCTTAGAATATTGAAAACAAAGAGTGGCAAGATTATTTCCTTGTTTTGAAATCTTGCCACTGCTATTTTATTGTTAAATTTTTGTTGTTTTATCCTTATATCTTATATATACAGCCAAGAAGGAAGTTAAACGTATGCGTTGGATAGTTATAGTACAAATAATACTGCTGAAATGCTAAGTTATTCAGCTCTGCAAAGAATGACCATTTGTCTGTATATTGATAGGTTGCAGAAACAGAGACATCAAACATAGCTTTTATATCCACTTCTTTGTTTAGGCTTTCCACATAGGCCTTACTCTTAGAATGGAAGGTAGGCATAAGACTTATATTCAAAGCATTGTTCCAAGTGTAGTTGAGTTTTGCAGCAAATTCAAAAGCAGGACAATACCAAGCCTCAAAGTCTGTATTATCTCTGTTGGTTCTCTGTAATGTTGCCTTTAAATTGCAATAGAAAGAAGATCCTACAGGGAAGTAATTCTCTAAGCTAAGATAATACTTGCCTGCATCATCATAAACAACTCTATGAACGTTAAACAAATCATTGTTTACTACATCTGTATTCATAAAAAAGTGTTGATTATATTGTTTTTGATAACCAACTTCTAAACTTAACTGAGATTTAGGAGTAATATTTAAGAAACCTTTAGCAAAAAATGTGTTATGTGTTCCATCTTGCAAGATAGGAGAAGAAAGAATAAAAGGATTTTCTCTTCTAATATCATTCAAAGTAGGCATTATGCTTTCTGATTTTAATCCTCCATAAAGACTTAACTTTTTAGGTATAAGTTCAAAACTTACTGTGGCAGTAGGCAAAAGTTGAAAACTTCTAAAGGTATGCACTCCTGGTTCTATACCTAAAGAAGCAAAGAAATGGAACTTACTCCAATCAAAAAGAAAATAAGGTGCAAGGTCTATCAGAGCTTTTGACTTTTTGTAGAAAGAATGTTTGTAATCAAGACTTAGTCCTGCTCTTTGGTTCAATGCTCCTTTAAATAAATCCAAATCTAATGACCCATCTAAAAGAGTATGAAGATAAAATTCACCACCTCCTCTGTTGTTACCTGTATATTGAAAGTTCAGTCGGCCATCGTGTTGCAAATAATCATCTCTTCCTAAGGTAGTATAAGAAACATCTGCTCCAACATTATGCCAAGATATTCTATAATCAGAATTATCTATGTTTTGTTTAGGATATTGTTCTGAACCATAATAATAGTTACGTGAATAGTTATAAAAAGCACGTGAAGAAACAGCATAATTTTGGAATATCTTCTTTGCATATAAATTTATGTCTTCGTTTGAATATCCGCTATGTCCATAGTTTTTCTCTCCTGTAAGAGCAGAACGAGAATAAACATCAACACCATACAACAAAGACCTGTCTCTTAAAGAAGTATAAGAACCTTGTAACAATGGAGTCAAAGCCATTTTCAAGTCTTTACCAAAAGCTAACCCCAATCCACCTTTAAGATGAATATTATAAAGTTGTGCCTGTGGCTCTCCTTTTACAGACGCAGCTTTTATGGTATCAAATTCCAAATGAGTAGCATAACCTTTTTTTATTCTATCAAAAGAAAAGTCTATCTTGGTAAAAGATGTATCAAAAATAGAAAGACTATTATTTATTTTGTTAGCATCACTTACCATAGGATCAAAAGCAACATTGATTGTTACATTCTCATTGTAGGTGTCATCTTGTGCTTGTAAAGAAAACATCATCAACAGACCCAATACTAATAATATCTTTTGCTTTATCATATCTTTTTCTCCTTATTTGCTTTGTTTTTTAATACTTATTATCTTCTATTATAATCTCATCAACAGAGTTTTCTTGTTCATTTAGTTTGTCTTCGTTTTCTTGTTTTTCTTTGTTGTTTTTGTTTTCAAGTTGAGCAAGTTTGTCTATTGCAAGTTGTTTTATATTATCTTCTCCATCATAGTTATCTATGATAGACTGCAAAGTTTGTTTTGCTTGAAAGTCATTACCATTAACTGAGAATATATCTGCCCAAAGTATGAAGCCTAAAGCAAGATAGTAATCATCTGCTCCACTCTTAGACATCTGTCGTATTATCTTCTCACTTTCAGCATAGTTTTTATTGTTAAACTCTATCAAAGCAAGAGAATATTGAGCAAAAGAAGAGTATTTTAAATTAGCAGAGTTTTGTAGTTCTTGTATATATTCTTTTGCATTGTTTGGTTTGTCTATTTCTAAGTAACTATCCGCAAGTACAAAGTAAGCATTGTCTTTTGTGCTTTGGTCTATGTTCTCCATCTCCAAAAGACTCTTTGCTGAAGAGATTGCATTATTGTAATCGGTGATGTTATAGTAAGTATTCATTATACCTTTTCTTGCTAATAGTTTGTTAGCAGAAGAAGTTGTAATACTATCTAACCTATTGTAAATTCTTAAAGTTTTTTCTGTATCTATACTTGAGTATATGTTAGCAGAGTTTAATAAAGATTTTTCTGTATATTGACCGTATGGTTTCATAGCAACTTTATAATAGTATTCACCTGCTTGAAGTGTGTCATTCTCTCTCATATAACAATCAGCCAAATAGTATTCTGCTTTTGTGCTATAGTTTCCTTCAGGGAAGGAAGCAAGATATTTTTTGAAAGAAGATATTGCTTCAGAATACTTTTCGTCCATGTATCTATTTTCTGCTGTTTGATACAACAAATCTTCTTCCTCTTGTTTGCTTACCTTAACAGAACCAAGACCATTTATGTAGGTTATATATTGTTCTGGCTCTCCTTTATCTATATATATGTTTTTAATGGTAGAAAGAGCAGCTTTTGCTTGCTTTGAATTAGGATAGTTTCTAACAAGTTTATCTAATGATTTAAGAGCCTCGTCATATTGTCCTAATTGATATTGAATCATACCTACCTTACCAAGACAATCTTTGGTGAAAGCATTATCAGGATATTTCTTCAATAAACTTTGATAAGTACTTAATGCATTGTTGTTATCATTTAAAGCAAGATAAGTATTTGCTAACTCATAGTTCATTGCAGGAAGATAAGAAGAGTTTGCATATTTGTTTATTCCGTCTTTCAATGTTTGTGCTTTTGTTTTATATTCTCCCATTGCTCCAAGAGCCATAGCTTTTTGATATGTTGCGTAGTCAGCATTTGTAGAATTAGTTGCGATAAAAGAGCTATAAGATTTTATTGCTTCTGAATAATCCTTAAGCATATATTGACAATCGGCTAAACGTATCTTTGAATCGTTCTTTATTATATTATCAGCCTCACTTTGTTCTATCTTAGTAAAATATTCTTTAGATAAAGAGTATTTTTTCTGTTTAAATAAGTTGTAAGCCATTAAGTAATCGGCAGAAGATTTATAAGCATTGTTTTCATTGTCTGGTATAGCATAGAAAGAACGTAACATTTCTTCGCTCTTCTTGTAGGAATGGGTTCTATATAATGCTTCTGCCTTGATATACTTAGATGTTGCTACTATTTCATTAGTAGAAGAAGATAAATTTTCATCTATTTTGTCTAAGACTTTTATACAGTCTTTATACTTCTCTTCATTAAATAATTCTATACCTCTATTAAGACACGTTTTAACATAGATTTTATTCATCTGTTCATCTCTGTTTTTTATGCCTTCCATTTGTTCTAAGGCTGCAGCATAGTTATGAGTGCTTCCATATATCTGCACTAAACATATACGAGCCTCTCCTACCCTTGCTCCTTCTTTGATCTTCTTTGTATTTGGATCTATTTTAGTATTTTCTTTTATATATGTGTTTAATTGTTTGACAAGTGTTTCATTGTAAGGATTAGGATTAACTACACAAAGCTTAGCATAAGAAAACAAAGCATCTTCTTGTATTGTTTTATCATAATCCATTGTAGATGCTTTCTTGTAAGTGTTAAGAGCAAGTGAAGAATCTCCCTGCACTAAATAACAATAGCCTAAAGAATAAAGAGCATTTTGTGTTAATGCATCTTCTTCTATTGTACAAGCTTCAAAATAAGGTATTGCATCAACATTCTTGCCTGTTTCCATAAGACAATAAGCCATCAGATAATTATCATTACGATTTACGCCCTCATTGCTTTTTATTGATTGTTCTATATAAGGTAATGCTTGTTCATACTCTCCTTTTTTGTAGTAAGCATCACCTAACATACGATTAAGTTCTGTTGCTCGCTTAGAATTTATCGCATTTTTGCTAAGAGTAGGAGCCATTTCAATAAGAGCATCATAATTCTCTTGGAAATAATATATTTGACATATATAATAAGGAACAACCTTAGAGAAATGTTTGTTCTTTCTTAGTGGTTCAAATTCTTTTAGTGCTAAATCATACTTGCCTTCTGTATAAAGAATATGTCCATAATAATATTTACAAACAGCAGCGTATTTGCTATCAGTGTCTTTAACTTTAGCAAAGTATGATTTTGCTCTGTCATTCATATTCTGTAAGAAATAACAATAACCTATTTTGTAATCATACTCTTGTCTTTCCTTATTAGTTAAAGAACTTGTGTCCATGTTGGCATACGTGTTCAAAGCCATAAGAAAATCTGCCTTACTTGCATACCAATTAGCAATGAAAAAGTCTGCACGATTTTTCTTTAAAGAGTTTGGAAATAATGTTTTATACTGTTTGAAAAGCATATCAACATCATTGTTCATAAGGTAGTAAGCACACAAAGCTCTATTAAAATACAAGTCTGCAATCTCAACGCCTTCTCTTTCTTTACTAAGGTTTTGAGGAGCAATACCCTCATAAAGACTTATAAGTTTGGAGTATTCATTGTAAGCCTGCACATAGTTCTTTTCCTCTTGTAAAGAATAAGCTTTTGCTTTTGTTTGCTCAAATTCTGCATTTACAAACGTCTTTTGAGCATTGATATTAAAGAACATTACACTCAAAAGAGTCAATATCAAATATTTTTTCATAGAAAAAGGTTTTATTATATTCTTAATAATTTATTACTTCAAACAAATAGCAAAAGTAAAACATTTTCTTAAATGGAAGCCTTTACATACAGATTTTTTTATTATTGCTTGAGTTTTCAGTATTTAATTTCAGTAAAAAAAGAAACTATGCGGTGAAAACAACTATTAATCTCCGCATATTTTGCGGTGAATAACTAAAATAATCTCCGCAAAAAAGGAGTTTTATAGTCTCTTTTTGATTTACAGTAACCTTTTTGCAAACGAAAACAACAAACAAACTTAGTACAAAAAAATAAAAAAGTGGTTAGGGCTTTGTGTTAAAAATATATCCCTAACCACTTGGGTTTAATATTTAAGTTTTGTGCTTATTTCTTCTATAGAGATATTCAATTGTTGCATATTCTTTTTTAGAAGAGGAAGGAAATTATTAAAGAAATCTTGTTTTCTTATCTTTGAAATCTCATCTTTAGCACCTTTATTAACAAAATAGCCCATGCCTCTTTTATTATAAATAATGTTGTTAATAGATAAGCGTTCAATGGTTTTGAGTGCAGTATTTACATTTACTTCATATTGTGCGGCAAGTTCTCTAACAGAAGGTATCCTTTCGTCTTCTTTGAACGAGCCCTCAAGAATATCATCTGCTATTTTATCTGCCAACTGTATAAATATCGGTGTGTTATCTTTTAGCATAGGTTTAACTCCTTTCTTTTCTAAGTTTAAAGTATGCTCCTACAACACAAGTAACAAAAACAGCATAAGAGAATATTTGTTCTATTATATCTGACGCTTCTTTGCTGATATGAAACATTATACTTCCATTCTTTATTGCTTCATGATACATATAGATAAACACTGACACTCCTATTATAACTAAAAAACCAAGTCCAAAAACAATTGCCCAAGTTTTTATAAGTTTGTTTTTCTTAAACAGAATAGCACCAAAGAAACTAATCCCTAAAACCACACAAATCTTTATCCAAGAAAAGTAATGAGTAAAACTATGAAATGTTTCTTTATAAAGAAAGACATATTTATCAAATCTTAGCCAATTAATCAAATGTCCTATTTCCAATCCAATGAAAAGAGCAACAAAATTTATTATAGGAACCATTATAAAAGCCATTATAAAATTAACAATATACTTTTCCTCTACACTTGCAGGCAAAAGAATAGATTCAGAACGATTATATTTCTTTTCATAATTCTTAAAAGGTATAACGCAAGACAAAACTCCTGTCGCAATGATAAACATTAGGTAGAATGGACGAAAAACATCACTAACAACTATATTATTTGGAAAACTTAAAGAAGAGAGTATCATAAATATTGCAACTATTGAAATTTCTATTGCCATAACTATTAACACACCTTTTCTTCTCATCATAAAATCTCTCTTGAACAGAGCAAAAAATCTTTGAAAACTAAACATCTTATTTGTCCTCCTTATTTTTGTTAAATAATTCATTAAATAAAGTCTTATTCAAGAAAGCAGCGTTAAACAACATTTCAACATCAAGATTGCTTTCTCGTCCATCTTTATTCTCCTTAACCACTGCAAGACCAGCAACATTATCTTCTTGATAAAGAACTTTATCTACAGTATTTACTTTATCTTCTATACCAAACCAAAGTTTTTCTGTTATCTCTTCATCGTCAGCATTAAGAAGAACCTTAGTTTTATCAAGAATTACTATACTATCTAAAACATTCTGCAAGTCTCTTGCTTGGTGTGTAGAGATAATCATTGTTTTATTTTCGTTCATTGCTTTCATTACTATCTTACGAAAAGATGACTTACTTGGAATATCCAATCCATTTGTTGGCTCATCTAATAAGATTAGCTTAGTGTTGCATGCCAAACCGAAAGCAATATATATCTTTTTCTTTGTTCCAAAAGAAAGTTTAGACAGTTTTTGTGTCTTATCTTCTACTTCAAATTCTTTTAAATAGTTATCAAAATCTTCCTTTGAGAAATGAGGATAAAATATTGAGTTATATTTCTCAAAACTCTCTATTGTGAAGTCACACTCAGGCATTTCTTCATTTAAAAAGAAAACTTCTTGTAAAAAATCTACTTTTCTTTTTGCTGGATTAAAAGAATCTATGTTAATAGAACCCATTTTAGGAAACTTTAATCCTGCAATAAGATGTAGAAGAGTGGTCTTACCTACTCCGTTTTTTCCTAATAGTCCATATATTCTACCGTTTTTTAGATTGCAACTGATGTCGTCAAGAACAATCTTATTCTTTTTGTAAAAGAAAGTTAAATTTTCAATTTTTATCATTGTTTCTATATTTTTTATTCTTCGTTTTATTTTACTTTAAACGGCGTTTTATAAAAATAAAACGCCGTTTTTTAAGTACAAAAACTTTGTTTTATTTTTTAATTATTAGATTATTGTTTTGTTTGACCTTGTCCCATAGAGTTTGCTCCTCCAGTACGTTCCTCCATATCGTTGTTTTTGATACGTTGAAGTGTGTTGTTTGATGCTTTTTGACCGAATGAATAAGAAACAGAGCAAGAAACCATCGGACGTTGCCAAGATATATCATTTTTCACACGCATATTGTCTGTTGTCATATCTACATGGAAAGTACGTTTAGGCAATTGTCCAACACCAATAGAAGTTTTTAAATTCTTATTAAGAAATTCTCTGCTAAGATTTATATCAAATGAGTACATATCTCCAAAGGAATAAGTGCCTTGAGACCCTCCTGTCATATAGAAAGCAGATACAGTTAATTTAGTTTTAAAGAAGAAATCCATTTTTAAAGATTGCCAAGTCATAAATCCAAACTTTTCTATATTAACTTTTAGCATAGGGTCATCAACATGGGTTTGCAACCATGTACCTTGAGCCCATAGAGTATATTCTAAATGTTTTCCTAATGGCAATGCCGTACTTAGACCTAAAGCAGCATGTTGTGAATGTCCAAGATTATAAGGTTTTTCTTCAAAAATAAGAGTATTAGGACGAAGATAACAAGTTTCATTAATAATATCGTTTGTATAGTCGTATGAAGCAGTAAAGAATAAGAAATAATGGAAGGCATAACTTAGGTTTAAAGAATGAGTATATTGTGCTTTAAGATCTGGATTTCCGCTTTTGTAACGATATTCATTCTCTTTCTCAACAAATGGATTCATACTATTGTATTCTGGTCTTGTTATACGGTATGAATAAACAAGAGTAAGATTGTCTATTTCTCCAACACGATAATTAAGATTAACATTTGGGAATAAATCTATATAGTCTTTAGTTTTTTCAGAGTTATTTACTTTTTGTTTTATATTAGTGTGAGTATGCTCTGCTCTAAGACCAATACGATAAGAGAATCTATCTGTTAGTCTGTGAGAGAACGAAGTGTAAAGAGCATTAACATTTTCTGTGTAATCCAAATGATTTGAAGTATTTATATTATACACACCATCTTCGTAACAAGTAAAATTATTATCTACTTTTGTTAATCGTGTTTTTGCTCCAGATTCAAAAGATATTTTTTCTGTTAACGGTTTTACCAAGTCAAATTTTAAAGAGTATGTGTTATAATTGTTTTTTGTAGAATCTCTGTCTGAACCTTGGTCTACAAGAGTTAAGAAATCATCGTTGTAATAATATGATTCATCAAAACAATAGTCTTTTGAAGTATTATTATCATAATCTAAAGTTATAGAATATTGTCCTCCTATGCTATCTAACTTATGTGAATACCATAGATTAGCTGCTATGTTTCTTCCATTGCCATGTTCTACTCCAAGATTAGAATAAGCAGAATCTACAACAGTATAAGGAAACGTTGAAATACGAGTGCGAGTAAGAGGATTATTTACTTCAGGACGAGAGTTAGCATCAAAAGAGAACATTGCTCCAATAGAAGATTTATCATTTATTTTAAAATCTGAAGAAATACTACCATCGAAACCGCGAAAGTCATATTTATTCGTTACTTTATCTGTTTTCATACGAGTTGTAGGATTGGTAAAAATATAGGCAGTGTTTTCCATATCTGTTTGACCAGCCCAACGATTAAAAGAAAGAGAAGTATTAAACGTCCAGCGGTCATTAACATAATTTAAGTTTAATCCATCGTTGTGTTTCCAGTTTTTATCATACGCAGTCCAAACATTTGCTTCACCAGACCAACCAAGTGTTTCATGCTTAGCCATTTTTATATTGATAATACCTGCCGTTCCTTCTGCTTCATACTTTGCCGAAGGATTACTTATTGTTTCTATTTTCTCAATAGAAGATGGAGGCATAGCTTTAAGCATACTTTTTATTGCAGAATAAGGTATGCGAATATCTCTTCCATCAAACTGGAAAAGAATACCACTTTTACCATTAAGTTGTATGTTTTCGTCTTGGTCAATAACAACTCCCGGTACTTTTCTAAGGAGTTCAAACGCATTAGCGGTTGCAGAGGAAACACCTTCATCTACATTCATTGCAACACCATCATTAGTCATTTCAAAACGTTTTTGTTGTGCGAAGATTTCTATTGTAGATAATGTTTGTCTATCTACTTCCAAAGATACAGTATTAACATATAGAGTATCTTTTACTCTTTTAGAATTCTCTGCTAAAGCAATTGAAATAGGTTTATAGCCAATAAAAGAAAAAGTAATAAACTTCGCTTGTTTATTATAAGCAATAGTGTATTCACCTTTTTCATTTGATACTCCGCCACCCAATAAGGTTCCATTAGTATCTGAATAGAGCATTACATTGCAAAAAGCAATAGGATCTGAGGTTGATTTGTCAATAATAGTACCTCTTACATGGTTTTGAGCATAAGTAATCGCTACACTCAATAGCAGTATAGAAATAACTGCAAATCTTTTTAGTGTCTTCATTTTTGTATATTTTTAATTGTTATACTGTTTTAGTGTAATAGTTTAGTATTACACCGCAAAATTATAACAAATTTATTACCTACCAAACTTTTTTATAAAAAAATGTAAAAATTTTTATTTTTTTGAAACTTTGTTATTGAAATAAAATATAGTATTTTTGCAACTTGTATATAAAGAATGATATAAATATATAAGCTGATGAAAGATTTTGTAGCAGAATTGAAATGGAGAAATATGATTCACTCCATAATGCCTGGAACACAAGAAGAATTAGAAAAAGGAATGGCAACAGCATATGTAGGTATTGACCCAACAGCTGACAGTTTACATATAGGACATTTAGTAAGTATAATGATTCTTACTCATTTTCAATCATGCGGACATAGACCTTTAGTTGTTTTAGGCGGTGCAACAGGTATGATTGGAGACCCTTCTTTTAAAAGTCAAGAAAGAGTACTTCTTACTCCTGAAACAATACGTCATAATCAAGAATGTATTAAAAAACAATTAGAGAAATTCTTAGATTTTTCTGAAGATAAACCTAATCATGCTCAAATTCTTAACAATTATGATTGGATGAAGGGTTGGAGTTTCATAGATTTTATTCGTGAAATAGGAAAACACATCACCGTTAATTACATGATGGCTAAGGATAGCGTGAAAAAAAGAATAGAAACAGGAATATCTTTTACCGAGTTCTCATATCAATTGATGCAAGGCTATGATTATCTTTACCTATATGAGAATTACGATTGCAAGCTTCAAATGGGCGGTTCAGATCAATGGGGAAATATAACCACAGGTACTGAGCTTATCCGTAGAACTCTTGATAAGGAAGCATACGCTATCACTTGTCCACTGATAACAAAAGCAGATGGAAAAAAATTCGGAAAAACTGAGAAAGGAAATGTTTGGTTAGATAGAGAAAAAACATCTCCTTATGCCTTTTATCAGTTTTGGTTGAATCTATCTGACGAAGATGCTGCACGTTTTATCAGAATATTTACCTTAAAATCAGAAGAAGAAATACTTGAATTAGAAAAACAACATGCTGAAGACCCTTCTCAAAGAATACTTCAAAAAGCTTTAGCAAAAGATATTACTATTAAAGTACATAGTGAAGAAGACTATAATGCAGCTATTGAAGCTTCACAGATATTATTTGGAAAAGGTACAACAGAAACACTTAAAAAACTTGATGAACAAACGTTTTTGAGTGTATTTGATGGTGTTCCTCAATTCAAAGTTAGCAAATCAGATATAGACAACGGCGTTGGAATAATAGATTTATTAGCAGAAAAGACGCAAGTGCTTGCTTCTAAAGGTGAAGTGCGTAGAGCATTAAAGGAAAACTCGCTATCTATTAATAAAGAAAAAGTTAAAGAAGATTACATTGCAAATTCTGATTGCTTATTAAACAATAAATATATCTTAGTTCAAAAGGGCAAGAAGAATTACTTCATTATTGTGGTGGAATAGTATCAAATTATTTCCACTACAATAGTTAACTATTAAAAATATACAGAAATGAAGACTATAAAAAGATTTGCAGTTATTTCTATACTGCTATTGAGTGTGTTTGTAATAGCTTGCGAATTTTTAGCCCCTTCTTCTGTTTCATCTAAACAAGATAGTACTGAAAATAAATGTGATAGTACATCTATAGAAATACCTTCTAAACTATTAGACAGAGCAGAACAAATATTATATCGTTCTGCTTATACTGTCTCTTATAATAAAGATATGCGAATACCTAACTGGGTTGCATGGAAGGAAACTTCAGCATACGCTAATGGAAAAATACCTCGTAAATCTTCATTAAGTTTTAGAGAAGATGAACAAGTGCCTACTCCACGTGCTACTTTAAATGATTATAAAAAAAGTGGTTGGGATAGAGGTCATATGTATCCTGCTGGAGATGCTAAATGGAGCAATCAAGCTATGTATGAAAGCTTTCTACTTACAAATATATGTCCTCAAAATAAAACCCTTAACACAGGTGATTGGGAACAAATAGAGAGTCTTTCTCGTCAATGGGCTAAAAAATATGGAGAAATATATATAGTTTGCGGTCCTATTGTATATGATGAAAAATATAAAACAATAGGTGCAAATAAAGTTGTTATACCCGATGCTTTCTTTAAAGTTATACTATGTCTAAATCCACAACCTAAAGCAATAGCATTTATATGTGAAAACGCTCCAAATAATTATCCCATTAAACAATATGTAACTACTGTAGATGAAGTAGAAAAAATAACTCGTATGGATTTCTTTCCTCTATTAGAAGATAATATTGAAGAACAAGTTGAATCCATAAGTAATTTAAAAAAATGGTAATCTGCAATGAAAAAACAATATGTAGAAATATGTGTAGGTTCTATTGACTCATGTCTAATAGCACAAAAAGCTGGTGCAGATAGAGTAGAACTGTGTGATAACTTATTAGAAGGAGGTACTACTCCATCTTATTCAACGATAGTATATGCTAAAGAACATCTATCATTAGATACTATGGTAATGATTCGTCCTCGTGGAGGTGATTTTCTTTACAATGATATTGAATTTCAATTAATGAAAGAAGATATATTAGTATGTAAAAAAATAGGTGTTAAAGGTGTTGTTTTTGGATTATTAAATACAGATGGAAGTATTGATAAACAAAGAACTAAAGAACTTATTAAACTATCTCAACCTTTAGATGTATGTTTTCATAGAGCTGTTGATATGACATCTGATTATATTAAAGCTGTAGAAGATATTATTGATTGTGGAGCCAAAAGAATACTTACTTCAGGTGCAAGAAATAAAGCCATAGAGGGAATGGACAACATAAAAAAAATACAAAATATATATGGAGATAGAATAGAAATAATGGTAGGTAGTGGTGTTAATTCTAACAATATTTCAATGTTAAAAAAAGAAACAAATGTATCTAATTTTCACTTATCTGCTAAGTATTCTATTGATAGTGATATGACATTTAGACACCCTATTGTTTCAATGGGAGGAACTAATATAGATGAATATTCTAAAACTATTGCTAACTATGATGAAATAAAAAAAGTAGTACAACTTGTTAAAAATTAGTAAAAAAGATTTAAAAAATAACTTTTTATTTACTTAATTATTTCATTTCTTTTATTATTAAAATAGTGTTTCACGTGTAAATATTTCGTAACTATTTTTAGTTTAGTAATATAATATTAATTATAGATTTTTTTATTTATTAGTGTTAATAGTTTTTGATTATTGTAAAAAAAGATCAAGACTTAATTTACTAAGAGTTGATTTTGATTTACCAAAAGTTGATTTTGATTTATCAAAAGTTGGTTTTAATTTACTAAAAGTTGATTCTTTTTTACCAAAATCCTATTATTAAATAAAAATTTAAAATTCCATAAAATTTTCCTTTACTTATACCAAGTTTATGTTAATATATAGATAAAATAAAAAAGGTACTGCTATGAAGTAGTACCTTATAATGAAGAAAATAAATATTTTATTTTTTTAATATACTTTATTTTTTAGGTATATTCTTTAAAATATCTAATGTATGCTGCCAAAACATTTGAAGAGTTTTTATATCCATTTTTTCATCTGGTGAATGTACTCCTCTTAATGTTGGACCATAACTAATCATATCCATTCCTGGATATTTCTTACCTATTAAACCACACTCTAATCCTGCATGTATTGCTCTAACAATAGGTTTTTTATTAAACAATCGCTCGTATGATTTAACTACTACATCAAGTATTTCACTATCTGTATTAGGAGTCCAACCAGGATAACCATCTGTATGTTCCACTCTACAACCTGCTAATAACATACATGCTTCTACTCTACTCTTTGCAGCATTCAATGCACTATCTACTGAAGAACGTTGAGAAGTAACAATATGTACTTCATTATTTTTTATTTTTACACTTGCCAAATTTGTAGATGTTTCAACAAAGTTAGGAATCTCTCTACTCATAGCTAAGACTCCATGTGGTATAGCATACAAACAATTTAATAATAAGGTTTGTTGCTCACGTGTCATCATCTTTTCTGGACGTGAAGTTTTATCTAATGTAATGTTTAAGTTAGGTTCAGCAGTTCTAAATTCAAACTTCATATTTTCTATCATCGTATTGACGATTTCAATCATAGTTTTCTCATCATTAGGATTAACCATAAAAACTACTTTAGCCTCACGTGCAATAGCATTCCTAAGATTACCTCCATCTATATCACAAATCTTAATCTTGCATTTATTATTTAATTCCCAGAAAATACGTGTAAATAATTTATTAGCACATGCTAAACCTTTATTAATATCATCACCACTATGACCACCTTTTAATCCTTTAATATGAAGTAGATATGGTACTGCTTTTTGACATGCTGGTTCAAGAGTAATAGGCATATATCCTAATGTATCAACACCTCCAGCACAACCAATAAACATTTCACCTTCATCTTCACTATCCAAGTTGATTAATATCTTACTTTTCAATGCTGTATCACTAAGATTGAATGCCCCTGTAAGACCTGTTTCTTCATCAACAGTAAATAAACATTCTATATCACCGTGTTCAATAGTATTACTATCAAGTATTGCTAATGCAGCAGCTACTCCAATACCATCATCAGCACCAAGAGTTGTACCTTTAGCTTTTAACCAACCATCTTCAACGTATGTTTCTATAGCATCTGTTTCAAAGTTAAACACTTTATCAGAATTTTTTTCACAAACCATGTCTATGTGTGCTTGAAGACAGACCATTTTTCTATCTTCCATACCTTTTGTAGCTGGTTTTCTAATAATTACATTACCTATTGCATCTACTATTGTTTCAAAATTACGACTCTCACCCCATTGTTTAAGATATTGAGTCATTTTTTCTTCTTTCTTACTAGGACGAGGTACTGATAGAATAGGTTTAAACTGTTGAAATACCTCCTTTGGTTCTAAATTATCTAAATGTTCGTTCATATTATTTATAATTTTTTTTGTTCGTGTGATATATCATAAACGAATAAAACAATATAATTATTTTATTATGATAAGAAATTAGTATTTAGTATTTGAAAATTAAAATATCTTAAATAAATTATATCTATTATAATTGTTTATGATGTATAATTTTAATCATTATTTAATTTAAAATTGGAATTAACTAATCTTCTGTTATTTATCCAAGATTTTTTCCATTCTTCTTCAGAAATTATATTATTATTTTCATCAAGACTTTGCTGTAAATCGTTTTTTTTCACTATCTTAGCTCCACCTGATAGTATAATATTAGTTATCTCATTGAAAATTAGCGAATCATCTATTTCTATTTTTATTAAATTTATTCCTATCTCATTGTTAAACAAATCCATAACCATACTTATACTATCATAACCATATACATGTTTTTCAAAAAACATATATTTGTTATAATTTTCATATATCTCCCCTACCCTTCTCGCTTTTTCTTCACCTATCTCTTTAGTTAGAGAATATGTCCAATAGATATGACGAAAAGCATCAAACTTTCCACCTTCAGTATTACCACCTAAAAAATTTTGTTTATTCAATGAGTCCATAACACTAAGGACGTTTTTAGAAATATTGAATGCTTTTTTTACTGAAGAGTAATTTTTCATCACCCATACTTTATCTTTAAAATTTAAAGATTTTATAATTTCTTTTTTATTCTGTGAAAATGATGTGAAATTAAAGGTTAAAAAAATGCACATCAAACAGACAAAGTATCGTAATGACTTCATTTTTTCAATTCTCTATGTTAAATAATAAAAATACTAATTAATATAAATTATTAATATAGTATTACTTATGTATAATAAAAAGTTGTTTTTTGATATTATTTAATTATACCAAGTTTTTTACTTATAGATAGCATCTTTTCAATTGGTTTTCTTGCATTTACAATAGTTTCATCACTTAATTTTATTTCAAAAGTTTCATTTTCTAAAGAATGGAGAACTTTTTCCATAGTGTTAAGTTTCATATGACGACAGTCGTTACAAGCACATGATTCACTATTTGTAACTACAATAAAATTTTTATCTGGATTATCTTGTTGAAGTTTATGTAATATTCCTGATTCTGTAGCAACAAGAAATTTTTTATGAGAACTTTCTTTGACATATTTAATCATTCCTTGTGTTGAACCAACGTAATCTGCTAATTTTGAAACAGCATCATTACATTCAGGATGTGCAATAAGTATAGCATCAGGATTATCTTTTTTCATCTTAAGAGTATATTCTGCAGTTAATTGTTCGTGAACTTCACAACTACCATTGTAAAGCACCATATTTCTACCTGTCATTCTATTAATATAACCTCCTAAGTTTTTGTCAGGAGCAAATATTATCTTCTGGCTTTTAGGTAGGGAATTAACAATTTGAAGAGCATTGCCAGATGTACAAATAATATCAGAAAGGGTTTTTATTTCTGCACTACAATTAACGTATGATATAACTATATGATTAGGATATTTAGATTTAAATTCTTTAAACTCATCATATTTACATGAATCTGCTAATGAACAACCTGCATTCATATCAGGTATAATAACCTTTTTATCTGGATTAAGTATCTTTGCAGTTTCTCCCATGAAATGAACACCACAGAAGAGTATTATTTTTTTAGTTGTTTCCTTAGCTTTTTGTGCAAGATTCAAACTATCTCCAACAAAATCTGATATATCTTGTATTTCAGGTATCTGATAGTAATGTCCTAAGATAAGAACATCTTTTTGTTCTTTGAGTTTTAAGATTTTTTCTCTTATAGAAATATCTTCTTTCATAGTGTTTATTTTATAAATTTAATATTTATTTTTTTCTTTTCTACTTGAATAACAAAATGTTTCTATATAATATATAATATTTATTTTTTTTAATAAATTAATACTATTATTATACGTGTTGAAAATGTTTATTTCTTTTATTTTTCAACATTCAAACTGCAAAATTACTTAATTTATTAACAATATAAATCATTTTTCTTTATTTTTTAAGAATTTAATTACTAATTATTTAAACATCGTTTAAAATATTATTAACATTTTACTTATGTTAAAAACTTTTTAATCAATTTTTGTTAATAAAAACTGTGTTTAATGTTTAATAAACTTACTTTTTTCAACACTATAATCATTGTTTTTATTTATTAACATTAGTTTCTAAAACTTTTAACAAATTATTATCATTATTTATGTTAAAAACTTTTTTTATTGATTATTAATCTGTTAATAAAGATATATAAATTTTATTTAAAAGTAAAGTAATTTAATAACAGACAGATAAAAAATTTTATATTAACTTTGCAGACAAAAAGTTTTTAACAATAAGAGTATATTATGAGTAATATAATTCCAATAGCATCTGACCATGCTGGCTTTGAATTAAAATCAAAACTTATACCATATTTAGAAAACAAGGGTTACAAAATAAAAGATATGGGTTGTTATTCTAATGAAAGTGTTGATTATCCTGATTTTATACATCCTCTTGCTAAAGAAATAAATGATGGTAATTATCCTTTTGGATTTATAATGTGTGGAACTGGTAATGGAGTAAGTATGGTTGCTAATAAATATCAAAATGTTCGTTGTGCTTTGTGTTGGAATAAGGAAATATCATCATTAGCAAAACAACATAACAATGCTAATATAATTGCTCTTCCAGCTCGTTTTATATCTTTTGAAGACGCTAAAAATATAATTGATGCTTACTTTAACTCTACTTTTGAAGGAGATAGACATCAAAGAAGAATAAATAAAATACCTATTAAATAATATGAACACAACTTCATATAAACAATATCTTTCTTCTTGTAAAAAGAATATAGAAGAAAATAAAGAAGTGAGAGAATTATCTTTTACTGAAATAGATGATGTTGCTTATGGAGTTTTTCGTAACGTTAATAGAATTAAAAAGATAGCTTTAAATATTAGAACTAAGTTCATTAATAACATTGCTGATAATCTTATTAAATTTGATAAGGTTTTTACTGAAAATGGAGGTAATGTTCATTGGTGTGTAGCCTATAATGATTTTATTGAAAAGTTTATCAAAGTCCTTGATAAACAAAAGGTAAATACCATTAATATATTTGATTCTAATTTTATAGAAGAGTTAGGATTAAAAGGAGTATTAAAAAACAATGAAATTAATATTGATAATGAAACAAATGATGTCGTAGTTTTTACTCCTAAATTTGGAATTGTAAATACTGGTAGTTTGTTTTTTGAATTTAACTCTTCTGTAGATATGGAGCAAGTTTTAAGCAGTAGAGTAAAAATATTTGTACTTCCAATTAATGATTTTGTTCTTAAACCTGAAGATATAGAAATTTTTTCTTACCTTTATTATATATATAAGTATAAAAAAGATTATCCTTACCTAACATCTTTATATACACCTCAACCTCTTGAAAAACAAAATAATGTACATATTTTTTTAGTGGATAATGGTAGAAGTAATATTCTTGAAAATAAAGAAATACGTTCTGCTTTAAATTGTATTAATTGTGATGCTTGTAAAGAGGTTTGTCCTATTTATAATATAGTAGGAGATGAACCGTACGATAATGTTTTTTCTGGTCCTTATGCTAATGTAGTTCTTCCTTTTTTAGAAAATGTTGAAAACTATAAACATATTTGTTTTTCTTGTACTGGCTGTGGTAATTGTTCAAAAGTTTGTCCTATGAATATACCTATCTCAGAGTATATTATAAATAATAAAAACTATTTCTTTGAAAAAAAGATAATGGATATAACAGATGCTCGTCTTGCTAAATATCTTGGAAAAACACTTTCTTCACGTGAGTCTATGAATAAAGGTAAATTTATAAAGAATTTAAAAATAAAAATGTTAGTTAATAATTCAAAGACTATAACTGATAATATTGCTTTTCCTAAATATACTTTCAATCAACAATATCAACAAAGTTTAGAAAAAAATGAGTAGAGCAAATATAGATATAAATAATATTAAACAACTTGCTTTTACTTCTGAAATAGATAAATTTCAAACAGA
Organism: Bacteroidales bacterium; assembly: GCA_045221575.1. Classification (GTDB taxonomy): domain Bacteria; phylum Bacteroidota; class Bacteroidia; order Bacteroidales; family P3; genus Scybalousia_A. The sequence continues at coordinate 120,259 of JBGUWU010000025.1, forward strand.
AGTTGATAGTCTTATTACACAATCATCATACGAAAAAAATGCTGTTCTTTTACAACTTCTTTCTTTGTTAGATATAACAACATTAAATGATGAAGATTATTTTCAGTCTATAAAAAATATTTCTTCAATAATAACAAGTAGAGTAGGGGAGAAGGATATAAATGTTGCTGGTGTATGTGTTTATTCTAATCTTCTACCTATACTTAATCAACAACAAATACCTAATGAAGTAAAAAGAGTTGTAGTTTCTGGTGGTTTTCCCACTGCTCAAATTTCTTTAAAAGCAAAGCTTTCAGATATTAGTTTTTGTTTAGAAAATAATGCTGATGAAATAGATATTCCTATTAATAGAGGTTTGTTTTTTGAAAATAGAGAAGAATTAAGAAAAGAACTAACACAAATAAGTAATTTAATAAATAATAATTCTAATACTAAACTAAAAATAATACTTGAAACATCTTGTCTTCGTTCTTATCAAAATGTTTATGATGCTTCTTTGCTTGCTATGGAGTGTGGAGCAGATTTTATAAAAACATCTACAGGTAAGGTTTCACGTGGAGCAGATGTGTATTCTTCTGTAATTATGTTGATTGCAATACAAGATTATTTTAATAAAACAAATAGGCTTGTTGGTTTTAAAGCAGCAGGTGGTATTCGTTCATATCAAGATGCTGTAAAATATTATATTATTGCAAAGCAGATTATGGGAGAAGCCTATATTAATCCATCAACTTTTCGTATAGGTTGTTCTAATCTTAGAAATGATATAATAAATAATATTAAATAAACGAATAAAGATATAAAAAAGAAAGAGAAATAATTTTATGAGTAAATTAAGTGAAAAATTAGCAAAGGCACCTCTTTTAGAAGAAGAAAGACAGACTAAAGCTTTAGGGGTTTATCCTTATTTTAGAGCAATTTCTTCTGATCAAGATGCTGAAGTTACTATCAATGGAAAACAAGTTTTAATGTTTGGTTCTAACTCTTATCTTGGCCTTACTAATCACCCAGAAGTAAAACAAGCAGGTATTGATGCTATAAAGAAATATGGTTGTGGTTGTGCAGGAAGTCCTTTCTTAAATGGATATATGGATATTCATGTTGAATTAGAACAAAAACTTGCTAAATTTGTTGGTAAAGATAGTGCTATTTGCTTTTCTACAGGTTTTCAATCCAATCTTGGTGCTTTAAGTGCTGTTGTTGGAAGAGGAGACTATATTATTTGCGACGAAAGAGACCATGCTTCTATAGTAGATGGTAGAAGACTTTCTTTTGCAACAACTCTTAAATTCAAACATAATGATATGTCTTCATTAGAAGATGTACTTAAAAAACTTCCAGAAAATGCTACGAAACTTATTGTTGTTGATGGTGTATTTTCTATGGAAGGAGATATTGCTAATCTTCCAGAAATAGTTGCTTTAAGTGAAAAATATGGAGGTAGTGTTTATGTTGATGAAGCCCATTCTGTAGGAGTTCTTGGCAAAGAGGGTAGAGGAGTATGTAATCATTTTGGTTTAACAGATAAGGTAGATATTATTGTTGGAACATTTTCTAAATCTCTTGCTACTATTGGAGGTTTTGTTGCTGCAAATAATGAAATAATAGATTTTCTTCGTCATCATTCTCGTCCTTATATCTTTTCTGCTTCTATATCTCCAGCTGCTACGGCAAGTGTTATAAAAGCATTAGATGTTATTCTTCAAGAACCTGAAAGATTACAACATCTTTGGGATATGACCAATTATTCTCTTAAAATGTTTAGAGATTTTGGTTTTGAGATAGGACCAACACAAACACCTATTATTCCTTTGTATATTAGAGATATGCGTAAAACATTCACTATAACAAGAGAACTGTTAGACAATGGAGTTTTTGTTTCTCCTGTTATTCCTCCTGCATGTCCTCCAGAGGATACTCTTATTCGTTTTGCTCTTATGGCTACTCATAGTAAGGAACAAGTGGATAGAGCTATAGATATTTTAGTAAAAGTATTTAGAAAATACGAAGTGATAAAATAAGTTGTGAATTAAACAACACGATATTTTAAGGACGAAACAAAATTTCGTCCTTTTTCTTTTTTATTTATAAAGATAATTAAAATACTTTAATATGGATTAATTATAAATAAGTTAAACATTTATAATTGATTATATATTTTTTTTAATATTAGTATTGATACTTTTTTATTGCTGTAAAAAAACATCAAGTTTTCATAAAAAAAGAGTTGATCTTTAGGGTAAAAAGAGTTGATTTAAATTTTTTAAAACCAACTCTTTTTTTATAAAGTTTTGATGTTTTACTACAAACATAAAGTTTTTATTACTTTTTCTTTGATAGTTTTCGTTTTCCCCTTTGTTTTATATACATTATACTACTTCTTTTTTTGTATAAGAATAGAAGCCTGGCTTGAGGTATTGCTAACTTACATAGTTATTTCTCATGTCATAGGAATGTATTTAGGAATTTACTTTCTGTTTTCTTTTAACAGAGCGGTGTTTTTATGATATAGATTCCTCGTTTTTATTTATTGAAACGAGGTTTTTATATATTAAAAACTTGGTTTTAAAATAAAGCTTTAAAAAATTAGAGAGTTAATGAAAAACTTCGTATTTTTGCAACCTGATTTTTTAAGTAAAAAACAACGTAATATATTATGTTAAAAGAAATAAAAATTTCTAAGGGTTTGGATATACATCTTATAGGAGAGGCTCAATTGGAGACAAAAGAGGTTCTTACTCCTAAAACAGTTGCATTGAAACCTTTGGATTATGTAGGTATCACACCAAAACTTCTTGTTAAGGTTGGAGATAGAGTAGAAGTTGGCACACCTGTTTTCTACTCTAAAGAAAAACCTAACGTTAAGTTCGTTTCACCTGTTAGTGGTCAGGTGCAAGAAGTAAAACGTGGTGATAAAAGAGTTATTCAGGAGATAATAATAACTAATGATGGTCAAAACACTGCTAAAGATTTTGGTCAGTCTTCACTTGCAGAAATGTCAAAGGAAGATATTAAAGCTAAAATGCTTGAAAGTGGTCTTTGGACATTACTTAGACAACGACCATACGATGTTATTCCTAATGAAGAGAGTGTTCCAAAATACATTATTGTTAAAGGCTTTGAATCTTCTCCGCTTGCTCCAGATTATAACTATATTCTTAAAGGAGAAAAAGCTGCTTTACAATTAGGAATAGATGTTCTAAAAAAACTAACAGAAACTACTCTTTACTTAAGTGTTAATCCACAAACAACATGTGAAGATATCCTTTCTTTGCAAAATGTTGAAAAGATATGTTTCAAAGGAAAACATCCATACGGTAATGTTTCTGTTCAAGCTGAGAAAATATCTCCAATAAATAAAGGAGAAAGAATTTGGTATATCTCTCTTTTAGATGTTAAAACAATAGGTCAATTCTTTATAGAAGGCAGATACAATCCTATCAAAACTATTGCTTTAACAGGACAGGAAGTAAAGAATCCTTGTTACTATAAAGTTATTAGAGGAACTTCTATAGAGGAGATAGTAAAAGATAATGTAAATACAGAAAAACATCTAAGATATATTTCTGGTAATATTCTTACAGGTACAAGAATAGAAAACAATGGTTATCTTGGTGCTGCTGACAATCAAATAACTGTTATAGAAGAAGGAGATTACAAAGAAGGTTTAGGTTGGGTGATGCCTGGTTTTAAAAAGTTTAGTGTTTCTCATACTTTCCCAAGAGGATTTTTCGCTCGTTGTTCAAAAAAACCTTTCTCTATTGATTCTAATTTACACGGAGGCGAAAGAGCATATGTTTTCACAGGAGAATTTGAAAGAGTTTTTCCAATGGATATTTATCCTTTGCATCTAATCAAAGCATGTTTATCAAAAGATATAGACAAGATGGAAGAACTTGGAATATATGAAGTAGATGCAGAAGATTTTGCTCTTTGTGAAGTTATAGACGTTTCTAAAACAGAGATTCAAGCTATTGTAAGAAATGGTTTGGAACTTATGCGTAAGGAATTAGGTGAATAGTATAATGAATAAAAAGATAAATAAGATATGAACTTTGTAGAGAAATTTTTTGACAAACAAAGACCTAAGGTTCAAAAAGGAGCGAAATTTCATTGGCTTGCTTCTACTTTTGAGGCTTTTGAAAGTTTTGCGTTTGTCAGCAATAAAACTGCAGGAAAAAAAGGAGCTCATTTCAGAGATGCAATAGATTTGAAAAGAGCTATGACTGTTGTTGTCATTGCATTAGTTCCTGCTTTGTTGTTTGGAATGTATAATGTAGGTTATCAACATTTCCTTTCTCATGGAGAATGTGCTGGCTTTTGGGCTACTTTCTTCTATGGTTTTTGGAGAGTGTTGCCTATGATAGTTGTTTCATACGTTGTTGGTTTAGCGATAGAATTTGCTTTTGCACAGATACGTAATGAAGAAGTAAATGAAGGTTATTTAGTAACAGGACTTATTATTCCTATGATTTGTCCTCCAGATATTCCTCTTTGGCAATTAGGTTTAGCTGTTGTTTTTGCTGTTGTTATTGGTAAAGAAGTCTTTGGTGGAACAGGAATGAACTTTATGAATCCTGCTTTAGTAGCAAGAGCTTTTCTGTTCTTTGCTTATCCTTCTCAAATGTCTGGAGATATGGTTTGGATTTTTGATAAAGGTGATGCTATTACAGGTGCTACTCCTCTTGGAGAGTTAGCAGTAAGTCCAAACGCAAGTGCAAGTCTTTGCGATATGTTTACAGGCTTTATTCCTGGTTGTGTTGGAGAGACATCAGTTATAGCAATACTTTTAGGAGCTTTTCTTCTTTTAGTAACTAATATTGCTTCTTGGAGAATAATGCTTTCTATTTTTGTAGGAGGTGCTGCTATGGGATTGTTGTTTAACTGCATTGGTTCTAACGATTATATGAATATACCATTTTATCAACATTTCCTAATGGGAGGATTTGCCTTTGGAGCAGTGTTTATGGCTACTGATCCTGTTACTTCTTCTCATACAAACACAGGAAAATATATCTATGGTTTTCTTATAGGAATTATGGCAGTATTAATACGTGTTTTAAATCCTGCTTATCCTGAAGGAATGATGTTAGCTATTTTGTTGCTTAATGTATTTGCTCCTTTGATAGATTACTATGTTGTAGATGCAAATATTAAACGCAGAAAGAAAAGAATGAAACTTGCAACTACTACTAAATAAAATAGGAGGAAAAGGAAAGATGAAAAAGTTTAGTAATAAATACATATACATATATTCTACTTTACTTGTAGTTGTAGTTGCTGCTGTTTTGGCAACAGTGTCTATGGTGTTAAAAACTCCTCAAGAAAAGAATATTGTTGCAGAACAAATGCAGATGATACTTCAGGCTGCTAACGAAAAAGTAGAAAGAAACTCAGCAGAGGAACTATATAATAAATGTTTTACAACAGAGATTGGAGTTAAGTCCAATGGTGAGATAGTTTCTAAATACTCTAATGGAAAACAAGAAATAGGAAAAGTAAGACCTTTTTCTTTAAACATAAAAGACGAATACAAAAAATATAAATCAGGAGATAAAGATGCTGTTTTGCCTGTTTTCATTTACAACAGACAAGATGGTGAAACAATATATGTTGTTCCTGTTAGAGGTATTGGTCTTTGGGACGAGATATGGGGTTATGTTGCTTTGAAAAAAGATGCTAATACAATAGAAAATGTTGTATTTGATCACGCAGGAGAAACACCAGGATTAGGAGGAAATATTAAAGATGATCCTTCTTTCCCTTCTTCTTTTGTTGGTAAAACTATTTTTGAAGGAGAAGACTTTGTTAGTGTTGTTGTTGAAAAACGTGTTGGTAAAGACAATCCTCATAAAGTAGATGCTTTAACAGGAGCAACGCTTACCTCCAATGGTGTTAGTGATATGTTAAAGAACGGTTTGGATTTCTTTGTTCCTTATTTTAAATCATTAAAAAAATAGAAAAAGGTTATGAGTGCAAAGAATAAGAAATTAATAACAATGCCCTTCTCAAAAGAGAATCCTATCATAGTACAAGTTTTGGGTATTTGTTCTTGTTTAGCGGTAACAGTTAAATTGCAACCTGCAGTGGTTATGGCTTTGTCTGTTACAGTTGTAGTTATGATGAGTAACTTATTTATTTCTCTGCTTAGAAATACTATTCCCCCACGTATAAGAATCATTGTTCAATTAGTTGTTGTAGCAATGTTTGTTATCTTAGTAGATCAATTCTTAAAAGCATTCGCATACGATGTTAGCAAACAGCTTTCTGTTTATGTTGGTTTAATTATTACCAACTGCATTGTTATGGGAAGATTGGAAGCTTTTGCGATGAGCAATAAACCTCTTCCATCTTTGCTTGATGGACTTGGCAATGGAATAGGTTATGGTATAATCTTAATCGTTGTTGGTTTCGTTAGAGAGTTGTTTGGCTTTGGAACATTGTGGGGATACAAAGTTATTCCAGAGAGTTTTTATAACTTTGGTTACGAAAACAATGGTTTAATGGTTATGCCTGCTATGGCTCTTATACTTGTTGGTATAGTTATATGGGTACATAGAAGTAAGAATAAAGACTTAGTAGAAAACGAATAGGAAAATAAGGAGGAAAAACGATGGAAGCATTAAATATATTTATCAAATCAATATTTGTTGATAATATGATATTTGCCTTTTTCTTAGGTATGTGTTCCTATTTGGCAATATCAAAGACAGTAAAAACTTCTATGGGATTGGGTATAGCAGTAATTTTTGTGTTATTGGTTACGGTTCCTGTTAATTACTTTATATATAAATATATCTTACAAAAAGGAGCTTTGGTTTGGTTGAGTGAAAGCTTTGCTAATATTGACCTTAGTTTCTTATCTTTAATAATTTTTATTGCTGTTGTGGCAGGTATCGTTCAGTTAGTTGAAATGTTTGTAGAAAGATATTCTCCTTCTCTTTACAATCAACTTGGAATCTTCCTTCCACTTATTGCAGTGAATTGTGCTATACTTGGAGCTTCTTTGTTTATGCAAAAGAGAGATTACAGCAATATAGGTGATGTCTTTTCTTTCGCTTTCGGTTCAGGTATAGGTTGGTTGTTGGCTATCGTTGGTATAGCAGCCATAAGAGAAAAACTAAAATATTCTAACGTACCACCTGCGTTGAAAGGCTTAGGCATAGCTTTTATTATTACAGGCTTAATGGCTATTGCATTTCAATCTTTTTCAGGTATCAAACTATAAGGAGGACTACAAAATGCAGATAATATTAAGTATAATAGTATTTTTAATTGTTACCTTGTTGTTGGTTGCAATACTTTTGTTTGCTCGCCAAAAACTTGTTCCTCAAGGTAATGTTACAATAAATATCAATGGTAAAACAGACGTAACTGTTCAAACAGGTTCTTCTTTACTTAGTACTCTTGCAGAAAACAAAATCTTTCTTCCTTCTGCTTGTGGAGGTAAAGGTTCTTGTGGTCAATGTAAGTGTCAAGTATTAGAAGGCGGTGGAGAGATACTTCCAACAGAGAAATCACATTTCTCTCGTAAGGAAATAGAAAATCATTTCCGTCTTGGTTGTCAAGTAAAAGTAAAGAACGATTTAAAGATACAAATACCAGAGTCTGTTCTTGGTGTTAAAGAATATGAATGTACAGTTATTTCAAATAAGAATGTTGCTACATTTATAAAAGAGTTTAAAGTACAATTGCCAGAAGGAGCAAAGATGGACTTCCTTCCTGGTTCATATGCTCAGATTAAGATACCTACCTTTACTATCAACTATTCAGATTACGACAAAGAATTGATAACAGATGAGTATTTGCCTGCTTGGGAGAAATTTAAGATGTTTGACCTTAAGTGTGTGAATACAGAACCAACAATACGTGCTTACTCTATGGCTAACTATCCAGCAGAAGGCAACGTATTTATGCTAACAGTTCGTATTGCTACACCTCCTTTCAAACCAGACAGAAGCGGATTTATGAATGTTAATCCAGGTATTGCTTCTTCTTATATCTTTAGCTTGAAACCAGGAGATAAAGTAATAATGAGCGGACCATACGGTGATTTCCACCCACACTTTAACACCAAAAACGAAATGATTTGGGTAGGTGGCGGTGCTGGTATGGCTCCTTTGCGTGCTCAGATTATGCACATGGCTAAGACTCTTCACACAACAGATAGACAAATGCATTATTTCTATGGTGCAAGAGCATTAAATGAAGTCTTTTATTTAGATGACTTCCTTGCATTAGAGAAAGAATTTCCTAACTTTAAGTTCCATCTTGCATTAGATAGAGAAGACCCTGTTGCAGATAAGGCAGGTGTTAAATATACTGCAGGCTTTGTTCATAATGTTATGTATGAGACATATCTAAAAGACCACGAAGCACCAGAAGATATTGAATACTACATGTGTGGTCCTGGTCCAATGTCAAAAGCTGTTACAACAATGCTTGATAACCTTGGAGTACCAGAAGAAAATATTATGTACGACAACTTCGGTGGTTAATAAAAAAATAACAATATATTTTAAAGGCTTTAATATCTCTTACGATTTTAAAGCCTTTTTTTATAAATAATTAGAAATTGGCGGATTAACGATTACATTTTTAGCCGCTATGCGTTATTGCCAGCGGAGGCTCTCCGCAATTGCTAATTTCTCATTAAAATTTTTGGTAGTTTGAAAAAATTTTATTAACTTTGCATAAAATAATCGGTGGTTTTAAGTAAAGTTTTTGCAAAGACAATAATATTTACTTTAAACC
>JBGUWU010000026.1:0-34516 GCA_045221575.1 Bacteroidales bacterium
TTCGCTTTCAAAATGACCTATATCTGCCAAGAGAATCTTTTCTTCTGTTTCCAGGAAGTTATGATATTTTATATCTCCTGTAAGATAGCAATCGCAATTGTTCTTCATGGCATCTTTTACAAACTCTGCTCCTGCCCCACCACAAAGTCCTATCTTTTTGACTTTCTTTGTTAAATCGCCAAAATACCTAATGCTTTGCAGAGATAGTTTGCTTTTAACTTTATTTAAAAACTCTTCTCCCGTAATTTCTTCATTCAGTTCTCCTATTGCACCACAGCCTAAATAAGAATTGTCTTCAATAGTAGAGTGTTGCAAGCGTTGTAAGTTTGTTAGTCCTATTGTTTTTGCTAACATATAATTAACACCTGTTGAAGATGAATCCATATTTGTATGAGAAGCATAAACAGCAATATCTTTTTTCATCGCCTTACGAAGAATAGTATCAATATTACTGCCGTATGTTATCTTTTTTACTCCAAAGAAAATAAAAGGATGATGAGAAAGTATCATATTACAACCTTTTTCTATTGCTTCATCAACAATCTCAGGCATAATATCTAAACAAACCATAACGCCTGTGCAATCCATAGCAGGATCGCCAAGAATTAATCCAGCATTATCATAACTCTCTTGCCAAGAAAGAGGAGCAATGTCCTCTAAACAATTAGTTATATCTTTAATACGTATGTTCATAAAATAGATAATTAGAAGATAGTTTGCAAAAGGTTATTCCCGAAAAACAAGGAATACCTATTTATTTTATAACAGTAACAGTTCCTGTTCTTTGATATACTCTTGTGTTGCCTTGTCTTCTATATTGTAGTTTCCAAACATAAGCACCATCTTTCACAGGCTTTCCTTTATATGTTCCGTCCCAACCTATAGAAGCAGTTATTTCTTGTGTTAGAATAGATAGATTTAATTCTTTCTCTTTAAAAGAATATATTTTTGTTCCCCATCTATTAAACACTTCAAAGACAACATCTTCTAATTGATTATCAGATAAGAAAAAGAAAACATCATTTACTCCGTCTCCATTAGGTGTAAATGCGTTAGGAACCCAAACAGCAAATAGTTCTATAGGAAGTCTTATGCTTGTGTCTGCAGAACAATTGTATTCATTTGTAAGTAATTCATGTTGTCCTACTTCATTAGCTGTCTTCAAATAAATATCCACACTATCAACAGATAAATCATGGAATTGGTATCTAAGTACTCTTTCATTAGATGTTCCTCCATCAGAGAATTTCCATAGAGAATAAGTACCAAATAGAGAAGCGTCACTTAAAGAAAGAATAGGGTCTTCTGCATCAACATAAGCAGGAGTATAAGAAATTATTGGTGTTGGAATAGGAACAACATTAATGGTTATCTGTCTTTCTGTGTAACAACCGCTTGAACCATATCCTTTCATAGTATAAACTGTTGTTTCACCAGGAGTAACAACAACAGGTTCTTCGCTTCTAACATTTTCTGTTAAAGAAGCATCTGGTGGAGTAGCAGTCCAAGAATAATCAACAGCATTACTTCCTATTAGTGTAACTTCGCCAAATGGACAAATCTTAGTTTTATCACTTGAAACCTTAGGATTTGTCATTATTATATGAACACTTTTTGAAGCAATACAACCAGCAGATGTCTCACATATAAGCCAAACGACAGTATCTTGAGTAGGAGTAAAAGAAAGAATAGGATTAGTAGATGGATTAGTAATATGAGGATTGTTTCCTGGATCATTAAATGACCACTGCATTGCTCGTGTATTTCCTGTAGCATCACTTGCTTCTATATGAGCAGATTGTCCCATACAAAGCATAGTATCTCCTGTTAGAGAAATATCAGGAAATTCTTGTACATATATTGTAAAATATCCATAACGGAAAAAGCCATTAACTTCATCAACAACTTTTACAACCACAGAAGTATCTGTAACAACATTATTAATAACAAATTGTGTTCCTACATAAATTGGAGCAGAAGCGGTATCTTCAATACTTCTCCACCAATAGTATTGGTAGTTCGCAACCAACTCTTCTGCATTATCAGGAGAAGAAGCATAGATTATACCTGTTGCTCCTTTGCATATAGTATCTGTAGACTCAAGTTTTATACTTGGTCTTTCAAATACAGTGAATGGTACGTCTTCTTTTCTTGTACAGAATATAGAAACATTATTACCTTCTTCATCTTCTTGAACATATTCTGATGTTGCATATCTTTTTGCAACATGTTCTCCAGGTTGATAAGTATGATAAACAATAGCTATGCTTTGATTGGAATTATCAATAGTAACTCTTGTATTTTCTCCTAATGGCGTTTCATCTGAAACTGTCCAAACATTTGTTTCTGTGTTTTTATTAAAAGCAACAGAATCTCCATCACCAAAAACCATTGCTTGCCATACTAAAGGAGAGGCTTCAGTACGTTGAACAACTTGAGAGAATCTAAAGCCTACCTCATCTGCTTCATTTAATGGATCAACAGGAATATAAGTAACTGCATCAAAATTAGGACGAATATCATTAACCGTTGCTTTAATATACGCAACACAATTAGGTCTTGTGTCTTGAGTACGAGGAGAGACAAGTTTAACAGCAAAATATTGAGTAGTTTGATCTTGCATCATAGCCTCAGTAACAGTTAAAACGCTATCAGTAGAAAGAACATCAACAGAATTATCTGCAGGTTCTAATGCTTCAAGCTGATTTTGAGTAGTAGCATTACGTGTTACTCTAAACCATTTGTAGGATTCAAAACCTTGAGGAGCAGTTGCTGTTGTAATAACATCACCTTCACCTGCACAACCTGCTACTTGAATAGTAGGTTTTTCTGCTTTAGCTACAATATATCCATAGCCAGCATGACAGTCTGCTCTACAATCTCCTACCCTTATTCTTATTGTAACACTTTCTCCAATATAGTTAGCAAGATTCATCTTTACTTGTTGCCATGGACAATATATCCAACCACTTTGTCCTGTAACGAATAAACTACTTGGTATGTTTGGGTCTCCTGTTGTTTCCCAAAAAGCACATTCACTAACTAAGGTTCCATTAGAAATAACATCTATTTGGAATGTAGGATTATAATAACCATCTCCAGGGTGTGGTGATTCCAAAACAATAGCATAGTAAACAGAAACTAAACAGTTGTCCTCCTCAATAATTAAATCATAAGTAGCTTCAGCATAAGATGGCAAACCATTACAAGAATAACCGCTTGTACAACCAGATACATCATTATTAATTCTCATTGATTTAGTAAAACCAAGATGTGAAGGCACTTTATTTAAATTTCCATTGGTATGAGGGTCTGTTCCACCTCCATCTATAATTGTGAATAAATTCTGATTACAATCATCTTTTGCATTAGCAATTTCATTATAAGCATTAGATTGAGACCATACAGGACCAGTGCTATTAGATCCATTATAATCTCCCGCTGTTCCTTTCCAACCTGATGTTCCGTAAGCAAAATTAAGATTATCTCCATGCGTTAAGTTTTGTGCAGTTGAATTTGCAACAAATACTATGCTTGCAAGCACTATAAACAAAAAGCCTATTTTCTTAAAAATCATTTTCATATTATATTTTGTTTATTTATAAGACAACAAAAAAGTAAATACGTTGCAAAATTAGTTAAATAAATTGAATTTAGTTCAAAAAACAACAAACAAATTATAAGTCTATCCTCTTTTTCTCTTTCTCTAAATACCACTTTATTCTCCACAAACACTATTATTAATTTAAAAATGTCGTTTTTGAAAATATTTTAAGTCATTTTCATAGCCTAAAAATAAGTTTACGTTAGAGATAAAACAAAGTTTGGCTGAGTCCTTTCGGAAAAATTCAGCCAAACTTTTATCTTTCGATTATTTCAAACAAAAACTTATTTAAATTGAATCGTCTCTTTAAATAGGTGTTTGTTAAAACAAGACTTTATTTTTCTTAATTTTATTCTTGTCTTGTTTTTCTATTCTTTTTTATTTTATATCCTACTGCACCTGCACCAAGTGTAAGCAAAAGTGCTGTTGCTGTTCCAACAGGACCTTGAGTTTGTTGAGTAGTATTAACTGCTTTTTCTCTTACGCTAACAGTTCCAGTCTTTCCTCCTAATATACCTTTACTAGCATTTCTTGTATCTATATTATTTCCTATTGGTGGTTTTGGAGGTTGTGCTGTTGCTACAAAGCCTATTGCGAAAAATATTAATACTATTGATATTATTCTTTTTTTCATTTCTATACCCTCCTTATTTTATTATTATTTTTTCTGATTTACTTGACTTACTATCTAAAACTTTTACTATATAAGCACCATCTTTTAAATTAGCATTAACTGTAGTGCTATCACCAACAAGCTTAGAAGAATAAACCTTTTGTCCAAGAGTGTTGTATATTTCAATATTCTTTAATCCTTTACCTGAAATATTAATCACATCATGCTTGTTCCAAATATTTATTGTACTTTCTTCACCTGCTACTTCATTAATACCAACATTCTTTTTTGCAAAACGCAATTTATATCTTCCTTCATTTTGTCCTACTGTAACATCTATTGAAATAGGTTCATCAATATTAAGAACTGTTTCTGCATTATCGTTTGCAATATCTATTAAAGTTATTTCAATATCTTGCATTGTTTCAGTTAAAGCAAAAGAAATAGTATTTTCTTTATAAGCATTAAAGTTTAAATCAAATGTAGCAGGAAGAACAGAAAAATAGTTGTCAAGTAAATTATGACCTTCTACTTTCATATAAGGATTAACAGCATTTTCTTTTGATGAGAAAAGAACGCTTGCGTCCATTTTTCCAAAACCATTAGAAGAAACATCATTTATATGAGCATACATTCTTTTCTTTATTCCTTTGTTTCTTACAACAAACTCTATCTTATTTGCAGGAGTAGCTTTTGTTATTTCTATTATATCTAAATCGTCATTAGTTACAACATCTGAAACATTGAAATTAAATGTAGGATTAGCATTTATTCCTTCTACCATAAAACCTGTTGCAGGTAAAATAGCATAAGTGCTTCCTGTAATATCTAATTCTTCCCAATCGTGAGTTACTTTGTTATCCCAAACATAAGCAACAGTACTTTGTAAAGCAGTACTATTTGTTGTAAAGAATTTATTAAGATTTAATTCACCAATAAAAGGGTTACTTAAAGCAAACCATTTTGTTGTATTATTGTTTGTAATATTATTAACAGTAGTATCATTAAATTTAGGACTTGTAATACTTCCTGTTAAAATTGTATAAGTATCTGCTTTAATAGTTTTATCAGGATATCCGTTTCTATATCCAGTAGGGTAAATAAAGAAACTCTCTCCACAACCAACAGGAGTTTGCGTTGTTGCACCAAGACCATTAGCATTTACTCCCCAATTATTACCAATATAATAGAAAGGCAAAGCAATGATACCATGAGCTTCTTTTGTGTTATTACCTTCATTTAAATCTGCAAGACCATCATAGTCGTCTGTACTATAACTTGTCGCTCCTCCTATATTTCCTACTAAAGAATATTCTTCTACAGGAAGGTTCTTTTCTATTTTTATAGTTTTTCCCTTTAAAGCACTCTTTAATCTTGAATAATCATCATTATAACTACTATCTCTTTTAGTTACATTATCCACACATATAGAGCCACCCTCTTTTATTATTATCGTATCAGGAATTGCCGTATTATTTATCTCGCTGTAATTATAATGCCATTTACCTGTTATTATATTTGGTACCTCCTTTGTAAGAGTAATTTTTTTCTTTTCATCTTTTTGTTTGGCATTGTAGCTATCTACCCATCCTTTATAATCATTATAATTATCAGGATGAACATAAATCGTAACCTTGCTTACATCTACTTTATCCAAAAGGTTTGTTAATATTTTATCGGTAAATTTTGTTTCTATATATATACTTTTTAAGTTATCTGAATAAGCAAATTCTTGTTTTCCCATTGAGGTAACACTTTTAGGAATGGTAATATCTGTTAGATATACACAATACCAAAATATTTGTTCACCCATAGTTGTTAATTTATCAGAAAAATTTAATGTCTGTATTGCTGTCTTACAGAATGCAAGATCACCTATTTTTTCTACATTATCTAAACCTATTACTCTTGACAAAGCAAAACCATCAGAAAATGCAGCATCTTTTATTTCTTTAACTGTAGGAGGGATAATAACAGAAATTAATTCATTTGTTCCATCTACATTTTGAAGATATGCATCATACTCACTACGCTTTTTCTCAGGATAATCAGGAGCATCACCAACACAGTGATATGCAGCACGTGTTCCTATTGTCGTAACTTTAAAAGTTTCTTCCTGACCATTATATGGATTTCCAGCAGGTAAAGTAACTTCAGAAGGAATAATTAAAATACCTTTATAACTATTCTCTGAATCAGTACCTTTAACTCTAGTAAAACCACTATTTGTAAGAGTAAGTTCTCCATTGGGTTCTATAAAGAAGTAATACACGTATCCGTCGCAATCCGTATAAGTTAGTTGTCTGTTGCCGGTTCCAGAAAATGCAAAATTTTCTTGACATTCATTTTGTGCAAAAGCGTTTCCTCCTGTTAATGCTGAAACGCAAAAGAGCATAACGTAAATAATTTCTTTTAAATGAAAGCTTTTCATTATGTCTTCCTTTCTCGTTTTAAAGATTAAAATACACTATTTTCTGTAACTAACAGACTGCAAAAGTATAACAAAAAAGCAAAAAGACCAAGCGAAATAATAAGAAATTTATTCAGGGGGGGGGTAAGATATTGTATTTCAATTAAATATTTTTATTTAAATAATTGCAAAAAAAGAAGTTTGCTTACAAAACAAACTTCTTAAAACTTAAAAACCAGGCATTTTATCTTACAAACTTCATCATTTTCCCTAAGTATCCGAATTGTTTTTTATTGTTTCCAACGTTTAAGTGTAGGAAAGAAGTTTCGCATCATTTGTTTGTATTCTTCCTTAGTTATTGGCTTAGGCATATTTTTATTAACCTCATCTATAAATTGTGAGCAGTGTTCTATCATTTCTTCCATAGTGCAGTCTTGTAAAAACTTGCCATCATTAAAACAATATTTACAATAATCTTTGTTTATGCTCTTATCTGCATTAATTCCGAAATCATCTTGCTTTGTCAAAGGCATACCGCAACTTTGACAGAATAGCATCTCTTCTTTTTGTGTTTTGTCTGTATTCATAATTTATATTGTTTTTTATCTTATAAAATTAGTACGAACACGTTGTTCTTGCTCTGGCAATCCTTCGTTTTCTTTTTGTGTATTAATAGCTTTGATAAGAAAAGCCATATTTCTACCTAAAACACGCATAGTTTGTAATCCTTCTTCATCTTTTAAGACTTGTTCTGGAGTATTGCCATGTACCATATTCCAATAACAAGAAGAAGCAATAGGCATCTCACTTAAAAGAAAGTATTTATTTAGAAGGTCAAGCGTTGCTGTTGTTCCTGCTCTTCTGGCACTTGAAATAGCGGCACCTACTTTCATTCTTTTAGATGAGCGTACAGAATGAAACAATCTATCTAAAAAAGTTATCGCTGAACCATTAGCAGAAGCATAATAAACAGGTGTTCCTATAACTATTCCATCTGCTTGTTCAAACTTTGGTGCTACTTGATTAACAGCATCATCAAAAACACATCTTCCTAATTCCTTACATTTATCACAAGCAATACAACCTCGTATATCTTTGTTACCAATATGAATTATTTCTGTTTCAATACTATTATGTTCTAACTCTTTGGCTATTTCGCTAAGAGCGGTAAAAGTACAGCCTTTTTCGTGCGGGCTTGTGTTTATAAGTAATGCTTTCATCGTTTTTATTATTTTGAATGAATATGTAATTCTTGTGCTATAATATTACGTTGTTGAGTGTATATCTTTATTTGTTGTAGAATAGTTAAAGCGTTCTCCTCTGTTGAGTTTTTTAGCTGTTGATATAAATCTCTAATAATGGCTTCTATCTTATGAAGTTTAAAGTGAAGAAGAGTTTGTTTAATGTGTAAGTCTATGGTTTGTTGGTTTTCTAAGTCAGGAATAACGACATTATATTTACTTTGCCAAAGAGGAGAAGTTGAATAAGGATTAATAAGTACAGAAGAAACAAAAGAAGCTATTTCTTGATTATCGTTATGAATAAGAGTGTTTAATGTAGGAGACGTACCTTTTAAAGAATATTCATTAAGGAAGATATTGAATATTTGTTGATATAAAGGATTACTAAATTTAATATCTTCATTAGCTATCATCGCAACAATATATTCTCCTGCTGGTAAGGTTTCTCTTACTATTTTGTTTTCGCTATTAACTACTTCTTGTCTTGTTTGTTTATCCGCATAAAGGAGAAGCAATTTAATTACAGCCTTTTCCTGATTTTCATCATCGTTATTTGGTTGCAGGATTTCATCAGCAAGGTTTTCTACATTATTCGTAGGAGTCGCTTCCGTAGGTTGATGAGTTTGCTCTGTCTTTGTATAAGTTTTGTTCGCTTCATAAAGATTATGTGCTATCTGGCGTGAAAGTTCTTCATTAAGAAGCCTTTCTTCCATATCTAATAGGCGAGAACATTGTTGAATATATGTTGTTCGTTCTATCATATCTGGTATAAGACTAATAGAATGAACAATTTCTTTAACCAAAGACGCTTTCTTTATCGGGTCGTTCTCTGTTTCTTGTTTTACTAAGTTAGCACGATAAAGAATAAAGTTCTGTGCATTGTCTTTAAGAAAAGCTTGAAACTCATCTTGAGTATGTTTTCTTGCAAAAGAGTCAGGATCATCACCATCTGGGAAAAGAAGTGTTTTTACGCTCATTCCCTCCTTAAAGAACATATCTGTTGCTCGTATAGTAGCATGAATACCTGCTTTGTCACCATCGTAAAGAATGACAATATTACGTGTGTATCGTTTAATTAATCTAACCTGTTGTTCAGTAAGAGCAGTACCAGATGTTGCAACAACGTTCTTTACTCCATTTTGATTCATCATTACAGCATCAACATTACCCTCTACAAGATAACATTCGTCTTTTTTCGCTATTTCGTTCTTGGCTAAAAACAAACCAAACAAAACATTTCCCTTTGTATAGATAGGACTTTCTGGAGAATTAACGTATTTGGCTTTTGTTTTGTCTGAGGTAAGAATACGAGCAGAAAAACCTAATACTCTACCAGCTACATTATATATAGGAAAAGTAACACGTGAATGGAACCTATCATAAAGAGCATTGGTTTTCTCACTCTTTAAGCTTAATCCAGACTTGATAAGTAAGTCTTCGGAGTAACCATTCTTTAAAGCATACTGAGAAAAGTCATCAAACTTCTGCTTACAATAACCTAAACCCCAAGCATCTATTGTTGATTGAGAGATCTCTCTTTCCTTGAAGTAAGATAAACCTATTGCTTTACCCTCATCAGAAGACATCAAGTTGTTATAAAAATATTTCTGTGCAAACTCATTGATAGAGTAAAGTTCTTCTCGTTCTGTTCTTGCTTGTTTTTGTTCGTCAGTCTCTTCTGTTTCGTGTATGGCTATACCATATTTTTGTGCCAACCAACGCAATGCTTCATAATAAGTAAAATGGTTGTACTCCTTTAGAAAAGAAACTGCATTTCCTCCTTTGCCACAACCAAAACATTTAAAGATACCTCGTGTTGGACTAACATAGAAAGAAGGAGTATCTTCGTTATGAAATGGACATAAACCAGTATAATTAGCTCCTTTTTTCTTTAAAGGAACAAAACTTTCAACAACCTCTTCAATCTTGGCTGCTTCTAAAATCTTTTCTATGTCCTCTTGTGGTATCATTACTATATGTAAAAGAAAAATTAAACTAACGCAATAAATCAGGGTCTATTTCTAAAACAGAATGTTTCTTGCTTTTACATTTAGAAGTAAAGACATTTCTATTTCCACAAACACAATTTGTTCTATCTCCTGTGTAAGGGTCAAAAGAAGCACAATGACGTTTAAACTCGCCGTTCTTTTTTAACAATATCTTTACTGCAAACAACAGAAAACAAGCAGCAATTAAAACAACACAGATAGCTAATATTAATAATATTTCTTTCATTTCTTGAAATTGAATAAAGATTGTGCAAAAATATTATATTTTATCTAATTCACAAAAAAAGAAATCAATATTTCATATAACAAATTGAAAATAGAAAAGAAAAAAGTTTTGTTATTTATCATAAAATATGTAATTTTGCAGACTTTAAAAAAGATGTTATTTAGCGATGAATCTGTTTCATATATTTACACAAGGAATACTTTTTGGCTTAACACTGTCTTTGATGATAGGCCCAGCTTTTTTTTCTTTGTTACAAACAAGTATCGCTAAGGGATTTCGTTCAGGCTCTCATCTTGCACTCGGAATTTCTTTGAGTGATGTTTTTATGGTTTTTGTTGCCTGGTATGGAGTTTCTACCTTCTTTGAAACAGGTGACGCCCGCAAGATATCTTCTATAATAGGAGGAATAATTATTGTTGGCTTTGGAATATACACAGCAACACGCAAACATATAACACCTAAGCAAAGAAATATTGAAACAGTATCAAAGTTTCAGCTTAAATATATTGCTAAAGGTTTTTTATTCAATATAGCGAACATCGGTACATGGCTGTATTGGTTGATTCCTGTCAGCGTTGCCAACAGCTATGATACGCAAAAAGAACAATTTACTTTCCTTTTGTCTATTTTGGTTACAAACTTAGGCATGGATTTGTTGAAATGTAAGGTATCTCACGAATTAAAGCGATTCCTTACAGACAATGTCATTACTATAATAAATAGAGTAGTCGGAATAATAATCATTATCTTCGGTATTTATCTTGCAATAGCAACATTTTTACCAGATAAAACGAACATAATGAATACCATTCACTAAGAATTTTTATTAAACATTGTTGTAAAGGGTTTTCGCTAAATATTAGCGAACTACTTTGATATATATAGAACTAAAACAGAAATATCCGCAGGAGAAACACCACTAATACGAGCAGCTTGTGCTATGGTTTTAGGACGAATCTTTGTTAGTTTTTCTCGTGCTTCAAAAGATAAAGACTTTAAACTTTGATAGTCAAAATCTTCTTTAATGAATAAGTTCTCGTATTTGTTTATCCTATCTACAACTTCTTGTTCTTTGATGATATAAGAAGCATATTTTACTTTTATCTCTGTAAGTGTTTTTACCTCTTTTCTTAAATAAAGAGGCAGTCTATCAAACTTCTGTTTTAGATCAGGTAAAGCTGGAAGTAAATCTTCTAATCTTACTTGAGGACGAACAAGAAGATGTGCTATCTTATCGGGACGGATAAGATCAGGAGTAGAAAGTGTTTCTAAGGTTGAGTTTATCTCTTGTGGTTGAACATTGGTTTTAGAAATATAATCAATAATGTTGTTTGTGTTTGAAAGTTTCTTCTCCAAAAGTTGCATACGTTCTTTTTCAGCTAAGCCTATATTGAAAGATTTTTCTGTAAGTCTTTCGTCAGCATTATCTTGTCTAAGGAGAATACGATACTCTGCTCTTGAAGTAAACATTCTATAAGGTTCATCAACACCTTTAGTAACCAAGTCATCTATCAAAACGCCTATGTATGCTTCACTACGCTTTAAAACCAATGGCTCTTGTTCTCTTATCTTTAAAACAGCATTAATACTTGCCATCATTCCTTGACAAGCAGCCTCTTCATAACCCGTTGTTCCATTTATTTGGCCAGCAAAATAAAGATTGTTTATCAGTTTTGTTTCTAATGTTGCTTTTAGTTGAGTAGGAGGAAAATAATCATATTCAATAGCATAACCTGGACGAACAATCTTTGCATTTTTAAAGCCAACTATTTCTTTTAATGCTCTATACTGTACATCTAAAGGCAATGAAGATGAGAAACCATTAACATAATAAAGGTCGGTGTAAAGAGATTCGGGTTCAATAAACAGTTGATGATGATCTTTTTCAGAAAATCTTTCAATCTTATCTTCAATAGATGGACAATATCTTGGACCTCTTCCCTGTATTCTTCCTTGAAACATAGGAGAGTCATCAAAACCTGTTCTTAAAATATCATGAACTTTCTCACTTGTATAGGCAAGAAAACAAGAATGTTGTTCCAATGGCTTTCTTCTCTGTGTAAGATAAGAGAACTTGCCGGGTTGTTCATCACCTTTTTGCTCTGTAAGAAGAGAGAAGTCTATACTCTTTCCCTCAACCCTCATAGGAGTACCTGTCTTCAGCTTCTCCACAGTAAAACCTAAGTTTTTAAGATTTTGAGATAAAGAAAAAGCAGCCTCTTCTCCTAAACGACCTCCTTCATAATTAACTGTGCCAACATGTATTCTTCCGCTAAGGAATGTTCCATTAGTAAGTACAACGGCCTTTGCTTTAAAGGTTAGTCCAAGTTTTGTTCTTACCCCCTCTACTCTATCTCCTTTTACAAGAACATCTGTTGCCTCATCTTGCCACATTGAAAGAGTAGGCATTTGTTCTAATTGCCTTCTCCAGCTTATAGGAAACATGACATTATCCACTTGTGCGCGAGGAGACCACATTGCTGCTCCTTTTGAGGCATTTAACATACGAAATTGAAGAGTGTTGTTGTCGGTATTCAATCCACTAAAACCACCCATAGCATCTATTTCCCTAACAATTTGTCCTTTTGCAACTCCACCCATTGCAGGATTGCAAGAAAGAGCAGCAATACAAGTAAGATTCTGAGTAATAAGAAGAACACTTGCTCCCATCTTGCTTGCAACAAATGATGCTTCACAACCGGCATGACCACCACCAACAACAATAACATCAAATTCTTTATCCATAGAACAAAATTTTTTGCAAAATTAAACAAAAAACCACAAACAATAATTTCTACGGACTATTAATTTGTTTAGACCTTATGAATGAATAACAATAGAATAACAAATATAAAGTAGAAGTTTGAGATAATTTTTGTAATTTTGCACCTATGAATTTTGAATACTACATAGCAAAACGTTTAATAAAGCATAAGGATAAGAACTTTACTCGTCCAATAATAAAAATAGCACAAGTAACCATTATGCTTTCCATTGCGGTTATGCTTATTTCTGTTAGTGTTTTGCAGGGTTTTAAACAAGAGATAAAAAACAAGATAGCAGGATTTTCTTCTCATATTCAGATAACTCAATACTCTACGAATGCAGTTACAGAAGACAATTCTTTAATTAGTCTTACCTCGTCAGAAAAGCAACAGATACTTAACAACAAAAACGTAAAAAATCTTTATCCTATCTTTTCCAGAGGAGGAGTATTGATAAATAAAGACGATTTTCAAGGAGTAGTATGCAAAGGTGTAGATTCTTCTTACGATAAAACTTTTTTTAGTGAAAATATTGTTGAGGGTAAGTTTCCAAAGCTTAACAAGGAAAGCAAACAAGAGATACTTATATCCAAAACCATAAAAGATAAACTTAAAATAAAACTTAATGATAAGATAAAAGTTTATTTCTATGTTAATAATTCTTATAGAGCAAAGAATTTTTATGTCTGTGGAGTCTATGACACAGGTTTAGGAGAATATGATGAAAGTTTTCTTGTGTGCGATATGAGCGTATTGAAGAATATCTTTTCCATTGAAGACGATCTTTATTCGTGCTATGAAGTTATGCTCAAAGATTTTTCCTCTCTCAACAACACCTCACAAGAAATTTACTATACCATAGGACAAGATAAAAGCATTATGCCGATAACAGACTTGGAACCTAATCTTTTTTCTTGGCTAAATCTTTTGGATAGTAATGTTGTGATGATTATACTTATAATGATTTTAGTTTCTGTTGTTACTCTCTCCTCCATAATGTTGATAATGATATTTGAAAAGAAAAAAATGATAGGCGTACTTAAAAGTTTTGGAACTAAAAACACTTCCATAATAAAGATATTTCTTTACAAAGTTGGCTATGTTATCCTTTATGGTATGATTTTAGGCAATGTTTTGGCTATAGGATTAGAACTTGTACAAAAACACTTCCACATAATTTCTTTAGATAAAGCAAGTTATTATCTTAGCACTGTTCCAATTAATATAAATATACTTAATATCTTACTTATTAATCTTGGCGTTTTTGTTGTATGTCTTATTTGTCTTCTTCTTCCTGCAAGAAGTATAAATAAAATAAATCCTGTGAAAATTTTATCTTTTGATTAACCTAATAATCAGCTAATTAATTTTATAAAGATATTTTTTTTCAATTTTTTCTTATTTTTTTTTGGTGGGTAACAAATTTGATTGTAATTTTGCAAACGCAATCAAGGGGGTGGGTCTGAAAGACTATTGGTTGCGAAAGTTCTTTAATTTTTCGGGAGTATAGCTCAGTTGGTTTAGAGCATCTGCCTTACAAGCAGAGGGTCATAGGTTCGACTCCTATTACTCCCACTTCTTAAATTCAGAAGAGGAGAATAACATTAATGTGTTATTCTCTTTTTTTTATCACATATTTGTTCGTATAAATATATTCTGTTCCTTTGTTAAAAATACAAAATCACAAGCAATTGATTATCATTACATTAAAAAAGAGTTGATTTTGATAAAAAAAGAGTTGATTTTAAAAAATTTAGATCAACTCTTTTTAGTAAAAAGATCAACTTTTAGAAAATTAAAATCAACTCTTTTTTCATCAAGTCTTTTTAATATTCATACGTTATCTATTTTTGTTTTTATATTACAGAAAAAAGAAAGTGATTTGTAAGATTATCATAAAATAAAATATTACTTTTGCAAAAAAAATCACGACAAGCAATGACAGAATACCAAGATAACAGGCAGAAATTTTTAAAACTGAGAGAGGACTTTCCAACCTTTTGTTATGACGATTTCAAAACCCAAATGACTGATAAAGGTTTAGAAATACAGTTTTTTTTCTCTTGTGGTGAATACTGCTTTACTCCTATTCAGATATTTGAAAACAAAGATTTTTACAAAAACACCTTAAGCAAACAACAACTTGACGTACTTGCTTTTAATCTTGGCTTAATAGAACTTGTCTCTTATTGGAAAGCGTTTTGTTCGCCTACTATTAAAATAAAATGTGGCAAACTCACAGACAAACAGCAAGATTTTTGGAAGAAACTCTACAGAAATGGTTTGGGAGAATTCCTTTATCTAAACGGTTTAAAAGATTATAACGAAGAACTATTTTCTTTTGAATGCTTAGGAGAATATTATCAAAAGCAGATATTTGAAGTAAAAGAAGAATATCTTGTTCCCATAGGTGGAGGTAAAGACAGTGTATGTTCATTAGAACTTCTTAGAGGTAAGGGCAAAGACATCACTCCTTTAATTATCAACTCTCGTGGTGCAACAAAAGACTGTATAGAAAAAGGAGGTTTTCCCTTAAACGAATGTTTTACTATTAAACGTACAATAGATAAAACTCTTTTAGACTTAAACGCAAAAGGATTTCTAAATGGTCATACTCCTTTTTCTGCAATGTTGGCTTTTTCCTCTTTGATAGCTTCTGCATTAACAAGAAAAAAATATATTGCTTTATCAAACGAGAACTCAGCAAATGAAGGCACCGTTAAAGGCTATGAAATAAACCACCAATATAGCAAAAGTTTGGAATTTGAAAACGATTTCCGTGCTTATTACAAAGAATTCTTAGGAGAAGAATTTGAATACTTCTCTCTTTTACGTCCTATTTCCGAACTCCGCATCGCAGAAATATTTTCTTTTCTTAACTATAAAGATGTCTTCAAGTCGTGTAATGTGGGAAGTAAGCAAGATATTTGGTGCGGTCATTGTCCTAAGTGTTTATTTGCCTACATTATTCTTTCGCCTTTTGTAGATAAAACAGAGTTAAACAATATCTTTGGTAAAGATATGCTTGACGACTCTTCTTTAATAAAAGAGTTCAACGAACTTATTGGAGCTACAGAATTGAAACCTTTTGAATGTGTTGGCACAATAGAGGAAGTAAATGTTGCTCTTTCTATGCGATATTCCAAATATCAAAATGAACAACAACCTTATCTGCTGAATTATTGGATAACAACAAACGTAGGAAAACAATACCTTAACAAGAACTTCAGTCCTCTATTACAAAAAGAATATCCAGAAAATAATCTTCCTAAAGATTTACAAGATATATTCAAAAATCCTTACATCATAACCAAGAAAGCTGAACTATCCTTAAAATTAAGAAACAAACGTATTGCTATATTAGGCTTAGGCCGTGAGGGTAAAAGTACTTATCATTTAATAAAAGAACTATTTCCAACGATTTCGCTTATTCTTTTTGATAAAAATAAGAATGCTTTCTTAGACCTAAACATTTCGAATGATGTATGCTATAGCTCAGAAGAAGATTATAAAACAATAAACGAAAACTCTGATATTATTTTTCTTACTCCGGGAATAGCGATGAAAGATTTGCACGATATAGACAAAGAAAAGATAACTAACCAATGCGATTATTTCTTGCAGGTTTTTCATAATCAAGCCATAGGAATAAGTGGAACAAAAGGTAAATCAACAACAACAAGTTTGATCTATCAAATTATCAAAGATCAAACGCCTAATGTAATACTTGCTGGAAATATTGGAATACCTGTTTTTGATATTTTAGAACAAATAAATCAAGATACTCTTTTGGTTTTGGAACTTTCTTGTCATCAGTTAGAACATATCAAACGCTCACCATCTATATCTGTGTTGCTTAACCTATATGAAGAACATCTTGACCATTACACCTCGTATCAAGACTATAAAAATGCTAAGTTAAACCTATTTAAATGCAGACAAAATAAAGATATATTCATCTATAATAAAGAAGATAAAGAAACACACTTAGAACTTCAAAAACTTACATCAGATAAATATGTTCAAGGGTTTGGAATAGAAGACTATGTATTTCAAGAACCATTATATCTAAAAGGTTCTCATAATAAACTTAATATTGTAGCTGCTTTAAAGGTTATAGAAAATCTACAAATTTTCTCTAAACAACAAGCTATAGACTCTGCTCTTAAATTTAAAGGATTAGAACACAGACTGCAATTCGTAACTAATCTTAACGGAGTAGATTATTATAATGATAGTATCTCTACTATTCCACAAGCAACCATAGCCGCTTTGAAATCTTTAGGCAATGTTTCTACTTTGATACTCGGCGGTATGGATAGAGGAATCAACTACACACCTTTAGAAACAATAGTTGAGGATTTCAAAGTTAAACATATTGCTTTTGTAGGTAAGGCAGGAGAGAGAATGTTTAAAATAATAAAAGACAAAAGTTCTGATTTTGACTATCTTTTAAGTAATGATTGGAATGAGATAACTACTTGGGTAAAACAAAAAGCTGAAAGAGGAACAAGCGTTTTACTTTCTCCTGCAGCAAGCAGTTATGACCAATTTAAAAACTTTGAATACAGGGGAAAAGCCTTTGTTGAGTTAATAAAAGAGTAAGTTTATTTATCTTAAAAACAATGTTTTAAAAATAGTTGTTGAAAAAAAACAGCGTTTTATTTTTCTATTTGAACATAAAGTATTACTTTTGCAACCTGATTTAGATCATAACTTATTTTAAATTAAAGAAAAAATGTCTTTGTAGCTCAGTTGGTAGAGCAATTGACTCTTAATCAATGGGTCCAGGGTTCGAGTCCCTGCAAGGACACTTTTTTTTTGCCATTTTAGCTCAGTTGGTAGAGCAACGCATTCGTAATGCGTAGGTCTGCGGTTCAAGTCCGCAAAGTGGCTCTCTTTATGTGCTATGTACAACGTTTGATATAAGTATAAACAATATAAACTCTTCAATATTTATCATTTATCCGCAAGATAGTACATAAATAACAAAAGAATAAGACGTAGTACAAATGGACGAAAAAAATATCATACAAGATTTAGTTTCCAAATATTTTGAAAGACAAGTAGAGATAAGAAGATTACTTCATCAAAATCCAGAACTTTCAAAACACGAAAAAGGAACCTCTGCCCTTATCTGCAAAGAATTAGACTCAATAGGTGTTAAATACAACAACAATATCTATGGATATGGCATATATGGTTTTATTGATGGCAAAGAACCAGAAACCAACTGCATAGCATTAAGGGCTGATATGGACGCATTGCCGATAGAAGAACAAACAAATCTTCCTTTCTCTTCCAAGAACAAAGGCGTTATGCACGCTTGTGGGCATGATATTCACATGTCTTCTCTTTTAGGAGTGATAAAGATACTCAATGAAATGAAAGACAAATTCTATGGCAGAGTGATGTTCGTTTTCCAACCTTCAGAAGAAGAGTATCCAGGTGGAGCTGTGTCTATGTTAAATGCAGGTATATTCAATGAAGTAAAACCATCTGCTATGCTGGCATTTCATTGTACTCCTGAGTTAGAATGTGGAGCTGTCGCAATGAAAGAAGGTAAGCTTATGGCATCAACTGATGAGATATACATAACCATTAAAGGTAAAGGCGGACACGGAGCAACACCTCATTTAGATATAGATCCTATTGTTGCAGCTTGTCATGTTGTTACTGCACTACAAACTATTGTTTCTCGTTCTGCAAATCCAACCATGCCAACAACATTCTCTGTAGGCAGGTTCATAGCAGAGGGACGGACAAATATTATTCCTTCAGAAGTAAAGATGGAATGTATCATTCGCACCTTTGATGAACAATGGAGAAAAGAGTGTCATAGGCTTATAAAACAGATAAGTGAAAATACTGCGAAAGCATTCGGTGCTGAGGCTGATGTTTTTGTTGATCATGGTTATCCTTTTGTTTATAATAATCCTGAACTTACACGAAAAATAATATCTTGGTCAGAGGAATTTTTACCAAAAGGGTCTCTACAAGATGCAGGTATGCGTATGACAGCAGAGGATTTTGCTTACTTTGCTCAGCAAGTGCCATCTTGTTACTTTAGAATAGGAACACACAAACAAGGAGAACCTATTGCCAATCTACATACTGCTTATTTTAATGCAGATGAAAATGTTTTAAAAACATCAATGGCTTTGGAGACATATCTCGTTTTAAAATATCTTCAAAAATAATAGTTTAAACAATATTAAAAGTTTTATTTGACAAAACGAAACAAAATTTTATTTCACTGATAGACCTATTTTAATATATCTATCAGTGAAAAACTATTAATTATTGATTAGAAAACAATATAAAAAAATCTATAGATTTTAGTATATCAAAAAAAACTGTCCAGCACTCAAAGTACTGAACAGTTACAAATAAAGAATCAAATCTATAATTTATTAGTATGTGTCTTTCACTCTTCTTGAAGCAGCATACATAATACGTAGTGCGCCGGCTTTTCTTAATTCTTGTTTAACGTCAGTAACGTCTCCCATTCTTGTTTCCTTATCGCACTTTAATGTAGTTGTTATTAAAGGTCTGTCAGCCTCGTTTCTTGCAGCTCTTTCACTCTCAACAAAAGCAACAATATCACTTACTTCACTAAATTGATCATTTAATTGAATACGAGAACCTGTACCATACTTAGCGTCCATAGGCTCTCCTATGTATATGTTACTTGCAAGAGATTTTTTCTCTAATTTTTGTATTTCAGAAGCCTGAGGTACTGTAACTTTAACCATTAAAGTACTCTCTCTCATAGTTGAAATAACCATAAAGAAGAACAACAAGATAAACACGATGTCAGACATGGAACCAGTGTTCATTGCTGGTATATCTCTATCTCCTCCTTTTGTAAATCTAGCCATAGTCTTTCCTCCTTTATTTTTTCTTATCACCTATGTTTTTAGGCTCAGCCTCAGATATAGTAGCTGGAATAGCTTTATCTATGGCTTCCTTTTGTTCATTATTACAATCTGCATATTTACGAGAGAACTTATCCTTTGCCAAATCATCTCTAAGTTCATTAACAGCAGCAACCAATTCGTTTTGCACCTGAAGATACATTCTATAAGATGTACCACGGTCGTTTTGAAGAGAAATAACGCCTTGAGAAACATCATAATCTCCTAAAAGAGGTATATGCTCACGCTTTTTCTCTGGAAGGTTTACTGCATTAGTAGGGTTGGCAAGGAACTCCTTCGCTCTATCCTTCAGTGAATTTATATCTCCTGGTTCTCCGTTGATAAGCAATTGGTCGTTCATATTAACAAGAACTACAAAAGTATTTCTACGGTGAATATCTGGTGGAGTAACTGAAGGGTCAGATGGCGGTGGCAAACGTCTTTGAATACCCATATCCGTATTGATAGAAGAAGTCAATAGGAAGAAGGTCAATAACAAGAACGAAATATCCGACATTGACGAAGAATTTAATGCAGGTAATTTTTTCTTTTTTCTTGCCATAATTCTTTTATTTTAAACGTTTTGCTACTTCTGCATAAACAACAGAAAGTATTACACCAGCAAACAATATATATACTGTATATAAGCCTGCACTAACTATTTTAGAAGAGCTATAGTCTGCACCTGCTTTTTCAAAAACAGTCTGTGCTATATCTGTTCCTGAAGCAAGGAAATAAGATACAACAAAAGCAACTATAGTTATTCCTAATATAATTAAGTATCTTGCTTTAACGGCTATAGCATCTTTGATTAGGAATATTACTCCTAAAATAGCAGAACAACAAGTTAGGATAAACGCAACCCAATATGCTACGCTCCAGAAAGTGTTAGCCATTCCAGTTGGCTCAAAGCCCATATCATCGGTTTTTGTCAAAGCATAACCAATTGCAGACAAGGCAGCCAAAACAGCTATAACCATAGCAATGATTAAAAATATTCTTTTTTCTTTTTTCATCTATTTTTCCTCCTTGGTTTTATAAGTAAATAATTATAATTAATTGTATCTGTCTTTAGATAAGACACCTTTTAACAAATTAATTATTTTACTTTCTGTTTTTTACCAAGATGTCCATAAATGAAATAGAAGCATCTTCCATTGTAGAAACTAAACTTTCAATTTTTGACATCAAATAGTTGTAGCATACTTGAAGAATCAATGCAACGATAAGACCAAAGACTGTTGTAATCAACGCAAGTTTCATACCGCTGGCAACAACTGTTGGAGAAATATCACCTGCTTTTTCAATATCATCAAATGCTTGTACCATTCCGACAACTGTACCTAAGAATCCTAAAGATGGAGCAATAGCAATAAACAAAGAAATCCAAATCATATTGCTTTCCAATCTTGCCATTTGAACACCACCATAAGAAGTGATAGATTTTTCAACATCTTCCAAACCATTATTTACTCTGTCTAAACCTTGGAAGAATATAGAAGCAACAGGACCTCTTGTTTTTCTACAAATATCTTTTGCTGCATCATAATTACCAGCAACAACATTGTCTTCTATTTTCTTTAAAAGTTTATCTGCATTTGTAGTAGCAAGGTTCAAATAGATTATTCTTTCAATAACCAAACCTAAACCAAGTATTAAACAAATAAGGATAGGAGTCATCCAACCTACACCACCTTGAATATACTTAGTCTTTAGTACTTGATGGAATGATTGTTTATCTGAAGCAGCTTCTGTTTGAGCAGGTTGTTGTTCTGCTGCAGTAGTTTGAGAAACTGTAGTTTCAGAAACAGTAGTTGTTGATTCTGTTTTTGTTGCATTTTTGTCTTGAGCGTATGCAACGTTTACAAATAGTGTCAATAAGAACATTATTGACAAATAAGCACATACTTTTTTCATAGTTTTTTACGTTTTTTAATTATTTATTATTTTATTTTTCTATATTCTCTAGCAATATGCAAATTTACAACCTTATTTTTAATATGCAATATTTATTTCGTTTTTTTTGTTTTTTTATTTATTTAGTACGACTTTGCTTTCTTATTTTCAACAATTAAAGTTTTTATCATTCTTTTGATTTATATCTTTTAAAATTAGGAAGGTAACAGTATTTTATAACTTAAAAAAGAAAAAAGAATTTCTAAGAAATGGTACTTTCTTCAACCTGTTTTTCTTTTTTTGTTGAGAACACCATATAAGAAATCAAAAGAAGCACTACTCCAACAGTTATGCTCGCATCAGCAAAATTAAAGATAGCATTAAAAAATCTGAAATTATTTCCTCCAACGATAGGAATCCAATCAGGCAATGTAGTATCAATCAATGGAAAATAGAACATATCAACAACTCTTCCAAACAACAAAGGAGCATAACCTCCTCCATCAGGGAACATTGTTGCAGCAGCAAAAACAGTACTCTCATTAAAAACAATTCCATAAAACAAACAATCTATGATATTGCCCACTGCTCCTGCAAAAATAAGGGCAAAAGAATAGATAATTATTTTCTTTTCCCCTTTCCTTATTAGTTTGTTCATATATATGAATATGGCAACGGAAAGTACTACTCTAATAAGCGTCAAAAGAAACTTACCAACATTGTTCCCAAAGTTCATTCCAAACGCCATTCCTTTGTTTTCCAAAAAATGTATTCTAAACCAATCAAGTCCTAACACCTTTACGTCATCACCTATAGCAAAATGAGTCTTTACATAAATCTTTATTAGTTGATCTATGATAAGGATAAGTAATATAAGAATCAAAGGCTTTCTTAATTCTTTCATCTTTGGCTATCTGAAAAAACTATCTTTTATTTGAGTTCTGCTTCATTTTTGCCTCAATGCTAAGAGTTGCATGAGGAACAAGTCTAAGTCTTTCTTTCGGAATAAGATTTCCTGTTACTCTGCAGACACCATAGGTCTTGTTTTCTATTCTTACAAGAGCAGCCTCAAGATCTTTAATATATTTTTGCTGACGTTGAGCCAAACGTGCATTTTCTTCTTTCATTTGCACATTACTACTTTCATCTTCCATCGCTTTAAAAACAGGAGAAGTATCATCTGTTCCGTTAGAATTAGTATGGAAAGCTTCAGCTTTCAACTCTTGAAGATTTGCTTTAGCAGTTTCCAATTTTGCTAATATCAGTTCTTTAAACTCTTGTAGTTCTTCGTCTGTATATCTATTTTTTTCTTCCATTATTAAAATAATATTATAGCATTAAATTTTATGTGTGCAAAATTATAAAAAAATGGAAATATAAGAGTGCATATGATCTATTTTTTTGCTCTACATTCAAATAAATATCAATTATTCAATAGATATTATATTCTCAAACATTGTTTTAGCGTATAAATTTTTTTGAGGTTCTATACAAGAAAAAGTCTATAATTAATTAGAAATATCTAATTTAATTACAACTTATCAGAATTAAATATCTATTTTACAAACCATTATTCAAGTTTATTTCAATAAAGAATTGCTTTTTGTTTTTTCTTTTGTATTTTTGCAAAGATAAAAAAAAGAAAAATAACTTATGAAATTTGAACTGCAAGCCGATTTTAAACCAACGGGAGACCAACCTCAAGCGATAAAAGCCTTAACCGAAGGAATCCGACGAGGAGATAAAGCTCAGGTGCTTTTAGGTGTAACCGGTTCAGGCAAAACGTTTACTGTCGCTAATGTTATACAAAACATCGGCAAACCAACTCTTATCCTCTCTCATAACAAAACTCTTGCTGCTCAATTGTATGGAGAATTTAAACGATTTTTTCCAAATAATGCAGTTGAATATTATGTTTCCTATTATGATTACTATCAACCTGAAGCTTATATTCCTCAAACCAATACATATATAGCTAAAGACCTTTCTATTAATGAAGATTTGGACAAACTAAGACTTGCTGCTTGTTCTGCATTGCTTAGTGGAAGAAAAGATGTTATCGTTGTCGCTTCTGTTTCTTGTATATATGGAATAGGGAATCCTACAGATTTTGAAGCAGGAACAATTCATTTGAATATAGGTCAAAGAATAAATCTGAATAATTTTCTTCTAACTCTTGTAGATAGTCTTTATTCAAGAAATGAACTTAACTTTGAAAGAGGAAAGTTTCGTATAAAAGGAGATACTGTTGATATATGGCCTGCATACGCTGACTTTGCTTATAGAATAGAGTTTTTTGATGATGAAATAGAAAGACTTGCAAAGATAGACCCTTTAACTTCTCACACGATAGAGAACATGGAAGAGATTGTTCTCTACCCTGCAGGAAATTTTTTGACGAATAAGAATACTCTTGCAGGCGTTTTGCGACAAATACAACAAGATATGTTTGTTTGTTGTGATGAATTTAGAGCAAATGGACAACTATTAGAAGCAAAACGTTTAGAAGAAAGGGTTAATAACGATATGGAAATGTTGCAAGAGTTGGGGTATTGCTCAGGAATAGAGAACTATTCACGTTACTTTGACGGCAGAAAACCTGGAGATAGACCTTTTTGCCTATTAGACTATTTTCCTAAAGATTTTCTTATGATAATTGATGAAAGTCATGAGAGTGTCCCTCAAATTCGTGCGATGTTTGGAGGAGATAGAAGCAGAAAACAGAACTTAGTTCAGTATGGTTTCCGTCTTCCCGCAGCTTTTGACAACAGACCTTTGCGATGGGAAGAATTTTATGCTTTACAGCCACAGACAATTTACTTATCCGCAACACCATCTCCTTTTGAAATTAACGAAGCAGAAGGAGTTATTGTTGAACAACTGATAAGACCAACAGGATTACTTGACCCTCCAATAGAAGTTAGACCGGCAGAAAATCAAGTTGATGATCTTTTGGAACAGATAAGTGAAGTTGTAGATAAAGGAGAAAGAGTTTTGGTTACGACTCTAACTAAACGTATGGCAGAAGAACTGACTACTTATCTGCTTCGTTTGGATATAAGAACAAAATATATACATTCTGATATAGATACTTTGGAAAGAGTAGAGATAATGAACGACCTTAGGGCAGGAAGCTTTGATGTATTGGTTGGAGTTAATCTTTTGAGAGAGGGATTAGATTTGCCAGAGGTTAGTCTTGTTGCTATACTGGATGCAGACAAAGAAGGCTTTCTACGTTCAGATAAAGCATTGATACAAACTATAGGAAGAGCAGCAAGAAACGTTAATTCCAAAGCAATTCTTTATGGAGATATAATAACAAAAAGTATGCAACGAGCCATAAATGAAAATCTTTATCATAGAGAAAAACAGATGGCTTACAATAAAGAACACCATATTACTCCACAAGCCATAAAGAAAAAAATAGAAAACATTCTGCCAACAAGCGAAAAAATGCGAGGAGAAGCAATAAATAAAAAAGCATCAGCAGAACAGAAAACAAAAATAAAAGATTTGGAAAAAGAAACTACTGATACTAAACTGTTGATTAGAATTTTAGAAAGAAAGATGAAAGAATGTGTAAAGACTTTAGACTTTATGCAAGCGGCTGTTTATAGAGATGAGATTGAAAGATTGAAGAAAGAGAACAATCTGTGAAATAAAAACTCTTGCGTCCCATAAATAATAAGAACGCAAGAGGAACAATAACCTTTAAACTAATTTTCACCAAAAGTGATACTATTTTTTTATCATTACTTTATTAAGAAAGTAAAATTGTCATAATTTTTAAGAGCAACTCCCGTACCTCTTGCTACTGCACGCAAAGGATCTTCAGCAACATGTACAGCAAGTTTTGTTTTTGCAGAAATTCTTTGATCTAATCCTCTTAGTAAAGAACCGCCACCAGCAAGATAAATACCTGTATGATAAATATCACTTGCTAACTCTGGAGGAGTCATTGACAATGCTGTTAGAACTGCTCCTTCTATCTTAGCAATACTTTTATCTAAAGCATGTGCTATTTCTTTATAATTAACATAGATTTCTTTTGGAATACCTGTTAAAACATCTCTTCCTTGAACAGCATAATCCTCTGGTGGTTCACTAAGTTCTGTTATAGCACTTCCGCAAGCAATTTTTATTCTTTCAGCCATACGCTCTCCAATATAAATATTATGTTGTTTTTGCATATATTCCATAATATCTTTATTGAATTCATCTCCAGCTATTCTTATACTCTTATTGCAAACGATACCTCCTAATGCAATAACAGCTATTTCTGAAGTACCACCACCTATATCTATAATCATATTACCAACAGGCTCTACTACATCTATACCAATACCTATAGCAGCTGCCATTGGTTCATGTATAAGTCTAACATCTTTGGCTCCTGCTTGTTCTGCAGCATCTCTAACAGCTCTTTCTTCTACATTGGTAATACCAGAAGGAATACAGATAACCATCTTTAATGCTGGTGGAATAAGAGTGTTACGAGAAGGAATCATCTTTATCAATTCCTTTATCATTGCATTAGCCATATCAAAATCAGCAATAACTCCATCTCTTAAAGGACGTATGGTTTTTATATCTTGATGTGTTCTACCGTCCATTTGCATTGCACGCTTTCCAACAGCAATAATTTTCTTAGTATTATTGTCTATAGCTACAATGGAAGGTTCATCAACCACTACTTTGTCATTGCTCATTATAATAGAGTTGGCTGTTCCCAAATCTATTGCCACTTCTCTTGTCAAAAACGAAAAGAATCCCATATATTTTCTTTTATTTTTCTTGTTTTAAGTCTTTATATTACGTAAAATTCTAATTTTAGTTACAATTTAATATTTTTTTTAATGTTTAAAATGTCTATAGCCTGTCATTGCCATAGCAATATTATGTTCCATACAATAATCTACACTATCTTTATCTCTTATAGAACCTCCAGGTTGTACTATTGCTTCAATACCTTCTTTATAGGCAATATCTACACAATCGCTGAATGGGAAGAAAGCATCAGAGGCCATAACTGAACCTTTTAAATCAAAACCAAAGCTTTTTGCTTTTTCAATAGCATGTTTTAAAGCATCAACTCTTGAGGTTTGTCCTGTACCAGAGCCAAGCAATTGACGATTCTTTGCTAATACTATTGCATTAGACTTTGTGTGCTTTACTAAAATATTAGCAAAACTTAAATCTGCTTGTTCTTCTTTGGTAAACTGACGATTGGTAACAGATGTTATTTCTTGTGATTGTTCTACTTTTAGGTCTTTTTCTTGCATCATTACACCATTAAGAGCAGAACGGAACATGTATCCTGGTTTCTTTGTGTCTTTTCTCTTTAAGATTATTCTATTCTTTTTTGAACAAAGTATTTCAAAAGCTTCTTTATCATAATCTGGTGCTATACAAACCTCCATAAACACTTTGTTCATTTCTTCAGCAGTTTGTTTATCTACTATTCTATTAGTTACGAATATTCCTCCAAAAGCACTTATAGGATCTCCTTCTAAAGCTTTCAAATATGCTTCTTTTAAAGTTTCTCGACTTGCTAAACCACAAGCATTATTATGTTTAATTATAGCAAAAGTTGTTTCAGAAAAATCGTCTATAAGATTGCAAGCAGCATCTATATCACCAATATTATTATATGATATTTCTTTACCATGCAGTTGTTCAAAAACATCATCTAAATTTCCAAAAAAGAAACCTTTTTGATGAGGATTTTCTCCATAACGCAAAACTTTCTTTTCTACTACACTCTCAGAAAAAGTATCTATCTTTGAGACTTGATTGAAATATTTAAATATCATCGTATCATAATGAGAAGAAGTAAGGAAAGCGTATGAAGCAAAACGTTTTCTGTCTTCTAAATCTGTAAATCCTTTCTTTTCATCTAATAAAGATTCAAATTCAGCATAGTTATCTTTTGATGGAACAATAACGACATCTTTAAAGTTCTTTGCTGCTGCACGTATAAGAGAAATACCTCCTATATCTATCTTCTCTATTATTGCTTGCTCTTCTGCTCCACTTTTTACTGTTTGTTCAAAAGGATACAAATCTACTATTACAAGGTCTATTTCTGGTATTTGATATTCTTGCATCTGTTCTATATCTGTAGAATTATCTCTTCTTGCAAGAATACCTCCAAATACTTTGGGGTGTAGAGTCTTTACTCTTCCTCCAAGTATAGATGGATATGAAGTAAGGCTTTCTACTGTTTTACATTTTATTCCAAGTGATTCTATAAAAGAAAATGTTCCTCCTGTGGAATAAATTTCTACATTAAGATTATCAAGTTTTTTAACTATTGGTTCTAAACCATTTTTATCAAATACTGATACTAAGGCTCTGTTTATTTTTTTCATTACAAAAATTATTATTTTTAATTATTCCAATATTGATTTATTATGTTTTCTATTTCACTAAGTATTTCTTCCTTGCCATTCTTATTAATAGAAGAAGACAATAAAATATTAGGACACTCTTCCCAAGTTTCCAAAAGTTTTTGTTTGAAAAGTTGAACGTTGTCCATAGTCTTTTTATTACTTTGTTTGTCTGTTTTTGTGAAGATTATTTGCAACGGTACCGAGTTCTCTCCAAGAAAATTAATAAACTCCAAATCTATCTTTTGAGGTTCTAAACGAGAATCAACTAAAACAAACACCGTCAAAAGAGTTTCTCTCTTCAATAAGTAGTTGTTTATCATCTTTTGCCATTTCTCTCTTTCTACCTTACTAACCTTTGCATAACCATAACCAGGTAGATCCACTAAGTACCATGTTTTGTTGATAAGAAAATGATTTATCAGTTGAGTCTTACCAGGAGTAGCAGATGTCTTTGCCAAAGATTTTCTATTTGTAAGCATGTTTATAAGAGAAGACTTACCTACATTGCTCCTACCAATAAAAGCAAACTCTGCTTTATCTGCAAGAGGACATTGGCTTATCTTTGACGCACTTATAACAAATTCTGCTTGGTTTATTATCATATATGTTTCAAAAATTAAAAGAATTGAATAAATAACTTCTTATTCCTTAATAGTCATGTGTCTAACACGTTTTTCCTCGTAAATATCTCCTATGGTAACAAGTATTCCTGTTTCTTCCACATCAGAAAAATGTGTGTTGATAGAAGTACCAAAACTTCTCATAGTAGAAGAAAGATTCATATAAGCATTTACCAAAGGAGGTACATTTTCGCCTAATTCTCTTACACTCTTAACTAAGATTTGATAATCTTCTTTGTAATTCTTTCCACAAAAAAGATTTACTAGTTCATTGTAGTCTGTTGTTATTTCAATGGATTCTCTTGGCCATACCCAACCTTCATTATCTGGAAAATGCTTACGATAAAAATATAGAATATAGTCTCTTGCTTTTTTATCCATAGAAGGATACATGGTAACTTTTCCAAAGAAATATTTCACTTCTTTCTCATACTTTAACACCAAACCTCCTAAGCCGTCCCAAAGATTGTCCAAAGAATACATGCCTTTTCTAAGAGATACTGTAGGTTGATAATCTGGTCTTACAAAACTTCTTCCAAGCTCTATAGTATAAGGCCAAATGTTTTCCTTAAAATCATCTGAGAAGAAAAATAAATCTGCTGTTGCTGACAAAAGTTCATCATTCGTTTGAACAAAAACATCTTTACCCAAAATAAAACGATAACCACCCACAATTTCTTCATCTTCTCTATCCCATACAAAGAGTTGTTTATAACAATGTGGTTCTGGAGCAATGTCATATTGGTCTATATCACATTCAGTTCCACTTCCTCCTCCTGAAGCACCAAAGCTTATCTCTCTTAAACGTCCTATCTCTCTCATAATGTTAGGACTTTTATGAGCAGTAGTTATATATATTTCTCTATTCCCAAAATTTGTTTTTCTAAAAAATATATCTTCTGTCAATTCCTCTTTAATAAGATTTTTATCAACAGGAGGTATAACATATGAAGTATCCATTGTTTTTATCATAAAGCAAACAATTTTTTCTTTATTTTACTCCTCAGCAGAAAACACAGCATCTCTGTCTTCTTTTAGTTTATAAACAAAAGAACGAATCTTTTCTGCCCATATCTTTGCGTGATGTTTTTCTTTATCTATCTGTTCTATTGGAATAGGCTTACCAAAAGTCATCGTCAAAGTGTTACCCTTCTGTCTAAACATTTCTCTTGGTAAAAGAATCATTTCCAAATCAAACTTTATCCCAAAGAACCTACGTATTTTATATAAACGATAGAATCCTTTACTATTTTTTCCCTCTATATAGACGGGGATAATATCTCTTCGGTGCAGTTGAGCCTCACGAACAAAAGACTTTTTCCAAGCAAAGTCTTGCAGTCGTCCTTTTATAATCTTACTCTCTGTACCTGCAGGAAAGAACATCATTATACTATCTCCTTCAAAAGCAGTGTTCAATGTTTTATGGTTAGCAGAGTTTTTACCATATTTATTTATAGGAATAAAAACACCTTTCAAACCTGGCAGTTGGCAAAGTATATCATTAACAGGAAAAAGAACATCTTTTCTTTTTTCTCCTATAACACTTATAAGAGCCATTCCATCAATACTACCTACAGGGTGATTGGCTACAACTAATGGCCTACCTTCAACAGGAACATTCTCTGGATTGATAACTTGAAGCTTTATCTGCAACTCATCTAATACTGCATTTGCAAAATCTACTCCAAATTTATCTCTATGCTTATATATAATGTAGTTTATCTCATCTAAATGAATAAGTTTCTTCAACCACGAAAGCAAGAACTTAGGTATTAACTTGTAAAGCGTCTTGTTTTTGGAAGCAATAATCTTTTCCAAACTGATAAACTTAGGAGTTATCTGCTGAGAAATATTTTCTTTGTTTATGTTATTGTCTTCTGTCATTCAATTAGAAAAAGTATCATCGTTTATATCTGCAAAATTACAATTTTTTTTTAATTTTGCAAAAAATATTAGTGATGATGATGAAAAAAGCAACGAAAGTAGTTATTCTAATGCTTGTAGTTTTCTTTACAAGCAATCTTTTCTCTCAACAGATAAAGCCATACGACGACAAGATAGACGCTGTCCAACAGATAAACAACGCTATTGAACAAGCTAATAAAGAAAGCAAGTATGTTCTTTGTCAAGTGGGAGGCAATTGGTGCCCTTGGTGTTTGATTTTTGCAGAACTTGCAACAACAAACAAAGAGATAAAAGATATTATTGACAAAAACTTTGTGTATATCCATGTTAATTACTCTAAGGAGAACAAAAATCCTGAAGCAATGCGTATGTTAAGAAATCCTGCTCGCTTTGGTTTTCCTGTTTTTGTTATCTTAGATGATAAAGGCAATTATCTTCATACTCAAAACTCATCTTATTTAGAAGAAGGTAAAGGCTATGATGTAAAAAAAGTTGTTGATTTTCTTTCCAAATGGACTAAAACAGCCATAAACACATTAAAATAACTACTGAAAGTAAAGCAAGGTTATAAAAATCTTATTTTTTAAGTTCCTCATTCTTTTTTCTACATTGTGCAACATACAACGAAGAAGGATAATCTATTATTATTCTTTGGTAGTATGCTGAGGCTTTCTCCTTGTCTTTAAATATATCTTCATACATCTGGGCCAAAGCAAAGAGAGCGTCATCTGCCATTATATCAGAAGGATATTTTAACAGCAGACTATTCCAAAGGCTATCGGCTACTGCATATTCTTTTTCCTTATATGCTATCTGACCTTTTTTATAAAGAATCTCATCAAAGATAGGATGCGAGATATATGATGTTTCTATTATCTCAAGATTCTTTTTTGCTTCTTCATATTTATTCTGAAACAAAAGAAAATCAGCCTTAGCATAATACGATAAGGCGTTATACGAAGAATCATCATCCATGTTTTCCTTTATCAACAAAGAATACTCCATAGCGTCATTAGCTATAAGCTTAGAGGTAGAAGAACGCAAGGTTGAGAACTGCGACAAAGCCCACTCAAAGTCGCCTGTATAGTAAGACAACATAGCGTTTTTAAACTTAGCCACAGAACCCTCATGTTCGTTTTTTAAGTCTTTGCTCACTTGAGAATACTCCAAAGAAGCAGCCCATACATCACCTTCCATAAGATAAATATCGCCTCTATCTATCTTTGCCAAACAACGTTGTTTCAACGGTAAAGCACTCATACCTACTATTGTGTCTAAGATATCAACAGCCTCTTGAGATTGATGTTCATAATAAGCAAGAAATAAAGCATATTGTTGCATAATGCTTGCTGAACGAGAGTTTTTACCTAATATG
Source organism: Bacteroidales bacterium (assembly GCA_045221575.1). Classification (GTDB taxonomy): domain Bacteria; phylum Bacteroidota; class Bacteroidia; order Bacteroidales; family P3; genus Scybalousia_A. Next base: position 31,974 of record JBGUWU010000026.1, read on the forward strand.
TTAAGCGTCTTGTCAAACTCTGTATGCAAAGCCTTCTTTTCTTTCTCTGTATGTGTAGTTTTGTTTGTAAAAGGAGTATATAGGCAATTCATCTTATTGATTAAACTTTCTTCATAGAAGATATTGTCTTCTTCTCCTTTATTTATAAGTAAGTCAAAAGTCTTTATAGCAATATCATACTGTTCATTATTCATCGCTATCTCTCCAAAAGAGAATAAAGTACTTCCGCTATTATTATCAAACCTATTATTTAAAGCCTTAGCCTGAATAAATGCCAAAGAATAGTTTTCCTCTTTTATCAAAGTCCAAAGATATAACCTCGCTAACTGCTCATTTTTAGAATTTTCTTTAACCTTTTCTAATAAGGTATTGTGTAATGTATTTAATAGTTTTTTATTCTTATCACTATTTAAAAGATTATTAATATTTACTTCCACTTGATTCAGTAGATTAGGATTATCTTCCAAAAGAACAAGATATTCATTAATTATCTCATCATATCTACCTTGCAGTTGAAGAATATACCCTATCTCATATGTATATCTTGTCTTCTGTTTAAGAAGTTCCCGCCCTTTAAGATATGTCTTATATGTATAATCATACAAAAGGTTCTGCGTAAAATAAGAAGCACATGCATATATTTCCGAATTGTTAGCACTGAGATTATCTATAGCCTTCAAATACATCTTATTCGCCTTAACGCTATCGCCCTGTTCAAGATACAATAAACCATAGTCAATATAATATATGGACTTATTCACCTTGCTTTTCTTTATTGCCTGCTTGATAAGTTTCTCCTGCTTCTTAATAGACTGACTTTGCTTGTAACAAACGAGCAAATCTCTATAATATTCGTCATTAAAATCCTTAGCTATCAAGTCCTCTAACAAACTCTCAGCCTCAGCATATTCCTCATTAAATATATATTGCTTAGCTAACTCGTAGTCTATTATCTTTTTATCTTTTTTCTCCTGTGCAAGAATAGAATTAGGAATAACACTCAATACAAATAAAATTATAAAAAAAACCTTATCTACTTTTATTCTAATATCCATAGTAGTCTTGTTAAATTAAGTATAGAAAGTTGCAAAAATACTAAAACTTTTCTTATCTCTAAAATAAAAAATACAAAATATGCGTTATATATAACAGTAATTTCAACGAATAATACAACGAAATATGAGAATACTTACAACAGGCGGAGCCGGTTTTATCGGAAGCCATACAGCAGTAGAGCTTATGAATGCAGGATTTGATGTAGTTATTGCAGATAATCTCTCTAATTCAAAAGTAGAAGTGATAGACAGAATAGAAAAGATAACAGGCAAAAGACCAGACTTTGTAAAGGCAGACCTAAGCAATGCAAGAGAATGCAGATTAGTCTTTGACACTTTCACAGATATAGAAGGAATAATCAACTTTGCTGCTTTTAAAGCTGTCGGCGAAAGCGTAGATAATCCTATTATGTATTATCAAAACAATCTCGGCATCTTCCTTAACCTTGTCAAAGAAATGAAAAGAAGAGATATTAAATATTTTGTTCAATCATCTTCTTGTACCGTTTATGGAGAGCCAGATAGTCTTCCTATAAAAGAAACTTCTCCTGTAAAAAAAGCAACTTCTCCTTATGGTCATACAAAACAGATAGTAGAAGAAATGCTTGACTTTATAACTGCAACATCTAACATAAAAGCTATTGCTTTGAGATACTTCAATCCAATAGGTGCTCATGCTTCTGCTCTAATAGGAGAACTACCTAATGGAGTACCTAATAATCTTCTTCCTTTTATAACTCAAACAGCAGCAGGAATAAGAAAAGAATTAAAAGTTTTTGGCAACGATTATCCCACTCCTGATGGAACTTGCATAAGAGATTATATACATGTTGTGGATTTAGCAAAGGCTCATGTTGTGGCAGTACAAAGACTATTGGAAAAGAAAAACAAAAAAGATTTAGAGTTTTTTAATATAGGTACAGGTAATGGTTTTTCTGTTCTTGAGATAATAAAGAGTTTTGAAAGAAGCACAGGAGAAAAACTTAACTGGTCATTTGCTCCACGCAGAGCAGGAGATATTATTCAAATATGGGCAGATACAACTTTTGCAGAAGAAGAATTAGGATGGAAAGCAAAAGAAGATATTGATTCAATGACATCTTCTGCTTGGCGTTGGCAACAAACTCTTCCAAAATAAAAGAAAAAAGGCAGTTGCAAAAAGCAACTGCCTTTTTTTTAATTAGAAATTAGTAATTGGGGTGGCTTCGAAGAAGACGGCCCAATTACTGCAAGAAATTTGCGGATTAACGCTTAAAAACCTTTTAGTCGCTATGCGTTATTGCCAGCGTTATTGCCAGCGGAGGCTCTCCGCAATTACTAATTACTAATTTCTAATTTCTAATTATTTTTTTAACGGTTTGTCCGCTGTTGGTTATTACTTTTATAAAGTATGTTCCTTGTGGAAGAGTGTTAAGATTTATCTGATAGTTATAAGCATTAACTTCTTTTTCTAATAGAACTTTGCCTTGTTCATCATATACTTGCAGA
>JBGUWU010000027.1:0-18514 GCA_045221575.1 Bacteroidales bacterium
AAAAGAGTTGGTTTTAATTTTTTAAAACCAACTCTTTATACCCTAAACATCAAGAGTTAAAAAATTAAAACGAAGACTTTTTTATTGCTTTATAAGTTTCTGATAATGAACTTTGTTTTCGCTGTCAAGGATTCTTACAATATATGTTCCGTTCTTTAGGAATGAGATATTGAATTTCTCTGTGTTGTAGAAACTCTTCAACTCCTTGCCTTGCAAATCCAAGATTGTTATCTCACTTATTTCCTTTGTTCCTTTTACTACTACTTCACTATTTGCAGGATTTGGACTTAGAGTATATTCGTCATTTTGCGAAAGTCCATTTAGGACTTTGACGCTTTCCATCTTATTGTTTATAGCCGTTGTGTCTGAATCTTGGGGTTGCTCAACAATAACTTTTGGATGAAGATCCGCCTCGACACCTTTAAAGTAAAGCATCTGTTTCGCTACTAAACCAATATTGCTCTCTTTTCCCGACAAGTCAAGAAGTATATCTATTGGAATATTATACGAGTTTCCGTATTCCTGTATGTATGATGAATATAAACGATAGTCATTCTTCTCTTCTTGGCTCATATCACTTGTGCTTAGCAGACTTTCTGCTGACAGATAGTCCTTTTTATTGATATATGACAAAACTGTTGTTGGTGCTATGCTTGAAGTTTCAATACTTTCCTCTTCTTCGTTTTCTTCTCCGTCTCCATTTGATAATAGTGGGAAGTTTGGTTCAGTTATATTTCCTATCAATCCGCAACTTGCTCCAGCACTTGCCTGTATTGGAAGAAACTTCATGGAGATATAATTTGGATTTTCTATACTTCCGTAATAATAGTAAGTTATCGTATTAACGCCATTATTTATAACGTTATTTGTATTATTTGTAAATTTATTTCCTGCTGAAAGACTTTGAGAACCTTGTATTGATTTTATTCCAGTTACATTATTCAATGGGAATGCAGGAATATCTATTCCTCTCTGACAAGAAGAGAAGGAGTTGCAATTTAGTTCTAAACCTGTATTTATTCCATAATTCACGCCTAAAGCCTGAAAACCTGAATAAAGATTTACAAAACGGTTTTGCTTTATAAGATTATTATCTGCTCCGCTTGAGACTATCTGCAAACCCGATGTTGCAAGAAAATTATTAGTGTTACTTGTTCCAAGAAAATCATTTTTCTGTATAGTGAAATTAGTAGAGTTTTGTGCTACTAAGCCCATACCATGTGCCATTAACTTTACATTAAATGTATTATTAACAACATATAAGTTATCTGTATTCGTTACATATATTCCTTTATCGTTCTCATCAAAAACAGAGTTTTCTACTTTGCACAATTTGTCGTCTGCTTCTTCTGTACGAATACCGTATGTAAGATTCTCAAAACTTGTATTTTTATATACTGCAGTTGTTCCACCGTGCCCTGGAATTAAAAGATATTTGTTTATTATATATCCTGCTTGGTTTGTAAGTATGCCGTGTGTTGTCAAGCCTGTTGTTGATGTTCTCTCATCTTTAAATGTACAGCCTTTGAAATCCACTCCTTTGACTTGATACATGGTTATATGAGATTGTACTGTACTTTCATTGGCAAGCAGGTCATCATCCCAAGTAAATGTACAGTTTCTGAAATAGGAGACGTTATTTACATTGCTTCCTTCTCCGTATGACATAAACTCTATGCTACGTCTGTTATTTTTAAAGGTTGTATTTGTTGCTTTTATTATTCCGCCTGTTTTATTCCAATCACTGTTTTCTCCAATAACACTTATTGCGTCTTTTGCATCACTTATCAAGGCATTATTCAATTCTACTACTCCTTGATTTGTTTCTGTCTGTGAAAGATTTTTATTTCCCTCAAGTCTTATACCGTCCCAATATTCTCCACAAGCACCAACTATCTCCCCGCCATTAACAACTAACTTTGCTCCCGGTTCTACGATTATCTTGGATGCTTTCACCATCTTTAAATTAGAACTTACCGTAAGTGTAACACCATTCTTAACAATAATCTCTCCATAACCTATCGTTGATGTCGATATTGTTGTGTTTGAAGTTATTTCTCCGTTTAGCAGTGCTGAATTATCGGTATTGCAAGCCATAGCCAATGCTAATGATACTGCTTTATAGGCATCTACTAAGCCATAACCCATTCTTTCTGACCATATACCACTAGGATGTCCTGGAATATTTGCATATACGTAAGCAGTAGGATTTGTCTCTGGTTGTATTTTTTGGCATGTTGATTCTATTATATATCTCACCTCACTCTGCGTTAGATTAGGATTAACAGATAAAACCAAAGCTGCAACTCCTGCAACAAATGGACAAGCAGCAGAAGTACCAGCAAAAGAAGTGTCATAATCACAGCTTGTATATCCATCATTACCAGTCCTATCTGTTGTATAAATACCAACACCAGGAGCAACTAAATTCAAATTCCATCCATAATTAGAAAATATCGCACAAGATCCATCTTTATCTATTGCTCCAACTGACAAAACATTTGCCAAAGAAGAAGGAAATCCAACTTTACTCTTGGATTTATTGCCTGATGAAAAAACAAAGACACATCCTTTACCGTTGAATGGTTTATTTATACAAAAATTTATATTGTTTTTCATACACTTAAAAGTACTACCAGAAGAACTCCATGAATTACTAAAGATCCGTACTCCAGTATTTAAAGCATAAACTAAAGAAGCTGCATATTTGCAGTCAGTAAATGTAAAAGACTGAACAGTCAAAGATTCTGACATTTTAACAGGTATTATTTTGGATTCTGGGGCGACTCCTACGATCCCAATATTATTATTTCCTTTTGCTCCAATTATACCTGCGCATGCTGTCCCGTGTTTATCAAGAGAATTATAAGGATTTCCTCCTGTGTGATGTCCTGTAGCATCAAAACCTCCATAGATATTGTCTACTAAATCTGGATGATTCTTTTGTACCCCAGTATCAAATACAGCAACCCTAATATTTTCACCCTTTGTTATTTCCCATGCTTTCTGTATATTTATATTAGCATAATGATTCTCGTCTAAAGCCCACTGATTTGGATAATATTCATCATCAAACTCCACTGCTGAACAAGATTCTATTAACCTTATAAAAGAGGGTTCTATTGCAATTAGATTTTTGTTGTCATTATTGTTTGTTGTAAGTGCAAAAAGTTCCATTGTGGAAATATTAGGTATTGTTATAATGTAATTCATTAATCCTGCTACATTAACAGTATCGTAAGTATAGCTATACCCTGATAAAACATTGTTTACTATACTATCATGTTCCGCTTGTATCATCAAAGTATTATGGGTTAATTGTATGGTGCTGTCTTCATACATCAATACAGGTTCTATAAAAGAGAAAACATTATTAAACATAGAATCTACAATATGTTTTCTTTGTAAAAATGTAGATCCTGTAATATTCTGTATTGATACAATAGCACTTGTATCAGTGATTTGAGAAACAAGTCTAATTAATCCTGAATCTATTAGATTCTCTACACTTGTATTATAAGATACATAATAATCCTCCGTTACTTCAAAGGATATTGTATCATTATCTTGAATATAATACATTACCTCTTGTGCTGATAAGTTAAGACTTATCAAACATATAATCATAATAAATACTCTTTTCATAATTATTCGTGTATTTTTATATTTTTAACTATTATATCGTAGACAAGACCTGTCGTCATACCCTCAAATTCTTTAAAGTCCAAAGTTAAATCTAATCTGATCTTATTCTCAATAACAAACTCTTCAGATAGCCCAACTTTTTTTAGTAAAGACCTCATTGTTTCAACATTACAAACAATGTAATCAACAATATCTTCATTGGGGTCTTTAAACCAATAATAATTCTTTTCGTTTACTTCTAAAATGCAACCAGCTACATGGACATTCCTTTCTATTATCGGACCTTTACATGAATAACATTCAAAAGAGTTCGGATCACAATTTTCGTCATCATCACTGCAACTGACGGTTACTAAACCTAAACTTACTACTGCAAAGAATAGAAATAGTATCTTTGCTAAAACACTTTTTCTGCTCATTTTTTTCTGTTTTTTTAAAAATTTCACTTTTGCGAATTTATGAAATTATTTTGAAATAACAAAATAATTAGAATGAAAATAAACAAAAAAAGCAACTTCCTTTCGAAAGGAAGTTGCTAAATTTTATTCATAAGAATTGTGTTGGTAGAATTCACTACCTAACAATTATCATCTTTCTGACTTGTTTTTCTCTTCTATATTCCATTGTGTAGTAATAAACACCCTCTGGCAAATCTTTTGAATCAAAGTGAATAGTATGTTTTCCACTTTGATAATAATCAGATTGAGAATATACTACTTGTCCAATGGTGTTAGTAATATAGAATTTAACATTGTCGGATTGAGGTATTGTAAATGTAATATCAGTTTGTTTGTCATAAGGGTTTGGAACGTTTTGTTCTAATACAAATCCACTTTCATTAGCAACAACATCTTCTAAACCAACAAAGGATTTAACTTGATAGATTCTTGTAGTGTCATTCCAATGATGCCAATCGTTTGGATAATCTAACCATGCCACAATATCATATTGTCCATTTTCAGATTTTGGTATTCTATTGGAGAATGTCATATATTGTCTTATGTTTGGATTAGGTTCATCAAATTCCCAATTAAATGTCTGAGTAACCACATTAGCCCAATCTCCATTGATAACATAGTGAGCTGTCACCATAGTATTACCTCCAAGCGTTCCATTATTATGTCCTATAAGCTGAACAAGACAATCTTCTGCCACTGTTTCCTCAATGAAGATAGTATCTGCAAATCCATCGGTATAACCTATCATTAATGTGCAAGTAGTATCATTAGATAGATTAACCTCATTTGGAACTACAACATAAGCACAGATACTTTGATAAACTCTACGAGGAAGCTTTTGTGTGAAATAATGATAGCCGTATGTACCTGCAGGCAGTATGCTTCCAAGTCTATAAGTCTCTTCTACCTTATTGTTAATATTTCCATCATAGTAGTATCCTACTGTTATATCACCAATACCTATAGAAGAACGGTTTAGGAATGCAAGTTGAATGCCTATAGTATTTGGATCTCTATCATCTATGGTTATATATCTTGCTTCTATATCTTGAGTGTAAGAAGAGCCTTGAAGACGTTTATAAAGAGTATCGTTATCGTGGTAGTAATCTCCTTCCAAACTTGACCATACTTTAAGATTTACTGAACCATAAGAAGCATGATAACGTTGATTGAAACGATAGATATATTCATCACCATTATACAGAGGAGGGTTGAAATTAATTACTTCATCAACTTGAGTAGAACCTGTTATAAAGTATGACACAGGTAGCTGAGTTATTGGTTCCAAACCATAGTTACGAATACGTATTGCTATCTCCACATCATCATTAGAAACAATCTGTTCGGTTGGTTGTTCAATAGCTATGATAGCGGCGTCTTTTTGCAATGGTCCAATAACGATGTTTGCCCATGCGGTATCGTTTTCTGTATATAAATCAACAGGATTCAAACGAGTAAATGAGACAATTGAGAATGGATCTGGCATTGCTACATCAAGATAATGTCCTGTTTGGAATGTATAAATAGTATCTCCTCCTGGTGCAATACCATTTTCTGAATAAGATACGTCTTCACATGTTGGAATATGCATATCTTCGGACATATAGCAAACACGATAAGAAGAAAGTATTCCACGACCATAGTTATGAACAGTAACCTTAGGATAGAACAACTGTCCATAGTTTGGTAGAATAGAAGGAGCTAATTCAACATAGGTTACACCTGCATCTTGGTCTCTAAGTCCTTTAAATAATTGGAAGTCATCTATTGCAACACCATCAGATGTTGTACCAGAACCTGAAGTAAAGATAAATCTAAACTGAGCTTTTGTACCCATATTAGTTAGTAAGTGATCTAAAGAATAAGCTACTCGTGTCCAACCAGTATTACTTGTTCCGGTGAAACCATTTTGTCCTCCATACCAACGTTGTCCGTATGGAACACCTTCTAAGGTATCACCTGATATTATCTGCCATTGACCTTGATAGTCCATATATTCAACAGTCATTGTAGCAGAACCCATAGCTCTGTAAAGCATAAAGGCAAGAGTATCTGGCTTGATAAGTTCTATATTAAATACAGGAGTATAAAGAATACTTGTATTGTTCTTTGGATACTTACCATTTAGATTAGTCTTCCAACAATATGGATAAGAGTAAGCCTCTGTTATCTTTGAATTACTGTCTGCATTAGGTATTCCTAACTCCCAACAGTTACTTGGCTTTGTTACGTTTATTTCGTATGCATAGAAGTCATCATTAAGCACCATTTGATTATCAAAATCTTCTGTATAGGTAATGTCGTATGTTTTGAAACGGAAGATATTTGCTGCAACAGTATCATCAAGATTGTAAGTATCTCCTGGCAGTTGAACATACGCACGGAAAGAAGTGCTACCATAACCTGCGTTAATAGTTCCAAGTGTTACCTCCTCAGCATGCGAAGTTGAAAGATTGCCCGACCAGTTGAAAGGAGTCTGTTCTTCATCATTAATAAACCAATGTATATTAGCAGATGTCATTGTATTATGTCCAGCGTTCTTCATCATAACCTTGATAGTCTGCTGTTCTGTTGTTTGGAAGACTTCTGAAGGAGAAGTAAAACGTAATAGTTGAGCGTTGTTATCCTCCATTGGAAGTATATTTAGTAGATAGTCTTCTATCTCACCTTTAGAAATACTCATATTGGCATCACCTGCATCAAACACATGCTTGCTATCTTCTTGTGAAAGAATGATACGCATACGAGTCTTTCCTCCTATAACATTAGTAGGAACTGTAATAGGAATAATGTTAGTCGTTTCTGTTTTTAGAACGGTGTCAGAATAAACTAACTCCCAATTTGGATAGTGATTAGTGTAAAATACTACAGAATCATCGCCCTCAAATGCTCCGTTTCTATTCCAATCTATATAAACCTTCATCCAACCAGAGTGGAACAAACCTGCCTCCATAGAAGAAGCATTTTGATGTTGAACAATAAGGGTATCGGTAATTCCTTTAAACAATATTGCTGGTTCAACGGTTTGTGTAAAGTTAGAATAGGTGTCATCTCCTGCTATTGTAGTGTTATCCAAATTAGCGAACTGAACACGAGTTATATCCATAGAAGAAGCTTCTGTTACAGTTGGTGTTGGGTACTGCGTACTTCCATTTCTTGGTTTTACCAAACGATAGTCTGAGGTATCATTTAAATGAGTTGCATCACCATCTGCATCTACCCAAGCACGTATTCTGTATGTTTTACTTGGATCAGAAACATCAGCAAGAGTGGTGAATGAATATACATACTGTTGATCTGGAAGAATGGTTGCATTGCAAGTCTCTGTAACTATAGTAGGCTCTGCTGTAGTAGAAGTAGCAATAGAATAACTTATATTAAATCCTGTTGCTGGTTGATTACCATAATTAACAATAAGGAATTTAACTGTATCTTCTTCCATATAAACGCTACCATCATTTGTTGTTAATTCTTGATCAAGATGAGAACCTGAATTTAGACCTCCAGCCCAAGTAAATGTTGTAGTAAGAGTATGAAGAGGAGCAGTTACTCTAAGAGCTGCCATATCTACAGGCTGACGATCTTTAACCACTACCTTAACCTCTGTGTAGAAACTTTCACAAGGATAAGTACCTGTTAGATTAACTCTTGTATAATAAATAGAATCAGCAAAAACTCTATCAGCAGTAGTGTATGGAGTATATCCTCCTAAACTATTACTATAAGTTGCAGTGTAGAATGGATCTGCTTGCAAACTGTCGGTAAACCATTTTATTGCAAGATGTCCTATTTGAGTAGCAGAAGGATGTCCTATTGTACCATAGAATACTGTATCGTTCAAAGCTGTTGGAGCAGGAGGAGAAACACGAGAGTTTATAGTTATAAAGTTTGAAGTATCGTTAGTTTGAAGGTGGTCTTTTGCAAAAGTAATATATGAACGTACTTTCCATGTTGTATCTGATGTTCCTAAAGGATAGAAATTTGCTGTCTGAGCAAAAGTATATCCTATTTGAACATTGTGTTGAATTGAGTCATAAGAAATACCATTATAGTTATAAGGTAAGTGTAGTTGTTCTGTTATTGACATATCAGGACGATTTTCTACCTCATAGGTTACATATACTGTATCTGTAGAATGAATTGCTTTTACTCCAACATTCTTTATTTGAACTGTTATTGGTTGATCAAACAATTTACATCTTTCTGTTATGTTTTCTGTCTTCACTAATTGTAGATTGTAAGCAGGAATAACTTTTACAGCAACATTTGATGTGTCATTCAATGGATCTTCATCGTCTTCTATTATTGTATAGACTTCTAAATAGAAAGGATCAGTCATTGGGTCATTAAGCTCTGCTGTAAATGTACCTGTAAAGTTGAAATCTACCTCGTCCATAGAAGTAAGCATACCTGTAAATGTTTCACTCAAAGTTGCAATAGGAGTAGCATCTTCTTGATGATGTTTTAGTTTTGCCACAATATTTAAAGAAGTAATACTATAATTACCAAAGTTCTTAATTCTTACACTAACTGGTATTTGGTCTCCCTCTATATAATCGGTAGTAGAAAGAGGAATATTAATCTCAGTAACACCAGCATCATAGTCATTACGTAACAATTCGTATGCTCCTATTGTTGGTCCTGGAGCAATTGGACGATTGTGGTTAAGAATATCCTTGCTTATTCCTTCTATTGTTACACCAGCGTTAGCAATATCTGTTGGATAAAGAATAGAAAGAATAGAATCATTGGTAAATGGGTTAGCAACAGCAAATGAACTTGCGTCCATATTGTTGGCTGCTTTCAATGCTGTTAGGTCTGCAATATTAGCAGCCCAATAAGCAAACTTAGCTCCATTTACTGCATAGTTGTTGTTATTAGAAATGCTAACAGTGTTTATTTTCTCTACATAATAAGCAAAACCTTTAGCAGAATTGTCAAGGTTGTTATTTCTTACAATAACATTACTTGAACCTTTACCCACCTTTAGAGAAATAGATGATGGACTGTTAGTACTTGAAGCCATATTTACTGTATTGAAATAAAGGCTAACATAAGAAGAAGTATCCACTTCTATACCTAAAGAGTTAATACCTGAGCTTGTTGTTCCCTTTATAGATATTGAGTTATTGAATACCATCAAAGGAGTAAGGGCTGTAAAGTTAGAAGCCTTTACTTCTATACCTTGACGTACCTTTGTGCCATTAACCATATAAATATTATTGCCTTCTATACGAGAATCACCAGCTACTTTTCTAAATGATATTGCTTTTCCTAACTCTGTTGATGCTTGTTGTCTTATTGTATTTTTAACTATTTGAACATTATCATAAGAAGCAATTGCTATTGAGTTTGAACTTGCACCCCAGAACCAACAAGAATTAACACTTAAACCAGAAGATTCATTAGACTCTGTAATTAAGGCAGAAGTCAATTGAATTTTACCTCCATAAAGAGAGTCATTTAGAAATTCTATATTAGTGTTTCTTCCTCTTAGATTAACAAGAGTTGTTGTTGTTCCTGTTGTGGTAAATTTAACTCCTTCAAAACTTATGTTATTGGAGTTATTTATATCCATAAGAGTTATATTACCAGAAGTTTTAAACTCTATGTTTTTAAATATAATATACTCCGCATCATCAAGCAAGATACCTTCTGTTGTATTTACATTGATTTTTGGCATCGCTGATGGATTAGCAGCTTGGAATGTTATAGTATTTTCTTCTGAAACACCTTGAATACTTGGAATTGTAAATCTTTCTGTATAGTTTCCATTAGCAACGTTGAATACAATAGGACCACAGACTCCTGATACTGCCAAATCTTGTATTGCAGCAGAAATAGAAGAATAGTCTGCTGTAGGAGAGTTTGCAGCAATAGTGTATGTTGTAGCAGAAGAAGAATTACCAACACAAATGTTTATTGGTAGTCTTATTGTGTCATTAGAATGGATATTATCACAATCCTTTACTACTACTGCAGTAAGAGTCAATGCTCCTGGAGTAAAGGTGTGGTTATCTATAATAACTGTTGTAGAATCGCCACTTGCAAGATTACCTGTCCAAGAATAAGAAGTAGATGGAGTTGCAACATTACCAATATAAAGTTCTATTGTTGCGGCAGTAAGTGCAGCACTTCCGTTGTTGTGTAAAACAACACTTATTGGAGTTGATATACCAGACTCTACTGTAGAACCCTCTGGAGAAACAAAGCCTGACAATGCAAGTTCACAGTTTGGAGCATCATCAACATTTACTGTCAATGGACTTCTTGCACTATTACAACCGAATATATCTACTCCAAATCTAATATTAGGAAGTTTCTTTTGTGCGCTACCAGATATAGCACCCGTCCAAGAACAAGCATCATTTGTTGCATCTTTGTAAGAAATCTGACAATTATAAGTTTTAGAACCAAAATAAGTCTTGACTGTATTTGATGTTACTGATGTTTCAAAACATACTTCTACAACAATATTTGATGTTCCGTCCCAAACAAAAGGTGTATCAAATTCCATTGTACGCCAACCTGTACTTGCAGTAGTGAATGACATAGATGGACTACTATAAACATCTGTTAAACCTGTTACCCAAGTGGAAAGAGCATTTGTATTTGTTGAACCTATTCTTATGTTATAGTTTTGAAGGTTTGCAGATTGCTGACCAGAACCTAATGTTACGCCACTGATATTGAAAGCAATGTTATTAATATTTCCTGCCTCTAAACCTGCAGCAATCAAATCATCTGCTTTGTATAGATATTGTTCTTTAACATGTTGTTTTCTTGCATTGAAAGGACCTGGGTCTTGAGTGGTAGCAGATGTTCCTGTTGTTGAAGTTCCATTACCGACAACCACTGTTTGACTCTCTCTTTGCAATGCTTCCACATAATAAGTTGTTGTTTCATATAATGTAGGAGTAGTATAATCTCCCATTGCAAGAGGAACATCACTTATTAAATCTGAATACCAAACTAATCTATTGTTTCCTGCATTTGCAGTTAAAGTTGTTGAACTTGCGTAAGCAATATTTACGTCTTGTGTTACTGGAGGTAATGGAGTTTGAAGAGAAGTAAATGATAGACTTACTGTATCATTATAATTTATTGTATCTGCTGCAAGATTAGAATAAATCACAACAGTAAGATTACGTGTTTGAGTATTAGCACTTACATCAAAAGAACCATTCAAAGTATATTCTACTGTATCAGTAGAAAGAGAAGGTGTATAATTATCTGTGAAAGTAGAAATCATTGTTCCTCCTTCATATAATTTTGCTACTAATGGTATAGGTGTTGTTGTTGCGTATGCACCCATATTAACCATTTCTACAGTAAATGAAACATTGGTTAATCCACAAGTCTCTGTTTCCAAACCATTAGCAAGCTTGATATTTGTTAAAGCTATCTCATTAACAGGAGGGTCATTGATAATAACATTGAATGTTGTTTTATCTCCATAACAATCATTGGCAACATAAACCGTTAAGTTGTCATTATATGTTCCTATCGTCATTGGATTAGTTGCAGAAGAACTTGTCCAAGCGGAAGCATTTGTTCCATTTGCATTAGTTCTTATTATTCCAGCTATATGAGTTGTTGGAGTTGTACCTGATATTTGTTGTGTTGTTGTAGGAGTTATTACATATCCACTCCATACTGTAGCAGGAACATGAGTGTTGTTATTAAAGTTGCTATAGTTTATTGTAACAGCATCTAAGATACTATCTGTATTTGATTTCAAAAGGAATCCTGCGGCGTTTGTATCTATCACACCTGCAGCACTTCCTATGTAAAATACATTATCCTCTGTTGATGTACCTGTTTTATTAACTAACCATACAGAAGTGTTTGGTTGAAGAATAAAGTTGTTAGGGAAAGTATATGTTTTTGTCATTGAGTTAGATAACAAAACTGCTGAAGATGGAGTACCTGGTCTTACTGCTCTAACATAAGCGAACTTATATCCTGTCATATTAACAGCACCTGTTCCAAGGTTAGATATTTCATATACATTGTTTGCTGATGTAGCCCAATCTGGCATTGGGTCAGTAATTCCTGTTGATGATGAAATAAATTGTATCTCAGTTATTCTTAAAACAGGTATTTCAGATTTACGAGAAAAATAAAATGCAGTATCATGTACCAAAGACTCTGTTACATAAGTATGAGATTTTAAGAAAGGTTCTTCATCTGTAAGATGATAATACCAATAAATACTATCTTGAGATGTAACGTTAAGGGTAGCGGTTGCTCCATAATCTATATTAACTGACATTGGAGCTAAGGCAGGAAGTTGAGCAAATGAATTAACGTATGCCCAAGCAGTATCATTATCATTTATTGTATCAGCAACAACATCAGACCAAGTCTTTAAAGTAAAATATATGTCAGCTGTTGTTGTAGAAAAATTAAAAGGAGTAGTTATTACCGCAGTATAAATACTATCTGGAATGATTTGGTTAGGATAAGTGTAAGAGACAACACTATTGTTATCTACTTTATATTTAAATTTTCCATTACCTGCTTGAATTGTGTCATTACTTAAATTGATAAATGTTACAAACACACTATCATTTCCAAAGAAGCAAGAACTATAAGTTTTATCTCCATCAAAAGTACCAGCAGTTAATCCTGTAGATAAAACATGTATGTTACTTCTTGGAGCTGCATATTCTCTTGCACCAATACAAGGATTTGAATTTGTAGGACGAGAATGTCCATAAAAGTCTTTTGTAATATTGTTTATTCCAACACCTCTGCCACAAGGATAAACAACTGTTGTGTATAGGTTATCCCAACTTACAAAGACAGGGTCTCTTGTATATGAAGAATTTGTTTCACCTGTTTGCAACTGCCAACTTTCTTCTGTTGTGTTTGTTGCTCCATTATAAGATAACAAAGGCATACCAAGAACAGATGTTGTCTTATAATACATATTGTGTGAGAAAGCAAAGCTTGCAGAACAGTTTTCTGCGTCAGTAGGTTTTACAACAACAGCAAAACCATGACCATCACTAACCATCATATTATTTTTAAATATGTTGTTAGCTGTTGTTTGTCCGTCAGCTCCAAGACTCATACCAACAACTCTTCTATCGTATGCATAAAGAGATTTGCCATAAACATTGTTAAACGCTATTGTATCATTAGTTCCTGAAACCAAGTTCAAACCATAACTTAAATAAGCTGCAATAGATTGTTCTGAGAAATTGTTAATACTTATTTGATTATTAACTACACGAGAATTACTAACTTCAGATAAAGATATTGCACTCATTCCTTTTAGTACAACCTTATTAGCCTCAAAGTTTAGTCTTTGAGTATTCATTGCAGTTACAACATATCTTGCTTCAGATAGATTCACATAGTTAGCATCATCAAAGCCATTAACAAAAGTATTGCCTTTTATTGTTGTAGTTGTATTATATTCTACATAAATAACAGTTCTTGTTCCTATGTTGAAAGTAGAGTTAAGTATTTTAACACCTGTATTTGGATTTACAGGAGAAAGACCTTTAATAAAGACAGCACGTGGGTGAGAATCTGCAGATTTAAAATTGAATTCACAACTATCTATTCTTATATTGTTGGCTGCTCCAACATTGATATAAGATGCTGTCGGAGTACTGTTATATGTATTTATTGGAGAAGTAAAATTAGTAAAACGCAAACCAACAAGATCCACATTTTCTGAAAGATTTGAGAATTTTATTAATGTTGTTGCATCTGTTGGTTTAATATCAAAGTTCTTTAACTTAAAATATTTAACTCCATCTAAAATAAATGTTGGTTGAGTTGTTGCAATTATATTATCGTTATTATCATAATCTATCGTTGCAAACTTTACTCTATTGCTTGTATCTGCACTTTCAAAAGTTACTGTGTTTGAAGCACTAACGCCGGGAACACATCTTGGGAATGTCAATGTATTAGTATATGGAACTGTATCTGCTTTCACTTTAAAGGTTACCGGTCCATTTACTCCACTGTTTATCATCATAAAGAAAGCATCGTTAAATGTTCTGTATGTTCTATTTGCTGGCACTCCTGCAACTGTTCCTCCTATGGCATAAACACCATTCATTTGACCTTGAGAAACAATAATATTGAAATGAGCAGTGTCGTTTCTCAAGTTCCAATCTATTATATTTTCATTATAATCCAAAGCAGTCCAAACAGTAAGTGTATGTTGTCCTGCAGTTGGTGAGAATGTGTTTGTTAGAGTAAAGTTGGTTGTAGAATTTGTATCAAGAAAACCTGTCCAAGTTGCAGATTGAATATTATTAGTGTTATTGTCTAACATATAATAAACTTTTACTGTATCCAAAGGACTTGTACCATAGTTCCTTAGTTTAATTGTCAATGGATAGTTTTGTCCTTCAATACAATAACCTGTGGTTGCTACCATACTATCACAAGTTGCAGCATTAGCAGGGCTTATTATTGAATCTCTACTTATTCCTGCATCATGCTCAAAGAAACATATATCAACAAAATTAAACTTAAAATTAGGTCTTTTTGACATTGTACTTTCATTAGGTGGCCATTGTGTTACACATGCTTCTTGATAACCACCAGAACCTAATTCTACTTTCTTTGTTATCACTCCACTTGGTGCAGGAATACACTCTATCTTAGTTGTAGAGGAAGAAACTACACTTGAAGCATCATAACAAGAAGTAATTATCAAGTCAGAAATACCGTCCCAAGTAAGATATTGATCTGGATAGAAAGGAAAATAAAACCAACCTTCTCCTGGTAAAGCAAGGTTAGGATTACTATATACCTCATTTACTCCTGTTGAATATGGATTTTGAACATCTACTGTATCTGTTGGTGCAATGGTTCCAAGTCTAAGTCTAAAATTAGGCAACAAAGCACCTGCTGCATTTGCTTGAGTTACTTTGACAGATAGACCTTGAATAACACCCGGACCAAAACCAGCAGCTAACAATTCACTTGCTTTATACCTTGTTTGATACTTAGCTCCTAAGACATTTGAACCTGTCTTAAATATCATTTCATCGTTAGATGTACCTGTCTGAGTAATAGTTGTATCTCCAACATAAGGTATCACTGTCTTAGTTTTAAAATAAGTTCCATACGGGAAAGGATATGTTAATCTATTGTTTTTATGGTCGTTTATAACAACACGCCAACATATAACCGAATCAACTCCAGCAAAAGGAATAAGAGCAGAATATTCTGCATTGGCAACATTAGTTAGATTAACTTTTCGTATATCTTCTGGAGTAGTTTGCACATAATACTCTACATATAAAGAGTCGGCAACGTTTGACAAACTTCCATTTCTATCTTGTATTTTTAGTAATACTTCAACATCAGAACAACTTGGGTGATTATAGTTCTTAGGAACAGAGATAACTTCTGTTATCTGAGGAACACGAATATCTTCATTAGGAATACTTGCTTCAAACAACCTTATATCATCTAAGAACCAACCTGTTGCATTATCTGAAGTTGGTGTCTGAGGAATAACAAAACGAATCTGGAAACTATTATCACTGGTAGTCAAAAAGTTACTTAAATAAAATACTGCATGTTTCCAAGTGAATTTATTGTAGTAGTAGTTACTTGTATCATATAAATAGGTCATCATATTGGCTTTTGGAATGCTTACATTACCAAAATCTTTCCAATAATAAAATGTATAAAATAGACCCGCGAAATTTCCTTCATTGCCTCCATATGTTCTATCAAAGTCTTGCGGTGCATTTCTCGTACCTCCATCATTCAAAATCTGCCACTCTGAATTGGAACTTGTTTTTACTTCTATATAAGCTCCATAATTGCTGTTCTTTATTACAGGCAAATGGGACATTTCTATTCTTACATTGTGTCCTGGAGTTACATTATACACCGGCGAAGTAAATATTACTGCACCGGAATTACTTGGCTTCATCCAAAGACTCTTTGCCCCTGTTGAATGAATATCTTGATCAATTACAACATTTTGATTACTAGATGCCGTCCAACCAGTAGGCATACCATTTTCAAAAGTTACATGCTCTAACAATGTAGGTTGTGCGTTCAAAACAAACGCCCCTACAAAAATACATACAATACTAAAAAGTACTTTTTTCATTTTATTTATATTTTATTATTATCAATGATAAATACACAATAATTCAACCTGCAAAGTTACGTTTTTTTTCTAAGCATTGCAAAAAAAATCCACATCTTTACCTCTTTTTATCCCAATACCTTAAATAAAGAATTAATAATCAAATCATTAAATCAATCTATTAAGTCTAAGATTAATACGATTTATTATTGCTTTTGCTTAATTTTAAACCTTTAACATAGCACTTGTAAAAACAAATATTACAGCAAGTAAAGTAGTTAATCATTGCAATTTTTCACCTTCACAGATCTAATCCTTACTTTTTCTTCGCAGAAAAAAAGAAAAACTTTTACTTATATGACAAACAAATTTTAGTTTTGTTGCAAATTATAGCCAAAAAGAAGAAAGATTTTCGCCACTCTTCGTTTCGTTTTTGCCAAATCAAAAGTTTATGCAAAAGAACTATTTTTGAGTAAAAAATAGTTCTTTTAATACTAAAATCAAGTCTGGCATCAATACAAAGTAACTAAAGTGTTGAAATCGTTAATCCGCCAATTACTAATTTCTCTTTTCTAATTTCTCATTAGTTTAAGTAATTTGGCTGTCTTCTTCGAAGCCACCCCAATTTCCTTGCAGCAATTTGGCCGTCTTCTTCGAAGCCACCCCAATTACTAATTTCTAATTTCTAATTTCTAATTAAATGTAAGATTTTTAATTATTGATAACAAGTTTTTGATGTTTATCTCCCACTTTCAAGTAATAAATTCCTTTCTTTAAATCTGCAACAGATATTGTTGTCTTTCCTTTAACATTATTCACCTGTTTAACTGTCTGTCCAAGGTTATTGTAAATAATCACATCACCTTCCGCATTCAGACTTACACTTTCTTTTGCAGGGTTAGGGTAAAGGCTTATGGTGTTATCTTTTTCAACATCGTTGAGACCTACACAATCTTCTTCTATATGGTTAAACAATCCCCAAACTTCCGCTTGTTGATAGGTAGATTGTTTTCCGCATGGCACAATCAAAGTTATGTTATTCTTATTTACATTAGTGAAAACAGTAGACAAAAGAGTTGGAGGTTCTAAGCCTTTACATCTGATAGTATTCAAACTTGTACAATTAGAAAAAGAATAATCACCAATAGACTCAACGTTCATAGGTATAGTTATTGAACTTAGTCCAGAACAATTCCAAAAAGTCCATTCTCCAAGCGAGGTAACGCCCTCAGGTATTGTTACAGAGTTTAGATTAGTGCAACTTTCAAAAATATGACCTTCCATAATCGTAATACTGTTAGGTAGTATTATTGAAACTAAACTGGTACACCCTTTAAACATTCCCTCACTTAGGTAAGTAAGACTATTAGGTAAAGAAATATAGGTTAAAGATAGACATTCATAAAATGCTTTCTCGCCAATAGATGTAACACTATTGGGAACTATGACAGAATCCAAAACCTCACAACGACCAAAAGAAGAATGACCTATATAAGTAACACTATTAGGAATTAAAATAGAGGTTAAACTTTTGCAACCGATGAAAGATGCAGCACCAATATATGTTATGCTATTAGGAATCACTACTGAGGTAAGGTTTCTACAATATCTAAAGGCTTCATCACCTATCTTAGTAACAGCATAATTCACTCCATTATAAGTTACATTTGATGGTATAACAACATCGCCTGAATAAGTATTATAGTTAGTTGTTTTATAGGTTACACTTACCGATACGTTGTCAGCATTTATATTATAATATATTCCATCTACTGTGAAGTTATAGGCAAAAGCATTTGCACAAAAAACTATTGCACACAACAAAACAACAAAATTTCTAATAATTTTCTTCATAGTTATTCTTTTTATATGTTACCACCTGCAAAGATACTAAAAAAAATTAGAAATTTCATTCAATTAGAAATTTTCATTCAATTAGAAATTAGTAATTAGAAATTGGGGCGGCTTCGAAGAAGACGGCCAAATTGCCGCAGGAAATTCGAAGAATTAGTAATTAGTAATTAGTAATTAGAAATTGCGGATTAACGATTAAAAAATTTAGTCGCTAAACGTTATTGTCAGCTTTAGGCTTTTCACCTTTCTGCAAAAAAAAGACCGCCTTTTTAAAAGCGGTCTTTTTAAATTAGAAATTTTCAATTACTAATTTCTCATTTCTAATTTCTAATTATTTTTTGATAAGTTTCTCTGTTCTTACAGAGTTTGCAGTTTGTATTCTTACATAATATACTCCACTTGCAAGTGTTGATGTTTCAACTTCCATTGTCTCTTGTCCTAATGCAAGAGTTGTTGTTGAAATCACTCTACC
>JBGUWU010000028.1:0-41586 GCA_045221575.1 Bacteroidales bacterium
AAGAAATTGGGGTGGCTTCAAAGAAGACGGCCAAATTGCCGCAAGAAATTGGGGTGGCTTCAAAGAAGACGGCCAAATTGCCACAAGAAATTAGTAATTAAAAATTAGAAATTTTATTATGAAGAAAAAAATAACCGTTAAAAAAGTTTTAAAAGTCATAGGCTTAACTATACTTATCTATATTTTATTCTCTGTTTTACTTACGTTTATTTATCGTTGGGTTAATCCGCCAATAACTATTCTTATGTTGCAACGTTGTGTTGAACAAACTTTTTCAAAAGATAGAGAAGTAAGACTACAAAAAGACTGGGTGGATTATGAAGATATCTCTCCATATATGGTTACTGCTGTTGTTGCTGCGGAAGATGGTAATTTTAGACATCATAGGGGTTTTGACTTTCAAGCAATAGAAAATGCAAAAAAAGTAAATGAAAGAACAGGTAGGAAAGCTCTTGGTGGAAGCACAATAACTCAACAGACAGCTAAGAATACTTTTCTTTGGTTGCATAAAAGTTATTTTCGTAAAGGTTTAGAGGCTTGGGAAACATTACTTATGGAGACTTTTTGGAACAAGAAACGAATTATGGAAGTATATCTTAATGTTATAGAGTTTGGTGATGGAATATATGGAGTAGAAGCTGCAAGTCAATATTATTTTCATAAAAGTGCTAAACATTTGACAAAAAGAGAAGCAGCTTTGCTTACAGCTGTTTTGCCACAACCTTTGAAACGTAATCCTGCAAAGCCTAACTATAGAACTCAACGAAGAGCTAATATGATTATGAGAAGAATGAATATAATAGGACGAGTAAGATTGTGAGTAAGGAGATAGAAAAATATTTAGATTCCTTTAAGTATTATCTTAGTATAGAGCGTTCGTTTTCTTCTAATACCGTTCAAAGTTATATCTACGATTGTGAACGTTTGATAAAATTCTTGGAAGAACATTATCCTAATGTTGCTATTGAAGATATTAATACTTCAATGCTTGATGAGTTTATTGTGTCTTTAGAAAAGAGAAAAAGTCATAATGATGAAGATATCTTGTTAAAAACAAATTCACAGATACGAATAATACAAGGAATAAGGGCTTTGTTTAAGTTTTTGTTAGTTTCTGATGTTATAGATAAGAACCCAGCAGAACACATCACTACACCATACCTTGCAAAAACGTTGCCAGATATATTAGAACGAGACGAAATAAAACGAATGATGGAGGTTATAGATATTTCTACCATTCACGGATTTAGAAACAGACTGACTATAGAAGTTCTCTATGCTACAGGTATGCGTGTTAGCGAGTTTGTTAATTTGAAACTATCTGATATAAATTATAAGGAAGAATACTTAGACATAATAGGTAAGGGTAATAAAGAACGTTTTATACCCATAGATAAACAGGTTTTGGAGGATTTAAAAACATATATCAAAAAATACCGTATTTTTAAGGATATTAAAGAAGAAGATAAAAACTATGTCTTTATCTCTGAAAAAAGAAGAGGAAAACTAACACGTCAATTTATTTTTAAGATGCTTAGAGAAGTAGCAGAAAAAGCAGGAATAAACAAAGTGGTTTATCCTCACATTTTTCGTCATAGTTTTGCTACTGAAATGATAAGAGCAGGAGCTAACCTTGTTGTCGTGAAAGAAATATTAGGACATACTTCTATTGCTTCCACAGAAATATATATCAATCTTAGAACTTCAGACTTAAGGAAGACACTGCAACAGTATCACCCTTTCTTTAAGGCTTAGAAAATAGAAAGGTAAGTCAAATAAATTTTGTTATATTATCAAAAGTTTATAATTTTGCAATTGTATTTATGGAACAAGATGTTGTATTACTTATTTTCTTTTTAGCAGGTGCGGTAATTATATCGTTCTTGTGTTCTGTTTTGGAATCTGTTTTGATGTCCACACCCTTATCGTTTATTACCATGCGTGAAGACGAAGGATATAAAGGAGCTGTACTTTTTAAAAAATATAAACTTGATAACACTCGTGCTATAGCTGCCATACTAAGTCTTAATACTATAGCAAATACAATTGGAGCTGCTGGAGTTGGTAGGCAAGCTACATTGATTTTTGGTAGTTATTGGTTTGGTTTAATATCAGCAGCAACTACTATATTAATATTATTTTTTGGTGAGATAATACCAAAAACTATAGGCACAGGTAGTTGGAGACGTTTGATGGGCTTTACAGCTTATACTATTCAAGTGCTAATTATAGTTTTATATCCAATAGTTATTTCAGTACAATGGCTTACAAGTATTATCACGCGTAAAGATGAAGATGAAATATCAGTAAGTAGAGAGGAAGTAGCTGCAATGGCTGATATGGGAGAAGATGAAGGTGTTATTGATGAAGATGAAAACAAGATCATTCAAAATGTTATTAAGTTAGGCGATGTAAAAGCTTACGATGTAATGACTCCACGCGTGGTAGCTGCTACTGCCCCAGAGAAGATGACTCTAAAACAGTTTTACCGTTCAGAAGAATACAGTCACTTCTCTCGCATACCTGTGTATGCAGAGGAAGAAGATTTTATTACAGGATATATTCTTCGTAACGAAGCTCTTGAAGAATTAACAGAAGATCATTTCTCAAAAACTCTTGGAGATATAAAACGTGATATTCCTTTGTATAGTGAAGAAATGTCAGTGGCAGATATATGGGATAGTTTATTACGACATAAAGAACAGATTGCAGGTATCATAGACGAATATGGTTCATTTCAGGGAATAATTACATTAGAGGATATTATAGAAACTATTTTTGGCTTAGAGATAATAGATGAGAGCGATGAAGTTACAGATATGCAACAATATGCTCGTGATCGCTGGCAAAAGCGTCAAGGTCGTTTTAAATCTATTACCATACCAGAAGAGCAAGATGATACTTCAAACGTTTAAAACAAGATATATCCTACAAAAACTATCTAACTATCTTTAATTTCTAATTTCTAATTACTAATTACTAATTTCTAATTAATTTCAACCCAAATAGGGCAGTGATCAGATTGCATTGCTGTTGGGTCTATGCCGGCATCTTTTATTCTATCTTTGATTAGGTTTGATACCATGCAATAGTCTATTCTCCAGCCTTTGTTTTTCATTCGTGCATTAGCACGATAACTCCACCACGAATAAGCGTCTTTTGTATCTGGGTGAATATAACGAAAACTATCTGTAAAACCTGAGTTGATAAATTCAGTAAGCCATTGTCTTTCTTCTGGAAGGAATCCAGAGTTTTTGGCATTGCCTTTAGGATCGTGAATATCTATTTCTGTATGTGCTATATTATAGTCTCCGCAAAATACGATGTGAGGTATTTGTTTTTGAAGTTCTAAAGCATATTGTTGAAAGTCGTTTAGCCATTGCATTTTAAACGCTTGTCTTTCTTCTGATGAGGTTCCAGAAGGATGATAAACACTGACAATTGACAAATCAGGATAATCTACACGTATAACTCTACCTTCAAAATCATATTTTTCTATTCCCATTCCAATGATTTTGTTTTCTGGAACTTGCTTTGTTAGAATAGCAACGCCGCTATAACCTTTTTTTTGTGCAGAAAAAGGGTAACAATCATAACCCAAAGAAGCGAAATCTAACATAGGAATTTGGTCAGCTTGTGCTTTTGTCTCTTGTAGGCAAACGACGTCTGCATTAGAGCTTTCTAACCAAGAAAGGAAACCTTTATTCATTGCAGCACGAATGCCATTAACGTTGTAGGAATATATCTTCATATTTTTTTGTTTTTTGTTTCTGTTTAAACTTATAATGGTTGTGCAAAGATAAATAAAATTTAGAAAGCGGAAAGTTTTTTTTAATTAGAAATTAGTAATTAGAAATTAGTAATTGGGATGGATTCAATGAAGACAGCCAAATTACTTCAAGTAATTTCTAATTAGATGTAATTTAAAGAGAGTTTCTGCGTTATAATACCAAATAAAATAATAAGTAGATGAAGAGATTTATATTAAATCCTAAGACGTTGTGGTATGCTTTAATAGTTGGTTTTTCTATATTTTTGTGTTCTTTGTGGGAAATCAATACTGTTATAAAGAGGCTTAAAGATGAGGAAATAAAACAGGTGGAGATATGGGCGAAGGCTGTAAGTAGGAAAGCAGATATGGTGAAAGAGACTAAGGAGTTCTATGATAAGACTTTGGAAGTTGAGAGAACAAAATTGCAAAGATTTATTGAAGCCTATAAAATAATATTATCGCAAGATGAGAACGCTGACTTAACTTCTTCTAACCTGCAATTCTACACTAAGATAATAACAGATAATAAAACAATACCCGTTATCATTACTGATGAGTTTAATAATATTCAGTTTTATCAAAATGTGAAACCAGAACCTCAGGAGAAAGTTCTTGTAGGAGACTTATACAAACGTTTTTCTCATAATAAACCTTTGGAACATGAGGTCTATGGAATGAAATTCAAGTTATACTATACAGAAAGTAATGTCTTTGCAGACCTAAGAAAAGTTACCGATGAGGTTATGTACTCTTTTCTTAGTGATGTAACTAATAATGGAGTGTCGGTTCCTGTTATTATAACCGATTCCACTAAAAAACGAGTATTTGCATACGGTAATATAGACTCAACTCTATTAAAACCAGATAAAATACAAGCAACAATCAACCATATGGTTGATGATAATGCACCAATACGTATATCTTTACCAGGCAAACAATATGGATATATCTTATATCAAAAAAATAAGACAATATCTTTGCTAAGATACTTTCCATTGGTTTATATTTTCTTCTTTATTCTATTTGGTAGTCTGATATATTTAGTTCTTAGGACGGTGAAATCTTCAGAACAAAATCATCTTTGGGTTGGTATGAGCAAAGAAACAGCACATCAACTTGGAACACCTATCTCTTCTCTTACAGCTTGGATAGAACTGCTTAGAGCAAATAAAGACAATGTTTCAACGTGTGAAGAAATGGATAAAGATATACAACGTTTAAGTATTATCACTCAAAGATTTTCACAGATAGGCTCACGTCCAACATTAAAACCTCAGAATATTATACCTATAATCAATAATATGATAAACTATTTCTCTTTGAGAAGTCCAAAGAAAGTAGTTTATATAAATACAGTGGAGAATTATAATGAAGTAGTTGTGCCTATTAATCAGTTTCTTATAGAATGGACATTGGAAAACTTGTTTAAGAATTCCATAGACGCTATGGAAGGAAATGGAAACATCGTCGTAACAATGGAAGAGAGCGAAAAGAAAGTGTTTATTGATGTCTCTGACACAGGAAAAGGTATGACTAAATCTATGTTTAAAAAGATTTTCAGACCAGGCTTCACCACTAAAAAACGTGGTTGGGGATTAGGTCTAAGTTTAGTTAAAAGAATAGTAGAAGAATATCATAATGGTAAAATATATGTCAAGAATTCTGTAGTAAATGGCGGAACCACCATTAGATTAGAACTAAACAAATAAAGACAATGTCTTCTCTGTACGTGCATATACCTTTCTGTCATCATAAATGTATTTATTGTGATTTCTATTCTATCGCTCAGAAATATGATTATGATTTGTATGTTAAAACACTTGTGAAAGAAATAGACAATACAGATAATATCGTTCCAGATGTGTCAAAAGATGTAAGCACCATTTATTTTGGAGGTGGTACTCCTTCCATTCTTCTTTTAGATAATTTGAAGAAGATAATGGCTTGCATAGAAAAGAACTTCAATATACGATATAATGCAGAGATAACCTTAGAAGCAAATCCAGAGAATATTAGTTTTGATTATTCTAAAGGTTTAAAATCCTTAGGTTTCAATAGAATCAGTCTTGGTGTGCAGAGTTTTGAAGATAAAGACTTGAAAATATTAAATCGTTCTCATAATTCTTTAATGGCAAAACAAGCAATATTAATTCTACAACAAGCAGGTTTTAGTAATATCTCTGTTGATTTGATTTCAAACCTACCTAATACAACCTTATCTTCTTGGCAAAAGAATTTGGAAATAGCTATATCATTTGATATTCCTCATATATCATGCTATACACTTATGAGAGAAAAAGGGACTATGCTTGACACTTTATTGAAAAAAGAAAAACTACAACTGATTTCAGAACAAGAGCAGTTAAAACAGATGGATCTTACTATGGATCTTTTGTCTGCTAAAGGCTATATTCATTATGAGACATCTTCATACGCTTTACCTGGAAAAGAATCTAAACATAACTCTTGCTATTGGAATAATGGAGAATATATAGGCTTCGGTGCAGCGGCTCATTCTTTTGTTGGTGATATTCGCTTCTGGAATGAGAGTAACGTTAAGGACTATGTAAAACGAATAAACGATAATGATTTTTCAATACAAGAACGAATGGAAGAACTGTCTTTGGAAAATAAATATAATGAATATGTTATGCTTCGTTCAAGGTTGTCTAATGGATTGAGTTTAGAGTATGTTAAGGCTAATTTCCCAACTTACTATCCTTACTTTCAAACCAAAATAAATAAGATTAAAAAAGAAGGTTATCTTACCGATGATAATAGACTTACAAGAAAAGGTTGGCATATGCAGGATAGTATGATATTAGAACTTGCTCTATGATAATATTCACCATAAAAAAAATAAAAAATACCTTCCTTGAAAAATAAATCTTAAAAAAAACTTGAAATCTTTTGGTTTCTTGAAAAATGTTATATAAATTTGCAAAATACAATACAACTTGGATATAAAAACAAAAAAATATAAGACTATGAATAGGGAAATTTTGGTTTGTATGGATTTTTCCAACTCTGCAGTTACAGCTTTAAGACTTTCTGTGGATATAGCTAACAGAGTAGATGCAGATGTAAAGATGGTTTGGGTTGAAACGGTGGAAAAAGACCGTGAGGAAGCAGAATCTATAATGAAAGATTTTTGTATTTCTTTTGGAAAAGCTCTTAACGGAAAAGGTATCGTCTATGAAATAATTAAGGGTAAGAAGGTGCATTCTGCTTTGGTTAAGTTTATTAATCAAGAGAAACCATACCTTGTTGTTATTGGTGCAAATGGAAATAGTGGTTATGATGAAAGATTTGCAGGTGCTAATACATTTAAGACTATCAATGATTCTAATGTCCCAGTTTTAAGTATTAGAGAGAATTTTGACTTTAACAAACCGTTGGATAATATTATTCTTCCTATAGATTCAACAGAAGAAACTCGTCAAAAAGTTCCTTGGGTTGTGGATTTCGCACGAATGTTTCCTCAATCCACGATACGTATCTTGGGTTTGTTGTCTTATAAGAACAATAAGCCGTTAAAGGATTTAGTATATAAGTATGTTGAAAGCGTCGAAGATTTTCTTGCTAAAAGAGGCTTGAGATATACTGCAGATATAAGAGAGTCAGATAACGTAACTCTTACAACATTAGAATATGCTAAGGAAGTAAATGCCGATATGGTTGTTATTATGACAGAGCAAGAAAAGACACTTTCTAATCTATTCTTCCTTGGACCATACGCTCAGCAGATGATAAATCTTTCGTCTTATCCTGTTCTTGCTATTTCACCAAGACAGACAGGAGCATATAGTATTTAATTTGTTTTAATGCTTTTATATAGCAAACAAAGATGATGCGATTCATATTATTAGGTTGTTTGATATTGATGAGCAATGTGTTGATGTCACAGGTAGAGGTTGTGGCAGATGGTAGATTACAAACTATCTTAGAACAACATATCTCATATAATTCTATGGCTAAAACTTTTCCAGGATATAGGATAAAGGTTGCAAAATTTACAGGCGACAATGCGAAAAAACAAGCATTTGATTTAAAGAAACAACTTTTGGAAATATTTCCAGGTCAAAGAGTATATATAAACTTTGATGAACCGTTTTTTAATGTTAAGATAGGAGATTTTACTACACGTTTAGATGCTTATGCTTTGTTCAGTAAAATAAAACCTCAAATTACTACTGCTGTTATTGTTCAAGATTATGTTAATGCTCCTGTTGTTAGCATAGAAGATTTGCAAGCACCAGAATATTATGAAGAAGATTTGGAAAATGAAGAAGAAATAATGGATTAATTTTGCATAAAAATAAACTTTAAATAAAAATAAATACAATGGAAATAAAAAATTATATACAAGAGAATAGAGATAGATTTCTTGAAGAATTGTTTTCTCTTATTAGAATACCATCAATATCTTCCCAAACAGAACATAAAGAAGATATGATTAAGTGTGCTAATCGTTGGAAAGAGCTTTTACTTGAAGCTGGAGCAGATAAAGCAGAAGTAATGCCAACAGAAGGTAATCCTGTTGTTTATGGTGAAAGAATGATAAATAAAGATTATCCTACTGTTTTAGTTTATGGACATTATGATGTTATGCCTGTAGATCCAATAGATGAATGGAAGACAAAGCCTTTTGAACCAGTTATAAAAGATGAGGTTATTTGGGCAAGAGGAGCAGATGATGATAAAGGCCAGTCTTTTATGCAAGCAAAAGCTTTTGAATATATGGTCCGTAGTGGCAAACTTCAATGTAATGTTAAGTTTATGCTTGAAGGAGAAGAAGAAATTGGCTCTGGTGCATTGTATGGTTTTTGTGAAAAGAACAAAGAATTATTAAAGGCAGATGTTATTTTGGTTTCTGATACTTCAATGATAAACAAAGATACTCCTTCTATTACTGCTGGACTTAGAGGTTTGGGATATATAGAGGTAAAAGTTACAGGGCCAAAAGCAGATTTACATTCAGGACTTTATGGTGGTGCTGTAGCTAATCCAATAAATATTTTATGCAAAATAATTGCACAACTACAAGACGAAGACAATCGTTGTACTGTCCCTGATTTTTACAAAGAAGTTATAGAACTTTCACAAGAAGAACGTGCTCTTATGGCTAAGGCACCATTTGATGAAAAATCTTATCTTGAAGTTACAGGTTCTCCTTCTTTACATGGAGAAAAAGGATACTCAACGATAGAACGTACAGGTATTCGTCCATCATTTGATGTTTGTGGAATATGGGGAGGATACACAGGAGAAGGTGCAAAAACTGTTATTCCATCAACAGCACACGCAAAGATTTCTTTCCGTTTAGTACCTGACCAAGATTTTAATGTGATTACAGAAAGAGTTAAGAAACATATAGAAGCTATTGCTCCAAAATGTGTTAAAGTAGAAGTAACTCCTTTGCACGGAGGTTATGCTTATGTTTCTCCATTAGATTTACCTGCTTATAAAGCAGCAGAGAAAGCAATGCAAAAAACATACGGCAAACAACCAATACCAACTCGTTCAGGAGGAAGTATCCCTATTGTTGCAGGTTTTGAAAGAATTCTTGGAACAAAGTCAATATTGATGGGCTTTGGTTTAGGTAGTGATGCAATACATTCACCTAATGAAAACTATCCTTTACAACAATTCTTCAATGGAATAGAATCTATAACATATTTCTATGAAGAGTTTGCACAATTAATGAACAAATAAAGAAGTATAAGAAATGAAAAAAATAGTATTAGTATTGCTTGTAT
Source organism: Bacteroidales bacterium (assembly GCA_045221575.1). Taxonomy (GTDB): domain Bacteria; phylum Bacteroidota; class Bacteroidia; order Bacteroidales; family P3; genus Scybalousia_A. The sequence continues at coordinate 9,532 of JBGUWU010000028.1, forward strand.
CATTGTTCGCAAGCCTGCAAGCACAAAATATAAAATTGCCAGCACCTCAAAAAGAAGGAGGTGAAAGTGTGTTGAGGGCAATAGATTTAAGACAATCTGACAGAAATTATAAGGACGGTGATATATCAATGCAAGACCTTTCTACAATACTTTGGGCTGGTTGGGGAGAATCTCATGGAAAACGTACTGCACCAACAGCGATGAACTGTCAGGATATTGTTCTTTATGTATTCTTAGAACAAGGTATTTACAGATATGATGAAAAGAACAATGAGTTAATCTTAATCAAAAAAGGTGATTATAGGAAACTTACAGACAGAGAAGGCGGTTTTGCAGGAAAGGTTACCAATATTGCAATAGTTTCTGACTTTGCTAAGTATGAAAGAGTAAAAGAACATCATACAAAATTTGTCTTTGCCTCAATGTCTGCAGCATACGTTAGCGAGAATATGTATATTGCTTGTGCAGGATTGAAAAACAATCTTGGAACAGTTACAAGATATGCTGCTCAACTTGAAAAACAAGTTAAAGAAGTTCTTCCTCTGACAGAAAATGAACATATCTTCTTATTCCAAACAATAGGATATAAAAAATAATAAAGAGTGAGATAAAATTCACAAACTATTAAAACGATAAAAACAAACCAACAAGCGAATACTAATATAATGAGTGTTCGCTTGTTTTTATATTAATTCAGTTGAATATAAGGTTAAAAAATAAGAGTTGATTTTGGTGAAAAAAGAGTTGATTTTGGTGAAAAAAACTTGATCTTTTTTTATAAAAATCAAAAGAAATGAAAAAGATGTTGTTTTGTATTTATTTCCCTTTAAAATACAACACCAAGACTTAATCCACCGAACATTCTACCTGCCATAGAAAAGCAACTTTCTTTTGATATATCTTGAAATCTTCTTGCGAAGGCTCCCAATTTTATTTTGTATTCCTCGTAATTTATGTACATTCCTCCTTCTATTTGAGGTGCAAGAAGAAAACTTAGTTTATTGTCTTGTGAAATGTCATTTACTTTTATGTTATTAAAGATGGCAACCATAGGAATACAACCACAAGTCGCATATAATGACATTCTTGGATTATTTAAAGCAGCAAATCCAATGGATAGAGGTATTCCAATAGAGATATAGTCAAAACTTGCAAAGTTATCATTCTTATTAAGTAGGTTTTTAGCAATATTATTCTCTTCTACAGAAACTCCTCCATTAATATAAAGACGATTCTCTGATATTTGTCGTTTTAATTTTACACTAACCCCATTCATAGCATAGGCAGAATTGTTATTTGTTTCTAAAATATGACGGTTTATACCTCCATATACTTCTACTTGCCAATATAAACTTTTTGTATTGCTTATGCGAATATTTTTGGCTTGAGGAAAACAAGTGAGTGTTGTGAAATTAAGGATTAATATTATTGATAAATAAATAATCTGTTTCATTTATGGTCTTTATTCTTTTATTGTTCTAATGTCCAATAGGTCTATTTTTGAGGTTGCGAAGATAGAATAAATATGCTTATTAGTATATTCTTGTTTGAAAAAATATTTTCATCGTACGATAAAAGTGTGATTAGGTGAAACGTCTATTCAGAGTGTTTGATGCTATTTATTTGTTTTATAAAATATTAAGATTAGAAATAAGGAGCATTTGTTTGATGTTTTATAAGATGTAAGTAAAATATTTTGTTTTATTTCAACAATATATAATTTATTTTCTTAACTTTGCAATTATTTTATATGGATATTAAATACTCAATAATATGGAGATAATAAGTAAGGGTAAAGTTGCTCAAATCATTGGTGCAGTGGTTGATGTGCGTTTTGAAGAGGGAGAAACGTTACCTGAAATCTATGATGCTTTAAGAGTAAAGAAAGAAGATGGTTCTTATCTTATACTTGAGGTGGAGCAGGATTTAGGAGAGAATACTGTTCGTTGTATTTCAATGGATTCTACTGATAGCCTGCAAAGAGGATTAGAAGTGGAAAATCTTGGAGAACCAATAACAATGCCAATAGGAGAAGATATTAATGGTCGTCTGTTTAATGTTATAGGACAAACTATTGATGGCATACAAGAGGTAAGGGCAGAAAAATCTTATCCTATTCATAGAGAGGCTCCAAAATTTGAAGAACTTTCCACAGAAAATCAAGTATTATTTACAGGAATAAAAGCCATAGATCTTATAGAACCTTATTCAAAAGGAGGTAAGATTGGTCTGTTTGGTGGTGCTGGAGTGGGAAAAACAGTGCTTATTATGGAAATGATTCATAATATTGCTTTAAACTATTCTGGTCAATCGGTATTTACAGGAGTAGGAGAGAGAACGCGTGAAGGTAATGACTTGCTTAGAGAAATGCTTGAGAGTGGAGTAATAAACTATGGTGAAGAGTTTCGTAAGAGTATGGAAGAAGGAGGTTGGGACTTATCAAAAGTAGATATGCAGGCCTTAAAAGATAGTAAATGTACGTTGGTCTTTGGACAGATGAATGAACCTCCTGGTGCAAGAGCAAGAGTTGCTCTTTCTGGTCTTACTCTTGCTGAGTACTATAGAGATGGTGATGAGAAAACAGGTGGAAGAGATATTCTTCTATTCATAGATAATATATTCCGTTTCACTCAAGCAGGTAGTGAGGTTTCTGCTCTTTTGGGACGTATGCCTTCTGCTGTAGGTTATCAACCAACACTTGCTTCTGAGATGGGAACAATGCAAGAGAGAATTACATCTACTAAGCGTGGTAGTATTACCTCTATGCAAGCAGTGTATGTGCCTGCTGATGATATAACAGACCCTGCTCCAGCAACAACTTTTACTCACCTTGACGCACAGACAGTGCTTTCTCGTAAGATTGCTTCATTGGGTATATATCCAGCTGTGGATCCGTTGGAATCTTCTTCACGTATATTGAAAGAAGATGTTTTAGGTAAAGAACATTATGAAACAGCACAGAGAGTTAAACAGATACTTCAACGCTATAATGAGTTACAAGATATTATAGCTATTCTTGGTATAGAAGAATTAGGTGATGAAGATAAATTGGTTGTTTCTCGTGCAAGAAAAGTTCAGAGATTTCTTTCACAACCATTCTTTGTAGCAGAGCAATTTAGTGGAATACCAGGACAATTTGTTGATATAAAAGATACTATCAAAGGATTTAAGATGATACTTAACGGCGAGGTAGATCATATTCCAGAAGCTGCTTTCAATATGGTTGGACCGATAGAAGCTGCTATTGCTAAGGGAGAAAAGATGTTACAAGAGGCTAACAAATAAAGACATCTTTAGATATGGAAATAAAGATATTAACACCTGAAAAGCTGCTTTTTGAAGGAGAAATTCAAAGCGTTAAGTTACAAGGCTTGAATGGTAAATTTGAGATACTTAACAATCACGCTCCAATCGTTTCTGCTTTAGTAAAAAGTGATGTAATTGTAAAGGATACTAAAGACAATGAGCATACCTTCTCAATCAACGGAGGTATGCTTGAAATGTCTGACAATAAAATAAGCATACTTGTACAGTAGTAATCAAGATTTGTAAAAAGGTTTTTCGTTAATATTGTTATTTGAGTTTATTTAAATAATCTCTATGTAGGTAGTAGTATTTTTTGATGAAAAGTAGATAACATATAGTTAGTATTATGCTTACTATAATAAGGTAAGTCCAATGCCATAGTGGAGAATTAGGTATAAGGATAAAGCCTATAGATAATAAAGCCTGTAATGTCATATATATTAATGCAACTTTAAGTTGAGGTATTTGCAGTTCGTTAGCCATAATTTGATATATGTGTTTGCGATGTGTTGTCGTTATGTTTTCATGTAACAAAATCCTATGACCTATCGTTAAAATAGTGTCTATACCGTAGATTATAAATAGTATAATGTAACTAAAGTCTTTTGTATTTAGGATTAATTTACTAAGAATAAAAGCAATAATAAATCCCATACTTATACTGCCGACATCACCTGCAAAACACTTGCTATGCTTTCTGAAATTAAAGAAACCGAAGACAATATTGGCAAGCAAACATATAATAATAAGATTATAATTTATGAATTTCAGATTATGATTTATATATATTAATGGTATTAACACGGTGAGCGAGTATCCACACATTATACCGTTGATGCCGTCCATGAAGTTATAAGAGTTGATGATAAATATAGATAGCATAAAGATTAGTATCATGATTACTAATGTGTTATTTGAATACATTCCTAACTCAATAATCATTAGAAATGTAGCAAGAATATGAGCAATTAAACGAATGCTAATAGGAAGGGATTTTAAATCATCTAAGAAACTTAATAAGGCAACAATGATAAGTCCTATAATAAAATAAGGGTATTGCAAACCATAGACAAAAAACCATATTATTGAACTGATAGCAAATATTATTCCTCCACCACGAATAACTGCTTTGTTATGGGAAGAACGTTTGTTGGGCTTATCTGTTATTTTAAAATGAATTGCAACTTTAAAATAGCACAATTCTAAGATGAATAATATTATAGTTATGAGTAAATATTTATATAGCATGTACTTTTTATATCTTATAATTAGACAATACGTCTATAGGTTCCCATGATAATTCTCTCTTAGCTTTTTCGTTACTGAAGGTTAATGTTATTGTTATCTTGTTTATTCTATATGAATTTATAGGTGCTTTATTGCCTATAAAATCTCCAACTTTTCCGATAAACTTAGCCAGCCAAATAGGCATAGATATAAGTTCTTGTTTTTCTAATAATTTAATGTTTTTGTGAAAAAACTTACTGTTTTTTACGCTCTTAAAAAAATAGTTATTTTTCCAAAGTTATAGAAATTCTATAACTCGTTCTTTTGTTTATACAAACTTGGCGTTAGTTTGCTAATTCATGTTTTTGCAACATACAAAAAAAGGACAGAAGATAATCTGTCCTTTTCCTTTTATTATTGAGAATAAATTAGTCTTTATATTCAGCAATAATATCTTTTACTTGTTCTGGTGTTACTCTACCATAAACTTTGTCGCCAACCAATGCTACAGGAGCAAGTCCGCAAGCACCAACACAACGCAAACAGTTAATAGAGAATTTACCATCTGGTGTCATTTCACCAATTTCAATGCCTAATTGACGTTTAAATTCATCAAGTACTTTCTCACTACCACGTACATAGCATGCAGTACCAAGACAAACGTTGATAGGATGTTCGCCCTTTGGTTTCATTGAGAAGAATGAATAAAAACTAACTATACCATAGATTTTAGCAACAGGCATACGCAATTCCTCAGAAATAAGTTCTTGAACTTCCATAGGTAAGTAGCCAAATTCTCCTTGAACCTTGTGAAGTATGTTGATTATTTCACCATGTGAATTGCCAAAAGAAGCACATATTTCTTTTATTCTTTCTATTTTCTTGTTATTCAATACAATCTTTGTCATGATTCTAACTTTTTTTGATTGTTAAAAACTATTCATCTACTTCTTCTATAACAGCAGACTTATCAAAATAATGAGTGTGTAGAAGATGATGTGCTTTTTCTCCACATGGTTCTCCTAAATACTCTTTGTAAAGTTGTTGTATATATGGATTTTCGTGTGATTTTCTGATAGGTTTTTCCTTATCTTCTTCATATATAGCTTTCAAACGTTTTTCAACCTTTGAGAAATCTCCATGATGATAAGGCTGACCTGCTCCACCAACACAACCACCAGGACAAGCCATGATTTCTATAGCGTGGAAGAATTCTTTTCCTTCTCTAACTTTGTCAAGAAGTTTTCTTGCATTTCCAAGACCATGAGCAATACCAATGTGGATAGGAGTTCCATTGAAATCAACAGTAGCTTCTCTTACGCCTTCTAAACCTCTAAGCTCATTGAAATCAACTTTGTCTAAAGATTTTCCTGTGAATATTTCGTAAGCAGTACGTGTAGCAGCTTCAATAACTCCTCCTGTTGCACCAAAGATAACAGCAGCACCAGTACTTTCACCTAAAGGACGATCAAAGTCTTCTTCTTGTAAATTAGAGAATTCTATATTAAGTAACTTAATCATGTCTGCTAATTCTCTTGTTGTCAAAGAAAAATCTACGTCTGGATTACCATTTACTTTGAACTCATCTCTTTGACATTCAAATTTCTTTGCAACACAAGGCATAATAGAAACAACAACTAAGTCTTCTCTCTTTATTCCAAGTTTTTCTGCCCAATAATTCTTTGCTATTGCTCCAAACATTTGCATAGGAGATTTTGCAGTAGAAGGAATATCAAGCATATCTGGATAATATCTTTCAAAGAAATTAACCCAACCTGGACAACAAGAAGTCATAATAGGTAGTTTTACACTCTTATCTCCGTTCATATATTTGCTGATACGACCAAGCATTTCTGTTCCTTCTTCCATGATAGTAAGGTCAGCAGCGAAATCTGTATCAAATACATAATCAAAACCGAGCATTCTAAGAGCAGTAACCATTTTACCTGTTACTCTGTTACCAGGTTCCATTCCAAATTCTTCACCTAAGGCTACTCTAACAGCAGGAGCAGTTTGAACGATAACCTTCTTATTAGGATCAGAAATTGCTTTCATAACTTGACGAGTATTATCTACTTCACTTAATGCTCCAACAGGACAAGCTTGAACACATTGACCACACATTACACAAGTAGAATCTACAAGTTTTTCTTCAAATGCAGTGCCGACTACAGCAGTGAAACCTCTATTTATTCCAGATAGAGCTCCAACTGTTTGCAATGAATTACAAACTGTTTCACAACGACGACACATAACACATTTGTTCATATCTCTTATTATTGCTGGAGAAACATCAACTTTATATGCTGATTGCTCACCAGAATAAGTAACTTCTCTAAGACCAAGGTCAATAGCAAGTTTTTGTAACTCACATTTTCCACTTTGAGGACAAACAAGACAATCAGCAGGGTGATCAGAAAGTAGTAAATCAACAACTGTTCTTCTAGCCATAATAACTCTCATTGTATGAGTTTTTACGACCATTCCCTCCATAACATCTGTAGCACAAGCAGGAGCAAGATTTCTTCTACCTTCTACTTCAACGACACAAACTCTACAAGAACCTGGACGGTTTTCAACTCCTTGACCTTTTAATTCATAGTGGCAAAGAGTAGGTATGTGTATGCCTATACTTCTTGCGGCTTTTAATATTGTAGTTCCTTGAGGAACTTGAACTTGTTTGTTATCTATTGTTAAATTAACCATTTTTTCCATTTCAACGTTCCTCCTTATTATTTAATACTAATTGCACCAAATTTACATTTATCTATACAAGTACCACACTTGATACAAGCATCTTGATTAATAGTATGAGGTGATTTTCTTTCACCTGTTATTGCACTAACAGGACAATTTCTTGCACAAGCAGTACAGCCAACACATTTAGTAGTGTCTATTTCATATCTCATTAAAGCTTTGCAAGCACCTGCACGACATTTATGTTCTTTAACGTGTTCTACATACTCGTCCCAGAAATTATCTATAGTAGAAAGAACAGGATTAGGAGCTGTTTGACCTAAACCACAAAGAGCAGTATCTTTGATAGCTTTTGAAAGATTCTTAAGATTGTCTAAATCTTCCATAGTTCCTTTACCTTTGGTGATTCTGTCTAATATTTCATATAAACGTTTGTTTCCTATACGACAAGGAGTACATTTTCCACAAGATTCTTCAACTGTGAAGTCTAAATAGAATTTAGCAATAGAAACCATACAAGAAGTTTCGTCCATAACTACCATTCCACCAGAACCCATCATACTTCCAGCAGCAGTTAATGAATCGTAATCAATTGCAACGTCTAAGTGTTTAGATGTTAAACAACCTCCAGAAGGACCTCCTGTTTGAACAGCTTTAAATTCTCTTCCTCCTTTAATACCACCACCTATTTCGTAGATGATTTCTCTAAGAGTTGTTCCCATAGGAACTTCAATTAGACCTACATTATTGATTTGTCCAGCTAAAGCAAATACTTTAGTACCTTTTGATTTCTCTGTTCCGATAGAAGCAAACCAATCAGCACCTTTCATTACTATGATAGGAATATTTGCTAAAGTTTCAACATTATTTACGTTAGTTGGCTTTTGTAGGTAACCGCTTTGTGCAGGGAAAGGTGGCTTAAATGTAGGTTCTCCACGTTTTCCTTCCATAGAGTGAATTAAAGCTGTCTCTTCTCCACAAACAAAAGCACCTGCTCCATATCTTAGTTCTATATCAAAATCAAATGAAGAACCAAAAATATTCTTACCTAAAAGACCCCATTCTCTGGCTTGTTTTATTGCAACTTCCAAACGGTGAATAGCTAATGGATATTCTGCACGAATATAAACTAAACCTTTAGTTGCTCCAATAGCGTATCCTCCAATAGCTAAAGCCTCAATAATGCTGTTAGGATCTCCTTCAAGAATACTTCTATCCATGAAAGCACCTGGGTCTCCTTCATCTGCATTACAAACGATATACTTTTGGTCTGCATGATTCTTTGAAGCTATTTCCCATTTAACACCTGTAGGGAAACCAGCTCCACCTCTTCCTCTAAGACCTGATTTCTTTATGATTTCAATAACTTGTTCTGGAGAATAACTTGTCAAACATTTTGCTAAAGCCTCGTAACCATCGTTTGCAATATATTCCTCAATGTTTTCAGGATCTATAAAGCCACAATTACGCAAAGCTATACGCAATTGTTTTTTGTAAAAGTCCATGTGTTTAGAGTCAGAAATATGTTCTTTACTCTTAGGATCAGTGTAAAGCAAACGTGTTACTTTATTTCCACCGATGATGTGTTCTTCTACGATTTCTTGAGCATCTTCTGGCTTAACTTCAGTATAGAACGTGTTATCTGGCATTATCTTAACGATAGGTCCTTTTTCACAGAAACCAAAACAACCTGTTAAGATTACCTGAACGTCTTCGCTCAAACCTTTTTCTGCAATAATGTTTTTTAGATTCTCTGCTATCTTGTTGCTAAGAGAAGAAGTACAACCAGTACCTCCACAAACAAGAATGTGCATCTGTTTTTTACCACCTGAAGTGGTTTCGCTGATTGGATTTCCTTCGTTTCCTTGAATACGAATCTCCATTTTCTTGCGTGCAGCTTTATTTACTGCTTGCAAATCAGCCAAAGTTAATATTTTAGCCATATATTTTTATAGTGTTAATTTTGTTGTTTGTTCCTTAAATATCATTAACATAAAGTCTTATCAAGTATATGGAATCATAACTTAGGTAATGTAAGTGCTTGAGTTTGCAAAAATAACAATATTTTTGGATATTGCAAAGATAAAATCAGTTTTTTCATAAAATTCTCAAAATTATTTATATAAATACTTGAAAAACAAATTTAAAGATAAGTATTTTTAAATTTTTTTTAGCCTTAAAACACTTTTTTGTCAAATTGTAATATCTTTGCAAAATACTTTAAATACACGATATTATGAAACAACGATTATCAAATATAGAATTGCTTAGAATAATCTCAATGTTGATGATATTGGCTTTGCATGTCAATTTCTTTTTACTGGGGTCTCCATCAACAAATGAGATTAGTAATAATCCAATAGGAGCATTCTCAAGAACTTTCTTTGAGTTTGTTTGTATAGTGGCAGTAAATGTATTTGTTTTGATTTCCGGTTGGTTTGGAATCAAAGTGAAAAAGAAAGGTTTGTTAAGTTTTTTATATCAAATTCTATTCTTCTATTTAGGAGTTTATCTTGTCTTTGTTATTATTGGCGAAAAGAGTTTCAGTTTAAATGGTCTTGAAGAAGCATTCTTTTTAAAGAAAACAGGTTGGTTTATTAAATCATATCTATGTCTTTATTTGCTTTCTCCTGTTTTAAATATGTTTGTAGAAAAATCAACAGAGCGGCAACTGAAAACAGTTATCCTTTCTTTCTTTGTTTTTCAATCTGTTTATGGTTGGCTATATCCAGATGCTACAAAGTACTTTGCAGGTGGGTATTCAGCGATTTCTTTTATAGGATTATATCTTTTGGCAAGATACATTAGGTTATATGGAAAGAATTTCAAAGTTTTCAATCTTAAACGTCAGTATGATTTATACATCTTCTTTGTTATTTGTCTTTTAGAAACAATATTTTTTATCTTATTCAGACTAAATAATGCTGCATTTGTTTCGATATTGTGGATATACTCTTCTCCTTTTGTAATAATATCTGCTTTGTGTCTATTGCTTTATTTTTCAAAGATAGAAATAACCTCTTCAGTAATTAATAAAATAGCGAAATCGTCTTTTAGTGCTTATCTTTTTCATTCATCGTTTTGCATTATGCCTTTTTATAAGAAGTTTGCTTTTCAGATTTACTATAATTATTCATCTGTTGTCTGCCTTTTGCTAATGATTTTGTTTATTATTGTGGTTTATCTTATCGCAACTGTGATAGATCAATTAAGGATTTTTTCATGGAATCAGATAGATAAACGTCTTTAATATGTATTGATAATTAGAGTTTTAATTGTTTAAAAAAAAGATCAAATTTTAACAAAAAAAAATCAAGTCTTTTTACTAAAAAGATCAAGTTTTAAGAAAAAAAAATCAAATCTTTTTTTTCTAAGATTTGATTAGAAAAATAAAACACTAATAATTTAGAAATTAATTGTAAATTTGCAGAGTACTATTTACTGATAATTATAATAGCGAGTAACATATATGAAGAAGATACTTATTCTTACACAACCATTAAGAACAAATTACGGAGGAATTTTGCAGGCTTTTGCACTTCAAAAGGTTGTGAAAGAATTAGGTTTTGAGGTTTTTACAGATAATCCTTTCTTTCTTAGAAAACTATCTTTAAAAAGTAAGGTTAAAGATTTGCTTGCTCGTTTTGTTTATGGTACTTTAAAAGGAGATAAGAAGTATAGACCATTATTTAAACGCCGTCTGAAAAGAGCAGATTTTGAGTATGCAGCACAAAATCTTCTTCCTTTTATAGAAAAACGAATAAATACAATAGATTTTTTTGAAGGAAGGGTTCAGCCACTAAGTTCTAATATAGAAAAGTTTGATTACTATATCTGTGGTTCAGACCAAGTGTGGCGAAGACGTTATGGTGATGTGAAAAGATATTTTTTTGATTTTCTTCAATCAACAGATAAAAAACGTTTTTCTTATTCTGCTTCATTTGGGTTGGATAATATAAATGAGTATTCAAATCAAGAAAAACAAGATTGCCGAAATTTGATAAAGTTTTTTACTTCTGTAAGTGTGAGAGAAAAAGATGCTGTAAAAATAATTGAAGATGAGTTTTCTTTTCCTGCAGTTCAAACTCTTGATCCTACTTTATTGCTGGAGAATACAGACTACATAAATCTTATAAATCAATCTTATGTAGATAAAACAGAAGATTCATATCTTTTTGTCTATATATTAGACAAAACGGAAGAGAAAAAAGAATTGATAGACATAGTTTCTCGCCGTTTAAACTTGAAAGTTAAAGACATAATGCCAAAAGTAGATTGGAAAACCTCAAGGAATGATAAACAAAGTATATTTCCTGCTGTAGAAGAATGGTTAAATTGTTTTGATAAAGCAAGTTTTGTGCTTACAGATTCTTTTCATGGAACGGTATTTTCAATTATTTTTAACAAACCTTTTCTATCTGTGGGAAACAAAGACAGAGGATTGACTCGTTTTACTTCCTTGTTGTCTTTGTTTGGTTTGGAAGACAGATTGATATTCTCAAAGAAAGACTTAACAGGTGTACTCCTACATAATATATTTAAGATAGATTATTCAAAAATAAACGAATCAAGAGCAGAACTCAAAGAACAATCCATAAAGTTTCTGAAACAAAACCTTGATATATGAGTAAATTAGTAAGTATCATTGTCCCTGTATATAATAGTGCTGTTTTCTTAGCACAGTGTATTGAATCTCTTACCACGCAATCATACAAGAATATAGAGATAATTCTTTTTGATGATGGAAGTAGAGATAATTCTTTTGAAATGTGTCAGTCTTATGCAAAGAAAGACAATAGAATAAAAACATATTCAAGAAAAAACAAGGGCGTTTCTCAGACTCGTTTAGATGCTTTTAATATCTCAAACGGAGAATATATTACCTTTGTTGATGCAGATGATTATGTGGAAAACGATTATGTGTCTTTGATGGTGAAACATTTAGAAAGAGAAAATGTAGATGTGGTCTCTTCTCAGCATAACAATGTAATAGGCCATCACATAAAAAAAGATATACGTAAAATACAAGGTCGTTTTGATAGAGAAGGCATAGATGAACTTTTAAAGACAAAATATCTTTATGATTCTTCAACATTAAAGACAGGAATAACGGTTTATCTTTGTACAAAATTGATAAAAAGAGAGTTTGTGGAGAAGATTCTTAACATGAGTTTAGGCCTTTGGTATGGAGAAGACCAAGTTGCGGTTACTCAACTTTTGTATGATGTTGATTCAATATTTGTTTCTCAAGACTACACTTATAATTATATTCATCATTCTACTCAGGTTACAAAACAAATACGAGTAGATTATCTTCATGCACAAAGCCTTTGTTGGCAAAAACTTCAAAAAATAGACACAAGAAACTTATTAAAGACTCAACTTCCTCAAAGAATTATGTTGAATATTAACAGATTTTTAATGGATTTCATAAAAATAAAACCATCATATAAGATTTTTAAACAGGAAATAAAGAATATAAAAATAGAAAAGACAACTAATATATTGTTCTCTAAACGTACTATTGAACTAACTCCGTTTGTTAAGATGCTTTTCTTTATGATTAAATACAAACTATATCTTTGTGCATACTTATATCTAAAGGTTAAACAAGAATTAAAAAGAAGTTAATATACATGGTGGATTTGAAAATTACATTACCGAAAGATTTTCTACAAGAAGAAAAGAGAGATAACTTTATCGTTAGTTCTGCGATGAAAGAGGTTTGGGCTGTTGAGTTGGATTTGTTGTCTGAGTTTCAAAGAATAGCCAATAAACATAATATAAACTACATTGCATCGGGTGGAACTATGCTTGGTGCAGTAAGACACAAAGGATTCATACCTTGGGACGATGATGTAGATATAATGATGTTGAGAAAGGATTATAATAAATTGCTTTCTGTGGCAGAAGAATTTGAACATCCATATTTTTTACAAAGCAATAGAAATGATAAAGGTTATTTTCGTTGTTTTCTAAGGCTGAGAAATTCTTTGACAACAGGTATTCAAAATATGGAAAAGAACTGTCATTTTCAATATAATCAAGGTATATTTATTGATATTTTCCCTTTGGATAACATAATTGACGATATTAAATTATTTACTCAACAACAAATAAGAGCAAAAACTCTTTTAAAGAAAGCAAGATTTTATTCTTCTTTGCAATCGAGATATTATGAAGACAAGAATGCAGTTAAAAGAATGCAAAGAAACTTGTTGAAAAGTTTTGTTTTTAGCAAGGACAAAGACGAAAAATATCTTTTTGAATATGAAAATGAAGTCCAAAGATACAATGATAGAGAAACGGCAAAAATTTCCCTGCTTTCTTTTCAATTTGATTACAGAATACATGACATAAAACTAAAAGATGTGTATGAAACAGAAGATATGGACTTTGAGTTTCTTAAACTTCCTGTGCCAAAAGATTATGATAATCTTCTAACTTGGAAATATGGAGATTGGAAAACACCTATGCAGTTTCCAAATTATCATGGTGATATTTTCTTTGATGTAAATAAACCTTATACATATTATATATAAACAATAAAAATTTCTAATTTCAAATTTCTAATTTCTAATTAAATGAAAAGAGTACTTATTGTAGGAGGCGTTTCTGGTATTGGCTTATCTATTGCTAATATTTTGCAAGAAAGACAAGATATAGAAAGAATATATATTGTTGATAAGAACCCTCTAAATGAAGAATATAAAAATGAAAAGACAGATAGTTTTGTTTTTGATTTAACTAATGAGGATTATTCTTTCTTTGACAGATTTAAAGATATTGATTCTCTGATAATAACTGCCGGCTTTGCAAAACTAAGTCTGTTCAAAGATTTGTCAGAAGAATATATTGTTAATTCTTTCAAGGTTAATTCTATAGCACCAATAAGAATAATAAAACATTTTTATGATAAACTGCAAGCAGATAAGGATTTCTATTGTGGAGTAATGGTTAGTATATCTGGCTTTTTATCTTCTCCGTTTTACAGTGTTTATGCTGCAACTAAGGCATCTTTGAGAATATTTATAGAGAGTATAAATGTAGAATTGACAAAAGCAGGTTCGTCTAACAGAGTATTAAATGTTTCACCAGGAACTATAAAAGGCACTTCTTTCAATGGCGGAAAAACAGATTTGCACCTAACGAAAGAACTTGCTGAAGAAATTATTCAACACGTGGAAAACAAAGACGATTTGTTTATTCCTCAATACGAAGAAGTTTTTAAACATGTTCTTGAACGCTATCATAAAGATTTTAGACAAGAAGGTTTGCATAGTTATGATTATAAATTAAATTCAGGAAGAATAAAATGACACAACAAGAACTAACATCAGAATTACATAACAGAGCATTAGATTTAGGAAAGTGTTTTCATAGAATCTGTGTTGAGAATGCTATTCCTTACTATATGCTTGGCGGTTCTATGCTTGGTGCGGTAAGACACAAAGGCTTTATTCCTTGGGACGATGATATGGATTTTGGCGTTGAAAGAGAATATTTTGATAAACTGATAGAAATTCTTAACAAACAACTACCTGAAATCTACAGAATAATAAGCAAAGATAATGTCAAAGGTTTTTATGGTGGTTTTATAAAGATTGAAGATGCAAGAACATTAGTAAAAGAACGACTAACAGATTTTAAATATGGCGTAAGCATAGATGTCTTCCCTTTGGATAGAACCAATAATGATTTCTCATTTTTCTCCAAAAACAAAATAATAAATACGCTTTACAAATTACAAAACTACAGATTTTACTGGTTGAAAGAGTATTCTTTTCCAAAACGTTTGATTTCTTTGTTCCTTCATATAATACATTTTCCGTGTAACAAACATTTTATTTATAGGATAATAAACAAACATCTTTTAACCAACAACGGCGACTACATAGCCAATCATTATGGTGCATGGGGAATGAAAGAAACAGTTGCCGTTAAGACAATGGGTGAACCAACCTTATATAATTTTGAAGATACGCAATTTTATGGAGTAGAGAATTATGATGATTACTTGATTTCTTTGTATGGAAATAACTATATGCAGTTGCCACCTGAAGATAAAAGACTAATACATATAACAGAGATAAAAGTACTCTCCTCATATAATTAGAAATTAGAAATTAGTAATTAGTAATTAGAAATTGGGGTGGCTTAAAAGAAGACAGCCAAATTGCTTTAAGAAATTAGAAATTTTTGTATTTTTGCAAATCCTTTTTTTGAATAACTTTTAATATGAAACAGAACGATAATATAATAAATGATGTAACCAACGAGCAGTATAAGTATGGCTTTGTTACCGAAGTAGATACAGAATTCATCGCAAAGGGATTAAATGAAGATATAATTAGAAAAATATCTTCTATTAAACAAGAACCAGAGTGGTTGTTGGAGTTTCGTTTAAAAGCATACAGAAAATGGATTACAATGAAAGAACCTACCTGGGCTCATTTGAAAATTCCTAAGATTGACTTTCAAGATATTATTTACTATGCTGCACCAAAGAAACAAGAAACAAAGAAATCTTTAGAAGAAGTAGATCCGCAAATTCTTGAGACTTTCAATAAATTAGGAATACCATTGAACGAACAAAAGCGTTTGGCAGGAGTAGCCTTTGATGCGGTTATGGATTCTGTTTCTGTTAAGACTACCTTTGAAGATACTCTAAAAGAAAAAGGTATTATCTTCTGTTCTATGTCTAAAGCAATAAAAGAATATCCTGACCTTGTAAAACAATATCTTGCTTCTGTTGTCCCTATTGGAGACAATTTCTTTGCGGCTTTAAATTCTGCTGTTTTTTCTGACGGAAGTTTTTGTTATATTCCTAAAGGAGTACGTTGCCCTATGGAACTTTCAACTTATTTTCGTATCAATGCAAAAGGAACAGGACAATTTGAACGTACGCTTATTGTTGCCGATGAAGGAGCTTATGTTTCTTATATGGAGGGTTGTACTGCTCCGATGAGAGATGAAAATCAATTGCATGCAGCTATTGTTGAAATAGTTGTAATGAAAGATGCCCAAGTAAAATATTCAACAGTGCAGAATTGGTATCCAGGAGATAAAGATGGAAAAGGGGGAATCTTTAACTTTGTAACAAAGAGAGGTATCTGTAAAGGAAATAATGCAAAACTTTCTTGGACACAAGTGGAAACAGGCTCTGCTCTTACGTGGAAATATCCTTCATGTATATTAAAAGGAGATAACAGTATAGGAGAATTTTACTCTGTTGCGGTAACCAATAACTATCAAATGGCAGATACAGGTACAAAAATGATACACATTGGCAAGAATACTAAGAGTACGATTATGAGTAAGGGTATATCAGCAGGGAAAAGTGAAAACTCATATAGAGGTTTGGTTAAAGTTGTTAAAGATGCTGAAAATGCAAAGAACTTTTCTCAATGTGATTCCTTGCTTTTGTCTAATGAATGTGGCGCTCATACATTCCCGTATATAAGTGTTGATAATTCTTCCGCTGTTGTTGAACACGAAGCGACAACAAGTAAAATATCAGAAGAACAATTAATGTATTGTCGTCAGAGAGGTATAAGCGAAGAAAGTGCTATTGGTTTAATAGTTAATGGTTATGCGAAAGATGTGCTTAATCGTCTGCCAATGGAATTTGCTGTTGAAGCACAGAAACTTCTTTCCATATCATTAGAAAATAAAGTTGGATAAAACAGACTTGGTTTAAATAAACAAAATACGCTTTAGGTTGTTCTAATAAAGAAGTTTAACAAAGTCTCTTAGAATACTTGTCGTGTAAGACGAGAGATGAATATGCACAAGAGACTCTCAAACAGATAGACAATTAAGAATAGGACTCATCATTCTAACAAAATGAAAGAAACCTATATAAAGGTATTAATTTTACAGATGAAAAGAAAAATATTGACGAATATATAATTAAATAAAATCAATTAATTATGAAAAAAATTGCATTACTTGTCTTATTACTTGTTTGTTGTAGTAATGTTGCTTTTTCACAGAAAGGGAATACAACAAAGCAAACATTTACCATTAATGGTGTAGAATTAGCAATGGTTTATGTTGAAGGCGGAACATTTACTATGGGAGCAACATCGGAACAAGGCTCTGAAGCTGATGATGATGAAAAGCCAACACATAGTGTTACATTATCTTCTTATTATATAGGTGAGACAGAAGTTACACAAGCCCTTTGGCAAGCGGTGATGGAGAATAATATTTATCGTTTTAAAGGGGATAATCTTCCAGTAAAACAAGTAAGTTACGAAGACATACAGAAATTTATCACAAGGTTAAATCAAAAGACAGGCAAAACATTTCGTCTTCCAACAGAATCGGAATGGGAGTTTGCTGCACGAGGAGGAAATAAAAGCAAAGGCTATAAATATTCTGGAAGTAATAATATTAATGACGTTGCTTGGTATAGTGAAAATTCAGATGGTAAACCACATATAGTAAAGACAAAGCAGGCTAATGAATTAGGACTATATGATATGACAGGTAATGTATGGGAATGGTGTTCCGATAGGTATGGAAGTTATAGTGGAAGTTCTCAAACGAACCCTTCTGGTGCTAATAGTGGATATAACCGAGTTTTGCGTGGAGGTTGTTGGGATAGCCATGCGAGATATTGTCGTGTATCCAATCGCGACAATGATTATCCGTCATACGAAATTGATGGTAGCGGCTTTCGCCTTGTTCTTTCTAAATAATTTAACTTGCGGACTTTCATTAAGACATTGTTAAGCTGAAAAAGGTTTATTATAATGGAGTGAAGCTACAAGCAAGCAGAATAATAATTTTCTGCAAAAAGACAAATTTCAAAAACATCAAAACTAAAGAAAAAAAGAGTTGATTTAAATTTCTTAAAAGTTGATTTAAATTTCTTAGAAGTTGGTTTTGATTTCTTAAAAGTTGATCTTTTTTTGCGAAAATCAAAACTAATTAATAAAACATTAAAAAGACTAAGGTGAATTAGAAGTATATCATTTATTTATACTAAGTTATTATTAAAACAAAACGGTGTTTTTAAAAATGGAAACACCGTTTTGTTTTATAAAGTACAATTCTTTAATTATTGCACAATCTTTTTGTTTATTGTTTCGCTATAGAGTTTTTATATTTTCTTGCCCAAAAGATGAAAATACTTAAAAAGACGAATGCCATCGCTATTCCGCAACCAACACTTAGGTAATAATTCAAATGAAATCCTTCTGGTGCAGAAAGAATATAAGTAAAACAAACAGCAGTCATAAACATCGCTGGAATAATAGTTATAAAGAAGTATTTGTGGTTTTTATAAAGATACACAGTGCAAGCCCAAAGAGTAAAAATACTTAGTGTTTGATTACTCCAAGCAAAATATCTCCAAAGAACATCAGATTTCAGATTCATGACAAGGAAAGTAATAGCAAACATAGGAACTGCTACAGCTAAACGTTTTAGTAATGGTTTTTGGTCAAAGTGAAGAAAGTCTGCAATTATAAGTCTACCACTTCGTAAAGCAGTATCTCCACTTGTAATAGGAGCAACAACAACGCCAATTATAGCGAGTATTCCTCCAAATGTTCCTAACCAGCCCTTACAAATCGCCGCTACTATCTCAGCAGTTTCATGTCCTTGTGCAGAATATTTTTGTAATGCTTCAATTCCGTTAGCACAATCAGGAAACATACCTGCAAAGAAAGAAGAAGCACTTGCTGCCCATATCAAAGCAACAATTCCTTCTGTAATCATTGCTCCATAAAATACCCTTCGTCCATATTTTTCGTTTTCAATGCAACGAGCCATAAGAGGAGATTGAGTCGCATGAAAACCACTTATAGCTCCACAAGCAATAGAAACAAACATCATTGGGAAGATAGGTAATCCTTTTGGGTGCATATCTTTTAGATTATTCCAAACTTCAGGTATAGGTGCATTTGTTCTAAATATAGAGAACAGAAGACCAAGAGCCATGAAGATAAAGATAAATCCAAAGATAGGATAAATTTTTCCTATTATCTTATCAACAGGAAGCAGCGTAGCAAGGATATAATAGCAAAAGACTATAATAGCAAATACGGTAACACTTATAGTTGGAACCAAACCATGAAGAAGAGCTGCAGGCTGAGAAACGAAAACAGCACCGACCATAACCAATAAAACAATAGTAAAGAGAAGCATAAGCGTTTTCACAGCCTTGCCAAGTTGTGAGCCAACTATCTCTGTGAGTGAAGCACCGTTTTGTCTTATACTTATCATCGCAGAAATAAAATCATGCACAGCCCCTCCGAATATACAGCCGAAAACAATCCAAAGAAATGCAGCAGGACCAAACATTATACCCATCACTGCACCAAAAATAGGTCCTGTTCCTGCTATATTAAGGAACTGAATTAAAAACAATTTCCACCATGGCATTGGAATATAATCAACTCCGTCTGGATTAGCGATGGCAGGCGTTTTTCTATTGTAATCTGTTTTAAAAATCTTCTCAACAAATTTTCCATAAGTAAAATAGCCGAGAATTAATAACAATAAAGCGATAATAAAACTAATCATTTGTGTTAATTTTTATTTTCCTATTATATGAAAATTTCTAATTATATGAAAAGAAAATTTCTAATTTCTAATTACTAATTATTTTATTTACTTCTTCTTCTGTAAGGAAAGTATAGGTTGTTCCCTTAGGAATGCGGAAGTTTTTACCATTATATTTTATGTATTCTCCAAATCTTCCTTTTAATATTTCCGCTCCTGAAGAAAATGTTTTTAGAGGTTCTTGTTTTGTAGTCGTTTTCTTCTTTCCTTCTACTATATCCAAGGCATCTTGTTTGGAAAATGATGATATATCAGTTCCAGCGGGAACTCTAAAGTTCTCTTCATTAAAAGTAAGATACAAACCAAAACGTCCGTATTTTAATTCAATAGGTTTGTTATCTTTTGTGCAAATAGTTTTAGGCAGATCTTTTTTTATTTCATCTGTTTTTATTTTCTTTTCTATCAAAGGAATACATTCTTCTAATGTTACTGTATAAGGATCCATTCCTTTTGCAAGAGAAATATTTAAATTTCCCCATTTAACATAAGCCCCAAATCGTCCTGTGGAAGCAAGAACTTCTTTATCTTTATAAGTTCCAAGATTACGAGGAAGAGAGAACAAACTAAGAGCTTCTTCCAAGGTTATGGAAGAAATAGATTGATTATCACGTAAAGAAGAGAACAAAGGTTTTTCTTCGTCGGTCGTTTCTCCTATTTGAATCATCGCGCCATAACGACCTATCTTAGCATAAACATTTCTTTTGGTTTTAGGGTCTGTACCCAATAACCTTTCTCCTTTTTGTTTTTCAGAGTGTTCTTTTGTGAAAGATACTTCTTTCTTAAAAGGAGTGTAGAAATCTAATAGCATTTTGTGCCAATCTTCTTTGCCTTGTGCTATTTTATCAAAATGTTCTTCAACTTCGGCTGTGAAATTATAGTCTAAGATGTCTTTAAAGTTATCTACAAGAAAATTATTAACAATGATACCTATGTCAGTTGGAGCAAGTTTGTTGGTTTCTTTGCCAAAGTTTTCCTGTTCTTCTGTTTTGTTGATAACTCCATTTTCCAATACAATAACCTTTATATCTCTTGATTTGGAAGGTGTGTTACGTTTTTCTACATAATCACGTTTTTGAATGGTAGAGATAGTTGGAGCATAAGTAGAAGGACGACCAATGCCAAGGTCTTCAAGTTTTTTAACCAGCGTTGCTTCATTGTAACGAGGCGAAGGATTGGAAAAGTTTTGCTTTGCAGTAGAACTCTTTAAGGTTAGTGAATCACCTTGTTTGATTTCTGGTATTATATTACTCTCTTGTTTTTCTTCATCCTCGTCATCAACAGAGACGGAGTAAAGTTTTAAAAATCCATCAAACAATATTACTTCGGCATTTGAACTAAAGTAATTCTTGTTATTGCTGATAGAAATCTTAATATCTGTTTTCTCCAATTTAGCCTCAGCCATTTGAGAAGCAATCATTCTCTTCCAGATAAGAGAATATAAACGAGATTTATATCTGTCCGTTGTTTGTAATTCTTTTATGTTTAGTTGAGTAGGACGTATAGCTTCATGAGCTTCTTGAGCTCCTTTTGTTTTAGTTGAAAATTTTCTTGTTTTTAAATATTCTTTACCATATTCTTTTATTATCTCTTCTTTGGCCATAGTAAGAGCCAAATCAGAAAGATTAACAGAATCTGTTCTCATGTAAGTAATTAATCCTTCTTCATAAAGTTGCTGAGCAACAGTCATCGTTTGTTGAACAGAAAAGCCAAGTTTTCTTGATGCTTCTTGTTGTAAGGTAGATGTTGTAAAAGGAGGAGGAGGTACTTGTTTAGCAGGACGTTTTTCTATTGATTCTACTTTAAATAGAGCAGTCTTGCAATCTTCTAAAAATGTCAGTGCTTCTTCTTCTGTGGCGAATCTATTATTAAGATTTGCCTTTAAAATGCTTTTACCCTTTGGCGTAAAAAAGAGAGCAGAAACTTTAAAACTCTCTGTTGTTTTGAAGTCTTTTATTTCCTCTTCTCTTTCTACAATTAAGCGAACGGCAACACTTTGCACTCTACCAGCAGAAAGAGCAGGCTTGATTTTTTTCCAAAGAATAGGAGATATTTCATAACCAACGATTCTGTCTAATACTCTTCTTGCCTGTTGTGCATTAACAAGATTAATGTCTATATCTCTTGGATTTTCAACAGCGTGAAGTATTGCTGTCTTTGTTATTTCATTAAAAACAATACGTTTAGTTTCCTTGTTTTTTAGATTAAGCGTCTCTTTTAAATGCCATGCAATGGCTTCTCCTTCACGGTCTTCATCGCTGGCAAGCCAAATAGTTTTTGCAGTCTTTACTTCTTTTTTTAATTCAGCTACTACTTTCTGTTTGTCATCGGGAATAATATATTCAGGACTAAAACCATTGTCTATGTCTATGCCTAATTTATTTTTCTCTAAATCTCTTATATGACCAAAAGATGATTTAACTTTAAAATCTTTCCCTAAATATTTTTCTATTGTCTTAGCCTTAGATGGAGACTCAACTATTACTAAATTATCAGCCATTCTTTTTATATATGTATATTAGTCTTGTTAGACGTTAAAATCCTTAATTTTTTTGACGTGCAAAATTACAATAATAAATTTGAATTGAGCAAATTTTTCTTTATTTCAATAAAATTTGTTACTTTTGCAGACCTAACAAAAATTTATATTGATATGAAACGAGTTTTAACTGTTTTTATTTGTTTAAGTCTTACTGTATTTGTTGGTTTTTCTCAAAATGTAGATAGACCAAATAAAGGAGCAATAAAAGGAAATGGAGTTAATACATTTCTTTCTCATCAAAAAACAACAAATCCTACGTTAAAAGATGCTTTTTCTGATAGGTTTTGTTTATATAATATTAATGGAAAGGAATATATTTCTCTCCTTGTTAGAGTAGATAGAGAAAATGACCTTTCTTTCCTAAAAAATTATGATGTTATTTTGGGTTCTCGTCAGGGAAGGGTAGTTACACTAAAACTAAACACAGAACAATTGGAACGTTTTTGTGAAGAAAGTTCTATAATAGAAATAGAAACAGCTCGTAAAGCAACACAGCCAATGCTTAAAAAGTCAAGAACTGTTATGCAAGTAGAAGAAGTTTGGAATGGAAATGATTTACTTCAGGGATATACAGGTAGAGACGTAATAATAGGAGTAGCAGATTGGGGAATAGATTATACTCATCCTAATTTTTATGATACTCTTCAGCAGGAATATAGAATTTTGGCAGCATGGGATCAATTTAGACAACAAGGACCTGCTCCAGAGGGCTTTACTTATGGAACACTTATAGAAGGACAAGAAAATCTTCTTACAGCACAATGTGATACTTCTAATACATATAAATATGGATACCATGCTACTCATGTTGCAGGAATAACAGGAGGAAGTGGTGTAGGAACAGATTATAGAGGAATAGCACCGGAAGCAAAATGGTTGTTCTGTACTTGGATACCAGATGAAACATCTGTATTAGATGGTTATGTTTGGATGAAAAATTATGCAAAGAGTTTAGGAAAACGTTTGGTTATAAACAATTCTTGGGGGCTTTACTTGTATGGTTATATGGACGGCAGTTCAATGTTAGATGAATTTATTAATGATATGTCTGATAACGACAGCGTTGTTTTTACAACTTCAGCAGGTAACAATGGAACAGAGAAATTTCACATTAAAGCAGACTTTTCAGACGTGGAAAACCCTGTAGATACGGTTAAAACAGAAGTAGGTTTTGGCGCAGAAGGTACAAATAATTATTGGGGAGAAACAATTACTTTGCAGGGAGAAGGTAATACAAACTTTACTTCTAAGATAGAAGTTTATGATAGACATTGGATAAAAGTACATGAAAGTGAGGTGCTAATATGTAATGGAGATGTGATAGCAGATACAATGTTTGTTGTTCAAGATGGAGATACAATAATATATAGAGCCTCTACTCGTTACCCTTCAGATGGAAGATACTTAGTAGATTGGGAAGTTAGAAAAACAAAGCTGACAAATAGCTTTACACATGTTGTTCTTGTGGTAAGTGCAGACCAAGGTGTTGTTCATGCTTGGAATGTTGCATGCTTAACAACAGGAGTCGGTAATTGGGGTTATGATTTTATGGATTCACAAGAAGGTTATCTTTTAGGCAATGATGAATATGGTATTAGCGAACCAGCAGTTGCAGAAAAGGTAATAACTGTTGGAGCAAGCAAGATAAGAAGGGCAAATGTACCATCAACTATAGCTCTTTTCTCTTCAAGAGGTCCAACGATGTGTCCTTATCTAAAGCCAGAAATTGTTGCTCCAGGTCAAGATATAATGTCTTCTATATCTTCATTTACAACAGAAAATGTTAATATAACAGCAACTGTGCCTTTCAATGATAAAGATTATCCTTTTGCAGCTCTTTCTGGAACTTCAATGTCTTGTCCTATGGTAACAGGAAGTGTCGCCCTTATGCTTGAGGCTAATCCTCTTCTTACACCAGATGAAATAAAAGACATTATTACTCAAACAGCAGACACTAACGTCAATACAGGTGTTTGTCCTAACGATATTTGGGGATACGGAAACATAAATACTTATAAAGCAGTTAAAATGGCGGAGGTAGTTTTGGGATTAAACGATACAAAATTATTGAATACTTTGCGAGTTTATCCTAATCCAGCACAAGATGTTTTGTATTTGACTAAAGAAATCTTTAATGGAGAAGTTATTATTTTTGATATGATGGGAAGAAAACTAATGTCTTCTTCTCTAAATAGTAAAACGATAGATATATCTGCATTAGAGAAAGGTGTTTATATGCTTTATATAAAAGATGATGGCCTTTGTTATCAAACAAAATTTGTAAAAAAATAAAAAAAAATGATTTTTATATATAGCATAAACTAAAAAAAGTGTAAATTTGCAAGCGAAAATAGGGGGGCTTTGAAGAAAGACAGTCTCTGTATTTAGCTTAGGTAAAGAAAAAATAAGTATAAACTAATAAAAACAAAAAACAGATGAATATTCCACAAAATTTAAAGTATTCAGAAGACCACGAATGGTTAAGAATAGAAGGAAATGAAGCATACATTGGTATTAGCGATTACGCACAACATGAACTTGGAGATATAGTTTTTGTTGATGTAGATACAGAAGGTGAAGAACTATCAGCAGGTGATACATTCGGTTCAATAGAGGCTGTTAAAACAGTTTCAGACCTTTTGATGCCTGTTTCAGGTAAAGTTTTAGAAGTTAATGCTGCTTTAGAAGATAATGCTGCTGCTATTAACACAGATCCATACGGTGAAGGTTGGATAATAAAAATAGAAATGACAGACGCATCAGAAGCAGATAAACTTATGGACGCTACTGCTTATTCAGCACACATAGGACTTTAATATTGTATATTAAGAAACTATATTCAAATAAGGGCTTTGCTCTAAAACAAAGTCCTTATTTTTTTGTGCATAACAAATGAAAAACAAATATCTTTTAAATTCCAAGACATATTATATCCTTTTTGTTGTTTGCACTCTGTGTATAATAACTCTGCTTTTGCTTCCTTTGAGTGTTTTCTCTGCTACTCCCAAGATAGTTCTTTGGAAGCATTCCGACAAAGTAGTACATTTTATAATGTTTTTTGGCGAAACTTGGTTGTTGTTTCGTTGCGTAGAGTTTATAAAGGAATATGCTTTCAAAAAGATTAGTTATATCGTTTTTATTTCTGTTTTTCTTTTTGGACTAATGACAGAAGTATTGCAGAAGATAACATACAATACAGCTAAAAGAAATTTCTCTGTATGGGATTTATTGGTTGATACTTTAGCATGCGTGGTCGCAATAGTGGTTATCAATATTCTTGCTTGTAAACTAAAAAACAAACGTTTCTTTTAATCCATATTCTTTTATGTTAATAGTTAAGAGAAAACAAATCTCAAATTTTAAGTAATTTTTTATTGTTTTTTGCGTTCAAGTAATCGTAGAAATAAAGAAATATCAAAGAGTTTATGAAAATAGAGGTAAAAGAAAATATAAGTCTTTTAAATTTTGTGTTGAAATATTTTCCTCAGGTATCAGTAACTAAGGCTAAAAAAATGATACTTTATAATTGTTTCTCAATAGGAGGAGCAAGTATAAAAAGTTTTGAGTATATGATTGAAAAAGGAACAACGATAGATTACAGAAAATACTCTGGTGGAATGCACATAGCAAGAGAAAAAAGAGATATTGCTGTTCTTTATGAAGACGAAAACATACTTATTACAAGCAAATCCTATGGAATTAAAGTATTTGACCCAAAGGATAAGAAAAATGAAGATATGCTCACTGAGGTAAAACGCTATGTGCATAAAAAGATGCGACAAGCTGCGGTTTATATCATCTTCGCACCAGACACATACGAGAGTGGGCTTTGCATTTTCTCTAAGAATAAGTTTGCATATGAAAGAATGTCAGAACAAATAAAAAATATGACCTTTGGAATTGATGTTGTTTGTTGCAATCGTCCAAAACATAAGAACGATAAAATAAAGTTCTTCTTCCAAGAATGCAAAAACAGATACGATATATCTTTATCAGAAAAAGAAGGATATGCACCTTACACTATACAATACAAAACTATAGAAGATTTATCTTTGGGCGAAGAAGACTTTTTCCTTATCCACATAGAACAAAAAGGATATTATCCTCTTTTAACACGTGCTTTTCTTAAAGATATTAATATACCTGTTGTTGGAGATGTACGTTTTGATAAACAGAAGGCAAAGAATATGCTTAAATACTTTGTTTCAACTATAGAGTTCGCAAATGTTATCAATGGCAAGAAAACAAGAGTAACTTGCAAACTTCCTAACACTTTCCAAAGTTTTAATATCCCTGTTTATGACACAGCAAAGCAAGAGAGTAAAGAATAAACTGAGGCTAAATAATAAAACAAAAAAGAGAAGTAAGATATTTTCTTGCCTCTCTTTCTTTGTGATCCCAGAAGGATTCAAACCTTCAACCGCTTGATCCGTAGTCAAGTACTCTATTCAGTTGAGCTATGGGACCATTGTTTTGATTTACTCTTTTGAGGTCTCTTCCGGATTCGAACCGGAGTAAACGGTTTTGCAGACCGGCACCTAGCCACTCGGTCAAGAGACCATCTTTTCCCCCTTTTTCAGTTTGCAAAAGTACAACCTTTTATTTAAATGACAAATTTTTTTGATATAAAAATATAAAAAACTTAAAGTTTATTAAAAAGAGTTGATGTTTTCTCTCAAAAACACCAACTCTTCTTTTCTATATCTGTTCTTTTTTTAGTAATCTTTTTACAAAGTATTTAAACAATTGTTGATGTTGTCTTCAATACGTTTTGCAATATTAGAATGTTCGTCAGCTTTTATGAATTTTTCGCCTGTGATATGTTCATATAGCTCTATGTAGCGGTTAGAGATACTTTCGACAATCTCATCAGTCATTTCTGGCACTTTTTGTCCTTCTTTGCCTTGAAAACCATTGTCCATAAGCCACTCTCGAACAAACTCTTTGCTTAATTGACGTTGTTTCTCTCCTTTTTGTTGTCTTTCTTCATAACCTTCAAGATAAAAATAACGAGAAGAATCAGGAGTGTGTATTTCATCTATAAGGTAAATCTGTCCGTCTGCTTTTCCGAACTCATATTTAGTATCAACAAGTATTAGTCCTCTTTGTTTTGCAACCTCTGTGCCTCTTTCAAACAGTTGCAAAGCATATCTTTCTATTTGTTCATAGTCTTCTTTGCTGACTAATCCTTGAGCTATTATCTCTTCTTTTGAGATATTCTCATCATGACCGGCATCTGCTTTTGTTGTAGGAGTGATGATAGGAGTAGGGAACTTGTCATTCTCTTTCATTCCTTCAGGTAAAGCAACACCACACAATGTTCTTGCTCCGTTTTTATACTCTCTGTAAGAAGAACCAGCCAAATAACCTCTGACAATCATCTCTACTTTAAAAGGTTCGCACTTCTTTCCTATAGTTACCATAGGGTCTGGAGTCGCAATCTTCCAGTTAGGAAGTATATCCTTGGTAATGTCAAGGAACTTTGCTGCTATTTGATTTAGTATCTGTCCTTTGTAAGGAATACCTTTAGGTAAGACAACATCAAATGCAGATATTCTGTCTGTAACAATCATGGCAAGGTATTTATCTTCAATGTTATAAACATCTCTAACTTTGCCTTCGTAATAAGATTTTTGATTTTTAAAATGATAATCTGTTTTAATTAGTGCTTGCATATTATTTCTATATTTTTAAATTAATCTCTTTTTGAAAACATCTTGTATTCTGAATAGCCATTGCAATAAATCCATGCAGAATAATAACCATCTTCGAAGTCTTTGTAATCTATGGTTATATCATGTTTATTTTTTGAGTCAAAGGTTTTGTTATATACTTCTTCACCTGTCTTTCTGTTTTTGATAACAATATCCATTTTGTCTTCAAAGTTCATTGGACAGAAGAATAAAACACGAAACTCTTTCTTATCTTTATCTTGTAATGCCACAAGTTTATTCTCTCTATGTTGTAATACAAACTTATCATCAGTAACAATAAAAGGTTGATTGATAAAACAACCGAAATCGGGCTCAAAAGCATGTAAAATATTAGTGCTATCTTTATCGTAAATCAAAATATAACCATCTTTTTGCATAGGATTAGCCCACCAAGATAGACCATCGCAATCTGTGTCTTCTACTCTAAACAGACAAGAATCACCTTCTTGAAGTTTTATCCTGTGGGTGTAGATTTTTTCTGTGTCAAATTGAGTCTGTTCATAATATTTCTTACCAGGAACAAAGCCAAGCTTAGCTTTGTCATCTCTTTCTGTCTTTGCTATAAACCATTTATCTCTTGCGTCTGCATTAGTCTTAAAAACAAGTATAAACTCAGTAGGTAAAGCGATAGATCTTAGGAAATATTCTCTGTTATCCTCAATGTTAATATGATTGTAGGTGTTATCTTTTATGAAAAACAAGTCATTTGCTATTTGATAGCCGGCATCGCCTGTGTTATGTCCATTATAGTAATCAAAACTCAACTCAATAGACAGTTTATCGTCTTTTATATAAGGAGTTAAATCGTAATAGAACTCATTAACCTTTGTTCCCGGACACCAGCCTGCACGATTGTAAATCCAGGTTCCGCCTTGTGGTTGAATAGGGTTGCAACCGCAGTCATTTCTCCAAACACTTTGCTTTGCAACCAAGTTGTTATTAACCTTATAGTAGTATGCTTTCTCCAAAAACTCAGCTGCTGCATTCAAACCATCGCCACCATGACCAGAAACAGTCATACGTGCTAACACCTTCTTAGTTCCTTTGGGAATAGATATAGTTCTTTGGGGTAGAAACTCGTCTATTGTGCTGTCTTCTCTGCCAAAAGGATAATATCCGAAATAAACGTTCTCTACATCTATGAATTTGTCAGCCTTTTCTTTCTTGTCTTCTGTGAAGATAAAGTTTGTTGAAGCAAGGAAACCATCTTGGTAACCTTCAAAGCTGATAACTATATCTACACTGTCTTTCATCAAAGGCAGATATTCTGTAATATTCCATTTAAGATGATAATCCCAAGTGCTGGCTTTTGCTCCTTGATTGTACCAACCTGAATATGGGGTAATCATTCTTCCAAGTTGAAAGTTAAGAGTGTCTTTGCCCTGTACTTTTCTAAGTATTATATTTATAGAATAATCCCAATCAGAACATTTATGCTCAGGACAGTTCAAAGAAAAGTCCAAAGTAATATTTTTTATTTGTTTGTCTTTTATTGGGAAGAGGATTTTCTTGGAATATTCTTCACGTGTTTTTAAATGAGTGCGGTCATGTACCAATATATTAAAGGTGCTACTTTGGGCAAACAAAGAAACACAGACAAGTAACGAAATAATAAAACTCAATGTTCTTTTCATAAGGCTTTCTTTTTTACATCTGCAAATTTATAACTTTATTCACACATAACAAAAATATCATCTCTTCTATTCAAGAAAAGGACAGGGACTTTGTCAAGGTTGATTAAAACTTTCTTTTCGGGCAAACCAAAGAAGAACTCCAAGAAACCTTTGTTGGCAGTGGTCTGAAATATACACAAACTCCTGTTTTCTTTCTCAGCAAAAGCCAAAGCTTGAACATCGGTTTGAGTTTTTCTGTTGAGAGAATGAATATTACGTGTTTCTATTTTAAAGTTTTTGAACATCTTTCTAGCAAAGCCGATATTAAGATTAAGTTGTTTTTGCAGGTATTCATCTCTGTATCTATGATAATAAATATCTACTATTGAATTAGCAAACCTTCCAAAATAAGAAGCCCAAAGTACTTTTTCCTTGCTTTCTTTTAGCGAGTCCATGCTTAGAACAACTTCTTTGAAATCGTTGTTTTCTATGTCAGTGTTGTTAAAAATAAAATAAGCAATACGGGAAGAGTAGAAGTTTTTTATAATATCATCGACAGAAATGGGATTTGCTCTGTCCTTAACCTTGCTTTCCAAAGCAGAAACAATCATTACTCCGTTTAATATCTCTCCTGTGGAATGAATAATATCTCTTGTCTTACCTTTTAAGGCAGCAAAGGAATGAGTATAAGGAATATCTATTTCTTGGTTTATTTCTTCTAAACGTTTAGATGCTTCTTGTGTGGAAATGTTTGTATATCTCTCGTCAGAGATATGTAAGAGGATAATCCCCTTTTTCAACATCTTAGCAAATTTTTCTGCCCAACGGATTATGTTTTTGTAGTTGTTGAAATCGGTGATGTAGGCAATAACGAACTGATCCCTATATTCTCCTTTTTTATACTTGGCCATATAATTCAGACTTTGGTTAAAAGTATCGATTTGCTTTTTTTCTCCAATAAAGGACAAGGAACAAGCCTGCCAATGCTCCTCCAAGGTGCGCAAAATGAGCAACACCATCTGCGGTTGCAAACACTCCGTTGAAAAGTTCTAAAAGCATATATCCTACAACAAAATATTTTGTTTTGATGGGTACAAGAAAATAAAGATAAATATAGTTGTTAGGAAACATCATTCCGAATGCTAATAAAAGGCCGAAACATATACCACTCGCACCAATACAATTGATGTGGTTAAGATATACTTCGTTTGATACAAGTCTTTCTGTGCCACTGCCAATCAATCTTACTCCATCATAAACGCCGTTAAGAATATCCTTATACATGAAATAATAGGTGATCTCTTGCATTATTGCAGCACCTATGGCGGTTATGATACAATAAATCAGAAATCTTTTGCTTCCCCAGATGTTTTCTAATACGCTACCAAACATCCATACGGCAAACATATTGAAAAACAAATGAGAGAAACTGCCATGGAATAATGAATAGGTGATAAGTTGCCAAAAGTGGAAACTCTTAGTTGGGAAAAAGTGTAATCCAAAGACATTAGTCAAGTCAATGCCTCGCATCTCCAAGACAACGCTAAGCAAATACAGTAGTATGTTTATTATTAATATGTTTTTGCAAACTATAGGTAAGATATTAAAACCTTGAGGACGATATTCGTAACTATTATTTTCTGTGTACATATACGTTATATTGTTTTTGCAAAAATACAACAAAAATTTTATATGAGAAAAGTGAATTAAACTTAAATGGATTTGAAAATTTTTTAAAAGGATATGCTTTATTATAAGGTAAATAACCTACCTCCTCTTAGAAAATAAGTTTTTCTAAGAGGAGATAAGGCATCTTTTGTTCAAAAACGAGCTTTTCAAATACGAAAACGCCGTTTTCGTATGCTAAAACCTTGTTTTTTATAGATAAAAACGTCGTTTTTGTTTATAAAAACCAAGTCTTTGTGAAAAAAGAGTTGATCTTTTTGTACGAAAATCAAGTCTTTTTGCCTTATTGTCAAAAAATAATACAGTGATTCTAAGTTATAGAAAATAGTTTTTAAGGGAACTATTTAGCAGTCTTTGCTACTCGTTGTGGTTTAAAGTAAATATTATTGTCTTTGCAAAAACTTTACTTAAAACCACCGATTATTTTCTGCAAAGTTAATAAAAATTTTTCAAATAAACAATTTAAAAAAAATAATTTGCAGTATATTATTTTTTTTTGTAAATTTGTGGCGATGATATTATTTACAACTAAAGATATAATACTATGAAGAAAAACATTATTATCTTAGTTTGTTTAGCATTATTCTTGCAAACAAATCTTTTTGCACAGATGCAAGGAATAGTTAATAGTTCTGAAAGAGATTTAAGTACTTTTCAGCCGTATGTTAATACTGTAAAAGTAGAAAAATATTCCGAT
>JBGUWU010000029.1:0-26370 GCA_045221575.1 Bacteroidales bacterium
TGTTCCTGTTGCAGAAACAGTAGTGTATTCTGTTGCAGATGTTGCTCTCCATTCAAATCCTTGTGCAGTTATTGTTTGGTTACCTTCATCTGTTATTGAACCATTAAGAGTAGCTGTTGTTTGAGCAATATCTGTTGCTGCAAGAGTTGCTACTGTTGGTTGAACTGGTTCTGGAGTATCACCAGGAAGAACAATAAATCTAATAATAGGACGTGCTGTGCTATTATTTAAATCAGAAATCTGTCTAAGGCCATTATCTGAATAGTTGTAGATGGTTTTATCTGAAGCTCCTGATTCTGCTGCATAAGAAACAGAAGAAACCCAAGAACCTGTTTCATCACTTACCATAACTACAAGGTTGTTTGTTCCTGTATATGCAAATGGAGTTGTTAAAGTAATATTGAACCAATCTCCTGCTATTGTTACAGGACCATTATATACTTCTGTGAATTCTGTTGCAGCAATAGGAGAAACACCGCTATTATATAATACTGTGTTTTCTACCTCAGCCATAGATATTCTCCATGTACGATTTACGTTATCGTTACCTAAAACTCGTTTGAAACTAACAGTGGTAATGTTACCTGCAGGTATATTAGCCATTTCTTCTGCTGTGTATAGGTTTTGAGTTAATGAATAGTTGTAAAGAATATGAGCAGGAGAGTAAGATGTTGTATATGATTCTGTTCCAACTTCGTATTGGTTTTCAAAAGCAGTGGTAAATGAAGCTGTAGCTGCTTGAGACATACCATCTACATCTCCACAATTTGCTCTAAGTTCTATTGTGTAAGCAGTGCCAGCAGCTAAGTCCTCAAGAGTATAAGGATTTTCTGTTATTGTCTGTTCTGTCCATTCAGTTTCTTCACTTGTTTTGTACTTTAACTCGTATGATTCTGCATCACCTGTATAAGCGATAGTAACAGAAGATGAAGTTATTCCGCTAAGTGTCATTGTAGGAGCAGGACAAGCAATAGTTGTTGTGAAACCTTGAGTGAAAGACCAAGCTGTTGTATTGTCTTCACAAACTTTACCCACTTTAACAGTGTAATGTGTTTCAGGTGCAAGACCACTTAGAGTATAAGGATTTTCTGTTACATTTGTTATTTCAGTGTAGTCATCATCACCGTCTGCTTTGTATGCTACTGTTACACCTTCTGCAGTTGTTACATAAGAAAGAGTAGCAGAATGACCAGCAACATTAGAAACAGTTAAGCCTGTAGGTTCTGCACATGCAGGGATAACATCAACAGTAAAATCATCTAAGTTCCAAGAATTACTTGGAGAAGTAGAAGTGTATTTCAATGCTATTCTACCACTTGTTGCTTCAACGGTAGCAAAGTCAAAAGGTCCTTGTAAGTTTCCATTGCCAGCAACATTGTCTTGGTTTCCTCTTGATGCAGGAGTAACACAAGTGCCTACAAGTTCAAATGTTGTTGGGTCTTCAGAATCTGTTACAACACCTACTTGCAATGTTCCTACAGAAGTACTTGTTGCAGTAGTCCAGAATGTAAGTCTTAGGTTATGTATATCTTCAGCAAATTCTGGTAAAACAACCATATTGCTTGCACCTTTCATTTCTGCAGAATAACCACCAGAGTGACAAGAACGAGAATAATAACCATAAACAAAAGGTCCATCATATGTTGCATCTGTTATAGGAGTAGCCCAACATACAAATTGATTTTGACCATCTTGAGTATAACTTTCAAAGTCTTCAAACCAAGGAAGAGAAGCTATAATACCACAAGCAGTGTTAAATGATTTTGAACCATAAGGAGAAGGAGTCTCTTCACCTTCGCATTGAGCAGCAACTTCTACTATATAAGAGGAAGAAGAAGTAAGGCCTGTTAAATCATAAGAGTTTCCTGATACTGCTATGTCTTCTTCAATCCAAGTGTCAGTACCTGATAATTTATAACGAAGAACAGCATTTGGAGCTTCACTAATCCAAGAAACAGTTGCAGTAGTCTCTGTTACATTGCTAACTGAAACAATAGGAGCAGGACAAGCAATATCTGTTGTGAATGTAATATTTTGTGAATAAGATATCTCACCAGTGCCACAGTCTAGGCCTACTCTAAGAGTATATGCTGTTGTAGGGTTAAGGCCTGTGATAGTTTCAGGTGATTCTGAAACAGGAACACTTACCCAATCTTCATCTGTAGCAGTCTTATATTCCACTACCGTTGCATCACCAAGCCAAGAAATCTCAGCAGTATGTCCTGTAATATTACCTATAACTATTCCACTTGGAGCAGCACAATCAATATTAAGTATAGAGATATTGTCTATACCTACATTAGAATACCAACTTAAATTTGTTTCAAATTTTATTTGATAAGTTGCAGATGGATTAGGTAAAGCTAATGTTTCAAAAGCCCAATCTGAATTACTTTCTGTGTAAGGAGAACCAAGAATAGTCCATTCTTCTCCAGGGTTTGTTCTGTAATAAACAGATAAATTAACAGAAGAACCACTTAGTACGTAGTAGAAAGTAACGAAAGGATGTTCAACATTTGTTAAGTCAAAGATAGGAGAAACAATAGAACTGATAGATGCAGAGTAACTTGCAGAAGAGTATGCAAAATCACTACCTTCTTGAGCACCATAATCATTAATCATAAATCCATTATTTGTCCAACAGCCAAAGTCAGAATCTGTTAAACCTTCAAAACTTTCGTTGTAAGCAAATTCTGAAATAGCTATACATTCTGTTCTGAATGATGTTTGTTGAGAATAAGAAGCCTCTCCACTGTTACAAGTTAAACCAACTTTTATAAGATAAACAGTAGAAGGGGTAAGATTGTCTATTGTTGCAGGATTAGATGTAACAGAAACTACTGTCCAATCTTCTTCGGCATTTGTTTTGTATGCAACAACATCGCCATCACCTTCCCAAGCAACATCAACAGAGTTTACTGTAATGTTAGATACAACAACATTTGAAGGAGCAGCACATTCTACATTTTGTACAGTAACATTATCTATTGCCATACCATAACCATTGTTACCTACTCCAAGGAATGCTATTTGATATGTTTCACTTGCCTCTGGTAAAGCAACAGAGTTGAATTGAGTAACAGCAGATATTCCATCACCTGCATTAGAACCATGAGCTGCAAGTTCTACCCATTCACCTTCTGCACTTGTTCTATAATAAACATAGATAGAGTCCTCGTATGAAGACCAATTGTGAGCTTCCCAATTATAAGAAAGATAAGGAGAATTTAATCCAGATATATCTAAAATAGGAGAGATTAATCTACTTGAACCATTGGAATATGATCTATAAGCCACTTTACTTCCACCATAAGTACTAATTGTCCAGTGATAAGAACCACTAACGGCTTCTTCTGTCCAACAACCGAAGTCAGTAGAAGTAAGTGTTTCAAAGTCTTCAGTAAATGAATTAGCATTAGTTACTATGACAGTAACACATTCTGTACGGAAAGAAGTAGTACCTGCTTGAGAAAGACCATCTTCTATACCGCAGTTTGCTATAACTTCTATATTATAAACAGTAGAAGGGTTAAGGTTTTGTAAAGTGATTGTGTTTTCGTTTACAGTTGTTTCTTCCCATTCTGTTGCACTATAAACCTTATATCTTACAGTGTATTCTACTGCATCACCATTCCAGGTAAGTGTTGCTCCTTCTTCAGTTATTCCACTTACTGTGATTGTAGGAGCAGGACAAGCAACAGTTGTTGAGAATGTTTTTTCTACTGACCAAGCCATACTTGTTCCACAATCTACACCAACTTTAACAGTGTATGCTGTTTCTGGTGCAAGACCTGTAAGGGTATAAGGATTTTCTGTAACACCTGTAACTTCTGTCCAATCTTCATCTGTACTTGCTTTGTATGCAACTGTAACACTTTCTGCTTCACTTGTCCAAGCAAGATTAACACTGTGTCCAGCAGGAGCAGTTGCGGTGAAAGATGTAGGTTCTGCACAAGCAGGGATAATAGAAACGGTGAAATCATCTAAGTTCCAAGAATCAGTAGCAGATGTAGTAGAAACATAGATAATTGCTATTCTACCACTTTCTGCTTCAACAGTATTGAAATCAAAAGGTCCTTGTAGGTTACCATTGCCAGTAGAACCAGAACCACCTCTATTTGCAGGAGTATCACAAACACCTACAAGTTCAAATGTGTTAGTATCTGCTGCATCTGACATAACTCCCACTCTAACATATCCATTAGAAGTACTTGTTGCTGTTGTCCAGAAAGTAAGTCTTAGATTGTGAATATCTTCTGAAAACTCTGGAAGAACAACAACATTAGCAGAACCTTTAAACTCAGCTGAGTTACTACCAGAATGACAAGAAGGAGAATGACCACAATAAACAAAAGGACCATTATTTACAACAGGAGTAGCCCAACAGAAGAAAGATTGTTGTCCGTCTCCTATATAAGATTCAAAATCTTCAAACCAAGGTTCGTCCTCTGTAGGTCCTTCCACAACATCACATTCTGTACGGAATGTAGCGTTTTTCCAAGAAGAAGGGTTTTCATAGCCACAATCAGACTGTATTCTTACTTTGTATGCAGTGTTTGATGTCAAGCCAGTTAATTCTTCACTAAGAGAAGAAAGACCAGTCAATGTTATAGCTTCTTCCCATTCTGTATCACTTGCTAAAGTGTATTGTAGATTAATTGGAGATTCATCTTCATTTGCTACCCAAGTAACTGTTGCTGAATTAGCAGAAATATCTCCAACTGTTACTGATGCTGGTGCATAACAAAAATCTTCTCCAGCTGGAGTAATTGTTAATTGAATGTTAGGATATTTACTTAGAGTGTATGTTGCGTTACTAAAATTAAGCGGTGTACCGTCTTGATATTTATACAAACAACGACCAGATGCTGAAGTAGATGTCCAAGAAGGATAAGAATTTATCCATTGGCCTGTAACCTCTTTTACTCCTACAACTAAATTGCTTGTGCCATCGTAGGTAAAGGGCTCATCTAATTCTATTGTAGTCCAGCCAGAAGAAACAAACGAAACGGTTCCATCAAAGACCAATGTCATATTTTCTTCTCCTATGGCAGTCGTTAAACTTGACACATCTGTTGTTGCAAGATATATCTTAACGTCCCTTCCATTACAAGTGCTACTGCTATAGTAAGCAATGCTTGTAATGTTTCCCGCCATATTTATATCTTCTGTAAGATATAATGTCTGACTGACTGAATAGTCGTAATAAGGATACACAGGAGCATAACTCTGTGTCTCTGTTCCCGTACCGATGGTTACAACTTCTTGCGACCATCCGCTAATGGACATTATTATCGCCATTAGCATAAATATAAATAACTTTTTCATTTTATTAAATTTTAATTTATAAATTAAGTTAAAAAATTTCTAGTTTCGTAGTATAAAACTTTAACTAAAAGCAATACTTAGACCCGAACCGCAAATTTACAAATCTTTTTTGTATAGACAAAATAAAATAAGTTTTATCTTAAAAAAAAGTGCTAATGTTAATGTCCACTCGTTTTCTTTGTCTATACCAGGTTAGCGTTAAAATTCATTATTTTCAAAAAAACGAAAATAGTATTTAGTAAAACAAAATTAAATTTGGTAAGAAGAAATTAAATTTTTCTTATGCCGACTTAACGTTTTTTAGTAATTTTGCACCTTGTTTAAAAAAAACAAAAATAATTGATAATGAAAAGAATATTATATATATCATTTCTATTTATAGTAACAAGTGTTTATTCTCAAGGATATGATGATGGTTTTACAAAGCCTATTGTAACTGAAAATGGTTCCTTTGTTTATTATGAACTTCCTCCTATTCAAACTTCAGAGGGAATACTTATATTTTTGGATAGAAATCTTGGAGCTTTAAGTGAAGATGTTACTTCTTCAGATTCTTGGGGAGATTTGTATCAATGGGGTAGGGCGACAGATGGGCATGAAAAACGCTTATCTGATACTATTATGAAAATATCTCCAAACTTTATTACTACAACCAAAAAGTTTATAATTGATTACTCTCATGCAAATGATTGGATCTCTTCTCCAAAAGATGATTTGTGGAATGATGGACAAACGAATAATCCTTGTCCTTGTGGTTATCGCTTACCAACAGAAAAAGAATGGCGAGCAGTTTTAGCCTTAGGAGCAGAGATAAAGCCGACAGGAACAGGTGCTTATTATTTAAGTGTTGCTGGTGGAGAAATAAAACTTCCTTGTGCTGGTTTAAGGAATGCTTACTCAGGAGATATACATTATCAAGGAATGCGAGGATATTATTGGGGAGGAGATGCGAAGTCAAGAGGTCTCTCTTCTTGCATAGATTTCAATAAAACAGAGATAACTACAAATGTAACTGTTTATGGTTTCCGTGCTTTTGGTAGAAGTGTCAGATGTTTAAAAAAGCAATAATAGTTCTTTAAAGATGACAAGTAACCAAATAATAGCTTTATTGATATTTGTAGTAACCTATTTGGGAATAATCTTCAATAAACTACCTTTAATAAATTTAGACAGAAAAACGTTTGCTTTTGTTGGAGCAGTGTTGATGGTAGTTTGTGGAGTTATAGACTTTGATTTTGCAATAAAGAGTATAGATTTTAATACTATTGTCTTGCTTTTAGGCATGATGATAATTATTTCAGTGCTAAGACTTGATGGTTTCTTTGAGTTTATTTCTTATACAACAACTTCCCATGCAAGAAACACCACTGCTTTGTTAGGTGTTATAGTATTTATTACAGGTTTTGCATCTGCTTTCTTGGTTAATGATGCTGTTGTTTTGCTTTTTACACCTGTCATTATTAATATATGCAGACAATCTAAAATAAACCCGATACCTTTTCTTCTTGGAGAGATATTTTCTGCAAATGCTGGCTCTTTGATGACAATAACAGGTAATCCTCAAAATATGATAATAGGCATTGCTTCTAATATTAGTTATGCGAAGTTTATGATTTGTATGTTGCCTATTGCGTTGTTGTCTATGTTCGTAATTATTTTTGTGATAAAGAAAACAAATAGGGATATATTTTCTGATAATACATGTATCAATCCTTCACAACAAGACAACTCAAAGCAAGATTTAAAGAAGATGAGGTTATCTCTGATTGTCTTTGGTTTAGTGGTGGTAGGTTTTTTCTTCGGAAAGATACTTGGATTATCTATTCCTATTATAGCAATAGCAGGAGCGTCAATCATTCTGTTACTTTCTAAACACAAATCTAAGGAAGTATTACAAGGAGTTGATTTTTCGTTATTGATATTTTTTGCAAGTTTATTTATTCTTGTTGCAGGCATAAAACAAAGTGGAGTGTTGGATTTTATCTTTAATATATCACTACAAGAGAATATGCTTTCTATTCTTATTTTATTTGCTTTATCTATTTTACTTTCTCAGGTATTAAGCAATGTTCCTTATACTGTTTTTATGCTTCCTTTGATGAATATAGCACATAGCGAAATATTATGGCTAACACTTGCATCTGCATCTACTCTTTCAGGGAATCTTACTATAGTTGGAGCGATGGCCAATCTTATAGTAATAGAAGAGGCAGAAAAAGAAAATGTCTTTCTTTCGTCAAAGCATTTTGCACGCCCTGCAATACTTATCACAAGTATAACATGCGTATTTGCTTTGTTGTTTAGTTTTATGCTTTTATTGTTTCGGTAAGTTTATTTACACAATTGCAGAAGTTATATAATTTTATTATATCCAAGAACTTTAAACAAGGACGATTGGAATGCAATTGTTTCATAAGAATCTTATTGAATAAGGATACTATTTTACAATATGTATTAACAAGGTGTAAAGAATTTAACTTCTCATAAGTTTTTATTAAAGAAATGTCTTTTAAGTTTTCTTTATACTGTAGGTTATTATATAGTATTGCAAGATTACGACTTGCGGTTATAGTATCTTCAATGAAGTTATCTGTAGTTTTTAATCCCAAATGTTCTACAGGATTGTTTATAAAGGCTATTTTATAATTGTTCTTCTTTACCTCACAAGCAAAGAGAGTATCTTCGTGTCCGTAGCCTTTTATTTCTTCATCAAATCTTACTTTTTCAAATACTTGTTTTTTTATTAGGAAATTGTTTGTAGTGAAATGATGTCTTCCTTCTTCTCTTTGCTTTCCGTTTTTCCAATGAAGAAAATAATCTTTGGTGAGTTGATTTTTGTTATTGTATTTTGTTCCACCACAAATAATATCTGCGTTACCAACTTGTGCAAGATAATTAATGATGAATTCAGAATTACATGGCAAACAATCGCAATCCAAGAACAACAACCAGTCTCCCTTTGCTTTGTCTGCAAGAAAATTGCGTATTTTTGCACGTCCTAAGTTTTCTTTAAGTACAGTATATTCTACAGTTGGCATAGCACTTACTGAAGAATTAGTTTCTACTATTTGTTTATTGTTGGAACAATCGTCAGTGAAAATAATTTCACACTCTATCTTATTGTTAGAACATTGAGAAACCAACTGCTTAGCAAGTTCTATTATACTATGATTATATATAGGGACAAGAATGGATAACATTTTTTTAATATTTATTTAAAACAAAAGGCAGACATATATTATATCTGCCTTCCGTTTCAATGAAAAGATTAATAAATTATAATTTTGCAAGTATTCCTTCCAAAGTTTCCATTATCTTATCTTGATCT
Source organism: Bacteroidales bacterium (assembly GCA_045221575.1). Classification (GTDB taxonomy): domain Bacteria; phylum Bacteroidota; class Bacteroidia; order Bacteroidales; family P3; genus Scybalousia_A. The sequence continues at coordinate 8,657 of JBGUWU010000029.1, forward strand.
GCTTTTATTGGAAGATTAACAGGCTTAATCATATTTTCAGGAGCAAAGATAGTATCAAGTTGTTCTTTTGTAAGAACGCCATTCTCTAAAGCTATCTCATAAACACCTTTACCTGTTTTCTTTGCTATTTTAGCTATTCTTGTACTGTTTTTATAACCAATGTAAGGGTTCAATGCAGTAACAGTACCAATAGCTTTTGCGATGAAGTTTTTGCAGTTTTCTTCGTCTGCTTCTATTCCATCGATGCAAAGAGTGCGTAATGTATTGAAACCATTAGTTAATAGGTTGATGCTTTCGAATAAACAATAAACAGCAACAGGTTCCATAACGTTAAGTTCTAACTGTGCATTTTCACTTGCAAGCATAACGGTTGTATCATTACCTATTACTTTGTAGCAAAGTTGGTTCATAACTTCAGGAATAACAGGATTTACTTTACCTGGCATGATAGATGAACCTGGTTGCATTTCTGGTAGATGAATTTCTGCTAAACCACATCTTGGACCACTACCCATAAGACGTAAGTCGTTGCAAATCTTTATTGCTCTAAGAGCAGTACGTTTTAATTCACTTGATAAGCCAACAAGAACAGAAGTATCAGGAGTAGCTTCTATTAAGTTTTCTGCTAAAGTAACGTTCCAACCAGTTATATCTCTAAGAGCTTTAATACATAGTTCTGAATATCCTGGTTCTGCACAGATACCTGTACCTATTGCAGTAGCACCCATATTAACTTCCAAAAGGTTTTCTCTAACTTTTGCTACATCTTTAGCAGCTTTTCTAAGCATAGTTGCAAAAGCACCAAAACTTTGACCTAAAGTCATAGGAACGCCATCTTGTAATTGTGTTCTACCCATCTTAACGATGTTTTTGAATTCGTTGGCTTTCTTTTCCAATGATTCAGCACAATCATTGATAGCTTTTATAAGTTTTTCACTTTCAAGATAAAGTCCAAAGTGGAATCCTGTTGGATAAGCATCATTAGTTGATTGAGAAGCATTAGAGTGATCATTAGGAGAACAATATTTATATTCACCTGGTTTGTGTCCCATTATTTGTAATGCACGGTTAGCAATAACTTCATTTGCATTCATATTAACAGTTGTACCAGCACCTCCTTGAATCATATCACTCAAGAAATATTGATCAAGCTTACCTTCTTTCATTTCTTCGCAAGCCTGAACCATTGCTTTAAATTGTTCGTCTGTAAGTTTTCCTTGAGCGTGATTAGCAATAGTAGCACCATGTTTAGTAATTGCAAAACCTTTAATAAAATTAGGATAAGCGTTCATAGGAACACCTGAAATTTTGAAATTATTAAAACCTCTAAGAGATTGTACTCCGTATAAAGCATCTACAGGAACGTTAAGTTCGCCAATAAGGTCGCTTTCTTTTCTGAATTCTGCCATTTTGTTTAATAAAATTTTTTAATTTATAACTATATTTTTTAATCCACATCTATAACTATATATTTCTTTTTTTATTGTGTTAAGGTGCAGATTTTTATTGTTTTTTACTAAATTTATATTAAGTGCATTTTGCCTAAGAATAGTAATAATGCATAACCAATAGTCAAGGTAACTACACCCATTATAATACCAGCTTTTACCATATCTTTTTGTTTAACAAGATTAGTAGAGAAAGCCAAAGCATTAGGAGGAGTAGAAATAGGAAGAATCATAGCAGCTGAAGCAGAAATAGCAATACCTATCAAAACAGTAGGAGTACCACCTATTGCTCCTAATTTATCTCCCATACCTGTGCAAACAACAGCAAGAATAGGCATCAACAATGCAGCAGTTGCTGAGTTAGAAATAAAGTTAGACAAAGCATAACATACTAAACCAGAAATCAACAATATTAATATAGGAGAGAAATTACCGAAAGGAATACTTGCTACTGCATTGCTTGCAAGACCAGAACCATTAAGAGCATAACCAAGAGCAAAACCACCTGCTACCATCCAGATAACACTCCAGTTGATTTCCTCTAAGTCTCTTCGATCTATAACTCCTGTAATAGCAAAGACAATAAATGGAATTAATGCAACAGTGTAAGAATTTATTCCTGTGAAAGCATCAAACATCCATAGTAAAACAGTGATTATGAAAGTAACGATTACAACGTATGTTTTTCTATCTTTCTTCATTGTACTTTCAATGTGAAGCTCAACTGTTTTTTGTGTAAATGGATAAAGTTTTCTTAGAACTATCCAACCTATAAATAAAAGGACAACAGTTAAAGGTAACATAAATGCGACCCATTCTCCGAAACCAAGATTCATATTTAATCCATCTGGATCATTAAGATATTTCAAAGCAATCGCATTTGGAGGAGTACCAATAGGTGTTGCCATACCTCCAATGTTAGCAGCAATAGGAATAGACAATGCCATTGATATTCTACCTTTACCTTCAGGAGGAAGTTGCTTAAATACAGGAGTAAGGAATGTAAGCATCATTGCAGCAGTTGCAGTGTTAGATACAAACATTGAGAATAAACCTGTAATAAGAATAAAACCCAAAAGTACATTCTCTGATTTCTTTCCAAAAGGAGTCAAAAGAACTTTAGCCATTTGTGAATCTAATCCTGTCTTTGTAGCAGCAATAGCAAGAACGAAACCTCCTATGAACAACATAACAACAGGGTCAGCAAAAGAACCCATTATACTTTTGTAAGAAAGAAGTTGTCCAACAGTTTCTTCATCTACCATAAACTTTACTCCACTATCAGAAGTGAATAGAAGCAATAGTCCCATAATTGCAACAGAAGTACTCCAAGCAGGAACAAGTTCAAATATCCACATAAGAGTAGCAAAAGCAAAGATAGCAATAATTCTTTGTTGGATAATTGTAAGCCCTTCTATTCCATACATACTTGCAGGAGCATTCCACAAGAATAGAGTAACTGCAATAATTATAGCAGCTTCTATAATTCTTTTTAGTCGGCGGGAAATATGAAATTTCTTTTCCTGTCCTAACTTATATATGGCTTCAACCAACTGGAAGCCAGGATAATTTTTATACATATTATTTTATTTTTTAGTATTAATTATTTTGTTTTTGTTGTTTGTTTAATATACGAATTTATACTGCAAACGGACCATAAGGATATTATCGTTCAAATCTTTTATGTAACTATTTGCTTTGTTTTTGTAAATGTCATACAAACAGTGTAAGCGTATTTGCTCATTAAATTGATACATAAAGCCTATGCCTATATTGTTATAAGCAAGATCAGCAACGTTTTGAACCTTTTCGCTTGATATTTCTGTGTTTTGATTTAGGTATTGATATTTTAATACTATGTTAAGAGGGGTGCGTGCGATTTGTTGAGTATATACAACAAAAGCACCAAAGAATTTCCTATCGTAAGAGAATGGATTAGCAATATTATAAGAGTTGTCTTGTTGAGAAGCAAAATTGTTTAATCTCGTTGGTTGCTTACCAAATGAACACTCACCTCTTAAAGATGTTCTTCCCCAAGATGTTTTTGTGTTGTATTGAAATTCTGCTCCAAAGTATCTTCTTGCGTTTCTTTGATTTGTCTCCACTGCTTGATTTGTCCAAGCGTTGTTTTTAACTACATGCCAAACGGAATCTGCATTATTTGTTCTTCCTTCATAGTAAGATAATCCAACTCCCCAAGAGGTGTTACCTTCTTTGTAGTCATATTTTAAATGAGATAAAAAATTTGGAGTAGGGTCTGCTATTTTGTTTATAGCATTACCAGACATAGCAGAAAGAGAAAGCTTTAAAGAATGACGTTTATCACTAAAAGGGGCTTTCAGAGTTGCTGTAAATCCAAAATCATGTTCTTGAGGAAATAGTTTTCTTGCCATAAGAGAACGTTCCATTGTTTCCATGTTGGAAGAGGAGTATTCTATTTCATTTCCATAACCAACACTCATTAAACCTCCACGGAAAGAAAGCCAATCATATGGAGTAACTTCCCAATAGGCTAAAAGAGGAAGAAAGCCTGCTTCTCTTATATTTGCTTCAAAAACTCCTTTGCCTTTTCCTTTAGTAAATTCAAAATGCAAAAGTCCTCTTCTTACACCTGCACGAGTGTAGAAATCTTTCCCATCTCTGTCTGGATTGTAAGCCGTTCCTGTGAAAGTTGTACCGTCTATACCGGCAAATTCTACTTGACTTTGTATATAACCAATAAATTTAAAACCGTCTTTTTGCTGAGAATAAGCAAAAAATGTTGCAACTACACTAAGCAAAAATATACTAAAAACTTTCTTCATCTCTTATCTATACTTTATTTTAAGTGTTTTTACATTTAGTTATTTAAAAAGTTGCAAAATTACACATTTTTTTAGGAATAAAACAAGTTTCTAATGAAGAAAAGTTATACATAACATTAATAACATTCTGTTTTTATTCCTAAGGTCCTTACTTTATCAGCGAATTGTTCCATTTCTTGTTTGTCTAAACGTATAAGGTCAGGATCAGGTGTTGCTCTATCTATAACATATAGCATAACAAGACGTGGTTTTATTTCTTTTACGATATTAAGCCAAGTATTAAATTCTTGTGGAGTTGTGTTATTTATCTCCTCTGCTTTGTTTTTACTTCTTAGAAGTATTGTTTGAATGATAGCTTTGTTTCCAAATTCTTTTAAATATCCTACAATATCAAAGAATTTTGCAGACACTGGTTTATTAATCCTTTTATATGTTTCCTCTGTTCCTGCATCTAATTTAAGAATAGGATTATCTATAAGATGGAGTGCTTGTCTAACATCTTCTCTATATAAATTAGTGGAGTTAGTTAGAATAGTAACCTTAGCTTTAGGTAAATATTTTTCTCTAAGTTCTATAACATCTTGTACTATTGGTAAAATATCTGGGTGAAGAGTAGGCTCACCATTGCCAGAAAAAGTAATACTATCAACTTTATCTCTCTCCTGCTGAGAGTGAGTTTCACACCAAGAAAGAAGAGATTCTTTTATTTTCTCTCTCTGATTAAAACCAATATGAGTACGAGTGTCTATTTCATTCCAACCACATTCACAATAAACACAGTCAAAAGAACAATATTTCTTTTGTGTTGGCAAAACATTTACTCCTAAGGAAGTCCCTAAACGTCTTGAATGAATAGGGCCTACTATTATATTTTCAAATAACATAATTCTTTTGTTTTAATTTAAAAAATAAGGTTGCAAAATTACAATTATTTTTAAATTAAAGTAAAAAAGAAATGTTATTTTTGCAAGCCAAAACACAGAAGAAAATGATAAAATACAAAGACTATACACTTGATAATGGTTTAAGGCTTATAGTAAATGAAGATAAGAATACCGAACTTGTAGCCGTTAATATCTTGTACAAAGTTGGAGCAAAGAATGAAGAAGAAAACCATACCGGTTTTGCACATTTGATGGAACATCTGATGTTTTCTGGAAGTGAGAATTACAAAGACTTTGATGCATTAATAAACTCAATAGGAGGGGAGAGCAATGCTTTTACAAATAATGATATAACAAACTTCTATGTAAGCATTCCTTACATTTACTTAGAAACAATACTAAGAATAGAAGCTGATAGAATGCAAAATCTTATCATAGATGAAGAACATTTAAACGTTCAAAAGCGTGTGGTGATAGAAGAGTTTAAACAAAGATACTTAAACCAACCTTATGGAGATTTATATAAAGAAATGCGAGAACTTTCTTTTAAAATCCATCCTTATAAATGGCAAACGATAGGCAAAGATATTTCTCATATAGAATCGGCTACTATTTCTATTGTAAAAAATTTCTACAATGAATATTATCAACCAAACAATGCGATACTAAGTATTTCTGGTAATGTAGAGAGTGAAAATGTTTTCAATTTGGTTAAAAATATTTTTAATTTCCCATCAACAAAACAAAAAACAATTCGTTATCATCAAGAACCAGAACAAACGGATAATAGAGAGAAAACGGTTTATAGGAAAATACCTTCAAACATAATAATGATTACTTTTCCTATGAGTAGTAGAAAAGAAAAAGACTTTTATTGTTTTGACTTGCTTAGTGACTTACTTTCCAATGGTACAAGTAGCAGAATGTATAATTATTTAGTTCAAGAGAAAAAAGCCTTTACGGCTGTTGATGCTGTTGTTAGTGCAGATGACGATAAAGGTTTATTTATTGTCTTAGGTAAGTATGCAGACCAAATTTCAGTAAAAGAAGGAGAAGAACTGATATGGCAAAGTTTGAAAGATATTTGTGAGAATGAAGTAACCGACAAAGAGTTTCAAAAGGTTAAGAACAAAAATCTTGTCAATACTGAATTTAATAACATCAAAATATTAGACAAAGCAATGAATCTGGCTTATTATGAGCATTTGGATATGTTAGATAACATAAACAAAGACAGAGAAATCTATGCTTCTGTCAAAAAAGAAGATATTATCAAGCTTGCACAACAAACATTTTTTGAAAAAAAACATAATACATTGTATTATTTGAAAGAAGAAAAATAAAACTTATTCTTTTTCGTTTATATACAACACTTTTAAAAGAATTTTAAGATGAATGCAAAAATAGAATTGAATCAAAATCCTATAGTGACTTACTTAAAAAAGAGTCCTAAAGAATTTACAAAGACAGATATTATAAAATACATCTGCGACAACGATATAAAGATGGTGAATTTTCGTTATTCAGCAGGAGATGGTCGCTTAAAGACACTGAATTTTGTAATTACGAACTTAGAATACCTTGAACAGATTCTATCTATGGGAGAAAGAGTTGATGGTTCTTCTTTGTTTGATTTTATGAAGGCAAGTTCTTCTGATCTTTACGTGTTACCAAGGTTTTCTACCGCATTTTTAGATCCATTCAACGAGATTCCTACTATCTGCTTTCTTTGTTATTACTTTGACAAGGACGGTAATTTGTTGGAATCTTCACCTGAGTATGTCCTAAAGAAAGCTGCTCAGAAATTCACTGAAGTTACCGGTGGAATGGAGTTTGAGGCTATGGGAGAATTGGAATACTATGTTGTGGGCAATGAAGAAGAAAAATATGAATGTGAACAACAAAAAGGGTATCATGAGAGTACTCCGTTCTCAAAGTACGAAACTTTTCGTTCTCAAGCAATGTATTATATGGCACAATGCGGTTGCATAATCAAATATGGACATAGTGAGGTGGGTAATTTTGTTTTAGATGGGAAAAACTATGAACAAAACGAGATAGAGTTTCTTCCTGTTGATGTACAAGATGCCGCTGACCAATTGATGATAGGAAAATGGGTTCTAAGAACTCTTGCTCAGATGTATGACCTTGACCTTACTTTTGCACCAAAAATAATTACAGGAGAAGCAGGAAGTGGCATGCACATACATACACGAGTTAAGAAAGACGGAGAAAATATGTATGTAAGCAATGGAGAACTTTCCGATGTAGCAAAGAAGGTTATTGCCGGTATAGTTAGTCTTGCACCATCATTGACTGCTTTTGCTAATGCAAATCCTACTTCTTATTTTCGTTTAGTTCCTCATCAAGAAGCTCCAACAACAATATGTTGGGGAGATAGAAATCGTTCTGCAATGGTAAGAGTGCCTCTTGGTTGGACAACAAAGAACAATATGTGTCATCTTGCAAATCCTCAAAGCAAAGAACCTTTGCCAAAAATGATGAATAAACAAACAGTGGAATTTCGTTGTCCTGATGGTTCTGCGAACGTATATCTTTTGTTAGCAGGTTTAGTTGTTGCTGCAAGAAAAGGCTTTGAGATACAGGATTGGGAACAAGTGGCAGAGAAAACCTATATAACAAGCAATATTCACGATAAAGAAAATACAGAAAAGAGAGCATCTTTGAAGGAATTGCCAACTTGTTGTGTTGAAAGTGCAGAATTGTTACAACAACAAAGAGAAGAGTATGAACAATACGGTATTTTCTCTTCAAATCTTATAGATGGTATAATTTCTGAATTGAAATCTTATAAAGATGATAAACTAAGAGAAGAATGCAAAAACAATCCTGAACTACTAAAAGAAACAGTTAAGAAATATTTCTACTGTGGTTAGGATAAAAAAGATTGAAATATTTTCTTTAAACGCCGTCTTCGTATTCGAAAACGGCGTTTTATTTTAAACTAATTCGATATAAATAAGTGAAATATTCCTGATTGATTAATAGTTTTTAATCTTTTTGTAAAAAGACGTAATGTTTTTTTGATGTTCTTAAACAATTCTGTTGATACATTAAAAACAAAAAATCCTATTCATTTTCTTTGCTTATACCGAGTTAGAGTTATTTTATTAAAAAATCATTCAAATTATTAATAATAAAATAGGAATGAAAAAATCATTCTTTTTTTACTTGCTGTTAAAAAAATAATTGCTATCTTTGCGGGTATTAATTGTAGGTTAATAGGTTCTGCCTACATTAATGCTCAAAAATGGGTAATAGAACCTGACTGTGATTTGTGTTTTTGTTGTTTTATGCAAACCCAACTATCTTTGTTATTTAAATGATAAAAACTTGGATTACAGATGACAAATAAATAGAAAAAACTATGGAAGAAAACATTCAAAATTTACAAAACAATGCACCTGTAATCAAGTTACCTACAAGCAGGGCTTTATGGAAATACATAATATTTACCCCATTAACATTAGGAATCTATCCTATTGTTGTATATTCTAAGATTTCAACAGAAATAAACAAGATTGCTACAAAACATGACGGCAAAAGTACAATGCATTATTGTTTAGTTTTCTTTATCTTTTCTTGGCTTACATTAGGAATAGTTCCTTTGGTTTGGTGGAATAATATTTCTGCAAGAATAGGAAATGAATTAACACATAGAAATTTACCTTATTCTTTTAGTGCAGGCACATTTTGGGGTTGGAGTTTCTTGGGTTCTTTGATCATTGTGGGACCTTTTATCTATATTCACAAACTGTTTAAAGCAATGAATATGCTTTGTCAAGATTATAATCAAAAAGGATAATCTTAAATTAAATTTTCATTAATAAAAAACAAAGAAATATTGGATAGAAACATAGATAGGGCAATATTCTTTAAAAAATAAAAAATGAAAAGCAGTTGTGGAGAACAACTGCTTTTTTAATTTTAAATAGTGTTTAAACTTTTATTTTTTGATTAACTTTTCTGTTCTTACAGAGTTTGCAGTTTGTATTCTTATATAATATACTCCGCTGACAAGTGTTGATGTTTCAACTTCCATTGTTTCTTGTCCAGAAGCAAGTATAGAAGTTGAAATTATTCTACCAGTCTGATCTATAATAGTTATTATCGCCTGCTCATTTAATCCTTTTACTTTTAGGGTTGTATTTGATGTTGTAGGATTAGGATATAAAACAAGAGATATGTTATCTGCATTTGGAGAAACAATACTACTACTAATCGCATCACCATTTATTTCTACATCATCTAAGAATACTCCCAAAAAATAAGATTCTTTTTCTTTAAAAGAGAATTGCATTTGATTAGAAACTTGAGGAATAACAATAGTATCATAATTCCATACTCCTAAATTACTATTACCATAATTGGAAGTATAATGAATAAGTTCTACCCAAGGGTTTTCAGGAGATAATCTATAATAAACTGCTAAAGGAGTTGTTTCCCAAGAATATATATTATAAGCATAAGAAAGTTTAACATTTTCATAGTTAGTTAAATCAAACATAGGAGAAATAAGACGAGCAGATTTTTCGCTATAATAGTTGTTGCTTAATAATTCTAAGGCAACCATCTTTGTTCCTTCAATAGGATATATAGGTATTCCGTAAGAAGTTACAAAAGATGAAGAAATAAATGTTGCTTGATTGTTTTGACTTTCTATATCCCAACAATCTATACCAACTTCAAAACCATCTTTAAAAGGAAGTTGATTGTGTATTGTATTTCCGCAAAGAGTTGCAAAAGTCTTTGTTGAAGAATGATAGATAGTATCATTAATAGTTGCTAAAACTCTATATTGATAAAGAGTATTAGGTGTTAGTTGAGTTAGACTTACGACAAATGAATTTGAACTTAAATTAACCTCTGCCCAATCTGTAGCACTGTTTTCTTTCCATTGTAATTTGCGGTCTGTAAGAGTGAAATCGCTTGTCATTGTTCCATTTATGTCCGCAGAAGTGCTTGTGATATTTTCTACTGATAGGTTAAAACGAATATTATCCATATTAATATAAACAAAGACTATATTAGAATCTTCATCATAGTGAATATTGTTTATAATATATTCAATCAAAGAACCATCTCTAAGATAAGAACTATTTTTACTTGTTACTCCTGCACTTCCAGGAAAAGAAACAGCAGAACTATTTATACTATTGGTTAATTCTATTGCTGGTTCTATATAGAATCCTCTGTCATTAGGATTAGCATTAATGTTATTTGTCTCTTCCCAATTTTCAAATTTAGAACTTACTGCATGAAAAACAATCATTCCTTCTGCAGGTATGTATTCGTCCCATTTAATTTTTTTTCTATGTTCAAAAGTAAGATATTCATCATCGTTTAAATCAAAGTGAAGAGCATTATTACTTTCTGCTATTGGCTCAAGTATGTAAGTATTACTTGATAATAATGTATCTGGTGTAGCCCAGCCTATCATGTTCCTTTCAACCATAGAATAGTACGGAGGAGTTAAAGTGTTATTGTTGTAAGAACCACTTGCCATAACATCAAACTCATCTGTTGCTATTGCTTCTCCTCCGCTTCCGTCATAATCAGAATCATAGAAGTCAGGCAAGCCAAAAACATGTCCCATTTCATGACAAACAGGGCCTATACCATCACAAGCATTATATTGTCCTTTTTCTGATGAACAAGAGTATCTCCATAGTTGTACTCCATCATAAGTAGGGGAGTTCTGCACATACCACATGTGAGCCCAAATTTGACTTGTTTGTCCTGTATAGTGTTCTCCTTGTCCTGCATAGATGACATGTACTAAATCTACTAAGCCATCGCCATCATTATCAAAGATGGATAAGTCTATATCATCTACACTGTCTGCTATGTTTAAAGCATCTATGACCAAATTATAACAATTATCCTCATTGGTTCCATAGTAGGAGTAAGGATGATTAAGAGTATAAGGACCGATAACATGGAAGTTAGGATTCATTTGTTCAAAAGAATTGTCAAAGAAATAGTCTCTAACAGAACCAGTGAAGTTGCCTGTGTTATAGTTAGAGTCTTGTATTTGATGCTTGAATTGATTAATATTAGAAGTTGTCATTGTTGCATTAGTGAAATTAACAAGCACAACTAAAAGATTAGGGTTTCTTACAAAATCTTCACTGTTTGATTCTCGCATAGTTTTTAGGTCATTATCCCTAAAATTTCTTTTTGATTGAAACGCCTGAATTTGTTGCTTAGAAAAGAAAAGATTTCTTTCTATTGTAGATAGAAATTCTATTTCTTGTTTATCTCTTTCATTAGGATTGGAGGCAACAATATCAGAAGCGATCATATTACCCTCATTATCTAAAACAGCATAAACCATATCTCCATTTTCAATGGAAAGTAAAGTATATCTGTCTATGGTCTTTGCACAGTGCATAAACTCATCACCGACAAGGTAAAAAGATATTGTTTTACCTGTACTTTGTCTGTGATTTTTAAGTCCATTGTGTGCAGGTATTGCCATCATACTACTTGCAACAATAACACTGATTAAAAATACTACTAAATTTTTTAAACTCGTTTTCATTGTATTATTGTGTTATTCATTTTTATAAAAAAAAGTAAGAATAGTATTAGCCTACTATTCTTACTTAAGTGTATTTTTATTTTGCATAATTAACTGCTCTTGTTTCTCTGATAACAGTTACTTTTATCATACCAGGGAATACCATTTCAGTTTGAATTCTCTTTGATAAATCAAAAGAAAGTTGAGTAGCTTCTTGGTCTGTTATCTTATCTGCTGCAACTATAACTCTTAGTTCTCTACCTGCCTGAATAGCGTAAGTTTTTACTACTCCATCATAAGACATAGCCATTTCCTCTAATTTATTTAAACGATTGATATAAGCTTCAACAACTTCTCTTCTTGCACCTGGTCTTGCACCTGAGATAGCATCACACACCTGTACGATAGGAGCATAAAGATTGGTCATTTCCATTTCATCGTGGTGAGCACCAATAGCATTACATATTTCAGGTTTTTCTTTATATTTTTCCGCTAATTGCATACCGTGAAGAGCGTGAGGAAGCTCAGGAGAATCATCAGGCACTTTACCAATATCATGTAAAAGACCTGCACGTTTTGCTATTTTTGGATTAAGCCCTAACTCTGCCGCCATTGTTGCGCATAGGTTTGCAACTTCTCTTGAGTGCTGTAAAAGATTTTGACCATAAGAAGAACGGAATTTCATCTTTCCTATCATTCTTACTAAATCGTGGTGCAGATTTACAATGCCAAGGTCAATACAAGTTTTCTTTCCTGTTTCGATAAGGTCTTGTTCTATTTGACGTTTTGTTTTTGCAACTACTTCTTCTATACGAGCAGGGTGTATTCTTCCGTCAGTAACAAGTTTATGTAAAGAAAGACGTGCTATTTCTCTTCTGATAGGATCAAAACAAGAAAGAAGAATAGCATCAGGAGAATCATCAATAATAATTTCTACTCCTGTAAGGTTTTCTAATGTACGGATATTTCTTCCTTCTCTACCAATTATTCTTCCTTTTACTTCTTCGTTTTCAAGATTGAATACAGAAACTGTATTCTCTATTGCAACTTCAGCAGCAGTTCTTTGAATTGATTCAACAACAATTTTCTTTGCTTGTTGATTAGCAGTCATTTTAGCTTCTTCTTCGATCTCCATGATTTTAGCCATGGCTTCACTTTTAGCTTCTTCAGTAAGAGTTTCTATAAGTTGTGCTTTAGCTTCTTCAGCACTAAGTCCTGCCAATTGTTCTAATTTATGAACACTTTCTTGATAAGTTTTTTCTACTTCTTGTTGTCTAAGAGTTAGACGTTCTGCTTGTTTTTTGAGATTTTCTTTGGCAGTGTTAAACTCAGCACTCTTACGTTTTAGTTCTTCTACTTCTTTGTTAAAAGCTTGTTCTTTCTGACGTAACTTGTTCTCATTTTGTTGAACACGGTTATTTCTCTCTTGACATTCTTTTTCATGTTCAGACTTCAGTTGAAGAAATTTTTCTTTAGCCTGCAACATTTTTTCTTTTTTGATGATTTCGCCTTCACTTTCAGCCTTTTTTACAATGTCCTCGCTTTTTTTCAAGAGAGTTTTACGCATCTTTGTGGTTGCGACAAATATTCCTACGCCACAAAATGCAATAGCAACAATTATATACAATACTATCTCCATAAATTTAATTTATATTTGTTGGATACAACAAATGTAGAAGTTAAAAAAGAAAGCTGCACTGCAGCATGAGACAGAGGAGTATCAGCAAAACCCCTATATCTATGATTTGGGTACCTGTAGGCATCAAGTATCTGCTGTTCCAAAGGAAACCAAAAAGGTTGCAGCCCGCTTTCCTCCTACCTGAGTGAAACCCTTTACTGTTTATTAACTGTTAAGTTTGCGAACTGTTATCTCAAAACTCAATGCAGCTATATCAAACAATCTTTTTTATGTCAAATAACGATTTTTCTCTTCCTAATACTATATTAGAACAATGTCAATTCTGAAGAGTCATTTGATTTATCCATTGTACGAGATATATCTATTTCACTCTCGTTTTCTTCAGAAGATTTCTCTTTTTCGGAATCTTCCTTTATTTCATGATTTTCAATAGATTCAAAAGATTCTTTATCGCTCTCAACATTATTAGAATTAAGTATTTGGTCAAGTAGTTCATCTACTTCTTTTGCCTTTTGAATATCCTCATCAGAGGAAAGATTTTTTGCTTTCTCATCTTGTTTAAGATTACTAACAAAGGCTTGTAATAAAACCATAGCCATTAAATCTTGTTTATCTCTGTGAGTTGTTTTCTGAGCATAGAATTGCAGACTTTCTTTAATAGAATTAGAAGCACGCAAAAACAAGTCTTCCTCGTCTTTTTTTACTTTAACAGTATAGTTTCTTTGTACTATTCTTAGTGTTATAGTTTTTGTTTCTTCCATTTTCTATTAAGCTTAAATATTATCAGTATTTTCTTTAGCCGAAACTATAGCAATACTTCTATTTATTTTCTTTAATAAATCGTTTATAATCTTTCTACATTCGGCTATATCCGAACTGTTATTAATTATATTATTTATTTTATTTATATTTTCTTGTTCTTTTATTTCTTCTTTTTGTTCGTCTTTATTTGATTTAAGTAGTGCTATTTCCTGTTGTAACTTAGCAATTGTTTCTTGTTGTCGTAACACTTTCTCTTCCAAATCAACCTTTTCTAAGGCTAATCGTTTAATTTTACTTTCTATACTACCTAATATTTCTTGCAAGTTATTCATTCAAAAATAGCATTTAATTTTTGCAAATTTAATTAAAATTATTTTACTAACAAATAAAATATCACGTTTTTTTTATTTTATAGGCAAATTATGTCCCATTCTTTCTTTCTTTGTTAAAAGATAATTATGGTTATAGTCATTAGGTTCAACTACAATAGGAACTGTTTCTTTTATAGTTATTCCAAATCCCTCAAGTCCTACACGTTTTAAAGGATTATTAGTCATAAGTCTAAGATTAGTAGCATTCATATCTCTTAGAATTTGAGCTCCTATACCATAATTTCTTTCATCAGGTTTAAAACCAAGAGCAACGTTAGCATCTACTGTATCCATTCCTTGTTCTTGTAGATGATAAGCATGTAGTTTATTTACTAAACCTATGCCTCTTCCTTCTTGGTTTAAATAAAGAACAATACCTTTACCTTCTTGCTCTACCATTTGCATTGCCCTATGGAGTTGATCTCCACAATCACATTTCATACTTCCAAAAATATCTCCTGTAGCACAACAAGAATGGACTCTACAAAGTATTGGTTCATCTTTTTCCCATTCTCCTTTTTTCAAAGCAAGGTGAGTAACTCCTGTATTTGTTTCTGTGTATGCAATGATTTTGAAAACACCCCAACGAGTAGGTAAAGTTACTTCTTCTTCTTTCTTTACCAATATCTCGTGTTCCAAACGATAAGCAATTAAATCTTTTATAGTGATGATTTTTAAATTATGTTCTTTAGCAAATTCTAATAGTTGAGGCATACGAGCCATAGAACCATCATCATTCATTATTTCCATTAATGCTCCTACAGGATATAAACCGCATAGTTTACAAAGATCAACTGCTGCTTCAGTATGACCTGCACGTTTTAATACTCCAAGGTCTTGAGCATACAAAGGGTTGATATGACCTGGTCTTCCAAAGTCTTGTGCTTTTGCTTCAGGGTTTGCAAGCCATTTTATTGTTTCTGCTCTGTCGTGAGAAGAAACTCCTGTAGTACAACCTTCTAATTTATCAACAGTAACAGTAAAAGGTGTTCCAAGCATAGAAGTGTTGTTGCCAACTTGAGCAGTAAGATCTAATTCTTTACAACGTGATAGCGTTATAGGAGTACATAAAACACCTCTAGCTTTTTTTAGCATGAAATTAACTTTGTCAGGTGTTATTTTTTCTGCCGCTATAATTAAATCGCCCTCATTTTCTCGGTCTTCATCATCAACAACTATAAGAAAATTACCTTTCTTAAACTCTTCTAAACCTTCTTCTATAGTATTTATTTTAGTATTCATTTCTTTATATATTCTCTATTTTTATTGGTTTGCAAAATTAAGAAAACTTTCGCACTAAACAAGTTTTTACTCTTTTATTTTGCTAATGAGTTAGAAATAAAACCTATATCTCTACCAATTTTCTTTTATTATAAAAATCTTCTATTTCCTTAGTTATTTGAAGAGAAACATTGTCTTCTATATATATGTTTTTTTGATTTTGTGTTATAGCCTTAACAAAGGAAACTAATTCATAACGAATGCCTTCTCCTTCTAACTGATAGAAATAGCGTTTGTTTTCCATGGTGTTTTCTTTTCTTACTTCAAAATATTCTGTCTTCCACCAAGGAGCGGGAACATAGACATAGCCTTTTGTACCTGAAATAACAAGTTCTCCTTCACTCTTAACACCTTTACCCACCTTAATAGAAGCAACGGCTTTAGGAAAGATGTAAGCAATCTTCGTAAATAGGTCAAAGTTTTCTATGGTTTTAGAGAAATGAGAAGTGATAACTTTATCTTTGTAATTTGTTCCGAGTATTTGAAAGATAGGAAGCATAGCAGTAGGACCCCATGCAGAGATAGAGTTCCACGCATTAGACATATCTTTGCCTTCTCTTAGTATCATATCAGAAAAACTTGTGCAGGTTGAATCCACACTCACTACCTCTCCAATTATACCGCTCTTTACCAAAAGTAATAAACGATAATAGGCTAAGGCATATCCTGTTTTTATTGAATCGAAAAGAATACATGAGTTTTGTTTTGCAAGTTCTTTAAGTTCTAACCATTGCTTTTCCTCTATAGTTATAGGAGATTTACAAAGAACATGTTTTTTATGCTCCAAAGCATAACGAATCTGAGAATAATGTTCCTTAGGGTGGGAAGTAATATAAATAGCATCACATTTATCTACTAAATCTTTGAAAGTATTAATACCTTTTCTTAATTCCTTAAGATTAGGTGAAAGAAAATCATCGTATTCTGAACAAACACCTGTTATTTTTAATCCATTAACATAATGACTTTCTCTTTCATACTTATTTAATAAAGAAATCTCTCCTACAAGCCCAAGACGTATTTCACTTTTTTCTGCTCTGAGTTCTGAAGAAGAAACGCCTTGAGTTCTTTCTAAATAAACTACTTTGCAAAATTCTTTCAAATAATCAAACTTACCTAACCAATCACTACCTATTGCAAAAATATCTACGCTTAAACGTTTAATGTCGTCTATTTTTTGTCCTTCATACTCCTCTACTATTATCTCATCTGCTAAACCTGTTTGCTTTACAGCCTCTATTCTCTCCATTAAAGACTGTTGAACATTTATTTTTCCTCGTGCCTTGTCAAAACCATCAGCAGTAACTCCCACTATTAGGTAATCCCCCAATGCTTTTGCTCTTTCCAACAAACGAATATGGCCAAAATGCAATAAATCATAAGTTCCATAAGTAATAACCTTTACCATAACTATTGTGTTTCTTTATTGTTTAAACAAGTTTGAAAACCTTTTAAATAGTTTTTAAACTATTTTTACTCTTCCTTTTATATTTTTTGCAAAGATAGAAAATATTTTTCTATACTATAATACAGTGTTAGAATTTATTTTGCATAAGGAACTAAAAAAGTAGTATTATGCATTGTTTGGAAAGTGTTTAGTTTTTTAATATTTTACTATTTTTTACGATAGGGAAAAATACTTAAAAGATAATTTGCATATTTCAAAAAAATGTATTATCTTTGCATAAAATAATCGGTGGTTTTAGGTAAAGTTTTTGCAGAAACTATTTACTTACCTTGAACCATTATTTGAAAAGCAAAGGCTATGATAGTGTCTTTTGACAATTGAGAAAAAACTTAAAGCCATTGGATTATTTTTTTTGTTTATAAGGCTAAAAAACGCCGTTTTTAATTTCAAAAACGCCGTTTTCTATGTATAAAAAACAAGTTTTCGCACACAAAAACCAAGTCTTTGAAAAAGAAAACCAAGTCTTTTTATACGAAAACGAAGATTTAACCAAAAACAGCCTTATCCCCTCCT
>JBGUWU010000030.1:0-31164 GCA_045221575.1 Bacteroidales bacterium
TATAAACCTCCAAATTGTGTGTTCATCGGTATTGTTACACAATTTGTTTGCTGAACCTTCTGGACAATATTCCATAATAAGATAAGGACGTCTTTCCCAAATTGCATAATGCTTAGCTGTTAATATATTACTATGATTAAGACTGAAAGAGTTTTTGTATTCGTCTATAAATTCTTTTTGTCCTCTTTCGTCTAAGGCAACGTAAAATTTTATTGCAATATTTATGTTGAGTATAGTATCTTCTGCTAACCATACTTCTCCAAAACTTCCGCTTCCAATATGTTGTAGAAGTTTATATCTTTCTTGTATTATAGTTCCTATATTTAGTTCAGTCATTTTGTTGTCCTCCACTTTGTTTTTGTTCTTTATCTTTATTTCCTTTTGCAGGAGTTAATGCGCCTCCTTTATTACCATCTTCTTTTTGTTGTGTGTTTTTTTCTTTTTTATCACTATCTTCTGTTGCTATATTATCTTTTTTTGTTGCATTATTATTTGTTTTCTTATCCTTATGCTTGTTTTCCTTCTTTGCTTTTGCAGGGTCTTGATTTGGAACATTAGAATCACCTTTTTCTTCTATTTTTTCAGTAGGAGTAACCTTTGGAGTTTTTGTTTCCGTAGAAGTTTGTGTGGTTTTTTCTGATTGTTTATCTTTATTTATATATTTAATAGTACATATTGAAGCAATAGCACAGACAATGCAACAAACAAGTATAATAATCAAAGATTTTTTCCAACTTTTCTTACCATTATCTTTTATAGATTCAAAGTCTTTTTCATTGTTTTTAGGCTGAGGCTTTTCTTTTTTAGGTGCTATAGGAAGTCCGTCTATTATTTCACAAAGAATAACAGTAACATTATCGTACCAATCACATTTTTCCGCAGCATCAAACAAGGCTTCTCTACACTCTTGCAGAGAAGATTTGTTGTTTTTTATTATGTCTTCTATGTTATAAGTAGATAAAAGATTGTTTTCTAAGTAAAATTCTCTATCAAACAAAACACCAGAAAGACCATCACTACACATAAGGATAATATCTCCTTTATAAAGGCTAAATAACCTTGATTCTGGTTTTGCTTTTTTACTTTCATCACCAAGACTTCTTGTAACAATATTATTTTGAGGGTGAATAAAAGTTTGTTCGTATGTTATAACTCCTTTATCTGCTAACTCTTGTACATAAGAATGGTCTTTAGAGAGAAGTTCTAAACCATTAACATCATTATATCTATAACATCTACTATCACCCAACCAAGAAAGAGTAATTTCATTGCCAATAATCCAAGCAATTATCAGAGTGCTTCCCATACCTTTTTGTGCAGAGTTTTGAGAAGCTTGCGTTTTAATCCTATTATCAGCCTCAATTATTATTTGTTCTAAGTATTTTTTTCTACTTTCGTGATTAGATGCAATTTTTGATGTAATACGACCTACACCAAAATAATCTTTAACTGTTTCAATGGCTATTTCAGAAGCGACTTCACCAGCATTCATTCCTCCCATTCCGTCTGCAACAGCCATAACCATTCCTAAAGAAGAAAGATTGGTTACTGTATCAGTTTCATAATGACTCAGGTTTTCATCTGAAACGTCATCATCTAAGTAAAAATTATCTTCGTTGCCTTTGTTTGGAGCATTAGGGTCAAACTTTCCAGCTGCCTTAGTATATGCTGCCAAACGAAATGTTATATTCTTACTCATTGTTATTTAGTTTTTGTTTTTTTACTTTTGTTCTTTTTGTTGCTTTTGTTGAGATGTTCTTTTGGCTTTGTGGTTTTTGATTCAATAGGAGTTAAGTTTGTAGATGAATTAGAAACTTTTTTCTCTGCTTTATAGAAAGGAAAAGTCAGAATCCATGAATCTTCTTTTTGTACTACAACTCCGCACACTTGAAATCTTATTACTCCTATTTCAAAAGTAGGAACAACAAACACAGCTCCAATTAATCTGCCTGGAGATTTTAGAGAGTTTTGAGGCTCTTCTAAAACTTCGTTACCAACACTATCTATTTTTTTTGTACGAGTAACAAGAGAAAGTGAAGAATCATTTACATATATCCAAGAAAGCCAACCTTGAGTATTTGGAGCAATTTCTCCAATATCAAAACCGTCTAAATTGTTTTCTTTATCAGTGATTAGATACACAAGACTATCTTGAGAAATAGATGAAGTATCTTTTTGCAGTTTAATATCAAAATTGTTATATGTAAATTTTGAATTTAGTGGAATAGGAGTGTAGGAATCTTTGTATTCTTCAAAATCTTTATCAAACAACCACGGATATATTGCTTGATGAGATAAAATATAACCTTTGTTGGTTTTGATTCCTAAAGAATAAAAAGAACTAAACTCTTCTTTATTATTTCGTCCAAAAGCATTAAGGTTAGAGTCTTGTATTTGATAACCTTTTTCTATACAAAACACTCCTTCTCGTATTGCTTTTTCTATTAGTTGCAATGATGGAGAGTTAAGAAATTGAGCATGCACCGCAAGACTAATACCTAATATACTTATTAATATAAATATCCTTTTCATTACTACTTTAAGTTGTTAATTGGAACTAATTGATCATATTGTTGCTGTTGTTGTATAATAGCACCATTGCTTCCATATTGTTGAGTTCTTCCTTCTAAACGAGAAACAATAGCTATGGCTTGAATTTTTCCTCCACTGACAACAAAAACAGGACCTCCAGAATTACCATGTGCAACTCCTTGAGAAACCATTATGCAATTCTCATCATTTAATCCAGAACGTGCAACAGACATCTTGTTAAATATAGGTTCAATCCTCTTTGTTTTACTATCATTAACACCTAACCCAGCAGGGAAACCTAAAACATATACTTCTGTTCCTGCTTTTAAGTTAGCAGATAAAGACGCATTAGCACTGATCTTTCCTTTTTTATTTGTATGAGCATAAGCCCAGTCTGTACCTCCTGATTCTTTATTGCCAAGAGTTTCTCCATTGTTTAAGGTTATAATAGATGCAATTCTTAATCTTAGAGTTTCTCCATTCTCTCCTGTAGCATAATCTTTAACAACGTCTTTACTTCTGTCAATTCTAAAATCTGAACTACGAAGAGTAAAATCATCAGCAGAAGTAGGACCATAAGCATGTATTACAGACCATATTTTGCATTCAGAAGGATAAGTTTCTGCAGCAATACTTGGTTCAGAAGGAGGGAATAGCCAAGGCTCAACACAGTGTCTTGCTGTTATAAATCTACCATCATCTAATAAAAATCCCGTTCCAGAAGATGAAGAAAGTTTTTTAGCTTCTTCGCCTTCAACTTGGAAATATACTGTTGTAACAATAAAATATACTGAAGGTTGAACAGAAGCAACAAGATTTTGAAGATTACCTGGAACAGCCATACCTCCATAACCACCTCTGTTTTTCTTTATCTGAGATTGGGTAATAGAATCTTGTTTCTTTAAATCTTCTATTGTGCCAGATAACTCTTTATTGTTCTTTATGGCATTTTCTACCTTAGCCAAAGCTTTATCTAATTCATTACTTAGATGAGTAATCCAGAATACACTTCCAGCAATAGCTAATATAAGGACGCAAGAAAGAACAGCCAAAGCTTTCTTATAAGGCTTTAAAGCTTGTTGGCGGAACAGACTAAGTCTGTTTGTAAGTCCAATACTTTTAACTAAACTTTTGTCTCCTTGAGGAACAATGAAGCCAAGTTTAGGTCCGTTTGTGGAAAGTTGAATTTCATCTCCATTTTGCAAGTACCATTCTGTTTGAACTTTGCTTCCGTTAAGATAAGTTGAGTTTGTCTTAGACA
Source organism: Bacteroidales bacterium (assembly GCA_045221575.1). Classification (GTDB taxonomy): domain Bacteria; phylum Bacteroidota; class Bacteroidia; order Bacteroidales; family P3; genus Scybalousia_A. Next base: position 3,794 of record JBGUWU010000030.1, read on the forward strand.
ATTGAACAAGTTTCCAATTATCACCATCTCTAATTATGGCTGCATGTCGGCGAGATACTGTTGTGAAACTTTCGTCAAAGCGTACAGTACATTGACTATCTCGTCCTAACTCAATCTGATCAACAATGATTTTTTGAGATTCACCTGCACGATGATACTTTGAGGATATTTTATGCTCAAGTATGTAGTATCTTCTTCCGTTTCCACCGAAGACAGACTTCATTCCGGCACCGACAGTTCCGGCAACTGATTTCTTATAAGCTGTAGTTTGTCCCATATATTTGATTTTTTTTGTTATTAATCTAAATTATATTCCTTCTATTCTTATTTTTACATCTCCAATAGAAATAATATCACCACTGTTCATTACTATTCCTGTTGAAGAAACTTCTGTTGAATTTACGTATGTTCCATTTGTAGAATTTCTCCATTGAAAATCAAAAGATTTACTACAGTTCTGTTCTTTACAAATTGAACATGGATTAGTAGCAACTTTTCTTAATCCAATAGGACAATTTATTCTCCATTGTCCATCTCTAATTAACCATTGGTTAGTTGTTGAATTATACTCAATACAGCAATGACAGCGAGAAATAAACGTAGATTCAGTTTCTTTAACATTAATCATATTATATATCTGTGTATTCTCTCTACCAATAGTAATAACTTTTGAGAATTTAAGAAAGTTGCTTAAATCATAAGTTTTGCCGTACTCTTCACCTTGCATTATTCGTAATGTAGGAGTAGAAGCAAAACTACTAAGAGAAATATTTGATTGCGAAAGATGATGTTCTATTTTTTGAAGGTAGTGTTCTCTATTGCTTGCTGGAAGAAGTCTAATACAATTTGTTGTAGTTTGTAAACGCTTTTTAAAGTCTGGCTCCAAACAACCAGCAATAAGTTCTTCCCATTCTTTGCCTTGTTCTGTGTTTATAAGTTTTGATTTATCCCATGTGCCATTTTTTGCTCTGGTGGTGTATGTTACCAAATCGGCTTCTGAGTCTAAGTTTCCAAAAGGCAAACAACCACATATTAGTTCATACATCATAACTCCAAAAGAAAAGATGTCTGTTGTAGGTAACACAGTTGCATTGTTTCCTTTTGGGTGCAGCTGTTCAGGAGGCATATAGGCGTAAGTTCCAAACAATTCTTTTGGTGTTCCAAAGATACCTCGTTGAGTTAAACGGTTGTTTTGGTCGCCAGCAATACCGAAATCTGTTAGAACCACATCACCATTGTCTTTTATCAACACGTTAGCAGGTTTTAAATCCCTATGAACTTTGCCTTGAGAGTGTAAATCGCCTAATCCTCTTAGGATACAGCCTCCAGCAAAAGCCAAATCAACTTTGTTTTCAAGCACTGCGTTCTCCAAATCTCCGTTAGCACAGAACTCCATAACGATATAAGGATTGCCTTTTAGAATTCCCTTATCAACAGAATGAACAAGGTAATTAGAATGTATTCTTCCTGTTTCATATTCTCTGTCAAAACGTTTTTGCAATACCAATCTCTCCTCTGAACTCACCGTCCAAAGTTTCAAAAGCTTTAAAGCGTAATCCTTTCCTTCTGAAGTGTGTTTTACTTTATAAACTAAACCAAAAGTACCTTCTCCAAGTAGTTTCTCTACTCGATAAGTCCCATTGATAACATCATTAGGTTTTAGATTACAACGTTCAACCAGAGCGTTATGCATTTCTTTTATCCCTTAAATTCAAACAACCTGTTACCTAAAACGATAACATCTCCATCTTTGAGTTTAGTTTTCTCTTTGACTTGAATGAAAGTTGTTTTCATTTCGCTTGTATTTTCAATATACCACTCGTTATTGTCAAAGGTAAGTATGGCTTGTTCTTTGGAAGTTATGGAATTGTTATTAACATCGGTGTTTGAACGATTTAATACTATCTTATTTCCTGAATAACTGATAGGATTGTATTCAATTTGTTCGTTTTCCCATGCAATTGGTTTAAGTGTGCAGAATACACCTTTGTTGGGACTCATCCAATTATTGACCGTACCGTTTCTTTCTTGGAACTTGTGTCCGCATTTAGGACAAAATGCATCAGATTTATCAATATTATTGCCACAAGAAGGACATGTTTTAGTGGCAAGTCTTGGTGGTTGAAAAGCAATATTCTCTTTATTCTGATAAGAGTTGTTTTGGTTTTGATAAGAACCACACATTGGACATTCGTCCATGTTTTCTGCAAGAGGATAACCGCATTTATGACATTGTTTCTGCTTATTCTCTTGTGGAATGTTGTTTATTGGAGTCTCATTGTTGTTTTGAACTTCTCTAACCGTTGATTTTAAGTTTAAATTTTCGCTTGACATGGCAGGAGATTGTCTTTCAGTCTGCTTAAAATCTGAAGAGAAATTAGGTAAAACTGAGTTACATTTTGCACATCTTGTTTCTGTATCGGGATTTTCCCAACCGCAATTTTTACATCTCATATTGTTGTTGTTTTAAGGGTTGTTTATTTAAATAAAAACTGCTTGCAAATTACAGAAAAAATAACAAAAAAAGCAAATAATTTGTAACAAAAATAAAATAATAAATATAAAATATTTAAAATCAAAGATATATAATTAAATTATTTTGTTCTTTTTTTTATAAAGACCAAGTTTATTTTTCGCCAAAAGAAGTTTAAATTAAAATAATCTTTTTTTCGGCAGATGTAAAACAAAGTTTTTGTAGCAAAAATCTGCGCAAAACAAGAAAATATTGTAATTTTGCACCTTTAGATTTAGCTAATAAACAAATAATAGTAATAAAATGAAACGATTGAACTTTTTATGTGTAGCGTTGTGTCTGTTTAGTATGGCACATGGTCAGAGTATGTACAAACTTAGCACAGATTTTAAGTATGATTCTCTAAAAGCATTAGATAATGAGTATTTTGCGGTAAAAGAAAATGGTTTGTGGGGAATAATAAAAGGAAATCAAATAGTAATTCCTTGTAAATACGAACAAATAGACAACTTTGGAGATAGTGTCGTTGCGTTTATTCAAAATGATAAAGTAGGTTTTGCAGATATAAACGGTAATATGATAGCAGAACCTCAATACTTGTTGGAAGTAAATTATAATCGTTCAGACAAATCTCCGCTAAATATATTCTCATACGGCTCTGCTTTAGTATATAATGGAGAAAAGTTTTTCTTATTAGGAAAAGATGGTAAACAAATAGTAGAAGATGATATAGAAATTCTTTCTAAGGTTGCTAATACAGTGATATATCGTAAGAATGGAGCTTATGGTTTGATGGACGCTTTAGGAAAACCACTTACAGAGGCTAAGTATTTGCAAATACAACCTGTTATTGAGGGTAAATTATATGCTTATATCGGAATAAGAGATGGTTTGCGTGTTTGGGGATTCTTGAATGCAAAAGGAGAAATGAAGTCTCAAGCTTATTTTGATGAAGTTCAGTTGATAAATAAGGGCGATAAGTTCTATATAAAAGCCTATCTTCCGACGGGAAAACAAGCTTTGTTTGATGAAAACGGCGAGATATTGTTCCAACCTTTATATCAAGTAATAGAACCTACTCTTTATCCATCTTATTTCAATATCACCGAAGACGGAAAACGAGGAATTATAGGAGCGGATTATGTTCTTTATGTTCCAACTGCTTATGATCAAGTTCAGGTTGCAAATGTTGGTACTGACACATTTTTTGTTGCTATGAACGAAGGAGTCTCTTTTGTTTTGAATAAGAAGAATCAACTTATAGCACACTATGAAGGAAATATCTCAGGCTTTATTTCTTATAGCGATGATAATGTCATATTTGTAGCAGACTCGTTTTTGAACTATGGAGTGATGTCTTCAAGAGATGGTTGGTTGATTCCGCCAAAGTATTACGAAGCTTTGGGAATGGTAGAAGACAATATCATACTTAGAAATGGAAAGAAATGGGGTGCAATGAACTTAAAAGGAGAGATAACAGTGCCGTTTGAGTATAAAAAAGTAAAGATTTCGGATAAGAGAACATACGTTGTGTTCTATGCTGGAAAGAATAACTCTTTACTTTTGAATAATAAGGCAGAAAAACAGACATTTCCTAAGATTAAAAAGTTGTTTGCTTTCGACAATTACATAGAATACACATACAAAAAGGAAACAACAAGATTATATGCAGAAGGAAGAGAACTAAGAACTAAATTCTTGGATATAGGAACGGAGAAAGATGGAATATTAACAGTAAAAGAAAAACAAGGTTGGACTTATGTTGATAGCAAAACTCAAAAACCTATAACCGAAAAACACTATGATAAGGTTTCTAACTTTGTAAATGGACAAGCATTAGTAGTTAAAGACAAACAGATTATTGTAATTGATAAAAATTTCAATGAAATCGCTACATTAATCAAAGCAAACAAAACAAATTTAGATATGGCTATGATATTTATCAACTCTGCTGTAATGAGAAATAAATCATACGTTATCCTAAGAGTTGATGGTAAATATGGAGTAATAACAATAAATAATAAACAATAAAATTCTATGTATATGAAACGAGTAAAATTATTAATAGGATTATCATTATTGTTGTCATGTTCAGCAATGGCACAAAGTTATAAGTCCTATCCTTTAGCAGAAGCACAAACTGCTCAAAATGGAGTTTTTTATTCTGTAGCACAAACAGAGTTGGTTTTCAAAGTAAAGGTTGAAAAAACTGTAAAGACAAAAGGTATTTATAGTGAATATGCTTACCTTTTAGGAATAGATAATGCAAGTGTAAAAGGAGGAGAATCCTATAGAATTAAATCAATATGTATTCTTCCAAAGGGAGTGGCAAATCCTGAGCATCAATATTTTCTTGCATACGATGATGGAATTAATGTTGATATTTCAGAATCAGGAATACTAAGAAGCATAACTAAGAATGTTGTTGCTAAAAATGATAAAACATTTGCACCTAACTTTCCTGATGATAAAAGATTTCCTATGCCAATAAAAGAAGATTTGAAAGTAGAAAAAACAGATGTTAATCCAATATTTGAAAAACAACTTTTGAATCAAGGAGTAATGAATAAGCATCCTTTTCTTACTGCTCAACAAGCTGTGGCTGAGATTAAAAGATTAAGAGAACAACAAATTAAAATTATCTCTGGTGAAGTGGAAGGAACTTATTTGAATACAACAGTGGATTATATGTACAAACAATTAGATGAGATAATCAGTGGTTATGTAGCTTTATTCACAGGCTTTGAAACTGTTACAGAAGAAGAATATACTTTTTCTATTATTCCTCAAAAACCAATATTTGTAGAAGAAGATTTGTTGCTACCTATATTTAAATTTTCAAAAGAACGAGGAGCTACTTCTTTGTCTGCAAAGAATGATGATGTAAAAGTTATAGCAAGAATACATTCTTTTAACACTACAAAAAATATATCTTCTTTGGTTAATGAACAAACAAATTCTAAGGACTATAAAAAAGTTTCTGAAAAACAAGGTATAGGTCTTTATTATTCAGTTCCTGAAAAAGTAGAGGTATTTGTTGAATATGGAAACGAAACTCTTGCAAACAAAGTGTTAGGTTTAGCACAATATGGTTTTGTTACAACTATTATGAATGGTAATAGACGAGTGCAGTTTGATGAACATACAGGTATGATGCAAAAAATTTGGTAATAATATCAAATTTTAGACTTTTTTTAAGCAAGTATTTCAATATTGAATGCTTGCTTTTTTTATGAAAAATCAAATTCGTAAGTTTATTTTTCTTATTTTTGCAGGCGAATAATAAAATTAACACTTAAAAAGGTATGACCAAGAATTTACTTCGCAGAATAAGGACAATATTAGCTTGTATTGTGTTTGTCCTTATTACTTTATTGTTTTTGGATTTTATAGGAGTATTACACAAATACTTATCCTTTTTAGCTAAAATTCAGTTTCTGCCTTCAGTTTTTGCACTTAACTTTGTTGTGGTTGCAGTGCTTTTAATCCTAACATTTATTTTAGGAAGAATATATTGCTCTGTTGTTTGTCCTTTGGGAATAATGCAAGATGTGTTTTCCAAAGTTCATGCAATGAGAAAGAAAAATAGATTTTCATTTCATAAAGAAAATAAGATTATAAGATATGCTGTTTTAGTTCTTTTTGTTCTTGCGTTATGTTTAGGCGTTGCTTCTTTTGTTGCATTACTTGAGCCTTATTCATCTTTTGGAAGAATAGTCCAAAACTTATTTGCTCCTGTTTATCTGTTGTTAAATAATATACTTGCATATTTTTCAGAGAGGATGAACTCATATACTTTTTATTCTCAGGAAATATTTATAAGAAGTATAAGCACTTTTGTTATTGCTCTTGTCTTATTTGGAATAATAGCTTTGTTGGCTTGGAAAAGAGGCAGATTATATTGTTCTATATGTCCTGTTGGTACTTTTTTGAGTTTTGTTTCAAGATATTCTTTGTTAAAAATAAGAATTGATGAAAGTAAATGTATAAAATGCGATAAATGTACAAAAAATTGTAAAGCAGAATGTATTAATGGTAAAGAAAATATTGTAGATTATACACGTTGTGTTGTTTGTGGAGATTGTATGTCCTCTTGTCCAAAAGATGCAATCAAGTATTCTTTCTCAAAAAAGAACGATAAAAAACAAGAACAACAAGAAAATGAAAAACAAGTAGATGTTTCTAAACGTGCTTTTCTTACCTCTGCTGCTATTCTTACCACTTCTGTTGCCTTAGCACAAGAGAAAAAGAAAGTAGATGGTGGTCTGGCTGTTATAGAAGATAAAAAAGCAATAAAAAGAACAAATCCTATTGTTCCACCAGGAGCTTTCAGTGTAAAAAACTTTCAACAACGTTGTACAGGTTGTCAATTATGTGTTAGTAAATGTCCAAACAATGTTTTAAGACCAAGTCCGGATTTATTACATCTTATGCAACCAGAAATGAGTTTTGAAAAAGGAGCGTGTAGAGTTGAATGTTCTATATGCAGTGAGGTTTGTCCTACAGGAGCAATTGAAAAAATAGATAGAACACAAAAGACTACTATAAAAATAGGAACTGCTCATTGGGTAAAAGAAAATTGTGTTGTAACAAAGGCAAATCATGAGTGCGGAAATTGTGCAAGACATTGTCCAAGTTCTGCTATTGTGATGGTGCATTCAAATCCTAATGATGAAAATTCTATAAAACGACCTTCAATAATTGAAAATCGTTGTATAGGTTGTGGAATGTGTGAATATGTGTGTCCTTCTCGCCCTTATAGTGCAATATATGTGGAAGGAAGTTTAATTCATCAAAGTGTATAACTTTAAATACATGGGAAAAATGAAAGATAACGAAAATAATATATCAAGACGTGATTTTATAAAGAAACTTGGTTTAGGTGCATTAGCTACAAGTTCTATAGTTTCTGCTTGTTCAGATAAAAAAGAATTAGACTCTTCAATACAAAGTATTCCAAAGCAAAGTATGACTTATAGAACTAATACCTCAACAGGTGATAAAGTGTCTTTGCTTGGCTATGGTATGATGCGACTTCCCGTTATTGATGCAAAGAATGACAAGATGGGAGGCTCCGCAAGGGAGAGTAAAGCACCAATAGATCAAGAGATGGTAAATAGAATGGTGGATATAGCAATAGAATATGGAGTAAATTACTTTGATACTTCACCTGCTTATTGCAAAGGTAAAAGCGAACACGCAACAGGTATTGCTCTTTCACGACACAAGAGAAGTGAATATTTTATTGCTACAAAACTTTCTAATTTTAATCCTGCCACTTGGAGCAGAAAAGCTTCATTGGAAATGTATCATAACTCATTTAAAGAGCTTCAAGTTGATTATATTGATTATATGCTTTTACATGGAGTTGGTATGAATGGAGGAATGGAAGAGTTTAAGCAAAGATATATAAATAATGGTGTTTTAGATTTTCTGTTAGAAGAAAGAAAAAAAGGCAAGATAAGAAATCTTGGTTTCTCATATCATGGAGATATCTCTGTTTTTGACTATTTGTTGGAAAATTATTCAAAATATCATTGGGATTTTGTTCAAATTCAAATGAATTATGTTGATTGGAAATACGCTAAGATAGTAAATGAAAGAAATACAAATGCAGAATATCTTTATTCTGAGTTAGAAAAAAGAAATATCTCTGCTGTTGTGATGGAACCTCTTCTTGGTGGTCGTCTTGTAAATGTTGCCGATAATATAGCAGAGCAGATGAAAAAACGAGAGCCAGAACGTAGTATTGCTTCTTGGGCTTTTAGGTTTATAGGTTCATATCCGTTAGTATTAACTTCTTTAAGTGGAATGACATATATGGAACATTTGGAAGATAACCTAAGAACTCATTGTCCATTGAAACCATTGTCAGAAGGGGATATGCAGTTTCTTGCAGATGTTGCAAAACAGATGGTAGAACTAAAAACAATACCTTGTAACGAATGTCAATATTGTATGCCATGTCCTTATGGTTTAGATATACCTGGTATTTTTGCGTATTATAATAAATGTATTAACGAAGGAAATCTTGCAGAAAGTTCATCAGATAATAATTATAAGAAACAACGAAAAGCATTCTTAGTAGGTTATAGTAGAAAAATAGCAAAACAAAGACAAGCTAATATGTGCGTTTCTTGTAAAGAATGTGTATCTCATTGTCCTCAAAGAATAGATATTCCAGCTGAGATGCAAAAGATTGACCAACACGTAGAAAGATTAAAACAATATTCTACTCATTTTTAAAATAGAATATTTGCTTGTTTTTATTGGCGTTATTTTAATTCTTCTTTAAGATAAACTCCAATAGAATTGTTATTGTCTTCAACGGCTTGTTCTGGAGTTCCGCAGAAAGCAATGCGTCCTCCTTGGCTTCCGCTTTCTTTTCCCATATCTATGATGTAGTCAGCAACTTTTATTACATCAAGATTATGCTCTATGACTACCATACTGTTGCCTTTATCTACTAATTTCTGCAAAACATTCAACAAAATCCTTATATCCTCAAAGTGTAATCCTGTTGTTGGTTCATCAAGAATATAAAGTGTGTTGCCAGTGTCTTTTCTTGAAAGTTCAGTAGCAAGTTTTATTCTCTGAGCTTCTCCGCCTGAAAGAGTAGTAGAAGATTGTCCAAGGGTTAAATAGCCGAGTCCAACTTGAGTAACCATGCTTAATTTCTGTACAATCTTAGGATAGTTCTCAAAAAACGTCAATGCTTCAGAAAAAGACATATTCAGCACATCGTTAATGCTTTTCCCTTTATAACGAACTTCTAAGGTTTCTCTGTTATATCTTTTTCCATGACACTCATCACAAGTAACATAAACATCAGGAAGAAAACTCATCTCCAAAGTTTTTACTCCAGCACCTAAACAAGCTTCACATCGTCCTCCCTTTACATTAAATGAGAATTGACCAGGACGATATCCTCGTATTTTTGCTGTTGGTAACATAGAATATAAAGCTCTTATGTCATCAAAAACACCAATATAGGTAGCAGGATTACTTCTTGGAGTACGCCCGATAGGACTTTGATTTATCTCTATTACTTTGTCAATATTGTTTAATCCATCTATACTTGTGTAAGGTAAAGATGATTGTTCAGAACGATGATAGTGTTGTGATAGAATAGGGTGGAGGGTATCATTTATTAAAGAACTCTTACCGCTACCGCTCACTCCTGTTACGCAAACGAAGATGCCAAGTGGTAAATGCAAATCTACATTCTTCAAGTTGTTTCCTCTTGCTCCGTAAAGAGATATGTATTTTCCTGTTTCTTGTCTTCTTGTTTTAGGAACTTCTATCTTGCGTTTGCCATTTAAATAATCTGCGGTTATTGATTTAAGTTTTAAAAAGTCTGATGGCCTTCCTTGTGCAATAATTTTTCCTCCGTTGATTCCGGCACCTTCTCCTATATCAATAATCCAATCAGAAGAAAGCATCATTTCTTTATCATGCTCTACAACTATGATACTATTGCCTTTATCCCTAAGATTTTTTAAAGAATTAATAAGTTTAATGTTATCCGATTGATGTAATCCAATACTTGGCTCATCTAAAATATATAAAACATTGACTAATTCACTTCCAATTTGAGTAGCTAAGCGTATTCTTTGAGCTTCTCCGCCAGAAAGGGAAGCTGTTTTTTGGTTAAGGTGAAGATAACCTAAGCCAACATCAATAAGAAAGTCTATCTTTGTTGATAATTCTTTTAGAATCTCTCCTCCTATTATCTGTTGTTTTGGAGTTAGTTTATCAAAAGCAGACCTTAGCCAAAGATTTAATTCTCTTAAATCCATATCACAAAGTTCTGCAATGTTTTTGTCAAGTATTCTGTAAGCAAGACTTTCTTTTCTCAATCGTTTTCCTTCACAGACAGGACAAGTTTTTTGAATTAAGAAAGAATTAGCCCATTTACTTATTGAAGCCGGTGCATCTGTGCCTATTTGACGTTGAATGATATTAACTATCCCTCTAAAATTAGAATAAATATCAAATAAATCAAAATAAGAGTTAGTATTAGTATTATTATCATCAAGTTCTTCGCCATAAAGTATTTCATTTAAGCACTCCTCGGGAATATCCTTAACCTTAGTACTTGTGCTTACGTTATATTTTTGGCATATTTGGGCAACCTTTTCATATATCCAGGAATTTTTATCAAGAGATATAGCAGTTATTGCTCCTTTGCTGATAGATTTGTTTGGGTCAGGTATTAGTTTATCTAAATCCACTTCTGTTATTTCTCCTAATCCGTTACATTTAGGACAAGCTCCGTATGGAGAATTAAAAGAAAAGGTATTGGGTTCTGCATCTGGATAAGAGATTCCCGTAGTTGGACACATTAAATTCTTAGAATAGTATTTGGCTTCATTCTTTTTCTCGTCAAAGATCATAATATTGTTGCCTGAAGCCTTGAAAGCCGTAGAAATGGAACGTTTTAAACGTTGAGTGTTTTGAGGATTTATCTCTATTGTGTCAATTACCGTTTCAATATCATGGATTTTATATCTGTCAAGTTTCATTCCGATGGTAATATTTTGAATCTTACCATCAACTCTTACTTTTGAAAAACCTTTAGATGCTATTTGTTGAAATAGTTCTCTGTAATGTCCTTTACGACCTTTTATTTGTGGAGAAAGAATGCTTATTGTCTTATTTTTAAAAGAACTTTGTATCATTTCAATGATTTGTTCTTCTGTGTATTTTATCATTCTTTCGCCCGTGTTAATAGAATATGCGTCTGCTATACGAGCATAAAGCAATCGCAAAAGGTCGTAAATTTCAGTAACAGTGCCGACAGTAGAACGAGGATTTTTGTTTGTAGATTTTTGTTCTATGGCTATGACAGGAGAAAGCCCCGTTATTTTATCCACATCTGGTCTTTCCATGCTTCCAAGGTAGTTCCTTATATAAGCAGAGAAAGTTTCTAAGTATCTCCTTTGACCTTCTGCGTATATAGTATCAAAAGCTAAAGACGATTTTCCACAACCGCTTAGCCCAGTAATAGTAACTAAAGCATTGCGAGGAATTTTCAAAGATACATTTTGAAGATTGTGAGCCTTAGCACCAAAAATTTCAATATATTCTTGTTTGCTTTTCAAAGTATTATAGCCTCTTTTTTATCTAAAACTTATCTATAAAGTCTTGATTGTTGCTTATCTTCTTTATAAGCTTAGTCCATGAATAAGAGTCTTGAGTTGGTATTCTAAAAGTATAAGTTTTCTTTTCTTTGTTTATTAGTTTCTTTCCTCTCAGTTCTGGATTAGCTAACTTAAAATATTTATATGGAACTTTGATTTGTTGAGTAAATGCAGGTAAATCGTTTATAGTGGAGTCAATAGTTAGAGTTGTGTATTCAAGAGGTTGATGTGCATCTTGTTTTCTAAGATAATAGCCATATTGTTGAGGATTTTGCATAAGTATTTTGTAGGCTAAGATACGATAAACATATCTTGCTGTTTCATTATTCAAAGCTAACTTCCAATAATTCTTGATTCCTTGTTCTGACATTCTGTTTCTTAAACCGCCTTCTCCACAGTTGTAGGCAGCACAAGCTAAAGCCCAATCACCTAATCTTGAACGAGAGGCTTTTAAATATTTTGCTGCTGCGTATGTTGCTTTTTTTAGATTATATCTTTCGTCATAGTCATCTCTAACAACTAAATTGTATTGTTTAGCAGTTTGTGCCATAAATTGCCAAAAACCTTCTGCTTTTGCAGGAGAAACAACATTAGACAAAGCACTTTCTGCTGTACATAGATATTTTAAATCCTCAGGAGCAGAACATTCTCTTAGATATTGTTCTATTTCTGGGAAATATCTCCAAGCTCTTTTCAATACAAGAAAAGTAGTAGAATGTTGATACATTAAGCTTGTTAGTTCTCTATCTAAAGCTTCTCTAACAAAAACATTATCCATTGGCACTTCTTCTCCGCAAAATGTTAGTGTCTTTGGAAGAGGTGCGGAAAAATTATGAAGATTGTCTTTTACATTTTGACGATAAAAGTCCTCGTCATCAGGTTTTTGTGTGGCGAATACAAATATTCCTAAAGCAATAGCAGTTAAGGATAATACAATTGCCAAAGAAGAAAGAATATATAATGTTTTTGAACGTCTGTTTGAAGTGTTTTCCATAATTTAAATAAGTTGTTTAGAAAATTTTTGCAAAGATACTACTTTAAATGCAAATCTAAGTAAATAGAAACCAAAGAATGTAAAAAATAAAATATTGTTTACTTTATTCTATTTGTGTTTGCGGTTGCATAGAATAGCAAAATCACAATATTCACAGGTACTACTATCTGGTGTTTTAAAGTATTCACTTCCTTGTTTTTTGTTTATAAGAGAGGATATAAGTCTTTTAAGTTCCTGTTCAAACTCTTCGTTAATAGTTTTGTCGTAGATAAGTATATTTTTGTCTTTACCTTGTTTAATAAACAAATCTCCGTTAGTCATATCGGAAAGATACAAAAGCACAGGTTTAAGTTTTGTGTTTGCTTTGAAAGTTGGTTGATTATATACTAACCAGCAATATAACAGAATTTCAAAAACATAGTCTGTTCTTCCTGTTCTTTGTTTTCTATTGTTGTAATCTTCATTAAAGATAGAAGAAATACTACTTATAGCGTCTGTTGCCTTGCTTCCTGTTTTGTAATCAACAATGCGATAATTATCATTTTTGTCTTTATCTATTCTGTCTAAACGGCTTTTAATGTGGACTGTGTGACCATCAACTACTAAATCTTTTTGCAAGCTCAATTCTCCATCTAAGTAATGGTTCTCTTCTTTTATATCCATTTCAATTAAATCTGTAAGATATTTTTCTAACATCTTGAAATGTAAGTCTTCTAAACAGTTAAGATTTTTTTGTTTGTCGTAGTACTCTTTTGCTTGAATATCTTTATCGTAATTGTTAGTACGAGCTTCTTTTACGATCTTGTTTATTAGATCTTTGATAGGAATATCTTTATTTTTCTTTCTTTGAGTGTAGTATTCGTTTGCAATAGAGTGAAAGACGTTTCCAAAGGCAATTCTTATATAATCGTCATCTTTGATTTCTTCCGATAATCCTTTAATGGTGGAGAGGTAAAATTTCTTTTCACAATCTATAAGTTTATTTAGTGAAGAAGCAGACAAAGATCTTAATCCATTATCCAAAAATGTACAGTCTTTTATGTCAAAATTATATTCTTTACTCTCTAAAACAAATGGTAAAGCTGTCTGTAAGGTAATTTCTTCAATATCCTTAAAAGCAGACATTTCTATTTTTATTTGTCTAAGAAAACGACTCATTTCTTGAACTTTATCTCCAGCTGCAGTAGTATAAACAAAGTCCATTCGTTCAGTAGTATGGAATAAACGATAGAAATAATAAGCGAACAAACCTACTTTTCTTTTTATGGACATCATATTATATGCTTCTTTGAAAGAGAACGGAATGAAAGAAGAGTCTGAAGAAATTTTTGGTAAGTTGTCATCTGTACAAGAAAGCATTAAAACATATTTAAAATCCAACAAACGAGATTCCAAAACTCCCATTATCTGTATTCCGTTTAAAGCATCAGATAGTAAATCTACGCTTTCTCTATTTAAGTATTTCTTTATTGAATCCATAAGTATTTCTTCTGAAAGATTATCTCTATTCTCAAAGAAATCTAAACTATCAACAAAAGAAAGTATATTCTCATTTATGGATTTTAAGACGTCTAATTGCCAAAAATTCTCTTCGTTTTTAGAATCTAAGATGGTTTGCGCCAAAGCTCTAATGTCTTCGTCTATTTTTTCTTTTTGAAGACCTTGCTTAATCCACTTAGAAACTAAAGAAATGATATTGTTGTAAAGTAGGGTCTGTTTAAAAGGATAGCCCATTGTAATATTTACTTTTATATTATCAGGCAAAGACTTTAACACTAAAGGTATAAGACTTTCATCTAAGAGAATTATTGCAATATCTGATGGATTCTGATTTTCGTAATCAATATCTTTTAACCATTGCTTTATATAAGTGAGAGAATATGTTGAGTATGAAGATTTAATTATTTTAAGCTGTTGTTTGGAATTTTTTATTTGATTAAAATTGTTCTTAGCAAAAGAATCAGACATAGGAAACAATGCGAGGTTCTCTCTCATAAAAATTCCTGCTTCATTAGATATATTGTTAGTATAGTACTCGTCAAAATCCCAATAGAACTCTACTAAATACTGTTCTTTTAATAGTCTGAATATCTTTTGTTCGCATTGGTTTAAAACACTGAAACCTGCAAGGTGAATATATTTGTAAGGTAAATCAATTTCTTTGTTTTCTAATTTTTGTGAGAAATCTCTGTAAATTAAGCCAGAATAAGCGATGTGTTGCTCTCTTAGACTGTGGTTAAAGTCTTCGTAAATATCATATAAGCAGTTCCATATCTTTACAAAGTTTTTTATAATATTGTCATCTTGGCTAAAATTGATATTAAAGAAACGAGAGAGTAGATTCTTTTGTTCTTCGTTTAAATATTCGTTAGGAGAGACTTCAAGTTCTTTGTATTCTTCAATATTTCGGTAGAATGCCTTGATATTTACTAAGTTTTTATCTAATTCATCAAAGTCATTTAGTAGAATTCCGCCCCAAAAGTAAAAATCAGAGAAGGTTTCTTGTTGCTCGTCTTCATTTAAAGGATTGTGCTGGTAATATATTTTGCAATAACTTTTGTATAAAGTATAAAGAAGTGGAAGTTTATCTGCAAGAGAAACGTCTAAGATATTCTTTTTCACTAATTCATCAATAGAAAAAATGTCAGGTAAAAATATTGCTTGTTCATCTTTTACCTCAATATACTCATATAAAAAACGTATGGCTCTTTTGTTTGGAAGAACAATTAATGTATTTTCAAAAGAAGTGTCCTTATTTTCAAAAATATGCTTTGCTAATCTATATAAAAACTTATTATCTTTCATTTCTTTATTTAACCTCTATAATTTGTTGATTTACCCTTAATTCTTTATCTAAATCTATATCAATATACCAAAGATATGAGTTTATATTCTTATAACCTATGCGTTGCAAAAGAGATTTGTATTCTTGCACTTGTTGAGTGTATTTTTTATTTCTCTCTTCGTTGAATTTTGCAAATTTATAATCAACTATCTCAACCAAATCTTCTTTTATCATAATTCTATCAGGACGTTTGAGTTTTAGGTTTTTGTCTTTTTTGTATAAGATATTTCTTTCGTTGATTATTTTATAATAACCGTCAAACCAATGTCTTTTATTAGAGAACTCAATCATCAGTTTACATACTTGTTGTATCTCTTGCCAATGTTCGTATTGCTTTGAGAAGATATTGGCTTTGTTTGTTAAATCTTCTGCTGTTAATATATTAGATATAAATCCGTGCATCATAGAACCAAACTCTCTTTTCTTTTTATTTAGTTCGGCATCTTGAATCTTAAAATAATTTTCGGACTCAGAAGGAGTGGAAAAGACAAGTGCGTTTTTGTTTAGTTGCATAGAAAGATTTGTATTAAAGTTAGAATAATGAGATTCTTTCTCGTCTTTATAATACACAGTTGCTTTATTTTTATAAAGCATTACTTTATCTTCTTGTTTAAAATCTTCAACATGTGAGTTTGTGTAGTTGTAAAGAATGTTACCAACGTTGGTTTCACAGCCAACAGTTTGCTTTGTCTTAGTTGTTGTAGTTATAATGGAGAGATGTTTTATTGGACGAGTAAGGGCAACATAAAGTAAATTGAGATTATCTATACGTTGCATTTCTTTCTCTTCTTGGTAAATATCATCAAAACAAGTGTCTTGCAAGTCTGAGATGTTACATTTAAGAACAGGAATATTAACAACCTTATTCTCTTTGTTGAATACCCATATTGAATCTTTGCTTTTAAAAGTAGTCCATGAAAAATAAGGAATGATAACTATAGGAAACTCTAATCCTTTACTTTTATGTATGGTGCAAAGTCTAAGAGAGTTATCTTGTGCAGAAGTTTCTACTTTTTGAGTTTTCAATGTGCTGTCCCAACAGTCTAAAAAATCGTTCAAATCACCAGAGAAATTATTGATAAAGTTTTTTATGCTATCATAAAATGCGGGCATAAATACAGTGTCGTTGATGTCTAGAATATTAGAAAGTTCCGCCACAATATCAAACAAAGAAGTCTTGGAATAAATCTTCGTTCTTATTTTTTCTATCTTCTCTAAAGCCTCTGGTTTTTCTTTAAAGATTAGCTCTTTGCAGATGTTTTTGTTTTTGTCTGCTAAGTACCTCATCGCTGCTATAATAAGTTTAATAGCACCAGAAGAAGATAAAACAAAAGCATCATCACTTATTGGGTTATATTTATAAGGCTTTTCTCCTTTGATATCTAATGTTTTAAGATGTTCAGCTAAAGTGGTTATATCTTTAGTCTCTCTACACAAAATGGCAATATCTTCTACCTTGTAACCGAGGTTTATATAGTAGTCTATCTCATTAATAGTTTGCTGTATCATATCATCATCTTTGGAGATAAACTCTATTCTTACGCTTCCTTTGTCTTGGTATCCTGGTTTAATGATTTGATTTTTATACCCATCAAATAAATAAGAGAAAAATGAGTTGTTGAAATCTACTATATTGCCAAATGTTCTAAAATTATTTTCAAGGTCAATAACTTTATTGTCTTTGTCTTGTGTAAGGGAATAGAGTATTCTCCAATCACCATTATTCCATCTATAGATACTTTGTTTTATATCTCCAAAGATAAAAGCTTTTCCATCTTCTTCTGAAAGACATTCTCTTATTAAAGCATATAGGTTGTACCAATCAATAGAGGAGGTGTCTTGAAACTCATCTATCATTATGCTTTCCAAATATGTTCCAATTTTTTCATAGATGAAAGAAATCTTGTCAGAGTAGTTATCTTCTTGCAAAGACAATCCTCGTAAAACTTGTTTAGTGTTTTTTAGTACAAAATTATCATCTTGTTTTAGTAGTTCTGCTTTTTCATCGTAGAGTATTTTTATTAAAGCTAAAGGGTGTATATTGTCGTAAAAGAGTAGTAAAGATCTGTATTCCTCTACTTTTTCTTGTAAGAATGTATCTATTTCTTCTATTAGTGAAACGAGTTTTTGAGGTGTTGTTCCTTTTTTTACATATTCCTTATCGTTGAAATAATCTTCTACGAGTTTAGCAATTAAATACTTGTCTTTTATTTCTGTTAGATGGTGATCTATTTTATAGAAAACACCTCTTGCTCCTCCTTTGAAATCATCTTCATTAAGAGCAAGTTCTTTGCACAGGTTGAGAAAGTTAGATTTATATTCTTGAGCTTTGTCTTTTATTTCTTTGATGTTTTTCTTTAGTATGTTTTCAATCTTTAAAAGGTTGGATATGTTGTTGTTCTCATCGCTTAAACAATCCAAAATATCGTTACTGTTTAAGGAATTAAGAATGTTTTCTAAATTTTTACTAAAGTTCCAACTTTTGTTGTCATCTTGTCGCTTTAAAAAATATTTATAAAGCACAAGTGAAAGTATTTTTCCCTGAGGTGTATCTTCTTTACTTTTTTGAATAATATTTTTTACTGCTCTGGAATTGTATTCTTTATCATCTAAGATAATGGAGAAACCGTTACTTACACCTAATTCTTTAGCCATGTTTCTAAGTATAAGTTGGAAGAAAGAATCAATAGTAGATATATTGAAAAAAGAGTAGTTGTGAATAATTTCTGTTAGAATCTTATTTGAGTATTCAATTATTTGGTTTTCTGATAAAAGAGTCTTCTTTTTGATAACAGGTAAATAGGGATTGCTATTCTCATTTTTAGATAGAGAAACAAGCACATCAATAATACGATCTTTCATTTCTCTTGTTGAAGCGTTGGTAAATGTAACAGCAAGTATGCTTTTGAAACTAAGTTGTTTGCCTTTTTGCATATATTCCATAAGTATAGATATATATTCAGCAACTAAGTTAAACGTTTTCCCACTTCCAGCAGATGCAGAATAGATAGTTAATTTACTCATTGTTTATTTTTGTTTTTATAGAACAGCAAAAGTACGAAAAAAACTTGATTGTTTAACATAAAAAGCAAAACTTGATAAAAAAAGAGTTGATTTTAATTTTTTAAAAGTTGATCTTTATACTAAAAAGAGTTGATTTTAAAAATTTAAAATCAACTCTTTTTTTCTTGTTATGAATATTATTGTATAAAAAAACAATTTTGTAATTTTGCAGGCTCAAAAGAGTAGGAGAGATAGTATTGTTCTATCGCTGAAAGATTAGTTCTTTGAGAGGAAAGTCCGGGCAACACAGAGCAGCATACTGCCTAACAGACAGGCAATAGTTTGTCTTCTATAAACAACCTATTGACAGAAAGTGCAACAGAAAATAACCGCTTAAGAATGTTTTGTTTCTTTTTTATTGTTCTTAAGTAAGGGTGGAAAATCAGGGTAAGAGCCTGTAGGAAAGGTTAGTGATAATCTTTTTGTGCAAACCTTATGCGTTGAAAGTCCAAATATACCAACGTAAATACTTGCTCGGTATTGTTGGGGGGTAGGATGATTGAACCATACTGCAAAGTATGGTCTAGATTAATGATAGAACTCGACAGAACCCGGCTTATAGATACTATCTCTTTTTTTATATAATCTTTATTTGTTATAAAAAATTGCTTGTTATCAACGTTATTAAATTAGAATAATATTAAAAAATTTAAAAACTTAATATGATAGGCTGAAAATTTCTGCATATTTTTTGATAAAATATTTAAAAATTAAAAATAAAAGATTAATTTTGCAGAGTAATGAAAAAAGAATTTGGAAAATGGTTAATGGATGTTGCAAAATATGTTGCAACGGCGGTTTTGATATCTTCGTGGTTTAGTAATGCTAACACGTGGGGGATAATCAAAAATATCATAACCATTTGTGTTGTTATAATAACT
Organism: Bacteroidales bacterium; assembly: GCA_045221575.1. GTDB lineage: Bacteria > Bacteroidota > Bacteroidia > Bacteroidales > P3 > Scybalousia_A. The sequence continues at coordinate 23,193 of JBGUWU010000030.1, forward strand.
TTAGTAATAGGTTTATATTTAAATAAAAACGAAAGGGAATGATTATGGATGCTGGAATGATGATGTTAATAGCAATTTTATTAATTGCGGTAGTAGGTGCTATTTATTTCACTGTAAAAGACAGAAAAAAACAATTACACACAAACAATTAAAAACAACGACATTTGATTTAAGGGCGATTTTATAAGAAATCGCCCTTTTTTTATTATCTTAATCCTTGTTTTAATGGAATATACTCTTTGAGTATGCACAAATAGGAAGTAGTGGTAATTATGCACAAATGTCTTAATCCTTGTTTTAATGGAATATACTCTTTGAGAAATATAAAAAAAATGAAAAAAATGAAAAAAACAGTCTTAATCCTTGTTTTAATGGAATATACTCTTTGAGTAAAAATGTAGCATCTACTATTGATAACGCCCGCGGGTCTTAATCCTTGTTTTAATGGAATATACTCTTTGAGAGACCTACCCAAGTACTAGTAGAAAATGTGGGAGATGTCTTAATCCTTGTTTTAATGGAATATACTCTTTGAGAGGATAATGGGGTAATGTAGGTGTCTAGTCAGCACCGTCTTAATCCTTGTTTTAATGGAATATACTCTTTGAGTAATATGGAAAATACATTTATTATACTATGCATATTGTCTTAATCCTTGTTTTAATGGAATATACTCTTTGAGCAGTTTGAAGATTTGACAAGAATCCCCTTCAGCAAAGTCTTAATCCTTGTTTTAATGGAATATACTCTTTGAGATTATTGAAAAAAATGCGACAGTTGTAGCAGTTAAAGTCTTAATCCTTGTTTTAATGGAATATACTCTTTGAGTACCTGGCTGGTGGGGGGAAAGTCTTAATCCTTGTTTTAATGGAATATACTCTTTGAGCCAGAACGCCGAGTTTGGTAGTTTATCTCTTGCAGGGTCTTAATCCTTGTTTTAATGGAATATACTCTTTGAGCGACTTAATTGCCGCCCATGGCAGACCAACAAAAGTGTCTTAATCCTTGTTTTAATGGAATATACTCTTTGAGAGGAAAAATCCAGAGCTTGTCCCAACTCGGCCAGAAGTCTTAATCCTTGTTTTAATGGAATATACTCTTTGAGAGTTTGCAGATGATTAAAAACTTCCCTGCAGACATAGTCTTAATCCTTGTTTTAATGGAATATACTCTTTGAGCGTGGGAGGATTATTGCAGACGTGCAATAGACTGGCTGTCTTAATCCTTGTTTTAATGGAATATACTCTTTGAGTGCGAGCAGACGAAACAGTCGAAGGTGTTATTTCTTAGTCTTAATCCTTGTTTTAATGGAATATACTCTTTGAGAATGCTGCTTTTCCTGATAGAGATAAGAAAATCCCTGTCTTAATCCTTGTTTTAATGGAATATACTCTTTGAGTATATAATAGATATTATAAACATTAAACACCGATGGGGTCTTAATCCTTGTTTTAATGGAATATACTCTTTGAGTCGTTAGAGATGAAGGCTAACGAAAAAGTCGAAGGTCTTAATCCTTGTTTTAATGGAATATACTCTTTGAGAATATAAACAACGATGAAAACAACAATTGAAAAAAGTCTTAATCCTTGTTTTAATGGAATATACTCTTTGAGCATTAATGGCAGAGATTTGCCACTTGTTCCAAATTTGTCTTAATCCTTGTTTTAATGGAATATACTCTTTGAGAACAAAGATCTCAACTGAAAAAGCTGGAGATATTACGTCTTAATCCTTGTTTTAATGGAATATACTCTTTGAGAGTAAAATTTATAAAATACTTATTATCAAATAACTTTAGTGTAGATAAATGCATAATCTTTTAAATTTAAAAGAAAAAAGTACATTTAACTATTGGTTGCAAAGTTAATAAAAAACTAAAGAATAGAAATAAAAATAAATTTTTTTTCTCATACTATAGTAGTTTTATTTATTTTTCTCCTTTATTGTCAAAGAACTAAGATTTTCCCTATTATTCTTTTTCTCAAAAGAATAAGGTATTTTGCTTTTTTAGGACAATATCTAAATCTATTTGTTTACCTATAACTTTCATAGATTTTAAATAATCTGTAGATACAGGTACAATAATAATACTATCTTCATTATCGTAACACTCTTGTACCTGACGAAGATTTTCTTTGATAGTATTAAACTTTTCAGCAGATGTGTCTCCTAAAAATATAGATCGCTGTATGTTTGTGCAACCCTCTTTTTTTAGATATTTAAAAATAAGGTTTCTAACTTTATCGCTTTCTATGTCATACATAACAAAAAATAACATATCAGTAGATTTTCGTTTTTCTTTATTAATTATGCCTAATATCTTTTCTACTCTTTGTGCCAAAGTTTCGAATTCTTCATTAGTTTGATTGCCCGCTTTAAGAGGTTTAGAATTATTCAGAGTAGATTGTTTTAAAATACTCATTGCTTCTTTAAAAGGTAGATTTGTGTATTTTTTTCGTGGCATAATTTATTTTAAAATATTTTCCTCTAAATATAATTCAATAAGTTTTGAAACTACATTATTTAATTCTTCAGAAGTTCCACAAGACGGAGATTGGACAACAGAAAATCCCTTCTTACCATAGAAAAGATTGATTTCTGCAGTTTTCTTTCCAAGTTTGCATCGTATTTTTTTTGCATATTGAATATTCAGTATTTCATAAACAAGTATTCCCTTGTTCTCAATAAAAATTTTAAGGTCCTCTATTATTTCATTTAATTGTTCTGGGACAAAGATAAGTTTTTCTTTTTTCTTAGTTATGGATTTTGTCCCAAGAATGACTTTTATTTCTTCAAGAGTTTTATCGTCTGGATCCTTTACTGAAAATTCTTTACTTATTTTCTCATGTTGTTTATTCATTAAATGACTTTCCTCTAATAAAGAGAATGTATCTTCTAAATTTAAATAATCATTAATATCTACACTTTCTGCTTCGGGATTATAATAACAATTTTCATCCATACTAATAAAACAAGCACGAGAAACGTCTTTTGTAATTTTATCTACAATTTGTTCCAAACCGTATTGAAGAGATAAAGATTGTACAAATTTATTATAAAATAGGGAATAAATACCAGAATCCATGCAACGTTCTTTGAGGCTGAAAAGAAGTTTTAGACCATCTTCACTTGGAGAAATAAAACACAAAACAAGCCTTTTATCTTCTTGTAATCTTTGTTTAAGTTGAGGAATATCTACTTGTTTTTCTTTTAGATGGTCAAGGTCTATAATAAAATGTTTTATATATACAAAGTTTTCCGAACGGCGAAAAGGAGGATTGAATTGTCCACAAACAATATAAGGTAATTGCTTTTTTAAGAAAGCATAGCGTTTTTTATCTAAAGAATAAATTATACGAAGTTGCTTGATTTTAGATGCAATTTTAGGTTTTGGATGTCTTATACTGTGATAAAGATAATCCAAACTCACCTTTATGAGTTTATCAGATGAAGATTGTATATTTTTTCCTGCAAGTAACATATAAATGGATTTTATTTAAAATCTTTTAATTTTTGTGCCAAACGCTGAGCATACAGTTGTATTTGGGTAATGCGAGAACGTTGCAAACCGTCTATTTCTACAATATCTTCTAAGTAGTCGTTAAGAGATTGTATTAATACTCTTCTGCCCAAATTTTCTAACCAAAAAGAACCATCTTCTCTTACGGAGTAATATTCATCTGTTATTACCTCTTGACAAGCAATACTATAAACAACATAATCTACCCAAACTCTATATAATTCTATAACATCATAAACTAAAACAGGACGATTGTAGTCATCTCTATGTAAAACTCCTACATAAGGATCTATTCCTGCTTTGATTAATGCACTTTCTACTTTTCCATATAGAATACCATAACCGTAGTTAAGAAAAGCATTAACAATATCCATTGCTGGTTTTTGACTACGCTTTTCAAATCTAAGTTCTTTTGGTAAGACAGAATTAAGACATTCAAAATATATTTTACTAGCAACTCCTTCCCAGCCTCTTAGAGAATGAGCAACATCTGAAACAATCACTCCATCTAAGTGATATATTTTTGTTTTGTAGTCTTCCAAACGGGAGATAGCTTTTTGAGTATTGCGTTGTTGAATTTTATCATCTTCCACTTGCATAAGAAGAAGTAGTGCTTGCTGATTTTCTATTTTTATACAGATAATATCTTTTATCCATTGCAATGCTTCGGTGGAAAAAGTAAAATTTAGTTGCCCTTTGCGTATTGTAGCGATTGAGCCATATTTGTTGCTCCACACTCTACCAATAGGAGAGCCCGATTTGTCATTAAAAAATATTTCTATTTCTTTTTCTAATGCGAGCATTATAGCATCAGAGGTTATAAGAACTCCTTTTCCAATCTGAATAGATGAAACATAATCTGAAGGAATACTTTGCTTGCCTTCCTTATTGGAAATAACAAAAGAAGAATTATCTCTATTGATAGATGTTCCAAAAGTATTGATTACAAGTTCCATAAAAAGAAAGTTTATTTTATTTTTGAAATCATTTGAAATAAAAATCATCTACAAAGAAAACTTTTTCTTTTGCACGAGTAACGGCAGTATATAACCATTGATATACTTCTTTAGTTGGATTAAGAGTAAAATTACGAGGGATTTGTATATAAACATTTTTCCATTCGCCTCCTTGTGCTTTATGACAAGTAACAGCATAGCCGTATGAACAACGCAAAGCATTCAAATAAGGATCTTTTCGCATTGCATAATTAAATTCTTCTTGGTTTTTCTTTTGTGTTATATTTTTAGTTTTCATTCTTGCAATAAAATCAATGAAAAGAGATGTTTGTTGAGTTTTATCAAGATTATTGTTCTCAGAACTAATAGTTTCATTTATAAGAAGAGTCGTATATTCTTTTTTAGTAAAAAGTTCTTTAACTTTTATTCTTGTAAAAGTTAAGGGGGTGCGATATCTATTATAAGGAGTTCTAATAGTAGTTTCTAAAACATTGACCACTTCAATCATATCGCCGTTCATTAATCCCGTTGTATGTTGGTTTTGACAAACCATAAGAATATCGCCTTTGTTTAATATATCTGTAAAACCTAATTCCTTTCTTATTTGGTCTGATATTTGTTTGCAAGCGGAATTGGAACGACAAATAAAAATAGAATGATTGTAACCAAATTGTTTTATATCGTTATGATAATGTTCTTTCAAATTGTCAATATTAGGCAAAATGTGAACATCTTTGTATTTTCTAATATCCAATATTCCCCAAACTTTATAAGGTAGATATGATACTTTTTCTTCAGGAGCATTTTCCCAAAGTTTTCTAATATTTGAAGCAGCTTGTATTATTGTATTAGTATCTTGCTGTCTCATAATTTCAGTTAGATTGTCCTCTTGAACAGAATAAGAAAATGTTTTTCTAATATAATCTTTATCTAATGCAGGAGAAAAATAGTCTTTAACAGGAGGTAACTGGGCAGGATCTCCAACGAAAATAAATTTTGAGTTTTTATGGGTGTCGTAGTTTAATAATTCATATAATAAACGTCCGCTTCCGAATTTTGCCTGTATAATTTGCTTTGTTGGATTGTCAGAAATCATAGAAGACTCGTCTATAATATATACTTTACCATTGTATTCTTTTATTTTTTTTCCTAATTTTTTTGCTTCCTCTTGTTGCCTCCTAATAATTATTTCATAGGTTACAGGCTCAAATATCAGATATAGTTGATTGCTATTACGATTCATAGGAGAATATAAATCATTTATATCGTCTATATCTCTATTAAAAGACTTGTAACAATATATCATACTATGAATAGTAGAAGCTGAACAATTGGTATAATTAGCAAGTATTTTGCTTGCCCTACCAGTAGGAGACAAGAGCTCAAAATTTTTTTCATTTTCTTTTAAATACTCTACAAGAAATTTCATTAAAGTCGTTTTACCAGTTCCTGCATAACCTTTTAGTATAAAAATTCTATCTTTGCTATTAACAAAGTCTTTAATTTTATTGAAAACTCTTTCTTGACTTTCTGTCAATTTAATATTTTTTAGATTACTCATAGCGTCTAAATTTTTTGAATTTGAATCTTACCACTTTTTCTCCGCTGTTGTTTAAAACCACATCTCTTTCTGTACAAGAGGCTACACAAGAAATATTTTCTTTTTGAAACTTTTTTAATAAAGAGAAACAAAGAGTAAATTCTCCCATAAGATGAATTGTTATATTTTTCCCAAATTTATTTATCACATTATTATAAGTATTCTCTGCTAAAAAAGAAATTTGTTCCTCTGTAAAAGATGGTTCTACATTAGGAAAAGGATAATCTAAAACTTCGTTGTATAAAAGTTTTGCCTCGTGTTTTTGTTCTTCCTCCCAAAGATTATAAGGATGATTAGTTAAGTTTACTAAGTTCATTGTCTATGTCTGTTTTTCCAAAATAAGTAATACCCATCTTTTGAAGAGTTTCATTCATTTTTTCTATTTTTCTTTCGTTTTTTTCATCTTCATCTAATTTTTCTCTGCAACAATAAATAGAACTCTTCATTGAAATACCAAATAATGTTTTTATAGCTGCTGCTTTGTATATAATTTCATTAAATATTTTTTCTGTTTCAAAACTTGTTTTACACTCTCTAATATAGAGAACATTGTCTTTTGTATAAACAACATCTAATTCTTGACTGCTTTGTTCATTATCTCCTTTGTATATATGAAAACCTACTAATATATTGTTAGGTTTTTCATTTTCTTTTGTTATGTAATATATTAAATCTTCTAACCAACCGCCAACAATATATTTTACATCATATTTTGATATTTTATCTTTTTCTTTTGTTGGAAATTTATTTTCTATTATAAAATTTTTTATAGTAGTATCTTTCAAATCATTTATATACGTTGGTTTTAAATCATCTTTATATTTTTTCTTTCCTTTAAAATATCCTTCGCGAAGCGTTGAAATTTCTTCTTTTTTATATATGTTTTTATCTAATAATGAATACATATATTTTGCTTCATTGAAAGAAAGATAAGGCTCTGCTGTTTCTTCTTTTTTTCTTAAATTATATAGTTTAAAGTATTCATCAATAGAAACTCTATACTTTATAGATATTTCTTCTTGTGAATCTATATTGATAATAGTGTTTTTTTTGTCAATAGATATATAATAAAATTTGGATTGTTTTTCATACTGCTTTTTGAAGAAATTATAAACAGAAAGCGAAATTAATTTAGTTCCTCCCGTTAAGTTTATCAAAAAACATTCTTCTTCTGTAATATTGTTTAATAATAGTTTTTCTATATAATTAGAATTTTCTTGATATTCTTTTTCTATATATATTTTTTCATGATTAATATTTGGAATACTTTTTATTAAGCACTCATATTCAATATCAACCTTTGGAGTTGCTATCCATATAATTTTATTCACTTCATTATACATTTCTTTTACAAAAAGATAATTTGGAAGAGTTTGTGCTGAAACTATATTTACTATTGTTTTCATAATATTATATTATTTATTTGTTTTACCTATAAAACTTGATAAAAGTTGTTTTAAATCATTTTCGTTTTTATAATGTTGTAAGGAAATGTGTGCAATATTGGATTCTTCACATTTTTCTATTGCCTGTGTTGTCATCTTTGCATCTGTTACAAATAATGCTTTTGCTCCTTTTCCACCATAGTTTCTTACAACTGTATTGAATTTATCTATATCTGTTGTATTTTTAATTTGTGTTTTGCATTCAACAAAAAGAGGTTTTGTACCCGTATTTATAACAATATCTACTTCATTTTTATCTGAATTATTTTGTGCAGGAAATTTACAATTAATATATATACTCTTAGCATCATAAAATTTAGTTAAGAGTCTTGCAACTTTTACTTCAAACCAATGAGAATTAAATAAAATATTTGTGGCAAATGGGCTTTTTAATTCATTTTCTATTATTTTACCTTTTTTTGATAAATATACAATAGCGTAATCAGGT
>JBGUWU010000031.1:0-131523 GCA_045221575.1 Bacteroidales bacterium
TCAGGTATTAAGCCTGAAAATCTAAACAAAACAGTAAGCCCTGCTGAAGATTTCTATGAATTTGCTTGTGGTGGTTGGATGAAAAACAATCCATTGCCTGCTGCTTATTCTCGTTTCGGCTCTTTTGACCAATTGGCTAAAGACAACAGTGAAAGAATTAACAACATTCTTAACGATTTGTTGAAGAAGAACTACGCTAAAGGTACAGCAGAGAGAAAACTTTCAGATCTTTACAAAATGGCTATGGACTCTACAAAGAGAAACGCTGATGGAGTAGCTCCTGTTATGCCTATGTTAAAAGAGATAGAGGCTTGTAAAACTATGAACGACCTGTATAACTTACAGTTTAAGTATGCTCAATATGGTGTTCAAGAGTTTATGTATATGGGCTTCAATGCAGATGAAAAAGATTCCAAAAACAATATTCTTAACATTTATCAAGGAGGTTTAACTCTTGGTCAAAAAGAATATTATTTGGATAACGATGGTCCCACAAAGGAAATACGTGAAGCTTACAAAAAACATATAGTAAGAATGTTTAAGTTGTTTGGCTTCAAAGATAAAGATGCTAAAAAGAAAATGCAGTACATAATGAATGTTGAAACTGCTATCGCAAAAGTTTCTCTTTCTCGTACAGAACTTAGAGATGTAGAGGCTAACTATAACAAAATGACTCTTAAAGAATTTGAAGCTAAATATCCAAATGTTCCATTGCGTAAGGTAATGAATGCTATGGGAATAAAAGATATTTATTTCCAAAATATGATAGTTGGTCAGCCTTCATTTGTAGCAGGAATCAACGAACTGCTTGCAAAAATCAAACCAGAAGAGTGCAAAGCTTATTTTGAATGGGACTTTATAACATCTGCTGCTTCTTATCTTAGTGATGAAATAGCAGAGGCTAACTTTGATTTCTTTGGTAAAACTCTTTCAGGTTCAAAAGAAATGCAACCACGTTGGCGTCGTTGTACTTCACAAGTTGAAAGACAAATGGGAGAAGCCTTAGGCAAGATGTATGCGGAGAAATATTTCCCTGCAAGTTCAAAAGAAAGAATGGCTAAACTTGTAAAGAATCTTCAAATAGCTCTTGCTGAAAGAATAAAAGCTCAAGATTGGATGACACCAGAAACAAAACTTGCTGCCTTAGAAAAGTTACTTACTTTCTATGTTAAGATAGGCTATCCAGATAAATGGACTGATATGTCAGGCTTGAATATTGATGCTAACAAATCTTACTATGAAAATATAATAGAGTGCAATCGTTTTTGGACTAAAGATAATATTGATAAAAAAGTAGGCAAACCTGTTGATATAGATGAGTGGCAGATGTACCCACAAACTGTTAATGCTTACTATAACCCAACAACAAATGAAATTTGTTTCCCTGCCGGTATCTTACAGTATCCTTTCTTTGATCCAGAAGCAGATGATGCTTTCAACTACGGTGCTATAGGCGTTGTTATCGGTCACGAAATGACTCACGGCTTTGATGACCAAGGTTCTCACTATGATAAAGATGGCAACATGACTGATTGGTGGGTTGCTTCTGACGTTGAGAACTTCAAAGAAAAAGGTCAAAAATATGCTGAGTTCTTCTCTAAGATTAAAGTGTTGCCTGACCTTGATGCTAACGGACAACTTACATTAGGAGAGAACCTTGCTGACCACGGTGGTTTGCAAGTTGCATGGTATGCTTATAAGAATGCTACTAAAGGTAAGACTCTTCCAGAAATAGACGGCTTTACCGCAGACCAAAGATTTTTCCTTGCTTATGCAGGTGTTTGGGCAAGCAATATAACTGAACAAGCTATACGACAGCAAACAAAATCTGACCCTCATTCTTTGGGACGTTGGAGAGTAAATGGTGCTTTACCTCATATAGATATGTGGTACAAAGCATTCAATGTTAAACCTTCAGACAAAATGTATATCAAACCAAGTGAGCGTTTAAAACTTTGGTAAGATAAATAAAAGATAAACTTAATCTATGTTGCTCAAGTTTTGTGAGATAAAGCAAGATTTGAGCAACTTTTTTTATTCTTTTGATTTACAATAAAGAAAATAAAAAATCGTTACTACAATAACTTATAGTTTGACTTATGAATATGACTAAAAGAGAAGATATTATTGAAGCCCTATCTTGTTTAGGTGAAGATATTAAGGAGAATTTTAACAAAGAGCCTTATCTTTCTATGTATGAAAAAGCACAGAGAGAAAATGCTTGGTTCTTAAAAGATAATATTCAATATGCTTTGCAACAATTTCTTGTTTGGTTAAGGAAAGATATTTTAACAAATTTTGCTAACCATTATCATTTTAACGAAAAAACAAAAAATCTTGCAATAGTATGTGCTGGCAATATTCCTGCAGTAAGTTTTCATGATATTCTTTGTGGTCTTCTTGCCAATTGTTCGCTTCAAGTCAAACTATCTTCTAACGACAATGTTATAATTCCTTTTTTGTTGAACAGAATAAAAGGCAAAGAAAACCTGCCAATTAGATTTGTAGATAAGATAAAAGACTTTGATTTAGTGATTGCTACGGGTAGTAATAACAGTTCGTTGTATTTTGAGTCATACTTTAAAAACTATCCTCATATAATTAGAAAAAGCCGTTCTTCTATAGCCGTTGTGAAAAATGAAGACAATATTTGTGGAATAGAAGATGATGTATTTATGTATATGGGCTTGGGTTGTAGAAATATATCTTTGTTGTTTTTACCTGTAGGCTTTGATGTTAATAGGTTGAAAGAGAGTTTTAATAAATATTCTTACCTTGTAGATTTTCATAAATACAAAAATAATTATGATTACTATCGTGCTGTCTTTCAGATGAATAATATCAACACCATAGATGGAGGATTTTATTTGCTAAGAGAGATAAAACAGAATCATTGTCCGATAGGTGTGATAAACTATTGTTTCTATGAGGATTACAAAGAGATAGAAGATTTTATTTTCAACAATAAAGAAGAGTTGCAGTGTATTGTTGCGAACAAAAACACCTTAAACAAAGAAATAAAAGTCGTTCCTTTTGGCAAGGCTCAGTCTCCAGAGATAGATGATTTTGCTGACAATATCGATACTATGGATTTCTTAACAAAGTCTTGATATTTTTATCAAAAAAGAGTTGCTTTTCATTTACGAAAAGTTGGTTTTCATTTACGAAAAGTTGATTTTAATTTGCAAAAAGTTGATTTTTTTTCTTTCATTTTTGTGTTCAGAAACGGCGTTTTCGTGTCTAAAAAACCTTGTTTTTATAGTATAAAAATGGCGTTTTTGAAATTAAAAACGCCGTTATTTTTTGATATTTAGTTATTGATTTAAAAATCTATTATTCTCAAAATCAGGCACGCAACTATCAACAGAAGAGAGTTCTTGTAGCCAACCTTTATACAAACCTAATGAATAAAAATAGTCGGCAACTTCTTCGTATTCTTCTTTTCTCAATGTTCTGTTCAAGTTTTCGTATTCTTCAATCTTAAATGGTGGAAAATATTGTCCCATAAGCGATATACTAACTGCCATAGATATTTCTTCAGCGATAGTTTTTAATACTTTTTTGCTTTCTTCCACATAGTTAGGCAAGATAAGATGACGTATAATCAAACCGCTTTCGGCTAATTCTTTTTCATCTGTGATAAGTGTTGAGCCTTTTTGTCTATACATTTCTTTAATTGCGTTCAAACAATGGGTAGGGTAGTCTTTAATCTTAGAAAACTGTCTTGCAATATCTTCGCTTGCATATTTAAAGTCAGGGATATAGACATTTATATCGTTCTCCAACTTTTGTAACACTTCTACGTTATCATAACCTGAACTATTATACACAAAACGAGGATAGACTTCTCTTTTGTGCAGTTCTCTTATTATTACGTTCATCATAGGTATATGAGGAGTAGGGGAAACGAAGCCTACAATATTCTCACTTGTCTGTAATATTTCAAGAATCTTAGTTATAACGCTTTCTACATCTGAATATTGATTCTTGCAAGGAAGAGAATTATTGGATATGCTTTTGTTTTGACAGAAAATACACTGGCAGTTGCAGTGAGAAAAAAATACATTGCATATACCTTTTTCACCACATAAAACGGGTTCTTCACCTTTGTGATTGCAGATGAGTGCAATGTTGATATTTGCGTCTATATTGCAGTAGCCTCTTTGATTATTGAGCCTATCAACCTTACATCTGTGAGGACATAACTCACAAGAAGACAAGGCTTTTATCTCTTCTTCAGTATAGTAATTAATAATATTGCTCATTTTTATGTGTCTGAAAATTTTTTGCAAAATAAATAAAATTTTCTCAAAAAACTTTGTCAATTTTCTTTTTTTATTTAATTTTGCACTCTGATTTAAAGAATGGCGCATTCGTCTAGTTGGCCTAGGACGTGAGATTCTCATTCTCAAAATCAAGGGTTCGAATCCCTTATGCGCTACAAAAATTAGGATAAGAAAGGAAAAGAGAGTAGAGAGAAAGGAAAATTGCCAGAGTGGTTGATTGGGCTTGACTCGAAATCAAGTGTACGGGTAACTGTACCATAGGTTCGAATCCTATATTTTCCGCAAATGAGTTTTGTAAATTAAATTTTTTCATAATCATTTTTGTTTTAGTATATTTGAAGAGTGTTGTTGCGAAACAACGCTCTTTTTTTTGTGTTTATGTTCAAGATTAAGTAAGCGAGATGTTTTAAACTCTTGTTACAATAGAAAGGAATAACTTTTCTTTTTCAAGGTATTGGGAAATAATATATGCGTTGTTCTTAGTGTAACTTTGATTTAGAATAAATTCTTTAGGAGATAAGTCTATATTATCAAAGTTGTTGGCAATACCTGTTCCCGTCATTTTTACAAAGGCTTCTTTTATTGTCCAAAGTTGAGTAAAAGCAGCATCTTTATCTTGCTCTGGTAAAGAATTTAGGTAATTGTTTTCTTGTTCATGAAAGAATCGCTTTGAGATAGTTCTCTTTCCAAGTCTAAGACTTTCTATATCAATGCCAATATCTTTGTTGTCAAAGCAGACAGCAATGTAATCAGTTGTATGAGAGATAGAAAAAAGCAAACCACTTTGATTTACAAAATATGGTTTGCCTTTATCTGTTCTTGCAATAGTATAATCAGCAAGTATTCCTTGATTCTTTATATTTTCTATAAGGTATTTTTGAGCAAAGATAGAAACATTCGCTTTCTTAGAAAGATTTTCATCGTTTCCAAACTTTTTTGCTAATTCTTCTATCTTTGAAATAAAATACAACATCTAAGTATTTTCCTATTCGTTTAAGAAAACATATCTTTCATTTTATCAAAGAAACTTTTCTCCTTTGCGTTTGGATTTGGCTTAAAGTTATCTATCGTATCCAATTTCTCTAATAATTCTTTTTGTTCTTTAGTTACAGATTTAGGAACCCAAACATCAACTCTGACAAGCAAATCTCCTCTATTATAAGGGCTGCCAAACTCTGGCAAACCTTTACCTCTTAATCTGTAAATCTTACCACTTTGCATACCTTGTTCAATTTTGAACTTTACTTTGCCATTTAGCGTTGGAACTTCTATTGTTGTTCCCATAACAGCTTGAGCAAAGGTTATATAAGTTTGAAGACAAAGATTAGAACCATCACGTTCAAAATTCTCGTGTTCAAGTTCTTCTATAGATACTATTAAATCTCCTGCGATACCATTTCTTGCTCCTGCATTACCTTTTCCAGAAAATGACAATTGCATTCCATCTGCAACTCCTGCAGGAATATCTATTTCAATAACATCTTCACCTCTTACTATACCATCACCATGACATGTAGGACATTTATCTTTTATAATCTTTCCTTCACCACCGCAGTTAGGACAAACACTTTGTGTCTGCATTTGTCCGAGAATAGTTCTCTGAGTCTGAATAATTACTCCACTTCCATGACAATGTGGGCAAGTTTCCATACTACTTCCCGCCTTAGCTCCAGATCCTCCACAAGTTTGACAAGGAATATATTTATTTACCTTTATTTTCTTTTTTACTCCTTTATCTATCTCTTCTAAAGTTAGTTTCATTTTTACTCTAAGAGAAGATCCTTTATTTACTCTTCTACCTCCACCGCTTCTTTGTCCTCCAAAGCCAGAGAAACCTCCGAAACCAGAGAAACCTCCTCCAAAGCCTCTTCCTCCAAACACATCTCCAAACATTGAGAATATATCATCAAGATTTATTCCTCCAGAACCAAATCCTGCACCTTCTCCTAATCCAGCTTCTCCAAACTGATCATATCTTGCACGCTTATCTTTATCGGATAAAACACTATAAGCTTCAGCAGCTTCTTTAAATTTTTCCTCAGCTTCTTTATCTCCTGGATTTCTGTCTGGGTGATATTTTAAAGCGAGTTTTCTATATGCTTTCTTTATCTCGTCTTCGTTAGCATTTTTTGCTACACCTAAGACCTCATAAAAATCTCTCTTTGCCATAAACTAAACTCCTTACAATTTATATTGAAACAACAACCTTAGAATATCTTATAACTTTGTTATTTAAATAGTATCCTTTTTGTACTTCATCAAACACTTTACCTTTGTCTTCTTCGTTTTGTGCTGGAAGTTGAGAAACGGCTTCGTGCAGATTTTCATCGAACACTTCTCCCTTTGCATTAATAGGTTTTAAACCTTTATGCTCTAATGTGGAAAGAAGTTTTTTGTAGATAAGAGTTAAACCTTCTTTTGCATTCTTTATCTTTTCATCTTCTTCTTTCTCCATTGTTTGCAATGCTCTTTCAAAGTCGTCAATGATAGGTAGAATATCTTTAATCAAACCTTCAGAAGCATTCTCTATTATATCCAAACGCTCTTTATTAGTACGTTTTCTATAGTTTTCAAATTCAGAGTAAAGTCTTAGGTATTTGTCATTTATCTCCAATAACTTGTTTCCAAGACTTTCTGTTGTCTCTTGTTTAGTATCTTGTTTTGATTCTTCTGCCTCTGTTGTTTGTTCTTCGCTATTTTCTTGTTCTACTTTTCCTTTAGCTTCTGTATTGTTATCTTGTTGAGTTTTTTCTTCCTGGTTAATTTCTTGATTCTTTATATCTTTATCTTCTTTTTTCATCTTTATTTTGTCTTTTTTTAGTTTAAACATCTCTTTTTCAAAATTTGTTCCTTAATTGTGATAGTATGACAAAATGTCATTAGTTTTTTAATTCTCGTTTAATAAAAATATCTGTTGGTTTCTTTGGCTTGTCTTCTATTTTCCAAACAAAACCTTTAAGGTGTTTGACCTCATAAGAAAGTTTTTCATCATCATCCATATAAAAATTAGGATTATCAAGGGCAGTCATTTTCTTTATATCTCCTTTATTGAAATAAAGATTCAACTGCCGAGCCTTACCAATATTAATTCCTGTAAGTTCTTTCTCTTTTTGAGGTTTAGAAACGTCTATTGTATCTTGTGTTGTAAGGGTTGAAAGAGTAGAGTCTTGGTCTTGATTTTTCTTTTTCTTCTCGTCCCAAAGGTAATAAACTATTTCGCTGTTACCAACAATCTCTGCGTATTTGATACTATTCTTTTCAAACCAGCCGGTTAAACTTTTACCTATAACTTGATTGAAATATTGTTCAGTTAAGGTGTCTGAATTTTGAACAATCAAAGGATTTGGAAACATATATAGTTTTTTTATTCCTTTTTCTGTTGTTTCCATAACAATAGTATCAGAAGAAAGTTGTGTGTCTTCTGTCCAAAGCATAGGAGATACAAGCATGGTAAGTATAGAATCTTCCACTACATAATGACACCATTCGCTTGCTCCTTGAAAATCTTCTCTGAAAAACTTACAATGAGGGAAACCATATAAATCATAGACCTTATAATTAGTATCCATCTCTATTCTTAAAGTATCAGAGTGGAAATAAAGAGTGTCTTCTTTGTCAATCTGTTTGCAAAGCACATTGCCTGTGAGAATAGCTATGGACAATGTGTCAATAGTGTTTAATACTGCACTATCACAGGTGGTTATCATATCGTTAGTTGTATCTTGCATAAATAAATTTCCAAAAGCGAAGCCTCTTTTTTCTTTTCTATGATAATAAATAGTATCTCCTGTTATGTATTGGTCTTTTGTATAGACTTCTGGACGTTGTTCGGAATAGACTTCTTCTGTGTTTGTATTGTAAGTGCCTTGAGTTGTGAGAACCTTAGTGCTGTCTTCCATATCTATTTGCGTTGGACCGAGGAAAATAGCTTCATCTTCTTTGCTATCATAATAAAGAGAGTCTGTGTAAATAGTAGCATCTGGTGAAGTAACCACAACAGAGTAATAAAAATTAAAGAATTTATCATCTATAAAGTAAATTCCTTCTTTACTTTTTAAAGTATTTTCCTCGTCCCAAATATCTGCACCGGTAACATAACGAACAGTATTATCGTTTCTATCCAATAGCAAGTAATCAGTTTGCATAGTAACTTCTTTATCTTCCAAAATAACAGTCTTACCAGTCAAATGTCCAACACGTTCATTGCCGTAGTAATGCAATTCATCGCCGGTTAGACGTGTGTCTTTTTGAACCATAACTATATTATTGAAAGCAAAGAAATAATTTTCTTTCCTGTTATATATTGCAGAGTCGCAATACATCGTCATACTGTCATGTACGAATACAACATTATTAATAAGGATTATATCATCGGGGTTTTCTGGTCTAATATAACCAACTTGAGAGCGATAATCTATTTGTTTTTGAGCAGAAAGGTTGTTATTCAAACAAAGAACACAAACAAATAACAATAAAAATTGCAGGCTCAAATTAAACCTACAATTTCTTATATTAGCTTTGTTTTGTATTCTTTTGAAAAAATATAACACCTTAATAATATAAGTTAGTTTTTTTTATTCTTCATCTTCTGCATACTCATCATCAGAGCCTGCTAAACCTTGGAATTTAAAAGATTTGTCGTATGTAACTTTGATTCTTTTCTTGTCATCTCTGCCTTTTATCTTTTCTGTTAGCTCTATGTAATAATAAGTTTCAAGTTTTTTATCGGTAACTGTTTTCTTGTATTTGGAATCAAAGTCAATCTTTTGGAACTTTTCTATTTTTGCTTTAGGATAGCGAAGAGCAAGATCTTTTGTTATCAAACGAGGATAGCGAGCTTTCTCCATATTTGTAGTAGTAGAGATAAATGTTCCGTCTTTCATTATTAAAAGTTCAGCTTCCAAACCTCTACGGTCATAAATTGCACGATAGTTATCACCTTCTTGTTTCCATTGTTTTACTTCTGCACGAGGGAATTTCTTTTTGAAAGATGTTGTTACTTCATCTGGTATTTTTGGAGTATCGACTGCATCAGGTGTTGTAACATCTACTTTTTTACTTTTCTTAACTTCTGCTTGTTCTTTCTCATAGTCGATAGAGATTCCTTCACCTTCAATTCCTTCTCTTTCAGCCATACGTTTTTGACGGTACTCTATTGCTTCTGGATTCAAACGAGCAATATAATCTTTCTTAACATAGTCAGGGTCTGGAGCGTTAGTTTTTGTTAGTTTTCCACGAGTATCAAATATCATCTCATATTCTGTTTGTGCAATTCCTTTCATTGCTATTATAAGACGATAATAATTATCTCCGCTCATATCTTCAATGTATTGAGATTGTTTAATACGATATCCGGGATAATTCTTTATAAAATAGTTATCAACAAGAGTAGGTAGTTCTTGCTGTTTAATATCAAATATTGTATATTGCCAATTTCCTGTTGGAGTAAAGAAAACTCTACCTGTATTATTGTCTATATTGATGTTGGCAACATACTGTCCTGTTTCGAAATACCAACCTTCAAGTTTGTAATCAGTGTATGTGTTTTCTAATCCCATACGAACCTCTTGTGGAACTTCACTTTTACGCAGTTTTTGTTGAGCAAAAGAATTCAAAGTTGCACCTATCAATATTACTGCTAAAATAAAACGTTTCATATTGTATGTATTTTATTAGTTTCTAAATATTGTGTCATCTCTATCTGGTGAAACAGAAATCAAACTTACTTTTATTCCTGTTTTATCTTCTATCGCTTTTATGTAAGTCTTCATATTTTTTGGTAAATCCTCAAAGTTACGTATTTTGCTTACGTTTGTTAGCCAACCTTTATACTCTGTGTATATAGGAGTTATGTTAGAAGAAGACATATTAAAAGGCATATAGTCAATTTGTGCTCCGTCTATGGAATAACCTTCACAAAGTTTTATTGTATCGAAGTTGTCCATCACATCTATCTTCATCAACATTAAATCTGTTACGCCATTTATCATACAAGCGTAGTTTAACGCTACTAAATCCAACCAACCTGTACGTCTTTTTCTGCCTGTGGTTACACCATATTCATGTCCCTGCTCACAAAGTTTTTCTCCCATATCGTCAAATAATTCTGTGGGAAAAGGACCGCTACCGACTCTTGTACAATATGCTTTTGTTGTACCATAAACTTTTCCTATTAAAGTAGGAGCAATGCCTAAACCAGAACAAACTCCAGCACTTATTGTAGAAGAAGAAGTAACAAAAGGATAAGAACCAAAGTCTATGTCAAGCATAGTTGCTTGAGCTCCTTCAGCAAGAACTTTTTTACCTTTTTTTATGGCGTTATTTATATAGTATTCTGTGTTTTGTATGTTGAATTTCTTCAAATCTTCAATGGCTTTAAACCATTCTTTTTCGTATTCCTCTAAGGTTTTATCCGCAATTTTGAAATCTTCAACACTATAGCCCAACGCTTTTATTTGATTAAGATGAAGATTCTTTGTGGAATTATATTTTTCTAAGAAATCTTTTTCAAATACATCACCAATCCTTATACCTGTTCTTGCAACTTTATCAGTATAAGCAGGACCAATGCCTTTGAGAGTAGAACCTATTTTTTTATCTCCCTTAGATTTTTCATTGGCTGCGTCCATTAATCTATGGGTTGGTAAAATAAGATGTGCTTTATTTGAAATTATTAGATTGTTTTTAGGAGTAAAACCTTTGCTTTCTAAAGATGCTATCTCTTCTAAAAAAATACAAGGTTCAACTAAAACGCCATTACCTATCACATTTTGTTTATCAGAGTGGCAGATACCAGAAGGAATGATATGTAAAGCATGTTTCATTCCGTTAAATTCCAAAGTATGTCCAGCATTTGGTCCTCCGTTAAAACGAGCAACTATATCGTAATCTCTTGATAAGAAATCAACAACCTTTCCTTTTCCTTCATCTCCCCACTGTAATCCGAGAAGAATATCAACTTTATTTGTAGCCATAGTGTCTTAAATTAGAATTTACAAAAGTACAATAAATTCTTAAATTAGTGAAAATTTTCTTGTTTTTTTGTTTATAACGTTGAATCTACTATTCTTATTGTTTTTATTTGTTAGATATTCTTGTTTTAAAGACGTTTATTTTAAAGCCTTAAAAACAGCAACTTAGCATTTGCTTAAAAAAGAGTAGGATTTAGAAAAAAAAGATCAACTCTTTTTACTAAAAAGATCAAGTTTTAAGAAAAAAAAATCAACTCTTTTTTCATCAAAAGAAACACCTATATTTTTTACACAAAATTTCAAGAAATTAGAAAGAATATGATATAAATAAAATTAAGATGAATAAATTTGTAAATCAAATATTTATATAAAGAAGATGATTTTTATTTGATAAAAATTCGGTTTTTGGTTTTTATTTTGTACTTTTGCACGCCATTTCATATACTTTGAAATAGGAAAGTTACTAATAATGATTATAAAAAATAAAAAAATATGAATCCTTTTGAGGAAAGAAAGAAACAACAAGAAGCTATTAATCAAGCCATGTCAAGTATCAAGCATATTATTGCTGTAGGTAGTGGTAAAGGTGGTGTTGGTAAAAGCACAGTTGCTGTAAATTTAGCTGTTTGTTTAGCAAAAGAAGGTTATAGAGTAGGCCTTGCAGATGCAGATGTCTATGGTCCATCTTTGCCAACTCTTTTCAATATAGATAAAACAGAGATACTTGCTACAAAACAAGGAGATAGAGAATTGATGGTTCCTGTTGAAAGATATGGAATCAAGCTTATGAGTATAGGTTTTATGGTTGATTACTCTGCACCTTTGATGTGGCGTGGTCCGATGGCTTCTAATGCACTTACTCAGTTGCTTAGCGAAACACATTGGGGAGAATTAGATTATCTTATCTTGGATATGCCTCCAGGAACAGGTGATATTCAACTTACACTTGTTCAAACATTCCACCCAAGTGGAGCTTTGTTTGTATGCACTCCACAACAATTGGCTGTAAGTGATGTTCGTAGAGCAATAAATATGTTTAACAACGATCAGATTAGTATTCCTATTCTTGGATTAGTTGAAAATATGGCTTACTTTACACCAGAAGAGTTGCCAAATAACAAGTATTACATCTTCGGAAAAGAGGGTGGAAAACAACTAAGCGAAGAATTGAACATTGATTTCTTGGGTCAAATACCTATTTCTTGTTCAGTTTCACAAGCCAACGATGACGGTATGCCTATTGCTTTGAAAGATAATGTTGAAAGTAAGGCATTTAAAGTAGTAGCAGATAAGATTGTAGAAAAATTAGATAAATAACAAAAGTAAAAATTAATAATTATGACAACAGAAGAAAGAAATATATTAGAAGCAAAAGTAAAAAACGCCATAGAACAAATACGTCCATATCTACAAGAAGATGGAGGAGATATTGCTTTTGTTTCTTTAACAGATGATAAAGTTGTTAATGTTGAATTACAAGGACATTGTGGTTCTTGTCCTTATGCAATGATGACATTAAAGCAAAATGTAGAACTTGCTATCAAAGATGCGATACCAGAAATCGTGTCTGTTGAAAATATTAAACCATTGTAAGATAATATTGTTTGGAAGTACATAGATAAAGTAAATATTATGGCTACATATACAAAAACAGGTGATACAGGCACTACTTCTTTAGTGGGAGGTACAAGAGTAAAAAAGTACGACATCAGAGTACAAGCATACGGAGAATTAGACTCTTTGGTAAGTCTTATGGGCTATATAGGAACTTTATTAAAAGTTGATGATTATAAACAAGCTTTTATGGTTATCCAAAACAAATTATTTATTTGTGAGAGTATAGTTGCTTGTGAAAAAGAGGAACTTTTAGAGAAAATGGGTGCTATTTTAGATAGCGATATTAAATACTTAGAAAGAAAAATAGATGCTATGGAAGAAGAACTTCCAAAACTTAGAGCATTTGTTATTCCTTCTTCTTCACAAACCGCTTGTTTATTACACTTAGCTCGTACTATTTGTAGAAAATGTGAAAGACTTTGCGTTGAAGTTAATGATAAACATGGATTAGATTCTAATGTTTTATGTTACCTTAATCGTTTATCTGATTATTTCTTTGTTTTAGCAAGAAAAGTAATGAAAGATAAACATAGAACTGAAAGGTTTTGGGAAGCATAATTAATAAATTAATATTAAAAACAAAATAATATGTATTGGAGTTTAGAACTTGCGTCTCATTTGGAGGATGCTCCTTGGCCAGCAACAAAAGAAGAGTTAATAGACTATGCTCTTAGAACAGGTTCTCCAGCAGAGGTAGTGGAAAATCTTAGAGAAATAGAAGACGAGGGAGATATCTACGACTCAATAGAGGATATTTGGCCAGATTATCCAACAAAAGAAGACTTCTTCTTTAACGATGAAGAATATTAAAAAGAAATTAATTTTGAGGGCTTAGAGATTTTTCTATAAAGTCCTCATTTTTTTTAGAATTATGAAGATAAATAATTATATATCACGAGTTTTACTACTCATAGGCTTGTATATAGCTTTTCTGCTATTGTCTTCTGTTATAGGAGGTGTTATTTATTTAGTAACAAAAGATATGACTGCTTTATTATTATTGGGAACTGTTATTTCTTTTGGTGGTAGTGCTATTGTTTATCATAAGGTTTATGACAAAAAGTTTATAGATGTATCTCTATTTCAAAAACCTGAGAGTTGGAAGTGGTTTATTGTTGCTATTATTTTGTTTGTTGCGGCTATACCTGTGGTAAATTTCTTTTCCGAACCAGAAACCGATCAAACAATATTAAAACTCTGTACCGATGCTTCTGTTATTAAGATAATAATTCTTGTTTTTGGAGTATCTATATTCCCTGCTGTTTTTGAAGAATGGTTCTTTAGGGGAATAATGCAAAGAAATATTGCTAAGGTAACTAAGAATAATTACATAGCAATAGTAATTACTGCTCTTATTTTCTCGTTTATGCACTTTGATATGGGAAATTTTATCGCAAGATTTGTGCTTGGCTTTGTGTTAGGTTTGTTATTCTATTACTCTAAGAGTCTTTGGGTAAATATTTTTGTGCATTTGACTAATAATTTTATCGTTCTTGTTGTTTTGTTACTACAAAGCAGGGGAGAGATAAGCGATCCAGAAGAAATAGTATTTGATAATGTTCTTTATATTATACCTTCTTTATTAATAATTGCTTTCACAATATATTTATATGAGAAGAAAAGACTTATAAATTCAAAATCTTAAATTCAACTCTTCTATTCTTTGCTCTACCTTCATCGGTTTTGTTGTCTGATATGGGCTTAGTTGCTCCATAACCTTTGTATTTCAATCTTTTCTTTTCTATTCCAGCAAGCAAAAGATAATCATACACAGCCTTGGCTCTGTTTAGAGAAAGTTCCATATTGTATTTATCTTTACCTTTGTTGTCTGTATGACCCGAAATTTCTATCTTCATATTAGGATTTCTTTCTAAAAGATTGATAAGATTATGAAGTTCAACATAACTTTGTGGTAAAAGAATACTCTTGTCAAATTCAAAGAATATGTTTTCAAGTACTATTATTTCTCCAACAGAATATGTTATTGTATCTTGTGTTCTTGTAATTAAAACGTTGTCTTCTTTATCTGTTTTTCCGCAAGTTAAACAATATAACTCAACATCATCAACATAATAATAAGCACCAGGAAGAATTTTTCTTAAACCTTGAGGATAATTAACATTGCTTTGTTCTGCAGGATAAAAGTTTCCGATGGTAAGAAACTTTTCTCCACCCTCTGCAATGAAATCTCCTTCTATCTTCATCCAATTTATAGTGTCAGAAAGTACTCTTACAAAAGGATTGACGACTTGTGGTTTGTAAAAAGATGAGATATTTTGCTTTACATTATTTACTATTTTTGTTGTATTGTTGGTAATCATTTGGCGAGTAGTATCACTTATCATTTTATCAGTAAATAATCCTCCTATAGTAGCAACTGCTTCGGGAGAATATTCACTTAAACTAACCCAAAAACTAAGATGATATGTTTCTCCTTTTAAAAGCTTTTCCTTTAATTCCGTTTCTATATACTCTCTATAATCGGTTAATGAACAATAAATTCCGACCATACTTCCTCCGGTTCTTGGCATTTGAATGCCAAGTTTATTTTTGGGAACATGACATTGTTTTCCTCCGCAGTTATTATAGTAATCGGCAGAACCAGAAGTCGGTTGCCACCAACCTAATGGTTCATTCATATATCCATAAGGGTCTATTCTTTTTGGACAAGCAATATGTTCTTCAAAAGAAGGATTATATATAAGATTAGAATCCTTATCTGTTTGACAGATAACGAAAGAGTAGGGTAGAAAAAAGAATAAAAAGATTAAAAACTTTTGTTTCATAATTCATTAAAATTTATATTGTTTGTTGATTCTATCCATTTTATATTAGGAACTTTGTTAAACCAAGTCATTTGACGCTTTGCATATTGACGAGTATGAATTTTTATTTGTTCAATAGCCTCTTCTAATGATATATTATTTTGAAAATAATCAAATAATTCTTTATATCCTACAGTATTAAGCGCAATAAGATGTCTATAATCAAATAGTCCTTTGGCTTCTTCCACTAATCCTTCTTCTATCATTAAGTTTGTTCTCAGATTAATCCTGTTTATCAGTTCTTGCCTTTCTCTTTTTATACCTATAATCTTTATATTAAAGTCTCTTTGTGAGATGTTTGCAGTACGAAAAGAAGTAAATGTTTTGCCTGTTTGAAGACAGACTTCTAAGGCTCTTTGAATACGCCTATGATTTTGTTTATCAACTATATTATAATATTCAATATCTTTTTCTTTTAGTAGGTCTTGTAAATAAGACAAGCCTTTTTCTTCGTAAAGTTGCTGAATCTGTGAGCGAATTTGCTTGGATATGTCTGGCATATCATCTATTCCATTGATAACGGCATTAATATATAAGCCACTACCACCAACAAGGACAACATAATTGTTTTGTTTAAATAATGTGTTTATCTCGTTTATAGCTTCTTTTTCATAACGAGCAACATTATATTCTTCGTTTATACTCCAAGTTGCTATCAAATGATGTTTCACTGTCTTTAATTCTTCAACAGTAGGACGAGCAACTCCAATATTCATTTCTTTGAATATCTGACGAGAATCAGCAGAAACAATCTCGCAATTAAGATGTTTTGCCAACTCAATAGCCAATGATGTTTTACCACTTGCTGTTGCACCAACAATAATATAAAGAGTCTTTGTCATATCCTTAACTATAACGAATAAATATCTAAATTATTTTTGCAATACTCTTGTCAAAATATCCTTGAATTATGTATAAGAGACAAAAAAGTTGTAAATTTGCAACACAAAACAAAGGTTTAAATGGAAAACAAAGATAAATTATTACTAAGAGCTGTAGAACTGACAGACGTAGATAATCTTTATATGTGGGAAAACGATATGGAACAGTGGTCTGTTGGTTTAACATCTCGCTTTATCTCAAAATTTGATTTAGAAAACTATGTTATCAATTCACAATCCGAAGATGTTTTCTCTGTAGGTCAAACACGCAATATTATTGACTTGATTCAAGATGAAAAAATATCCATAGGTTGTGTTGATTTGTTTGATATTGATGTTAAGAATCAAAGAGCGGGTGTTGGAATATATATTGCAGAAGAATATAGAATGAAAAATTATGGTACTCAGTCTTTGCTTCTTTTGGAAAACTATGTAAAAAACATTCTCCTTTTACATCAGTTGTATGTTTTAATAGGAGAAAACAATGTTGCAAGCCAAAAACTATTTACAAAAGCAGGTTATAATAAAGTTGCTACTCTTCCGCAGTGGATTAGAAGAAAAGAATATTTTGAAAATATCTTTGTTTATCAAAAAATACTATAAAATGAATAAGATAATAAGCTTTATTAAAAAACATAAAATACTGAGCATTAGTTTAATTTCTATTTTAACTATAGTATTAGTTTGCTTTTTTACTATAATAATACTCTTTACTGCAAAAACAGACAATAAAAACGATGTAAATTTATATATCTATCCGAATACAACATACGAAAACTTATATTCTAATTTACAGAAACAAAATATAATAAGTGGTAATAGTTTAAGTTTTACTTTATTCTCAAAACTATTTTCTTTAGATAGTAATTTCAAAATAGGTTATTATGTAATAAAGAAAAATACTTCTGTTTATTCATTAGTAAAAAAAATTAGAAATGGTGAGCAACAAACAATAAGAATTGCAATTAATAATACAAGAACTGCAGATATTTTTGCAGAAAAAGTTTCTAAAAAACTGTTGTTAAGCAAAGACGATATAATAAAAGCCATAGATTCTTTACATTATGATTATCCTAATGAATTGTTTTATTATATTCTTCCAGATACATACGAGTTTTATTGGACTGTTAGTGCAAAAGATTTGATTCAACGTCTTTTTGCTTTTTCTAATAGATGGTGG
This sequence comes from Bacteroidales bacterium, assembly GCA_045221575.1. Lineage (GTDB taxonomy): Bacteria > Bacteroidota > Bacteroidia > Bacteroidales > P3 > Scybalousia_A. The sequence continues at coordinate 17,761 of JBGUWU010000031.1, forward strand.
AAGAAGCAAAACTTTACTGAAACTGCTGGACTTACTAAGCAAGAGATAATTACATTAGCTTCTATTGTACAAGAAGAAACTCAGCAACAAGATGAAAAAGCAACAGTTGCAGGAGTATATATTAATAGATTAAAATCAGATATGTTACTTCAGGCAGACCCAACAGTAAAGTTTGCATACGGAGATTTTACCATTAAGAGAATACGATTAGAACATTTAAAAACAGACTCTCCTTTTAATACATATAAATATAAAGGCTTACCTCCAGCACCTATCTGCTTGCCAGATATATCAACAATAGAATCTGTATTACACTACAAACGACATAATTATCTTTATTTTTGTGCTAAAGAAGACTTTTCCGGTTATCATAATTTTGCTTCAACAATACAGGAGCACAACCTTAATGCAAAAAAATACCACTCAGCCCTAAACAAACACAACATTAAGTAAAGAATTTTAGGAAATAAAATAAGAAAACGGCGTTTTTGATTTCAGAAACGGCGTTTTTATACTATAAAAAGCCCATTTTTACACATTAAAACGGTGTTTTTGTTTTCAAAAACGCCGTTTTTTTTTACAAGGAAAATCAAGTTTTGGTGTAAAAAAAAAGGTCATTGAAGATTATTCTTCAATGACCTTAGGATTTTAAAGTATTTTATTATTTCTTATGTGAAGCGTAGTAGTTCATCAAACAACCGTCTGCCAAGATTTCTCTTTCGTCGTTTGTAAGATTTTGGAAGAATAGATGAATATCTTTAACACCGTCTTTAGTGATAACTTTTGCATCTATTTCTTCTTTGCCACTAAGTATTGCTTCTCTAATACCTTCAATATAAACGAAATCTCCTACATTGTAATCAAAAGCAGTTTCCTTAGCAATAGTGAAAGGAACAATACCCCAGTTGATACAATTTGAACGATAACGTTTTGTAGCATATTCGTAACAAATATTAGCATCTCCACCAAGAACTTTTTGGCAAGAAGCAGCTTGTTCTCTTGCAGAACCATCACCTGGTTTGTTAGCAAATACGCAAGAACCGAATGAAGTATTTTCTGCTTTTGCTCCAACTTTATTAAGTGCGTCTAATACATGTTGAGGAGTTTTGCCTGCTCTTCTTTCAAGGTCTTCACTTTGAATTCTCTTTGAAGTAGGTACATATTCTGGCACTCTACGAGAAAGAGCAAACTCAGACAACTTCAATGGATTAGAACGATAAGAAGAAGTTTCTCCAGAAGGTATTAATTCGTCTGTTGTTGTTACAGGATCGTGAATAACAGCAGCAAGTTCTACTAACATGTTGTCTTGCATTGCATACATCTTAGGCCAATCCTTGATGTTTGGTCCGTAACGTAATTCTTGAGAAGCATCTGCTTTACCAAATCCTTGATAAACTCGTTTCTCATAAACTTTAGGATCGTATTTATATCCTTCGTAATTTACTGTATAATCTATATCTGTTGCAGCTGTAATCACACCTCCGTTAGCAGCAGTAGCAGCAATAGAACGAGCATCCATCAATGCAACAAGAGAGATTTGTCCTTGACCTGGTTTAGAACCTTCACGGTTAGGGAAGTTTCTTGTTGTGTGACGAATAGAGAAACCATTGTTTGCAGGAACATCACCAGCTCCGAAGCAAGGACCACAGAAAGCAGGCTTAATAGCAACACCAGCTTCAAGTAGATCTTCTGCAATGTGAGAACGTGTAGCTGCCAAATAAACAGGAACACTTTGAGGATAAGCACTTGCAGTAAAGTATCCATTACCTGTAGATTTGTCTTTCAAAATAGCAGCAGCAGCAGCCAAGTTGTCGTATGTACCACCAGCACAACCAGCTATGATACCTTGATCAGCCCATACTTTACCATCTTTTATCTTACTAACAAGATCAATTTCTATCTTATCGCCAAAACGTTTCTTTGAATCTGCTTCAACTTCTTTAAGTATTTTTTCAGGGTTAGCTTGTAACTCATGAATAGTGTAAGCGTTTGATGGGTGATAAGGTAAAGCAATCATACTTTCTTGTTTAGAAAGATCTATCTTTATCATGCTATCATAGTAAGCAACTTTTCCTGGACGAAGTTCTTTGTAATCTTCAGGACGATTGTGCATCTTATAATAGTTATGAACTTCTTCATCAGTAACCCATATAGAAGACAAACAAGTAGTTTCTGTTGTCATAACTTCTATTCCATTACGGAAATCAATAGGAAGATTCTTTACTCCAGGACCAGCAAATTCAAGAACTTTATTCTTTACATAACCATTTTCAAATGTTGCCTTAACTAAAGAAATAGCTACATCATGAGGACCTATTCCTTTTCTTGGAGAGCCTTCTAACCAAACAAGAACAACTTCTGGAGCATTAATATCCCAAGTGTTTTCCAACAATTGTTTTACTAATTCTCCACCACCTTCTCCAACTCCCATATTACCAAGAGAGCCATAACGAGTGTGAGAGTCAGAACCAAGAATCATATTACCACACTTAGCCATTGCTTCTCTTGCGTATTGGTGAATAACAGCTTGGTTTGTTGGAACAAATATACCACCATATTTCTTTGCTGCAGAAAGACCAAATACGTGGTCATCTTCGTTTATTGTACCACCAACAGCACAAAGAGAGTTGTGACAGTTAGTCATTCCATAAGGAATAGGGAATTTAGTCAAACCACTTGCTCTTGCTGTTTGAATGATACCTACGTAAGTAATATCATGAGAAATTAATGCATCAAATTTAATACGCATTTTTTTACCTTTGCTATTATCTACATCATGAGAACGAAGTATTTGATAAGCAATAGTGTTTTCTCTTGCTTCATCAGCAGTTATATTAGCTGAATCAACAATTTTTTCTCCATCAAGAAGATATACTCCTTTGTTGATAAGTTCTACCATGTTAATTGTTTCCTTTTTACTTTATTGTTATTTGTTAATTAATTTAAACTCTTTTTTTTAATATGGTTTCAAAGGTGCAAATTTATACAAAGTTTTTTAATTGACCATCTTTTTTACAAAAATATATTTCTCAATTAATATTTTCACTAAAACATCAATATTTTATAGAAAAAAGATTTGATGTTTTTTATAAAAAACCTGAAAAAATAATATGAATAAGAGAAATTATTTATAAATTTGCACTGATTTTCATAGAACATAATCATAAAATAAAAAACACTAAATAATGAAAAACATAAATGAATTGCAAGATATTGCAACACAAATACGTAGAGATGTTTTACGTATGATAAATTCTGCTAACTCAGGACACCCAGGGGGAAGTTTGGATTGTGCAGATCTGTTCACTGCTCTTTATTTTGATGTTATGGACATTGAGCCAAAGAACTACACACGTGAGGGTAGAGGAGAGGATATGTTCTTCCTTAGTATAGGACACATAGCCCCTGTTTGGTATTCAGCACTTGCACGTAGAGGTTATTTTCCTGTAAAAGAGTTATCAACACTTAGACAAATGGGGTCTCGTTTGCAAGGACACCCTTCTTATCATGCTAAATTGGAAGGTGTAAGAGTAGCAAGTGGTTCTCTTGGACAAGGTATGAGTGTTGGAGTAGGTGCTGCTCTTGCCAAAAAAATGGATAATGATGACAAAATCGTTTTTACTCTTCATGGTGATGGTGAAATAGAAGAAGGACAAATATGGGAAGCTGCTATGTTTGCAGGTGCCAATAAAGTAGATAACCTTATTTCTATTATAGACGTAAATCATGCTCAAATAGACGGAAGAACAGAACAAGTGTGTGATTCTTCTTCTTTAAGAGATAAGTTTGAAGCATTTAAATGGGAAGTGAAAGAATGTAATGGTAATGATATGCAGGAACTTGTTAATACACTAAGAGAATGTAAGCAAGCATGTCATAAAGGAAAACCAGTAATGCTTTTGATGAATACAAAGATGGGCTTTGGCGTTGATTTTATGTTAGATGATAACGGTTGGCACGGCAAAGCTCCAAACGATGAACAAACTGCTAAAGCATTATCTCAACTTAAAGAAACATTAGGTGATTACTAAAAATCAAAATAATAACTTTGAAGGAAAAAAGGCAAAGTTTTTTAACTCTGTTTTAAGAGTTTTTTGTCTTGTTTTCTTTGCTTTATCTTCTTGTTTTGTAGCTTTTTCTCAACAAGCGGAGAAAACACGTATTCTTTTTGTGGTTGATTGTTCTTACAATATGTATGAAAAATGGCAAAGCGAAAGTAAAATAAAAATAACTCAATCGTTGATTTCTAATATTATTGATAGTCTTTCAACACAAGAAGATGTGGAATGCGCTTTAAGAGTATTTGGAAGTGAAAAAGATTATTCTACTCAAGATTGTGAAGACTCTCGTCTGCTTGTTCCATTCTATCGTTTAAATACAGATGCTTTGAAAGCTAAACTTAAAGGACTTGTTCCTAAGGGAACATCTGCTGTTAGCAATTCATTAGAGAAACTCAAAGAAGATTTTCCTAATGATAAACATTGCAGAAATATTGTTATAATGATTCTTAACAATATAGACAGATGTGGAGGGAATATAGCGGAAACTTCAAAGAATCTACAAAAACAAGGAGTTTGTTTAAAGCCTTTTATCATAGGAATAAACAAAGGAATGAAAGAGTTTTACCAAAATGCTGGCTTATACTACGAGGCAAACAACGAAGTGGAGTTTTCAAAGATAATGAACAAGATAATAAAACAAGCTTTGCATAATACATCTGTTCAAGTTAATCTTTTAGACTCTTATAACCAAAGCACTGAAACTTTTATTCCCATAACATTCTTAGATAGCAAGAGTAAGCAAACAAGGTATAGTTTTATTCACTCTTTCAATTCCAACGGTATTTCTGATACTATCTTTATTGATCCTTTGTCTGATTATGATGTGATAGTTCATACTATACCACCTGTAACAAAAGAAAATATAAATATAGAAGCAGGTTCTCATACTGTAATTCCTATAAAAACACCACAAGGAAGTTTGCTGATAAAGTGTTCTTATGATAAAGATAAAAATAGTCTAAATATTAAGCCTTATCAAACTATAGTAAGAAGAGTAGGGGATAAGAAAATAATAAATGCTCAACAGATTAATAAAAAAGAAAAATATTTGGTTGGGAAATATGATTTAGAAGTATTATCTTTTCCTCGTTTATGTTTGGATAGCGTAGAAATAACACAGAGTTCTTTAACCACGATAGAAATTCCTCTTGCAGGTATATTGTCTTTAGAAAAGAAAAACACAAATTTTACCGGTTCTCTATTTGTTAGACAAAAAGGAAAACTATCATGGGTTAAAAACATAGAAGAAGATAAAATAAAAGAAAATATAGAGCTTTTGCCGGGAGAATATATTCTTATAGCGAAAGAAAAAGCACCTAATTCAAAAAATATCACACAAGAAATAAAAATAGAATCAAATAAGATAACAAAAGTATCAATTAATTAGATAAATTATGAAAGAATATAAAATATTAGCAGAGAAAGACACTCGCTCTGGTTTCGGTGAAGGATTACTTCAAGCAGGAAAAGAAAATCCTAATGTTGTGGCTTTATGTGCAGACCTTAGTCCAAGCGTAAGAATGGATTTGTTTCAAAAAGAATTTCCTGAACGTTTTGTAGAAGTAGGTATTGCAGAAAGTAATATGGTTAGCATCGCTTCAGGTATGGCTCTTAGTGGCAAGATTCCTTTTGTTGGTTCTTTTGCTGCTTTCTCTACAGGTAGAACATACGACCAAATACGTCAAAGTGTAGCATATTCAGACACTAATGTTAAAATAGCAGGTTCTCATGCTGGTATTACCTTGGGAGAAGATGGAGCAACACACCAAATACTTGAGGATATTGGTTTGATGAAGATGATGCCTAATATGGTGGTTATAAATCCTTGTGATTACACTCAAGCAAAACAGGCTACAATAGCGTCAGCTCGTTACAAAGGTCCTGTTTATATCCGCTATGGCCGTCCCAAAGTACCTGTATTCTTAACTGAGGATACTCCTTTTGAGATTGGTAAGGCTTTGATGCTTAATGAGGGAAAAGATGTGTCTATTTTTGCAACAGGTCATTTGGTTTGGCAGGCTATACTTGCAGCTCAAGAATTAGAAAAAGAGGGTATAAGTGCAGAGATAATAAATATCCATACTATCAAACCTTTGGATAAAGATGCTATATTAAAATCTGTGAAGAAAACAGGTTGTGCTGTTGTTTGCGAAGAGCATCTTTACAATGGAGGACTTGGAGATAGCATTGCACAAGCGTTAGTTATGAACTATCCAGCACCGGTTGAATACATAGGAATTGATGATAAATTTGGAGAATCAGGAAAACCTATGCAACTTATGGATAAGTATGGTCTGAATGCTAAGAATATAGTAGAAAAAGCAAAGAAAGTTATTGCAAGAAAGAAATAATATCTTTCAATAAAAAAGAGTAGGGCAATAAAAACTTATTTATTGCCCTATTTTTTTGTCTTTAAAAACTCTAATCAATAGTAATTTCTTCTGGAATGTATTTAGATATATCTTTCTTATACAAAATCATCTCCCTAATAAAAGAAGAAGAGATAACATTGTTCTTTATATCCGAAACAAAGAATATAGTCTCTATTTCAGGAGCTATCTCTTTGTTTATTTGAGCAATATTATCTTCGTAAGAATAGTCTATTCCATTTCTTAAACCTCTAATGATGTATTTAATGCCATTTTCTTTGCAATAATCAACAGTTAAGCATTTAAAAGTATCTATCTTCACATTACTATATGAAGCAAAGGTTTGTTTCAACCAATCTAATCTTTGTTTTAAAGCAAACATAGTCTTTTTTTCAGTATTAGTACCTATCGCAACTATTACTTCATCAAACAATGGTAATGCCTTTAAAACTATATCTTTATGACCTAAAGTTATAGGGTCAAAACTACCTACAAACAATGCTTTTTTCATTTATCTATAATTTACTTTACGTTTATGATAAACTTGTTCTTGTTCTTCATTTATCATATAAATAAGTTTGACACTCAGCCAACTGTTTTTATAATCCCGTTTCCATGTACGATAATTGTTAGCGTCTGTTGGTTGATAAGAGTTGTTGTATTCAAAATCTTTTCTAATAGGTAGCAAAGAATATTGGTATCTTACATCAAATTTGAAGTTCTTCCATACCGTGAAACGAAAATCTCCGACAATGCTTAAATCATTTTTCAAAAATTTAGCTTTTGTTGTAGTAGGTCTATCCATGCCCCAAATAAGTGTATCTGGTAAAACCCAACTTTCTTTTGAGTGATATAGACGTGAATACATAATTCCTGCACCAAGCGTTATTCCTCCTCTGGTATCAATATAGTGTAACATCAAAGGAATATCTACATAATCTAAGTTAGCTTTATATATAAAAGGGTCATTAGCAGTAGTTTCTTTTGCACCTCTTTGAGATAGATTTATTTCCATAGACACTTGAAAACCTCCATTTAAATTATTTTTATCCAAAGGAAACATAGCTCCAATACCAGTTAAATAACCAACTTTCTTAAAGCCATATACTTCATCACCATCTATTTGGGATACATTGAATCCTAAAGAAACAAAACCTTTAAAGAATTGTGCATGAGTGTTATAAAAACACAAAGAGACAAATAGTATTAAGATAATCTTTTTCAAATTATTTCTATTTTTTTATTTATAAGTCATTAACGTTTAGTTAAAATATTTATTTTATAGAATATGTTTTTTATTTTAATCTCATCGTATTTTATTATTATGACGTTAGAAAAAAAACATCAAAACTTAGTAAAAAAAGATCAACTTCTAATTTCTTAAAATCAACTTTTAATTTACCAAAATCAACTTCTAATTTCTTAAAATCAACTCTTTTTTTACTAAAATCAAAACTTATTTTCTCAAAATAAATATTGCTAAATATAGAACAAAAAACCAGTATAAAAATATTTAAAAATTTTAAAGATAATTAAAATTATGTAAACTAATAATAATTTAAATGAAAAAATAAAAGGACTGCTATTATTTGTTTAACAGTCCTTTTAGTTTAATTATAATATTATTTTATTTCTTTATGAAGTTATTTTATTACTTTAAGAAAGCAAGTAATATACCAGCAGCGACTGCAGAACCAATAACACCTGCAACATTTGGTCCCATAGCGTGCATTAATAAGTAATTCTTGTTATCATATTCCAAACCTACATTGTTACTTACTCTTGCTGCGTCTGGAACCGCACTAACGCCTGAATTACCAATCAATGGATTGATTTTATTACCTTCTTTTAGGAATACATTCATCAGTTTAGCAAATAATACACCTACAGTAGTTGCAACTATAAATGAAAAAGCTCCTAATGCAAATATACCTACTGATTTGCCTGTAAGGAATGTTGTTGCCTGTGTTGAACAACCAACTGTAAGACCAATAAGTATTGTACAAATATCTATAATTGCGTTACTTGCAGTGTTAGCTAAACGTTTTGTAACTCCACTTTCTTTTAACAGATTACCAAAGAATAACATTCCTAACAAAGGAATACCACTTGGCACAATTGTACAAGTTAATAATAAACCTATTATTGGAAATACAACTTTTTCTGTTTTAGATACTTGACGTGGAGGTTTCATTCTTATCAATCGTTCTTTTTTTGTTGTTAAAGCACGCATAATTGGTGGTTGAATAACAGGTACAAGAGCCATATAAGAATAAGCACTAACGGCTATTGCTCCCATTAATTCTGGTGCAAGTTGAGAAGAAATAAAGATAGCTGTTGGTCCATCAGCACCACCAATAATACCTATAGCACCTGCTTCATTTGGTAAGAAACCAAGAGCTAATGCAGCCATATAAGCACCAAAGATACCGAATTGAGCTGCTGCTCCTAAAAGCATAAGCTTAGGATTACTCAATAGAGCTGAAAAATCTGTCATCGCTCCTATTCCAAGGAAAATCAAAGGAGGATACCAACCGTTTTGAACTCCGTGATAAAGTATATTAAGAACAGAACCTGTTTCATAAATACCAATTTTTAAACCAGGAAAGAAAGGTATGTTACCTATAAGCATTCCAAAGCCTATAGGAATTAAAAGCATTGGTTCATATTCTTTTGTAATAGCTAATGTTATAAAGAAACAACCGATAAGAATCATTATAAGGTGTCCTACTTCAAAATTTGCAAAGGACGTATAATGAAAGAATTGAACGAGTTGTTCGGATACAAAATCCAAGAACCCCATCTTTTCTCCGGTTTGTGCGACTAAGTTAATTAATAATGATAACATAATACTCTCCCTCCTACTCTATTGTTACCAAAATATCACCTTCCATGATAACATCGCCTTTTCTCACTCCAACAGATTTGATTACTCCGTCTCTATCAGCATCTATTTGATTTTCCATCTTCATTGCCTCTAACAGCATAAGCTTTTGTCCTGCTTTTACAGTATCTCCTACATTTACAAAAACATCAAGTATTGTTCCTGGAAGAGGAGATTTGATAGTATTTGCTCCTCCTGAGTGTTTTGGAGTAACTGTTTGAGTTGTTTCAACAGCAGCTGGAGAAGGTGATGCTTGACGATTGGCAAGAACAACCTTTTTAGGAGTTTGCTTTATTTGTTTATCTACCTCTATTTGATAAGGAGTGCCATTAAGTTCTAACTCTATTGTTTGACCTTCTACACTTTTTATATCAACAGAATAATTTGTGCCGTGTATTTTGAATTTATAATTTTTCATTTTTTTTCTTGTATTTTTTGTTATCGTCTTTTATAAACGTTCATATTGTGCATCTTACTACTCCAAGGAGAATATCTTCTATTAACTTCAAGTATTGTTAAAACGGTATTCTCTTCATCATGTAATTCTTCATTGTACATATATATTGCAGCAGCTATTGCAGCAAATTCATCGCCACTTATATATTTCTTATCTTCTTTTGCTGTTTCAGACTTAGGAGTTGAAGAAGAAGCAAGAGTTTTCTTCTTCTTTCTTTCTTGAAGTCTAACCAAAGTCTTAGCAAATCCCATTAAGATAATAGAAATAATAACCAAGGCAGAGAAAACTGTACCCATAGCAATCATAGTTAAACCTAAACCGTATGGATCATGTTTTTTTATTTGTTCTGCTTTGCGAGGTATTTTATATATTTTGTAAGCGGCTTCATTGTTAGATATTGTGTCTATTGCGATATTTTCAAAACCATCTTTAACATCAATATCAAAAACATTAAAACCAGATGGATTTAACCCTGCAACATATAAACGTTTGTTGATTTTATCGTATGAAAAGGCTGTTGCCGCACCGGCAAATTTGTTAGTTATTTTAACAACATTGCCTTTCATATCTACAACTCCTATATATGAGGAATCTCTGTTTGATGCAAGATATATAATATTGTTATCATAGATAGCAATACTTTTTGGCTTATAAATAAACTGCACATCGTGTCTGCCTTTTACAATATCAACAAGAAAAGTATCGCTAAGTTCATAACCTGACTTAGTTCGTGTTAAAATAGCAATGGTGTTTTCTGGTGTATCTATTACAACCATTGTCTGTGTTTTGCTATCCACTGCAAAAGTTTGAGGAATTAATGGATCTTCAAAAGCGTTGCTCTCCAATTTATTTGCAGAACAACATTCTTTTGCTGGTTCCTGTGAATAGGAAACAAAATTCATTAATACAAATACGCAAGCAATGAATAGTTTTATTATGTTCTTTTTCATTGGCTTAAAGTATTTTACAATGGAATATTGTCATGTTTTTTCATAGGATTGCTATCCTTCTTTGTAGCTAAAGCTTGTAATGCTCTAATTACACGAAAACGAGTGTTTCTTGGTTCTATTACATCATCAATATAACCATATTTAGCTGCATTGTAAGGATTAGCAAACTTATCATTGTATTCCTGTTCTTTTTCTGCAAGGAATTTAGCTTTTTCTTCAGGAGATTCTATTTCTTTTAGTTCTTTACCATAAAGAATAGCTGCTGCTCCACTTGCTCCCATAACTGCTACTTGTGCAGTAGGCCATGCGTAGTTTATATCTCCTCTCAATTGTTTTGAAGACATAACATCATGTGCTCCGCCATAAGATTTTCTAAGAGTAACAGTAACTTTTGGAACAGTTGCTTCTCCGTATGCGAACAACAGTTTTGCTCCGTTAGTTATAATACCGTTATATTCTTGACCTGTACCGCAAAGGAAACCAGGAACATCAACTAAAGTAACAATAGGAATGTTGAAAGCATCACAGAAACGAACAAATCTTGCACCCTTTCTTGAAGAATTAATATCCAAAACTCCTGCCATAAACTTAGGTTGATTTGCAACAACTCCAACACTTACTCCATTGAAACGAGCAAAGCCTACGACAATATTAGGAGCATATTTTTCATGAACTTCAAAGAAATCTCCATTATCAACTATTGCTGTAATAACCTCTTTAACATCGTATGGTTTATTAGGATTATCTGGCATGATAGAATTAAGACTATCTTCTAATCTGTCAATAGGGTCTGTACAATTTGTTATAGGTGCTTCTTCTAAGTTATTGGAAGGAATGTAAGAAACAAGTTTTCTTATCATTTGAATACCTTCTTGTTCTGTTTCTGAAACAAAGTGAGCTACACCACTCTTTGAAGCATGTACCATTGCACCTCCTAAGTTTGCCTCTGTTACATCTTCTCCTGTAACGGTTTTAACAACCTTTGGACCTGTAACAAACATATATGAGTTTTCTTTACTCATTAGAATAAAGTCTGTTAATGCTGGAGAATAAACAGCACCACCTGCACAAGGACCAAAAACAGCAGAAATTTGAGGAACAACTCCTGAAGCAAGAATATTTCTTTCAAATATCTCAGCATAACCAGCAAGAGAATTAACACCTTCTTGTATTCTTGCACCACCTGAATCATTCAATCCAATAACAGGAGCACCTACTTTCATCGCTTGATCCATTACTTTGCATATCTTTTTTGCAAATGTTTCACTAAGAGAACCACCATAAGCAGTAAAGTCTTGTGAAAATACATAAACCAAACGTCCGTCTATTGTTCCATATCCTGTAACAACACCGTCTGTTAGTATTTGTTTTTTATCCATACCAAAATTAGTACAACGATGAGTTACAAACATATCAAATTCTTCAAAACTACCCTCATCTAAAAGCAAATCTATACGTTCTCTTGCTGTAAGTTTGCCTTTAGAATGTTGTTTTTCTATTCCCTTTTCGCCTCCACCAAGTCTGGCTTCGGCTCTAAGGTCTAACAATTGTTTTATTTTTTCTTCAAAAGCCATAACTATATAATTATTATAAGGTTATTTAGCTTAGAATACTAAATAACCTTACTGTATTTTATTCACAACAAAATTCTGTTAAAACTCCAAGAGTTGATTTTGGATGAAGAAAACCTATGTTAAGATTTTCCGCTCCTTTTCTTGCTTGCTTGTCAATTAGACGAACACCTTTTTCTTCTGCATCTGTAAGTGCTTTGTTTGTGTCTTCCATTTTGAAAGCAATATGATGAACTCCTTGTCCTTTGTTTGCTATAAACTTAGCAATAGTACTTTCTTCACATGTTGGTTCTAAAAGTTCTATTTTTACTTCTCCTATCTTAAAGAAAGCTGTTCTTACTTTTTGGTCTGCTACTTCTTCAATATTATAGCATTTTAAACCCATTACGTTTTCCCAATATTTTATAGCTTCGTCCAAATTGGAAACGGCTATACCTATATGTTCTATTTTAGATGGTGTCATAATATTTTATGTTTTTAAATTATTATTTATTCTGTTTATTATCTTTTATTCGTTTTCTCTATGCTATAGACTATACTTTCTAATTGCATTAAATAATCTCTTTTGTTTTTATTAGGATTATACAAAAAACAGTCTATCATAACTAATTCGTTAGTAGCTGGATTTTTAAAACAATAATTAACAAAAGCACCTCCCATAAAATCGCCAAAAGAACGCCAAAGACCACGAGTTTCTACCATAGCATAATCTCCGACTTTAACAGTATCTCTATATAGTTTTGAAATATTTTCTCTTACTTCTGTACCCATGTAAGAATTAGGCATACTTGCAGGAATAAAAGCCTTACCTAAAGAATCTCTTAGTTCTATAACTTTTTTATCCATTAATAAATCATCAGAAGTATATTTCTTTTTATATATCATTATATTAAAACTTTCTTTCTGTGTTTCTTTTCTTATCCACAAAAAGTTATTAGTTTGTTTTGCAAGATAATAATCTGAAGAAAAAGTTAAGGAAAAATTAAACTTTTTGTTTATTATTTCTGTTAATTTAAGGTTTTCATCTCGCTTGAAAGCATTATATATTCTAATGTGTTCATTTTTGCGATATTGATATTTGATAGTTTCAGCATAAGCATTAAGAATAGAATAAATACTATCAATATTATCAACTTTTATTTCGAATATTGCTTGAGGATATACTCCTTTATTTATTGCTTGTTTTATTGTATTATTGTTTCCTGCTTTCTTTTCAATAATAAGAATATTTCTGTGTTTTTTAAACATTTCAGAGTTGTAATACTGTGCAGGAGTTAGTTGTACTAAATCAAAATAAGGCTCTTTTTGAGGCAAACCTTCCTGTGCTTTTTCAAAAATATTACCAACGAAATCTCTCATTGTTTTATTATATAATGAGTCGGGCATGATAAGTAGCATTTCTAAGGTTTTTCCACCAGAAGAAGGCATTCCTTTTGTCAATTCATCTTCTTTTGTAGGTTTGTGTTTGCAAGAAGAAAACACAACTAATAGTACTAACGATAAAATATAAAATAGTCTTTTATTCATATCCCTTATTATCAATAATGCATACTTTTTTCTGTTGAGATTGCAAAATTATAAAAAAAAATGATAACAAAAATAAATAAATGATATTTTTTAGGGCGTATTACTTTTTTTACTATAAAAATGTTGTTGTAAGAAAAAAAATGACTACTTTTGCAACTCGTAAATTTGAACAAAGAAATAATAATCATAATTAACTAAAAAAACGAAACGTAGAATGAAATTGATTAATTTAGCTTCAATAACAAAGAAGCTTTGCGTAGGAGCAGTTGGAGCATTTTTGCTTATCTTTTTACCTTTTCATATGGGAATGAATCATTGTATTCTTAGAGAAGATGGTGGAGAATGGTACAGAAATGTTTGTCATTTCATGGGAACAAACTATGTTGTAAGAGTGTTTGAAGTCATTCTTTTGGCTTGTGTGTTGCTTCACATAGTTATAACTTTAATTCTTGCATTAGAAAACTACATGGCTCGTCCTGTTCGTTATGCCGTTTCAAACAAATCAAAGACAGGTCTTGGTAGTAAATACATGGCTTGGACTGGCGGCATCTTACTTATTTTCCTTGTTATCCATTTTGTTGATTTTTATTTTGCAAAAACAGGTTTAGTAGAAGGAAAATATGTAGTAAAGACTGAAAAAGTTGAAGCTAAGTTCCAAGAAAAAGTTCAACAACTTCAAGAAGGAAAGCTTAAAGAAGAACAAGCTAATGAACTACAAGCACAATACATGGCCATACAAACATTGCCACAAGATAAAGTAACAAAAGACAGAAAATATTTTATCAATCTTAACAAAAAAGATATAGCAACATATTGCGGTAAAGATTTTGAAGACTATGAGCCAGATTTCTACAATATGGCTAAAGATAAATTTAAACACCCTCTTTATGTTTTGATTTATCTTCTTTCATTCCTTATATTAGGCATACATCTTTATCATGGTGTTGCTTCTATTTTCCAAACCTTTGGATTAAATGTAAAAAAATACACAAAAGCTATAGATTATCTTGCTTTAATATACGCAATAGTTATTCCTTTAGGTTTTGCTATAGTTCCAATAATTGAATTCTTTTTCAAATAATAATTGATTTATACTAAAGAACTTTCGTTTGTTTGGATTGATAATATCCTAAGCGAGCGAAAGTTTTTTCTTTATTTATCATAAAGAACATTTAATAATTTATAATTATGAAAAAACAATTTTTATTAATTCTTATGCTTATGGTAACAAGTTTGCTGTCAGCACAAATGACAAAAGAAGAAATGGATAATATAAAACAAACAAATCCATTAGTTATGCAGTGGCTTACACCTTATCAAACGCCACCTTTTAATCTAATCAAAACGGAACATTACAAACCCGCTATGCTTTATGCAATAGAAAAAGCAAAGCAAGACATCAATGCTATTATTACTAATACAAAACCACCTACATTTGAAAACACTATCGTTGCTTACGAACAAAGTGGCAAACTGTTAGACAGAGTTGCTGGAGTGTTGTTTAATATGAACGAAGCTTGCACTGATGAACAAATGCAACAAGTTTGTCAAGAACTTAGTCCAATTCTTACTCAATACTCTAATGATGTTTCAATGAATCCTCAGTTATTTGCTAAAATAAAAATAGTATATGATCAAAGAGATGATTTGAAACTTACCACAGAAGATCGCACCTTACTTGACAAAATTTACAAAAGTTTTATTCAAAATGGTGCGTTACTTAAAGGTCAAGATAAAGAAGAGTATCGCAAAGCAACAGAAGAGTTAGGCATACTTACTCTTAAATTTAATCAAAATGCTTTAAAAGATAACAACGCCTTTGTTCTTAATATCACTAATAAAAAAGATTTAGAGGGAATGCCTCAGTATGCTATAGATGCTGCTAAGCAAGAAGCTCAAAATCGTAAGATGAAAGGTTGGGTTTTTACTTTGGACTACCCTTCTTACTCTGCTTTCATAACATATTGTCCTAACAGAGAGTTAAGAGAAAAGATGTGGAAAGCATCTAATTCTGTTTCTAATCACAACGACACTAACGATAACAAACAAGTGTTAAAAGATATAGCTAATCTTCGTTTAAAAATTGCTAATCTTTTAGGTTATAAGTCTTATGCCGAATATCAATTAGAAGATAAGATGGCTGAAAATCCTAAGATTGTAAATGACTTTCTTGAAGATTTGCTTAATACATCTATGCCTTTTGCTAAAAGAGATTTGCAAGCAGTTCAAGAATATGCTAATCAACATGGATTTACAGATAAACTTAATCGTTGGGATTTTGCTTATTGGTCAGAAAAACTACAAAACGAAAAATATAGCATTTCTCCTGAATTATTGAAACCTTACTTTAACTTAGAATATGTAAAGAATGGTATCTTTACTCTTGCTGGTAAGTTATACGGATTAGAGTTCAGAGAAAACAATGAAATACAAAAGTATCATCCAGATGTAAAAGTTTATGAAGTATGGGAAAAGAAGAGCAATCGTTTTATGGCTGTTCTTTATATGGACTTCTATCCAAGAGCAAGTAAGAGAGATGGTGCTTGGATGACATCTTTTAGAGAAGAAAGCAAAGTAAATGGAGACGAAATAAGGCCATTGATTCAATTAGTATGCAACTTTACAAAGCCAACAAAAAAGACTCCTTCTTTACTTACTTTTGATGAAGTTACCACTTTCTTACACGAGTTCGGACATTGTCTTCATGGTATTTTAGCAGAATCTGTTTATAAATCATTATCTGGAACAAGTGTTGCTCATGATTTTGTTGAGGCTATGAGTCAATTTATGGAGAACTACGCTTACGAAAAAGAATTCTTAGATTTATTTGCTGTTCATTATAAGACAGGAGATAAAATTCCTCAACAATACATAGACAAAATACGTGCAGCACAACAATATAATGCTGGTTGGTTATCAATTCGTCAATTATTCTTTGGAGAATTAGATATGGCTTGGCACTCTATTGAGAAACAATGTAACAAAGATGTTATTGCGATAGAACAAATTGCATCTAACAAAGCAGAACTTATGCCTATGATAGATGGTTGTTGTATGAGCACTCAGTTCTCGCATATCTTTGGAGGAGGTTATGCAGCAGGTTACTATGGTTACAAATGGTCAGAAGTTATTGCAGCAGATGCTTGGGCTGCTTTCAAAGAAAAAGGAATCTTTAATCCAGAAGTTTCAACATCATTCCGTAAAAACGTTCTTTCTAAGGGAGCAAGCAAAAAGCCTATGGAACTTTACAAAGCTTTCCGAGGCAAAGAACCGACAAACGAAGAATTCCTTAAACAACAAGGTTTTATAAAATAAAACATTTTATACGGTTCCAATAATATAAAACTATTGGAACCGTTATTATATTTATTAACAGATATTAAAAAGGATATAAATTATGAAGAAAGTATTTATGTTTTTAGCTCAAGGTTTTGAGGATATTGAAGCTCTTATCCCTCTTGATGTATTGCGTAGAGGTGGTGTTGATGTAAAGACTGTAAGTGTAGGTAAGGATTATATGGTAACTTCTGCTCATGGTGTAGATATAAAAGCAGATTTTATGTTTAATGAGATAAACACGGATGAAGCAGATTTACTTATGTTGCCAGGAGGTATGCCCGGAGCTACTAATCTTTACGAGCATAAAGAACTTTGTCAAGCACTGCTTAAACATAATGAAAAAGGTAAAATGATTTCGGCTATCTGTGCTGCTCCTGCTGTAGTATTAGCACAGTTGGGAATACTTGACTCTCGCCGAGCTACTTGTTATCCTGGTTTTGAACAAATGCTGACAAATGCAACTTATACAGGTGATTTGGTTACTGTTGATAAAAATATTACTACAGCAGAAGGACCTGCCGCTGCTTTTCCATACGCATACGAATTATTGGAGCAATTGACAGACAAAACAACCGCAGACAAAATTGCAGAAGGTATGCGATATAAACACCTTATGAATTAATTAGAAATTAGTAATTAGAAATTAGTAATTAGTAATTGGGGTGGCTTCAAAGAAGACGGCCAAATTACTGCAAGAAATTAGTAATTAGTAATTAAATTTCTAATTTTTTTCTTATTTTAGATTAAGTAAAAAAAGACTTAATCTTTTTTTATTTTGATGTTTTTTATATGTTTTTTGTTGATGATATTTCTTGGAGAGTTTGTTCTATTTTCTGTTTTTCTATAGTTTGTTTCCTGCTTCTTGATGTTGTAACAATATAAACACCAGCGAAAATCAATAAAGCAGCAAGTATTTTATACACGCTAATTACGTCCATTAGCAGAATGATAGAGATTATTGTTGTCATCACGGGCTGAACATAGTTATACATTGATAGGGTTGTCGGTCTTAATCGTGCCTGTGCCATTGGAATAAAGTTATAGTTGAGGAAAGTAGCGAAAAACACAACATAACAGAGTTCTAAGCAAGTCTTTGTGGTTAGTAATGAGTAATTAAAACTTGTAACCTCTGGTAGAGTTATCGGTAGAATGACAATAGACGAAGTTAAAAACATCCATTTCATTACGTTTATTGGGTGATTCCTCTTAATAAGTTTACTAAACAAAGTAAGGTAAAGGGCGTATGATACTGCACTGACAATGCAGATAACTATTCCTAAGACATTGTTAGTTGCCCCCATGTTTTGAGAACCTTGTTTGGTGACTATGAGTATCAAAGCTCCAGCCAAACCGCAAGCGACTCCTATGGCTTTTTTCAAAGTAAGAGGTTCTTTGAGGAAGATGGCAGCCATTATCATTGTGAAAATAGGTGTCATACTTATGATAATAGAAGCGTTTGTAGGTGTTGTATTGCTAAGACCGAGTATAAACAAGAACAGGTTGAAAACTATGCCAAACAAAGAGGCAACACACAGCAAAAGAATGTCTTTCTTATCCACCTTAGGTACTCTAAATACAACAGAAGCAAGCCAAAACAATAAAGCACAACCAACAAATCTGAAAGTGGAAAGAATATAAGGACCAACAACGTTTAAAGCATCTTTGGCAAAGGGAGTATTGATGCCAAAAATTATGTTAGTAAGAAGTATGAGGATATGTCCTTTTGTTGTTTCCTTCATCGTATTATCGTGTAAGTCTCTGTTTTTGTGTTGTTGTTTTTGTCAGTAACCACAATTTTCAAAGTGTTTTCTCCTTCTTTCAATGTTTCGTCAATAAAATAGGTGAGCATAGCATTCTTGCCGTCATATTCCATAAGCACCCATTTGCCATTGATGTAGCCTTTGTAGGAATATATTCCCGTTAAGTTGTCTGATATTTTCGCTTTCAGAGTCTTTTGGTTGGAAGAAAGTTTTTTGTTGGGTTTGAAATTAACAGGCTTTACATTTGGTGCTGTAGTGTCAATCCAAATGGCAAAGACACCGAAGTCTCCAATCTTAGTTTCTACAAAGCCATCTCTGTAAATACCTCCAACAGAGGAAAATCCTCCTTTTGAATTAATCTTTACTATAGTAGATTTATTCTTTATTAAGTCATTAACTTTATATGGTTTAATCTTGATAGTGAATTTCTTTTTAACTGGTTCAAAGATATTATGCAGAGTATGAACATCGGAGTATGTGCCTTTGCGTTGATAATGTTCTAAGTCAATACTTTCATACAGACAGTTTTTAGAGAACATAAAAAGACTACCATCGGAAGCTTTGTAAGTTGTATTTTCGTTGTAGTCAATATGCATTACCCTTGGTTTCAAGGTGTTGTTTCTTATTGCATTATCTTGTTCAAAACCACGCACAAAGAAAACATAGTTGCTTTTGTTGCTTTTTATGTCAGCCAATCTCCACTCTATCTTGTAGAGAGAATCTTTCTTAACGTTGAGAATGCCATTATTTACATAGTTATCGTAAGGCAGTTTTCCGTTTTCCAAAAGGCGTGAAGAAAGATAGCGTTTTCCTGTCTTAATATACAGCGGATAGTTGATAACGGCATCAACATAACCATAGTTTGCAAAAGAAAACTCATTGACTTTGTGGGAAAATATCTTCTTGTTGTTGATATAGAGTTCAAAAGAAAGGACTCCGTTACGCATAGATGAGTTTTTTGAAGGGTCAAAGGCAAGAATGGAAAAATAGATATTTCCTAAACAGTCTATGGTATCAAAAAGAGGTATGCTGTCAGTAGTTTTTTTGTCTTTGTTTATCTGCCATGTATAAGTGTTTGAGGAACTATTGACGCTTGCTTTTTTCAATGGAGTGATAGCCAACGACTCTATATAAGGTGGAATAGTGTCTTCTACGTCAAAAAAACGAAGAGGGTTTATAGGATTTTCTGTTTTTGAATTTCGTATTTCAAAGTGTAAGTGAGGACCAGCAACAGAACCACTCTGACCACTTATCGCTATGGTATCGCCTTGTTTGACATAAATCTTAGGATTAGAGAAAGTATAATCAAACTCATACACTTGATTTGCATATTGATGATTTTTTACCCATTGTTCAATCTCTCCACAGTATCTTTCCAAGTGCATATAAACAGTAGTGTAGCCATTGGGGTGAGTAATGTAAAGATTTTTACCTCCACCGTAAGCTTGTACTTTTATTCTTGAAACATATCCATCTTCTGGTGCATAAACACTATATCCTGTTTTGCCATATGTTCGTATATCTAAGCCAGAATGAAAATGAGATCCTCTAAGTTCTGCAAAATTACCGGTGGAATATAATGGTATTTTCATTGGTGAGGCAAAAATATTCTTATATTCTTGTGCAAAGAGTAAAGAAGGCAAAAATAAAACGAAGAAATAAAAAATTAAAACGAAGTTTTTAGTACTAAAAGATTTGATTTTCATAAACTAAAACTTGATTTTCTTTTTCAAAAAGTTGGTTTTCTTTTCCGAAAAGTTGATTTATTTTCTCATTATTCAAAAAATTAAGGTCTTTAAAAAACTTAAAGACTTTTTAAAGACCTTAATACATCATTTAACTATGATTTTAGTTTCCTATATTCAATGAAATATTTTGAGGTTGTGAGTTTTGATTTTGCATTTGAGTAATATAAGAAGAGAAGACCGAAGATGAAGATATTTTTTCTAAAACATCTTTAAGTTGATAGTTGTGAGCGTAAGAAAAGATAAACTGAGTTATTTCAGCAACTCTTTCTTTCATGTCAGACATATTAACTCCACTACCCTCTTTCTCTATAATATCAAGTATTTCAATGAATGCTTTGGAAGCCTCTTCTTTGCTACCGCCATTTCCAAGTTTCTTTGCAGTGGTATTGAATTTTGATATTAAATCAGATAATTTATCAGCGAAAGACATAGAACTTAGAATTTGCTTTACTTCAGATATAGACTCAATTTCTTTTCTCAAATCATTAAAACCATAGTTTCTTAAATCAGAGTGATAAATTTGAGCAAGTACTATACAACAAAGATTTTTATCTCCTTCAACACTAAGAGATTTCTTTGCTGAGAATCTATTGTAATAGTTGATATAAGATTTATAATAATCTATTATTGATTTATATATCTGTTTTCCTTTGTTTATAGCACCAGCTTTGCAATAAGCATCTGCAAGCATTATATCTGCTCTATCAAAAGCAATTTTTGAACCTGGAAATTCTTTAACACATCTATCCAGGATATTTATTGCTTTTTGTTTTTCTCCTCTTCTAATAAGATAGTTAGCAAGAGCAACATGATTTTGACGCATTACCTTAGAGTTAGATATGGTTACAGCATTCTCTAAATAAACACCTTCTTTATTGATATTACCCCAAGAGAACTTATCTTTATATAAAGAATATGACTTAGGTGTGTATTCTCCGTTTGTTTTGTATGGCACTATTCTGTAAACCATACCTTCTTGAACACAATAATCCATAATATTAGGAATAACATCTCTAAGTAAAGCAGGGTTCATTACATAAATAGGACGTTCAAAATGATTGCTTGCAAGTATATCCAAAAGCATAAGTTCTTGTCTGTATAACTGAGCGAAAGAACCTCCTAAATAATCTTCAGTATTAACAGAAAATACAAACTCTCCTTTTTCACCATCAACTAATTCTTTAGGATAATTACCATTTTTAGCAGCTTTTGCTTTATCAAATGTAATCTTAAAGTTATTTGTTGGTAAAACAGAAACATAATTGTATCCTCTTAATACATCCATTCTACTGAAAGGTTCTTGTTCTGGGTTTGCTTTTATGATATGTTTTAATGCAGTTTGTAATTCTATAGTGTCGTTGCTTGCTTGAGCAAAGTTAAGATCTTGACCTAAAGCATAGAACTCCTTATTTAATGTGAAAGCAAGCTTATCACTTTCATATATTTTATTGTATAGTTGTTCTACATACCAAGCCATTCCAGAAAGAGTGTAGTTTAGTACTCTAACATCAGTACGAATACCTTCCACTTCTTGAGCATACCAAAGAGGGAATGTATCATTGTCTCCAAATGTAATAAGAATAGAGTTTTTGTCACAAGAGTTAAGATAATTAGCAGCAAAATCTCGCGCCATATATCTATCACTTCTGTCGTGATCGTCCCATTCTTGAGAAGCCATCAAAACAGGTACGGCTAAAAGACAAATAACACTTATAGCAATGTTTCTTATATTTTCTGAAATCTTTACCTTCTTCAACCAATCACAAAGAGCATAAACTCCTAAACCAATCCATATAGCAAAAGCATAGAAAGATCCAGCATAAGCATAATCTCTTTCACGTGGCTGGTTTGGTGGCTGGTTAAGATATATAACAATAGCTAATCCTGTCATAAAGAATAATAAGAAAACAACAAAAGCATTTTTCTTATCTTTCTTAATATGATAGATAAGACCTGCCAAACCTAAAAGCAAAGGTAAAAAGAATAAAGTGTTTCTTCCTTTATTGTTTTGTAAATCTTCAGGTAAATCTGTCTGAGGACCTAAACGCATGTTGTCAATAAACTTAATTCCACTAATCCAATTACCATGTATTAAGTCTTTTGTTCCGTTTGAAGCATCAGCAGGTGAATTTTCATAGTTTAAACCAAAACTTTGTATATCATTTTGTCTGCCTACAAAGTTCCACATAAAGTATCTCCAATACATGTGATGAACTTGATAGCGGAAGAAATATTTAAGGTTTTGTCCAAAAGTTGGTTTACCCATTGAGTTTTCGCTTATTCCTGCCCACATTCTGTAGAATAAAGGATGTCTTCTGCTGTTATCTGCAGAATACATACGAGGAAATACTGTACAAACATTGTCATTGAATTTAGGAGAGCCTGAACGTTCAACAGCATCATATTCTTTTGTTTCTTTATTCTTTACATACTTTGTTGTTGTTGGAGTTTCTTTAATATCATATCCTGTTGCAGTAAAATATTGTCCGTACAATAAAGGTGAATCTCCATATTGTTCTCTATTAAGATAAGTAAGTAATGCTGTGGCATCTTTTGGCGCATTTTCATTAATAGGAGTATTAGCATTTGCTCTTATGATTAATGTTGCGAAAGTTGAATATCCTATAATAAGGAATAAAAATGATAGCAATGCAGTATTAACCACAGGTTTCATTTTCTTTTTTGACCACATTAATCCCCAAATAACTAAACCAAATAATAGTAAGAAATATATTATTGTTCCACTATTGAATGGCAAACCTATGCTATTTACAAAGAAGATTTCAAAATATGCTGCCAAATTAACTATCTCTGGAATTACGAAATACATAACAACTGCAACCAAAACAATGGATAATAAACCAGCAAGAATAAATCCTTTGGTTGTAATTTTTTTGTATTTTCTAAAGTAAATAATGTATGTAATTGCAGGAATAGTAAGTATATTCAAAAGGTGTATACCTATAGCAACACCTATAAGAAATGCTATCAAAATAATCCAACGTAAATTGTGTGAGTCTTCTGCTTGTTCGTCCCATTTTAAAATAGCCCAGAATACTATAGCTGTAAAACAAGAAGACATTGCATAAACTTCACCTTCAACTGCTGAATACCAAAATGTATCAGAGAAAGTATATGCTAAAGAACCAACAACACCACTTCCAAAGATAGCTATCATTTGTCCTATTGTTATGTTTTCTTTGTCTTTTATGAATTTTTTAGCAAGCATAGTAATAGACCAGAACAAGAACAAAATAGTAAATCCACTACACAATGCACTCATTGAATTCACCATGTAAGCAATCTTACTTGTGTCTCCTCCGGCAAGAAATGAAAATAGTCTTCCTATTAGTTGGAATGTTGGTGCTCCAGGAGGGTGTCCAACTTGTAGCTTCGCTGTTGTTGCAATATATTCTCCACAATCCCACCATGAAGCAGTAGGTTCTGCCGTTAGAAGATAGACGATGCTTGCTATAGCAAAGACTATCCAGCCTAAGCAGTTGTTTATAAGTTTATAATTCTTCATTATTTTATTTTTTTGTAAAGTTAATTAACATTACCAATTTACTTTCTCTCTTACAATAGGCATAGTCATACATCTTGCACCGCCACAACCTCTTGGAAGCTCAGATGCTTCTACAGTAACAACAAACTTTTTATGATTTTCTAATTGTTCTTTGCCAGAAACAACATCTTCTGCTTTAATAACATCAAAACCATTTTTATTTAGCTCTTCTATTGTATGTGTGTTTCTTGCGTATCCTATTATCTTTCCTTCTCCCATGCAGAAGAAATTAGCACCACTATGCCATTGTTCTCTTCTTTGCATCCATTCATCATCACCTCCACAAGAGATTGGTTTTAAATCAAAACCTAACGCTCTTGTTCCTTCAAGAAAACTTTTCTGCTCTTTATATGTTATTTTACCGTTGTCTATATCTATAAGAGTTGTATTGAATCCAGTGTTTTCTTTGCAAATCAATGGAGAAAAAGTTATACATTCATTAGTATTTAAGAAATTAAATACCATATCTAAATGTATGTAAGAATCTAATGTTGTTGGAAGTTCTTGAACAAGTATTTTTTGTTTAGGCTTACGAGTTGCAAAATAATTGCAAAGAAACTCTATTCCTTTTTTGTTTGTTCTAAGACCATTACCAATAAATAATATATCTTCTTTTGCAATTAATACATCTCCACCTTCTGTTGAAGCTTCATCAGAAATGAGTTTTGGATTAATAGTTTCTGTTTCAAAAATGTATTTAAAAATACTTTCCATTATAAAACTTTCTCTATCTCTTACATCTGTACGCATTGCATTAATCAACACTTTATTATATACAGAAGAGGAAGCATCTCTTGTAAAGAAAAGATTATATAAAGGATCTAAGACATAACGTAATGATTCGTATTCCTTTGGATGTAAACCATCTTTATAAGGATAACCTTCTATAAGATAGTCAGCTAAGACCTCGCTGCTTAGGTCTATCATTTCCAAATACAAAAATTCTTTTTTCTCTCTTTGAAGAATAGTTTTTACTAATTCTATTTTTGCACTTGGAATATCCAATACTTGTTTTAAAAGATCTTTTACTTGATACGTTTCACACCAAGAAGATAATACCTTATTAAAAAAAGAATATTCTTTTTGTGCGATGTTTAAATTCAAAAGGTCGCTATACAAAGCATGGTGTGTTGTTTCAGGTGTCATTTGTTCTATTTCCTTACCTGGAGTATGAAGAATCACACCTTTTAATCGTCCTATTTCAGAATTAACATTTATTGTATTCATAAGAATATATTTTCAGTAATAATTTGCAAAGATACTTATATTTTTTGAAATACTAAGTTTTTTAAACTTAAATTTTGGATAATCAAATTAAAGTATAATGTTTTATCTTCAACGCTAACTTTTATGAAAAAATTGAATAATTCTAATTGATTATAATCCTTTTATTATAATAGGTAAAAAACACCAAGATTTAATAAAAAAAATACTTGATGTTTCTTTTATTATATTGAATTGGCTTTTTATTTACAAAACAAATTTGACAATATTAATTTTAAACTTTCGTTATTAGAATTAAAAAATAAGAATAGTTATAAAAATGAAAAAAATATATTGTTTTATTGCTTTTAGTTTGTGTTATTGTTTGACCATTGCACAGAATAAATATGAGGTTGATTTCTTTATACATGATATTGATGATACATTATTGTATATCAGTAATTATATCGGTTCATCTCAACAGATAATAGACTCTGTAAAAATAAATAAAGATGGCTCTTTTTGTTGGAAAAGTAATCCATTACATAAAGGAATGTATATGATGAAAGATAAAAAACAGAGAGATATGTTTTCTTTTATGTTAGATGATAGTAAAAAGTTTTCCATAGAGATATATAATACGAGTGAAGCTGTTGTGAAAAATTGCTCTGAAAACGATGCTTATATGCTTTATCAAAAAGAGAATAATATTTATCAACGAGCAATGTATTATTATAAATTAGAGGCTAAAGCTAATCCGGAGAAACAAGATTCTTTGTATAAAGCATTGCGACCGATAATGGATAATTTCAATAATTTTAAACAATCTTTCTTAAAAACGTACCCAAATAATTTTATAAGTGTTGTTTCAGAGAGTATGATTCAAAACGTGCCTTCTTATTTTATAGAAAATGGTAAAATAAAACCAGGTATGGAAAAAGAGTATGCTTATTATTATAGAAAACATTATTGGGACAGTTTTAGATTTGATGATAATAGAATTTTATATTCACCTTATTTTATTAAGAAGTTTAATTCTTACATTTCAGAAGTAACTCCACAAGTTGCAGATTCTGTTTGTGTAGCATTAGATGATTTTATGAATATTGCTTTACGTAAAAAAGGGCAAGAATATGCAGATTATGTTATTTTGTGGTATTTAAACAAACTTCCACAAATGCCTTTTTCGTTCAATGAATTAGTGTATAAACATATTGTTAATAAGTATGAAAAATATCTTGGTGAATTGATAACTCAAACAGAGATAGATTATCACAAAGATTATTTGGAAAAAATCTCAAAGTTTTTGCCAGGAAACATTATGCCTAACATTGTAGCAGAAGATATTGACGGAAACACACAATCTTTATATGCTCAAAAACATAGATTTACAATTTTATATTTCTTTTCTTCTACTTGTGAAAGTTGTTTAAAGAATATAGATGTATTAAAGAATCTATATAGAATGAATAAAGATTATTATGATTTTGAGATATTTTCAATAGATATTGAGCCTGACATTGAAATAGCAAAAGCCCGTCAAAGAATGGATACTTATCCTTGGATTGTAACTTACAAAGATGCAAGTTTATTAAGAGAATATGGATTTATATTAGACCATACTCCTGAATTATACATATTAGACAAAGATAAAAAAATACTCAATAAAACTCCGATGTATGAGCATATTGAGAAAACAATGGACGCCTTTATGAATAACAAATAATAGAAATAAAAAAGGACTTTTAATTAATAAAAGTCCTTTTCTTTTTATTTTATTTCTTTTTTATCGGTGCAATTATCATTAACATTTTCTTGCCTTCAAGCTTTGGCATCATTTCAGGCTTTCCGTATTCCAACAAAGCTTCAGCAAACTTCAAAAGTTTCTGTTCTCCTTGTTCTTTATAGACTATTGTTCGTCCTTTAAAGAATACATCTACCTTAACTTTATTACCTTCAGAAAGAAAACGCATAGCATGTTTTAACTTAAAATCAAAATCGTGGTCATCTGTTTGAGGTCCAAGCCTAATTTCTTTAACCAACATCTTAGCAGATTTAGATTTTCTTTCTTTTTCTTTCTTTTTTTGTTCATAAAGAAACTTTTGGTAATCCATAACTTTGCAAACAGGTGGATTTGCATTTGGAGATATTTTCACTAAGTCAAATCCTCCATCATAAGCTATCTTTAAAGCTTCCTTAATAGAACAAATCTTTGGTTCAAACCCTTCACCAACAACCCTAACAACAGGATCTTTGATGTATTCGTTAATTTGATGTGCCGCTTCTTGTTTTTTCGGCATTCTTCTATCGTTTAAATTACGATTTTGTTGTTGTGTTTCTATTGCTATATCCTCCATTCTTTAGATTGAAAATTTTACTATAAGATAAAATCCTCAATGCTTTTAAACATTTATTCTAATTCTTTATTTATTTCATTATTCACTAATGTTGCAAAATCAGAAATACTCATCGCACCTTTATCTCCAACATATTTTTCTCTTACAGATACAGAGCCTTCGTTTTGTTCTTTTTCTCCAACAATAAGCATGTATTTTATTTTTCTTATCTCAGCATCTCTAACTTTCTTGCCTGTTTTTTCGCTTCTGTTGTCTATTTCACCTCTTAATCCTGCTTGTTCCAACTGAAGTTTTACTTTATTAGCATAATCTTCATATTTTTCACTAATAGGAAGAATGATGAATTGATCAGAAGTTAGCCACAAAGGAAAATCTCCTGCTGTATGTTCTAAAAGAACTGCAACAAATCTTTCCATACTTCCGAAAGGAGCTCTGTGAATCATAACAGGACGATGTTTAAGATTATCTGAGCCTGTATATTCCAAATCAAAACGTTCAGGTAAGTTGTAATCTACCTGTATTGTTCCTAATTGCCATTTTCTTCCCAAAGCATCTTTAACCATAAAGTCAAGTTTTGGTCCATAGAAAGCAGCTTCTCCAACTTCTGTAATCGTCTTTAATCCTTTTTCTTCTGAAGCTTCAATGATAGCACGTTCTGCTTTTTCCCATACTTCGTCAGAACCAATGTATTTTTCTCTATTATCAGGATCACGCAAAGATACTTGAGCAATATAATCTTCAAACTTTAATGTTTTGAAGATATATAATATAATATCTATTACCTTACAAAATTCTTCTTTTAATTGCTCTGGAGTACAGAAAATGTGAGCATCATCTTGTGTAAATGAACGAACACGAGTCAAACCGTGTAACTCTCCACTCATTTCATATCTGTAAACAGTACCAAACTCAGCCAATCTACATGGTAGATCTTTATAAGATTTTGGGCTTAAACGATATATTTCACAATGATGAGGACAGTTCATCGGTTTAAGCATATATTCTTCTCCTTCATTTGGAGTCTTTATTATTTGGAAAGAATCTTTACCATATTTTTGGTAATGGCCAGATGTCTTATAAAGATTAACATTTCCAATATGAGGAGTCATTACTTGAACGTAACCATATTGTTTTTGAACTTTTGCAAGGAAGTTTTGCAACCTATTTCTTAAATCTGTTCCTTTTGGTAACCAAAGAGGCAAGCCTGCTCCTACATTTTGAGAGAAAGCAAAAAGTTCCATATCTTTTCCTAATTTTCTATGGTCTCTTTTCTTAGCCTCCTCCAATAGAGCAAGATATTCATCTAAATCTTTTTTCTTAGGGAAGGTAATAGAATATAATCTTGTCAATTGTTCTCTGTGTTCATCACCTCTCCAATATGCTCCAGCAAGTGAAGTTATTTTTAATGCCTTTATAGGAGAGAAATCCATTAAGTGCGGTCCTCTACATAAATCTACAAAGTTGCCACTTTCATAAAATGTTATTGTTCCATCTTCTAAGGCATCAATAAGTTCTACTTTGTATTTTTCTCCTTTATCTGCAAAATATTTCAATGCTTCTTGTTTGCTTACATCTTTGCGAACCAACTTAACACCTTGCTTTACTATTTCTTTCATCTTCTCCTCTATCTTAGGAAAATCTTCGGAAGAAAGCACTTTATCACCAAAGTCGATATCGTAGTAGAAACCATTTTCTATTGCTGGACCAATACCGAATTTAGCATCTGGATACAAACTTTGAACAGCACTTGCTAAAAGGTGAGCAGATGAATGCCAAAAGGTTTTCTTTCCATCTTCATCATTCCAAGTATTAAGTTTTAAAGAGCAATCTTTAGTTATAACTCTATTTAAATCAACTATCTCTCCGTCAATTGTAGCTGAGAGAACGTTTCTTGCTAAGCCTTCACTTATACTTTTTGCTACATCAAATGAAGTTACACCTTCATTATATTGTTTTACACTACCATCAGGTAAGGTTATATTTATCATAATAATTATATCTTATTTTTTATAATCTGCAAAATTAATACTTTTTTTTTAATGCAAATGTTTTTTTTGTTTTTTTTGTTGGTTTCGTTTTATATGGCAATCTCAGTTATTTGTGTAATTTTCTGTACAACTCTAAACACCATTTGAATAAACATTTCGTCAGTTAGTCTCTTTTAAAAAGTTAATTTGTGTTTATTAATTTGATTTTCAAATACATTTAAACACTTTTTGTTTCAGTAAAAAAACATCAACTTTTGAAAATTTAAAATCAACTTTTAAGAAATTAAAATCAACTCTTTCTACTACGAAAATCAACTCTTTTTTTATAAAGATTTGATGTTTTTTTTTAGCAAGCAAAAAACTGTATTGTATTTTTTAATAACGCTTTAGTATCTTCAAAGATTATTAATCCATATTTTATAAAATATAATCAACACTTATTCGTTATTATCTTAATAAACTAACATTGAACTACAAAACAAGTGAGAATAGGAGTTAATACACGTTTGCTTATAGATGGTAAGTTGGAAGGTATTGGTTATTTTACCTTCCAAACTCTCAAAAGAATAACAACTCTTCACAAAGACCAAGAGTTTGTTTTTTTCTTTGATAGACCTTATAGTAAAGAGTTTGTCTTTTCGGACAATGTTAAGCCTGTTGTTATTCCATTGCAAGCACGCCACCCTATACTTTGGAAAATATACTTTGATTATTTACTTCCTTTTTATTGTAAGAAGTATGATATAGATGTATTTTTTTCTCCGGAGAACTATTTGCCTAAAACAAAAAATATTCCTTTGATTTGTACGGTACATGATTTAAATTTCTTGCATGATAATTCTTTTATTGGTAATGGAAGTCATCAAAAATATTTCCTAAAATACTTTCCCTTGAATGCGAAAAAGGCAGATAGTATTGCTACAGTTTCAGAATACAGCAAGAAAGATATTATTGACACCCTAAACATCAACGAGGAAAAAATATCGGTTGTTTATTCTGCCGCAAATGCTTGTCATACAAGAAAAGAAAACTGCGATATCAATGCAATAAAGCAGAGATATACCTCAGGAGAAGATTATTTTTATTTTGTAGGAGCAATATCTAAGAGAAAAAATCTAACTGGTATATTCCGAGCTTTTGATTTGTTTAAACAAAGACAGGTAGAAAAAAACAATAAGACAAAACTCGTTATAATAGGAAACAGAAAATGGTGGCAGGGAGAAATAGAAGACACATATAATGCAATGAAATACAAACAAGATGTTGTGTTCACCGGCAGAATATCAAAAGAAGAGATATATAACATTGCTTGTGCATCTTTAGGCTTGGTATTCCCTTCATTTTTTGAAGGTTTCGGAGTCCCGATTATTGAAGCTTTTGAAAGCAAGACAGCCGTTATAACTTCAAATCTAACTTCTATGCCTGAGATAGTTGGTGATGCAGCCTTGGTAGTTAATCCTTATGATGACAATGCAATATGTGATGCAATGATAACAATATATGAGGATAAACAATTGAGACAAAGCCTTATAAATAAAGGATTGCAAAGAGCAGAATTTTTTACTTGGGATAAAACAGCAGAACTAATATGGAATATAATTCAAAAATACATAAAATAGATAACGATTTGTTGCAACAAGTCTTAAATGAGTATAAGAAATCTTTTTTACTTACTACTGATTCAAGAAAAGTACAAAAAGGAAGTATCTTTATTGCCCTAAAAGGTGAAAATTTTAATGGCAATAGTTTTGCTTCAAAAGCTTTGGATCAAGGGGCTTGCATGGTAGTAATTGATGATAAAGACTATTATATTGACAATCGTACAATATTAGTTGAAAACAGTCTATTATTTCTTCAGAAGTTTGCAAACTATTACCGAAAAACGTTTTCTATTCCTGTTTTTGCTATTAGCGGAACAAATGGCAAAACAACAACTAAAGAACTTATAAGCCACGTTCTTGCTAAAAAATATAAAATACTTGCAACTGAAGGTAATTTAAACAATCAAATAGGAGTACCTCTTACTCTTCTAAACCTAAGACCAGATACTCAGATTGCTATCATTGAAATGGGTGCATCGCATATTGGAGATATAGATGAATTATGTAATATAGCAGAACCAACTTGTTGTTTATTGACTAATGTAGGTACTGCTCATATCGAGGGATTTGGTTCTAAAGAGGGAGTTTTGAAGACTAAGACTGAACTTTACAGGTTTGTAGACAAACAAAAAGGAAAAGTGTTTGTAAATTACGACGATGAAGGACTGAAAAAACAGCAAATTCAAAATGCAACTACTTATTCTTTAAAAGACAAAACAGCAGATATTATTGCAAAAACAATAAATGAAGACTCACCTTTTGCGTGTATAGAAACAGAAAATACGATTATTAATTCTTGTCTTGTCGGTTCCTACAATGCATACAACGTTTTAGCAGCAGTAGTCGTAGGAAAATACTTTGATGTTCCGATGAATGAAATCAAAAACGCAATAGAAGAATATCACCCAACAAATAATCGTTCTCAAATTCAAAAAACTCAAAGAAATACTCTTATTCTTGACTGTTACAATGCAAATCCATCTTCTTGTAAGTTTGCTTTGGAAGCCTTTGAACAAATTTCTTCAACAGATAAACGAGTTTTCATAGGAGCAATGAAAGAATTAGGAAGTGTAAGCAGAGAAGAACATTATAATATTGTAAAGAAACTAAATACTATGTCTTTACAGGAGGTTATACTTGTAGGAAAAGAATATGAAGAATTTTCAACCGTAGATTCTAAAATCAAGTATTTCAATTCTTCAGACGAAGCAAGAGAATATTTAAAACAAGAAAATATAAACAATTCTCTTATTCTTATAAAAGGATCAAGAGCTACAAAAATGGAGGTTTTGATTGATGTTCTATAAGGTCTTAGGTTTAATGTCTGGAACGTCTTTGGACGGCTTGGATTTGGCGTATTGCGAATTTGAAATCAAAGATAATATTTGGCATTACTCCATTCCTGTGGCTATAACTATACCTTATAGTAATGAACTTAAAGAAAAAATACTTCTAACCGAAAGTTCTACACCAGAATATCTTTCTTACATGGATTTTTATTTAGGAAAATATTTTGGAAAAGAATCTTATAGATTTTTAAAAGACAACAATCTAAAAGTAGATTTCGTTTCCTCTCATGGACAAACTATATTTCACCAACCTAATAAAGGATTTACTACACAAATAGGTAATATTAGTGCTTTATGTTCTGAAGTTCAGACAACTGTTGTTGGAGATTTTCGGTCTTTAGATGTCGCTTTAGGAGGACAAGGAGCTCCTTTGGTACCTATAGGGGATAGATTGTTATTTAATGACTATGATTGTTGTTTAAATCTTGGTGGTTTTTCTAATATATCTTATGAAAACAACTCTAAACGTGAAGCTTATGACATCTGTCCTGTAAATATGGTTTTAAATTACTTGTCTTCTATGCTTGGAAAGAGTTTTGATGATAAAGGAATGATGGCAAGAAATGGTAAAATAGACGAAACCTTATTAAATACTTTGAATACACTACCCTACTACAAAAATAATGTTCAGAAATCTTTGGGGAAAGAATGGGTTAAGCAAAATATTTTTCCATTATTGGAGAATTTTCCTCTACGAATTGAAGATTTACTTGCTACATATACTGAACATATTGCTATGCAATTATCAAAACATATAACAGGTTCTACTCTTCTAACAGGAGGAGGTGCTTATAATGATTTTCTTGTTGAAAAATTAAGAGAGAAAACAAAATATCAAGTAATAGTACCAGATAAAACAACTATAGATTTCAAAGAAGCATTAATATTTGCTTTTCTTGGAGTAAAAAGAATGAGAAAGGAAATTAATTGTTTAGCCTCTGTTACAGGAGCAAAACAAGATTGTTGTTCTGGTTCGGTAGTTTATTGGAATAAAATTTGATACATTAATAAATAGTAACATTAAAAATAATAAAAAGATGAAAAAAGTAATTGTATTAATGGCGGCTTTGATGATATTTGCTGCACCTTCTTTCGCTCAAAAAGATAAAACGATAAAAAAAGGCAACAATAAGAAAGAATCAATCAAACCAAGAAAAGACAAAAAAGAAGGTTTTGATAGAATTGTTGAGTTTAATCCTCAAGAAATGGAGAAAAAACACGACATAATGTTAAATATGAAGAAAGAAATCTTGTGTAAAGAGTTGCGTTTAGAAGAAGATATGAAAGATAAGTTTTGGGATACATATAAAATGTATGATACTGAAATGTTTAAAACAGAACTTATAATGGCAGAACTTCAACACAAAGTATTGTCTCAAAATCCTAAAGCTTTCAAAGAACAAAATATAATGTTTTTAACTGAAGATGAAGCAAAAATTATTTTTGATAAGGGTTTGGAAATAGAGAAATTAAGATGGGAAATTACACAAAACTATCTTATGAAGTTTCAAGAAATAATAAAAATTCAAGGAGTTCTTAAACTAAAAGAAGCGGAGAAAAAGTTTGAACAAACTCAATTGATGATAGATGCAAGAGATAAAGAAAGAAAAGATAAGCTTTTCTCTCAACCAACATTAAAGAAGAATAAATAATTTGACCATTTCATTAATAATCATACTAATTTTATCCGGTATACTTGTAGGATTTATTAATACCCTTTCTGCAGGTGGTACTATAGTTAGTATTGCGTTGTATCTTGCAATAGGAATGCCTTCACAAGGAGCAAATGCTGTTAATCGTGTTGGAGTTCTATTGCAAGATGCTTTTGGTTCTGCCCTATTTCTTAAACAAGGATTATTCAAAATCAAAGAAGTTTTTCCTTACGCTTTACCTGTAATGTTAGGAGCTTTATTGGGTGCTTTAGTTGCAGTGAGTATTAGCGAAAAAATTTTCTCTTTTTGTTTAGGAATTATACTTTTAGTTATGATTATCTTTCTTTTTATTCAGGAAAAACAGAATGATAAAGGTGAAAGAAAGCTATCTTTGAAACAATATATGCTTTTCTTTCCTATATTTGTGGGTATTGGATTTTACGGTGGTTTTGTTCAGGCAGGAACCGGCTTTTTATTGATTGCAGCATTGTCTATGATATTAGGTTATGATATGATTAAGACGGCAGCTGCTAAACTTTTTATTATGTTTCTTTATACTGTTGTTGCGATCACTGTTTTCTTTGCTAAAGGTGGTGTTGATATGGATTATTGGCTATATGGTTTAATACATTCTCTTGGAATGATAATAGGAACGTGGATTGCTGATAGATATGCACTAAAAAAAGGAGAACGATTAATAAGAATCGTAATAATATTTGTAATAATCATAACTGCACTAAGTTTGTTTGGTATTTTAGATTTGCAGAATTTATTTAAAAGAATAATTTAAAACGAATAGAAAATGATATTGTTGGAAGTTTTAAAAGAGTTACCTAAATTCACAATCGTTGATTTTGTGGATATAGTTCTTGTTGCTGTGTTGTTATTCTTCCTTTTTAAATTAATAAAAGGAACAAATGCAATCAGTATTGTAATTGGCTTTTTCATTCTTTATATTGCATGGAAAGTAGTCTCTCTTTTAGGAATGACTATCTTGAGTGAGATATTTGGACAGTTTATTTCCTTAGGAGTATTGGCTCTTATTATTCTATTCCAACCTGAAATTCGTAAATTTCTTATTCTTATCGGTTCTAAAAGTTTTACAAAACGAGGTGCAAAGTTTCTATTTTGGAAATATTCTTCTGAAAATGAAAAACAATTAGACACTAATGCTATCGTACAAGCTTGTTCTCACATGTCTGCATCTTATACTGGTGCTTTGATAATTTTCTGTAGAGAGAATAAACTTGAGAATATTATCCAAACAGGTGAGGTTTTTAAAAGCGAACTTTCTTCTCAGTTATTGGAAACCATCTTTTTCAAAAACACTCCTTTGCATGATGGAGCAGTAATCATAGATGGTGGAAAAATACAGGCTGCTCGTTGTATTCTTCCTGTTTCTCATTCACACAATATTCCTCTTTCTATGGGATTAAGACATCGTTCTGCTCTTGGAGTTACAGAAAATACCGATGCAATTGCTGTTGTCGTATCAGAACAAACAGGAAAAATATCAATAGCACAAGAAGGCAGTATAACACACGGCGTAACTGCCCATTTTTTACAAGAATTTCTGGATAAGGAATTTAATAAGCCACAAGACAAAGGCAAGGTTGATAAACAGAAACAGGATAAAAATTAAAGAGCTTCAATTTCTTGTATAAGTTTATCAACATCTACTTCTATTTTTGCAAGTCTTTCTTTGCAATATTCAATTAATTCATTCGCATGTTTTAACTTTTCAGATAAAACATCAACATCTGTTTCGTTGCTTTCTAAGTCTTTGAGTATGGTTTGCAACTCTTCGTAAGCCTCTTTATAGGTTTTGCCTTCGTTATTCATATTATCTTCTTTTTCTTGCTAAGTAATTATTATCAGCAACGTACTCTATTGCTCCAATTGTTGGATAAGCACTTCTGTAATTGTTGAATATATCTGTATAAACGATGTAATTCCAATTGGCATCAGCATTTGCGATTAAAGGAGAATTATCCATTGGAGTAACATCGTTGTTGTATGCATCTTTAAACAAAGGATCTATATTGAAAATACAGTCTTTACTAAAAGGTTTTGAATTGTTGAAGGCAGAAGTCTTGATTAAACAATGGTCAAACTTGTAGTTAATGTTATCTGTTTCTTGTAAATCAAACTCAACTTCATCTTTAGATGAATTACCATAAATAGCACAGTTATAAAATTCTGCATTATAAAGTGTTCTTATTATCTTTACACCACCAGCAGCTTTATACCAATCATTCAAAACCAAGACTGCATCGTTTCTTGTGGAGTTACTATTCCAATAGTTTGCGAAAGTACAATATACAAATCTGTAATTTCCTCCCATAGCTAAGCCCACAGTGTAAGAAGCTGTATTTTGTATAATAAGATTGTAGCCTTCTATAACAGCGCCTCTTGAATATAAACCATAAAGAGAACAATTTTCTATTTTAGAATTTTCTATTTTAAGCGTAGGTGCAGTAAAACTGTTATCACTTATTGCTTGCGTTACACAAGTATCAACAGTTAAACCTATAACAGCGTTCTTTATTGTGGTGTAATTTATGATATTGTTCTTAGAACCCGCAGAAAGATACACGCCAGTCCACTGTCCTGCAATGTCAGAGTAACGTCCTTGTGTTCTAATAGAAGTAATTACCACCGGTTCATTTACACTTCCTGTTGAATGGAGAGAACTTCCATTAAGAACGGTTAAATCTCCACCATTAGATACGTATATTTTGTTACCATCTTGAAGTTTCAGAGTATAATTCCCAGCTACTACACACGTGCCAACGATAACGTGAGGCTTGTCTGTTTTCCATGTAATCTCAGAACCACTTATTTCTACTCCAGAACCAAGAGGTGAGGATTCTTCGTTTGCTAATGAACAATTAATCTCTACACTTTCTCCTCCTATATTAAATGTATGAGCGGAAGGTTTGTGATAATAAGCGTCTTGACCGTAAGCTAATAGTTGGATATACTGTTGTTTGTTGTTAAAAGAAAGGATAATGGAATCTTGAACGAGCAAAGGATTATTCTGATTGTTAATATCTAACTCAACTCGCACAAATATAATTATACTATCTTTAGCTGGTATCTCAACATTCTTTGCTACAAGATTAGGATTTCCATCTACGTTAATCCTATAGTAAGAATTTGCACCACCACCTAAAGTTATTGAATTTATTTTTACAGCTTCTGATTCTTTGTTATAAACAGTAACTCTCTTAGTAACGGAACCTACAGTAGTGAA
Source organism: Bacteroidales bacterium (assembly GCA_045221575.1). GTDB lineage: Bacteria > Bacteroidota > Bacteroidia > Bacteroidales > P3 > Scybalousia_A. The sequence goes on from JBGUWU010000031.1 coordinate 55,398, forward strand.
AATAGTATCAAAACTTACAGTATCTTGAGAAAATTTTAAAACAACACTACTATCCGTTATATAATCTTCATCTCTAATACAAGAGACAAAAATCCATTCTGAAACAATTAGTAATAGACTTATGACAATAGCAATATGTATTTTTTTCATTTATCTTTCTTCTTAAAATTATAACATATAAACTCAAAAAAGCACCTTTTTATTTTGGAATAGTTAATTTTTTTATTGTTTTATGCAACATTTTTATAATTTTAACGTAATAATACCTGAAAAATAGTTGTACGTTAATTTATATTATGAGACAATTAAAGATATCTAAGCAATTAACAAATAGAGAGATTACTTCTTTAGATAAATATCTTCAGGAAATTGGTCGTTTGGAAATGATTACTCCAGAAGAAGAAGTGGTTTTAGCACAAAAGATTAAGCAAGGAGATCAAGCAGCGTTGGATAAACTGACAAAAGCTAATCTTAGGTTTGTTGTTTCAGTGGCAAAACAATACCAAAATCAAGGAATGTCTTTACCTGATCTTATTAATGAAGGAAATGTTGGTTTAATTAAAGCAGCACAACGTTTCGATGAAACAAGAGGCTTTAAGTTTATCTCTTATGCTGTGTGGTGGATACGTCAAAGCATACTTCAAGCATTGGCTGAGCAAAGTCGTATAGTTCGTTTGCCTCTCAATAAGATAGGATCTATGAACAAAATAAACAAAGCTTTTGCTAAGTTGGAACAAGAATACGAACGTACGCCTAATTATGAAGAAGTTGCTGCTACATTAGATATTCCTGATAACGAAGTTAGAGAAAGTATGCGTCATTCAGGCAAACATCTATCTATGGATGCACCATTAGCAAATGATGAAGACAACACTATGTATGATTTTATGCGTTCTGACGAAGATACAACGCCAGAAAGCGAACTAATGTACGAGAGTTTAAAGACAGAGATTAATCGTGCTGTTTCTACACTTTCTCCAAAAGAAGCAGATATAATTAGAATGTTTTTCGGTTTAGATGGTTATACTCCGATGACTTTAGATGAAATTGGAGAAAAGTTTGATTTGACACGTGAAAGAGTTAGACAAATTAAGGAAAAAGCAATAAAACGTTTAAAACAAACTTCTCGCAGTTCTATACTTAAATCATATTTGGGATAAAAAATCATACACTTAACATTTTATAATAATATCATTTATTCAGTGATTTATTTGTTTTCCAGAAAAGAAAAATTTATTTCTTTTCTGTTTTTTTTATGTGTAATTTTTCACACCTTTAAAACACAGTTGCAACCCTTCGTTATTTTTTTGATTTTTATAAAAAATATCAAATCTTTTAAAACTTGAGATTTATTAGACGTTATTATACTAAAATGATGATATTTTACACCTGTAAAAAAATATTATCAATAATAATATATGAAAACTTGTTTCTTAAATAAATAATTATTTACTTATCACAATCTTGATTAGAAATCAACAATTTTAAGTTAATAACTTTGTTTTAATTCACTTTTCTATATAGATATTTGTGTCTAAATTTGCACAAAATATTTTTGCAATTTATGAGACAGCTAAAAATATCCAAGTCTATAACTAATAGAAGTAGTAATTCTCTTTACCAATTCCTACAAGACATAAGTAAAGAGGAGTTAATTACACCTGAAGAAGAAGTTATTCTTGCCCAAAAGATAAAGAATGGAGACCAAGTCGCCTTAGATAAATTGGTAAAGAGTAATTTAAGATTTGTTGTCTCTGTTGCAAAACAATATCAAAACCAAGGATTATCTCTACAAGACCTTATCAATGAAGGAAATATTGGACTTATAAAAGCAGCACAACGTTTTGATGAAACAAGAGGATTTAAATTCATTAGTTTTGCTGTTTGGTGGATACGACAAAGCATACTTCAAGCCATTGCGGATAAATCTCGTATGGTTAGATTGCCGTTACATCAAGTTGGAATGTTGAATAAGGTAAAGAAAGAGAGAGCAAAATTGGAACAACTTTACGAAAGACAGCCTTCAGAAGAAGAAGTTGCAGATGCAATGAACATTCCTGAGGATAAACTTCACGAAACTGTTTCTGCCGGCAGTAGAGTTTTAAGTGTAGATGCTCCTCTATCGGAAGAAGATGACACTAATTTAATAGATATTCTTCAACCTGAGGACGCAGAACGACCAGATGATAATATAATGCAAGAATCTTTGCATAAAGATATTACAGAAATAGTTGCAACTCTTAATCCTTTGGAACGCAGAGTTCTATTTCAATTCTTTGGAATAGGATATACTCATGGAAAAACCTTAGAAGAAATAGCATCAACAGAGAATATAACTAAGGAAAGAGCAAGAAAGATTAAGGAAAGAGCGTTGAATCGTTTAAGAAACAACGAAAATAGTAAGAAATTGATGAAGTATCTATAATGGCTGAAGAAAATAGTAATTATATAGTATCTGCACGAAAATATCGTCCTGCAACTTTTGCTTCGGTTGTAGGTCAGCAGCATATTACTTCAACTCTTCAGAATGCAATTTCAACAAATCAATTAGCACAAGCTTTTCTTTTTTGCGGACCACGAGGAGTTGGTAAAACAACTTGCGCTCGTATATTAGCAAAAACGATAAATTGCACCAACTTGACCGAAGATATGGAAGCGTGCAATGAGTGCGAATCTTGCAAAAGCTTCAATAATGGTTCTTCATTTAATATTATAGAATTAGATGCGGCGTCTAATAATTCGGTAGATGATATTCGAGAGTTAGTTCAGCAGGTTAATGTTCCTCCAATGAATGGAAAATATAAAATATACATCATTGACGAGGTTCATATGCTATCTACTGCTGCCTTTAACGCCTTTTTGAAAACATTGGAAGAACCTCCTAAGTATGCAAAGTTTATTCTTGCTACAACAGAGAAGCATAAAATATTACCAACCATTCTTTCACGTTGTCAAATTTTTGATTTCCATAGAATAACTGCTAATGATATATCCAATCATTTGGAATATATTGCTAAAAAAGAAAATGTTAAGTATGAAAAAACAGCTCTTGATGTTATAGCATCAAAATCTGATGGTGCATTGCGAGATGCTTTGTCTATGTTTGATCTTATGGTTTCTTTTACAGACGGAAATCTTACTTACAATGCAGTTATTTCTTCATTGAATATTTTAGACTACGACTATTTCTTTAAATTTGTAGATTTTCTTCTTGCTGGTGATATTAGCAACACTCTTTTATTGTTTAATGAAGTTTTATCTAAAGGTTTTCAAGGAGATATTTTTACAGAGGGATTAGCATCTCATCTTAGAAATCTTCTTGTTGGAAAAGACAATCAAACTATCCAACTTTTAGATGTTCCTTCTTCTATTCAACAAAGGTATATTGACCAATGTCAAAAGACACCTACTTTATTCCTTTTAAGATGTTTGGATTTTGCAAACAAGTCTGCTCAAGAATATAGGTCGTCTAATAATAAGAGGTTGTGTATTGAACTTATGCTGTTAAAGATGTGCAACGTAATGAACAAAATGGCTGAAAAAAAAAGCCCAATAGTGAGGTAATTCCTCCTGTTGCACAACCCCAAGAACCAATATCAACCCTTCAAAATATAATCACCGAACCTGAAAAGCAGGTTACTCAACCTAAAGTTGAGGTTTTAGAACAAAAACAAGAAGAAACAATTCAAAAAGTTCAAGAAAACACCACTTCACAAGTTTCACCCTTAAAAATATTAGGAAAAAATTTTTCTTCACCTTTTGCTGTTAAAGAAAAAATAAATAATGTTAAGCCAAAACATATTGATGAGGTCGAAGAAAAACCATTTAATATTGATGATGTTTTAGGTTATATTAATGCTTATTCTTCTTCCATATCCAATGACGAGAAAAAAGCTAACTTGTTTTACGCACTTTCTAATGCTAAGATTGTGTCAAACAAAGATTATATAGTAGAATTTATAGTTAAAAGTTCTATGGACGAGCAAGCATTATTGATATATAAAACAGAACTCACACAATCTATCAAAAATAAGTTTGCTTATTCGTTTCTAAAGTTGGAAATTTCTGTTGATACTCAAGAAAGAAAGGAAGTATATTATAATCCTATGGATAAATTCTTTGCAATCATAAAAAATAATCCAGCAGTATCTAAACTAAAAGAGGCTTTTGATGCTGATGTTCAACTTTAAATCTTTTAAAACTTTATTCTCTTCTAATCAAATTTAGTTTATACTAACAAAAAAGGACGAAACAATGTTCGTCCTTTGAAATATTTAATATAAAACTTAAAAAATCAATTCATATTTTTAGAAATAAATATCTCTTTGACCATTATTTATTTCTTTAATATTGTCTTCTATTTTAGGGATAAGTTGTTTTTGATCATACTCTTGCAACATCTGTTTGATAAGTTGCATTCCTCTTTGTTTTGTTTGCTCACTTGCAAAGTCATTTAAATATTCTTGGAATGTAAAGATAGCATTTGGTAAACAATATTGCTTAATTAGACCTGGTTTTGCTAAATCCATAAAGTCCTCTCCTACTCTTCCTTTACGATAACAGCCTGTGCAGAAAGAAGGAATATAACCTTCGTCTATAAAACTATTGATTACATCTTCCATACTTCTTTCATCACTTAAAGAAAACTGAGAACCTGTATTTCTTTCTTCTTCTGCGTATGCTCCAGGGTTAGTTCTACTTCCAGCACTTATCTGACTTATTCCATAATTAATTAGTTCATTTCTCATCTTAGCTCCTTCTCGTGTAGAAAGTATCATTCCAGTATAAGGAAGTGCTATTCGTATGATTGCAACTAACTTTTTAAAGTCTTCATCACTTACTCTGTTTGGAACATTTTCTGAATCTGGAGCTCCAATAGCAGGTTCTAATCTTGGAACACTTACTGTATGAGGGCCAACTCCATAACATTCTTCCAAATGATGAGCGTGTTCCATCATAGCAAGAACTTCAAATCTATAATCAACCAAACCTAACAACGCACCAATACCGATATCATTTATACCACCTTCTTGAGCTCTATCCATTACAGTCAATCTGTATTCATAATCTGCTTTTGGTGTGCCTGCAGGGTGGAATTTTTTATATAAAACAGGGTCGTATGTTTCTTGGAAGCAGACGTATGTACCTATCTTTTGTTCGTGTAGTCTTCTAAAGTCTTCTACTTCCATTGGAGCAAGTTCTATATTTATTCTACGTATGTAATCTCTTCCGCCGTGTTCTTTTACTCCATAAACCCTGCGGATTGCTTCACACATATAATCTGTATCGTTTTTGCGATTTTCTCCACAAATCAACAATACTCTTTTATGTCCTTGTCTTAATAGAGCTGATGTTTCTTGTTCAATTTCATCAAAAGTAAGTATTTTCCTTTCTATTAAATGATTATCTTTTCTGAAAGAACAATACGTACAATTGTTACAACAAACATTACCTGTATATATAGGAGCAAACAAAACAAGACGTTTTCCATAGATTTCTTCCTTTACCGTATGAGCAACGTCCATTATCTTTTGAATATCCTTAACATCTTCAACTTTAAGTAGCATTGCAACATCTTCTAATGAAAGACCTTTTAGTTTTAATGCTTTATTAAGAATATCATTTAATTCTGTTTGATTTGGAGCCTTACCATCAAGAAGAGAATAAAGTTTATCTCTATCTATAAAATTTTTATTTCGTTTTTCTATATTCATAATATGTATAAATATATCGTTAAAATATCTCTGCAAATTTACAAAGTTTATTTATTTTAAGTTATTTTTTCTTGATTTTTTATTAAATTTAAAAAAAAATAATTCAAATATGCCGTAATTAAAAAATATATTATATTTTTGCAACTGAAAATTTTGATTAATTAATAATAAAAAAACAAACAAAATGAAAAAGATTACATTATTAGCACTTTCATTGTGCTTAACATTAGGGGTATTTGCTCAAAATAATATCAATAGAGCAAAATCAATTGAAACAACTACAAGTAAAGTTCTTAAACAAGCAGGACAAAGAGGCGAATTTAAAGCAAAACAATTCCCTTTCAAAAATGCTGCTTCTGTTATTTCAAATGTAAGTATGCCAGAAGTTACTACATCAGGTGATTATTCTTTAGGTTTCTGTCTAACTTTTGATGTAACTATGAATGCAGATGGAACTAAATTCTATTATGATGTTTTTCAAGCAGGTGCTTTAGAAAACTTTGTTGATACTTCTTCTAACTTTAGTACTATGGAAGAATATCTTCTTTATGAAGCTAATTATTATTACGCACAATATGGTTATGACTATTGGGAAACAGAAGACGGTCAAGGAGTATGGGCTGGACTTTATGGCGAAACAGAATATGAAATATATGTTTTAACTGTTGGTGCAGACTCAAGTGATGCTTATGTTACAACATATACTTTTACAACTCCTTCTTCTGTTTGGTCTGGAACTCCTAGCCTTTCAGTATCAAGAGTAGATAATGTTGATGAAGGTACTATTACTTGGACAGTAACACCAAACAACAACACAAGAGAATTCTATTTCCTTGCTGAAGCTCAAGAAGAGGCTCTTTATTGGGTAAATAACTATCCAAGTTATTTTTCTTCTAATGAAGAGAGTTATGAATACGAATTAAGTTATTGGGCATCTGGAAACTATGCTTCTTACTTTACATTTACAAGAGAAGAAGATATAAATAGCATGTTCGCAGAAGACTTTTCATCTGAAGATGGTCTTTATATAGAAGGTGAAGATTATGTTTGGATGTATATGGCTGTTAATGGAAACGGAGAAGCAGGCGATTTTACATACGCAGAATTTGTTTACGGAGCTGGTTCTTCTTTAAACGATGTTGCAGAATTAATGAACGCCGTTGTTTATCCTAACCCTGCAAGAGATTATGTAAACATTTCTTCTAAAGTAAATATGACAAAAGTAGAACTTTACAACACTTTAGGACAAGTTGTTTATACAAGCAATGTAAATGCTAACGTTGCAAATGTTCCTGTTTCTTCTTTAAACAATGGAACTTACTTTGTAAAAGCATACGCTGATGGCGTAGTTGTAACAAAGAAAATTGTTATTGAATAATTTTATTTATCATAACATTTTAAGCAGGTAAGTCTTTTGGCTTACCTGCTTTTTTTTTATTTTCTTGTTGAAATATGCTGTTAAAGTATTTCTGTAAATTCACAACGTTTGTTTATTTCAAGTTATATCTATCTTTTTGCTGATTTTTGAAAAAATAGTTTAAATATGCTACAATTAGAAAAAATGTTATACTTTTGCAACCCTAATTCTTTTAATTAATAAACTAACAATAAAAAACAAACAAAATGAAAAAGATCACATTATTAGCACTTTCTTTGTGCTTAACTTTAGGAGTTTTTGCTCAAAGACCTACTCCTGTAAAAAGTAATGAAAACAGCCCTTTCGGATTTAAAAAAGTAGCAACACCTGTTGATGTTATGCCTGAGGAATGTGGCGATTTACAAAATGCAACTTACTACGCTGCTCAAAACAACGGAGGATATGTAACCGGAAGTAATATTTATGGTGATGAAGCTATAGCTCAAGGTATTGTTCTTAGTGCAACAGAAGAATACACAATAACAGGCTTAATGATTGCTATGGCTAATGGTAATGCAAATGCAACAGTAAATCCTACTTATTGGGTTAGAATTTATGATTCTCAATTAGAGGATATATTAGCTGAGACTACTTATACTGCAGAAGATATAAATGCAGAAGGTATGACAGAATTTAATTTCTCAACTCCAGCACAAGCAGGTGCATTCTATGCTGCTGTTTCTTTTGAAGGTATGTCTGAAACTATGGATGCTACAAAACCTTGGATATTCGTATATTCAACAGGAGATGGTTGTGCTTTTGGAGATTATTTACTTTCATATTCTGTTTTGCAAAGTGGTTCTATGGGTTGGGCTTCAGTAAAGCAATCTTGGCAATTTACTGGTGGTATAACTGCTTATATTTACCCAATCTTGGATATAGAGTCAAGCATTAGCGAAGTGGAACTTAATAAATTATCTACAGTTTTCCCTAACCCTACTAAAAACGTTGTTACTGTAGCTTCAAGCATTGAGCTACAACAGATAGACATCTATAATACATTAGGACAAAGTGTTTATTCAAGCAAAGCGGAAGGACATCAAGTATCTATTAACACTTCTAATTTTGCACAAGGAAACTATGTTGTAAAAATGCAAACAAAAGCAGGCGTTGCAACAAAGAAACTTGTTATTGAATAATATTTTTAGTTTTATATAAAAAGAAAGTGCATAAGTAAATCTTATGTACTTTCTTTTTTTTGACACCTTATTTACAAATATACTCAACAAAGAGTATTGTAAGGAATAAAAACTTGGAGTAATTTTGCAAAACTAAAAGATTAGAGATACTAATATGTTATTATCTGAATTAAAAACGGGAGAAAAAGCAGTTATTGTGAAAGTATCAGGCTATGGTGCTTTCAGAAAAAGGATTATTGAAATGGGGTTTATTCAAGGAACTGAAATAGAAGTAATCCTTAATGCACCATTAAAAGACCCTGTTAAGTATAGGATAATGAATTTTGAGGTTTCTCTTCGTAGAAAAGATGCTGAAAATATTGAGGTTGTTTCCTTAGAAGAAGCTAAACAAAGCATTTTTAATAATAAAGAACAATTAAAAGATATTTCTATAGATAAAACTCTTCCTAATTTAGACACAACACAAACAATGCACTCTTTGGCTCAACAAAAGTCAAAGATTATCAATGTTGCTTTGGTTGGTAACCCTAATTGTGGTAAAACTTCTATTTTTAACATTGCCGCTAATGCTCATGAACACGTTGGAAACTACAGCGGAGTAACTGTTGATGAAAAACAAGGAAAATTTGTTTTCAATGGTTATACATTTTTACTTACAGACTTACCAGGAACTTATTCTCTTAGTGCTTATTCTCCTGAAGAACTATACGTTCGCAAACATATAATGGAGAAAAAGCCTGATATTATTTTAAATGTTTTAGACTCTTCTAACCTTGAAAGAAATCTTTATCTTACAATGCAACTTGTGGATATGGATTTAAGGCTTGTTATAGCTTTAAATATGTTTGATGAGTTAAAAAGAAGTGGTGATAATCTGGATTATGAACAGTTTAGTAAGCTTCTTGGTTGTCCAATGATACCAACAAAAGCAAGAAACGGAGAAGGTGTAAAAGAGCTGTTCCAAAAAATAATAGATGTATATGAAGGTAAAGATAATTTCACACATCATATTCATGTAAATCACGGAGATGAAATAGAGAAAGGAATAAAACAACTTAGAAACTCACTTAATGAACATGGTTATATAGATGATATGTCTTCTCGTTTCCTTGCTATTAAACTTTTAGAAAATGATAGTCAAATGGAGCAAAGAATAAAAGAGCAAGACATAGACGGAGATATTCTTTTGCAGAGAAATGAGATTAGAGATAAATATCAAAAAGAATTTAAATCAGATTTAGAAGGTGCTATAACCGATGCTAAATATGGTTTTATCAGAGGAGCCTTAAAGGAAGTCTATCAAAAGTCAAAACAAAAAAATATCAATAAGATTACAGAACAAATAGACATGGTTGTAACTAATAAGTACTTAGGCTTCCCTGCTTTTATCTTGTTTATGTTCTTAACCTTCTTCTGTACATTTTTTATCGGTCAATACCCAATGGATTGGATAGATTCTTTGTTCGCTTGGTTCGGAAATATGGTCAGCAACAATATGACTGATGGTCCTTTTAAAGATATGTTGGTAGATGGAGTTATTGGCGGAGTCGGTAGCGTTATTGTTTTCTTACCAAATATCTTAATACTATACTTATTTATTTCTTTTATGGAAGATAGTGGCTATATGGCACGAGCAGCCTTTATTATGGATAAACTTATGCACAAAATGGGATTACATGGCAAAAGTTTTATTCCAATGATTATGGGTTTTGGTTGCAATATTCCTGCAATTATGGCTACACGAACTATTGAGGATAGAAAATCTCGTCTAATTACTATGCTTATTATTCCTTTAATGTCTTGTTCTGCAAGAATACCTGTTTATCTTATTCTTATTGGTGCATTCTTCCCTTCAAAAGCAGCTCTAATTCTTTTAAGTTTATATCTATTAGGTATGATTTTAGCGGTGATAATGGCGAAAATATTCTCAAAATTCATCGTTAAAGGTGATAGTACTCCTTTTGTAATGGAACTACCTCCTTATAGAATGCCAACAAGTAAAGCTATCATTCGTCATACTTGGGAAAAAGGCAAACAATATCTAAAGAAAATGGGTACAATTATTTTGTTTGCTTCTATATTTGTTTGGGCTTTGGGTTATTATCCTAATCATAATAATTACAACACACCACAACAACAAATGGAAAACTCATATCTTGGTAAGATTGGCAAGACCATTGAGCCAGTAATGAAACCTTGTGGTTTTGAATGGAAACAAAGTGTGTCTTTACTCAGCGGTGCATTTGCTAAAGAGATTGTTGCTTCAACTATGGGAGTGCTTTATTCTTCATCAGATGAGAGTACTAAAATAGCAGACCAAGATATTGAACAAAAAGACACTGAAATAAGAATCTCAAAAGTGGTTCATAATCATATGACTCCTCTTTCTGCCTTCGCAATGTTAGTGTTTGTGCTTCTGTATATGCCTTGTTTATCTACAATAATAGCGATTAAGAGTGAGAGTGGAAAGTGGAAATGGGCTTTATTCGTTGTTACATATACTATTTGTTTGGCTTGGATTGGCGCAACTTTGGTTTATCAAATAGGAAGTTTAATTTTATGATACAAGAAGTTTTAGTCATATTAACATTATTAGCAATTGGCTTTTTTATATTAAGAAAACTTTTCTTAATGTTTAAAAAGAAAGATAAGATTTGTGCTTGCGAAAATGGAAAATGTGCTTCTTGTTCATGTTGTAGAGAAATAAATAACAATAAAATAGAAATATAATAATTTTTTACGCCATATAAGTTATTATAATTGTTCCTTAAATACTTTGAAGTAGGCTTGTTGTGAAACAATCACCTACTTTTTTTATTTTTAATACACACATTTTCAACATAAAACAAGTTTCTTTTCAGCCAAAAGAAATAGAAATTTCGCCAAACTTGGTTTTCATGTCAAAAAAAACTATTTTTTTGAGTAAAAAAACTATTTTTTTTACCATGAAAATCAAAAGTGGCGTGAACAAAACTTTAAATGGCAAAAAATTTTTCAGATTTGGTAGAAAAAATCTTGTTTTATCATTATTTTTCTTTATTTTTGCAAAATTGATTTGAAGAATTTATTACAACATTTTGATAAACATAAAAAATATAAAATATGGGTACAAAAGTAACAAAAGAACTTGTAAATCCAAGAAGTATAGTTGTAGTTGGAGCAAGTGATGATACAACAAAGCCAGGTGGTGCTTTGGTAAGAAACATTAAAGAAGGTGGATTTAAAGGAAACCTTTACACAGTTAATCCTAAGGCAGACGAAATTCAAGGAATTAAATGTTATCGTCAAGTTGAAGACCTTCCACAAGTTGATTTGGCTGTATTAGCAGTTGCTGCTAAGTTTGCAGAACATACTGTTGAAGTTCTTGCAAAGGAGAAAGGAACTAAAGCCTTTATTATTATCTCTGCAGGATTCGGCGAAGAATCACACGAAGGCAAGGAACTTGAGAACAGAATGGTTAAAGTTATAGAAGAAAATGGTGGTTGCTTGATTGGACCTAACTGTACTGGTGTATTCACTCCTTATCATCATGCTATTTTCTCTCAACCTTTTTCTGAACCATCAAAGAAAGGTGTTGATTTTATCACAGGTTCAGGTGCAACAGGTTGCTTTATAATGGATATAGGCAAACAACAAGGCTTACATTTCAACCATTGTTGGGCAGTAGGTAACTCTGCACAATTAGGAATTGAGGATTTGTTGGAATATCATGATGAAGTATTTGATCCAGAAACATCTTCTAAGGTTATAATGCTTTATATTGAGAACATAAAACAACCTCAAAAACTATTAAAGCATGCTAAGAGCCTTATCAATAAAGGTTGTAAAATAGTGGCAGTTAAAGCTGGTAGTAGTGCTGCTGGTTCTCGTGCTGCATCTTCTCACACAGGTGCTTTAGCTACTGATGATGTTGCTGTAGATGCTTTGTTCCGTAAAGCAGGTATAGTTCGTTGTTATGGTAGAGAAGAACTTTGCACTGTTGCTGCTATATTTACTTATCCTCGTTTTGAAGGTAATAATATAGCTATTATTACTCATGCTGGAGGTCCTGCTGTTATGCTTACAGATGCTTTAAGTAAATGTGGTATGAATATTCCTAAGATAGAAGGAAAAGTTGCTGATGAATTATTAACAAAATTATTCCCAGGTTCTTCTGTTGCTAATCCTATAGATTTTCTTGCTACCGGTACTCCAGAACAATTGGATACAATAATAGAAACTGTTGACAAACAAATGCCAGATATTGATGCAATGTGTGTTATATTTGGTACTCCAGGTTTAGTGAAGAATTATGATGCTTACAATGTTATTCATGAAAAGATAAATTCTTGTAAAAAACCTATTTTCCCTATACTTCCATCTACTCTTGTTGCTGGTGATGAAGTAAAAGATTTCGTTAATAAAGGACATACTTACTTCCCAGATGAAACAGTATTTGGAAATGCAGTAAGTAGAATAGTTGTTACTCCTCCTCCTGCAACAGAAGAAGACTTAATCAAGATAGACGTAGAAAAGATTAGAAAAGTTATTGACTCTTGCGACAATGGTTATATTGACGTAAAGAAAGCTAATGAACTATTTGACATAGCAGGTATTTCTCACTACAACGATATTTCTTCTGATAACGAACAAGAAATAGTTGATTTCGCAAACAAAGTTGGTTATCCTGTTGTAATGAAAGTTGTTGGCCCTGTTCATAAGAGTGATGTTGGTGGCGTTTCATTAAATGTTAAAGATGAAGCAAGCGTAAGAAAAGAATTCCAACGTTTGATTAAGATAAAAGACACTTACGCTGTTCAATGTTACCATATGTATTTCGGAACAGAAATTTATATCGGTGCTATTCGTACTCCAATGTTTGGACATCAAGTATTATGTGGTTTAGGTGGAATATTCATTGAAGTATTAAAAGACGTTCGTTCAAATCTTGCTCCTATAGGAATAAAAGAAGCAAAAGAAATGATTAAATCATTGAAAGGTTATAAGATTATTCAAGGAGTTAGAGGTCAAGAAGGTGTTAATGAAGACTTATATGCAGACCAGATAGCACGTGTTTCTGCTCTTGTACAGGCTGCTCCTGAGATTGCAGAAATGGACCTTAACCCATTACTTGGAACAAAGGATACCATAGTTGCCGTTGATGCTCGTATAAGAATAGAAAAATAATATTATAAAATCAATGAATAAAATTGTATTAAAAAACTTCTTTATGATGCTCTTGGCTGGCCTATTGATAATCGCAATGATGATTATCTTAGGAGCAACTGCAGAAGAGAATGGAGTAATCTATTGGTTAGGTTTAATTATTGTTTGTTGTTCGGTGATATTTGTACTTTATCAAACAATACAGATTTCTACCAAGTTAAACAATGCTAACAACGAACTTAACGAATTGAAAGAAAGGTTGAAAAAGCTTGTTCCTCCTACAACGGAAAACAAGACAACAGAAAATAAAGAAGAATAAAAGAAAATCAATGACTGTGCGTTTTTATAAATATGAAGGTGCAGGCAATGATTTTATAATTATTGACAACAGAGACTTGAGTATTGCCTTGGACAAAGAGAAAATAAAATCTCTTTGTCTTAGGCATTTTGGTATAGGAAGCGATGGTTTGATGCTATTAGAAAGATTTAAACCTGAAAGTTTAAGTTCTTATGAACAAGATTTTGAAGTTGTGGATTTTTCTATGCGTTTTTATAATCCAGATGGAAGTAGCGGTATGATGTGTGGCAATGGTGGAAGATGTATTGTTAGATTTGCAAAAGATATAGGTGCAATTAAAATAAACACAACAACATTCCTTGCTCCAGATGGTGTTCATTGTGCTGAAATACTTAACAATGGTGATATTTCTTTAAAGATGAAAGATGTAGATTTCTTTGAGAAGTATGACGATGGCTATTGGATAGATACAGGAACCTCGCATTTTGTAGTAAAAAGCCAAGATATTAAGAATGAAAACGTCTTTGAAAAAGGTAGATCATTGCGCTACGACAACAGATTTCAAAAACATAACGGCACAAACGTAAATTTTTATACCGAAATCAAAGAAAACAATCTGTTAATCAGAACATACGAAAGAGGTGTTGAAGATGAAACACTTGCTTGTGGAACCGGTATAACCGCAACTGCTCTTTGCTATGCTGTGGATAAAAAATTTAAAAACGGAAACTATACTATTGATATAGCAACTCTACATAACGAATTAAAAGTTAAGTTTTTAAAACACGAAAAAGAATTTAAAGATATTTATTTAATAGGTCCTGCAAACAAAGTCTTTGAAGGAGAAATTACTATTTAGAGTTTATGAAAATAAGAAAGTTATTATTTGTTGTACTATTTTGTTTTGCGTTGCCAACTATGGCACAGAACTATAATATGCAAGGGTTTGAACTTATACTAAAACCTTTAATGGACGAAATGTTTTCAGCTGAAACTGACAACGAGAGGTTTGCAGCCAATGAAAAGTTTATTTCGAACTTGGAAGATGCTTTAAACTTTGAGAAAAGTTTTTCTTATGACTTCCCTACCCTAAAAAACATTAACATACTTACTTCTCCAGACAAGCAATTCAAGATTTTCACTTGGGCAATAATGTCTGAAAGTGGAGAATTTGAGAACTTTGGTTTTATACAGTCTAAAAACAGTAAAGGAGAGTATGGTGTATATCAACTCTTTGATAAAAGCGAAGATATAATCCAGCCTGAATATGCTAAACTTAATGATTCCACATGGTTTGGAGCAGTTTATTATGATTTGATTCAAACAAAATACGAAGGAAATACCTACTATGTTCTTTTAGGTTGGGACGGTAATAACATTTTTTCAAGACGCAAGGTTATAGAACCTATATCTTTTCATAAGAACACAGGAAAAGTAACATTTGGACAGAATGTTTTTTATAAAGAGAAAGACAGAAGACGTTATATATTTGAGTATTCCACTGAAGCAAACTTCACTCTTAAATATGAAATGCAACATTATGATGTAGGAAATACAAAAAAAGCAAAGAGTACTTTTTTTCATAAGGCAAAACCATTTGAAGTGGAAGCGCCAGAAACAGAGAAACGTCAAATGATTTTCTTTGATGAGTTGGAACCTATGAATTCTGCAATGCAAGGATTCAAACAAAACTATGTTCCTTCTGGTAATGTTACAGGCTTATACTTTGAAAATGGAAGATGGAAGAAACTAAAACAGAACGTACTTCCTCGTAATAAAAAAGATAAAAAAGATAACTACACTCCAAAAGAAAGAAACAAAGGATTATTTCCAGAGAGATAAAAGAGTCTTCGTGTTAAATAAAAAAGAGTTGATTTTAAAAAATTAGAATCAACTCTTCTTATTAAAAAGATTTGATTTTAAAAATTTTAAACCAACTCTTTTTTCAATAAAAATCTATCATTCTTTTCTATCTCCGCAATTGCAAGGGTGATCTTTTCTTATTCTGGCTTTTGGAAAAAGTTTTTTGATTGCCTTTTGCTCTTTACGAGTCATTTGTATTGCTCTTATATCAAGATATTTGAGATTTGTGTGTTGAAAACATGTGTCAAATGCTCGTATAGTATTATCCCAAAGAATAAGAGTATCCAATGGAAGTTGAGCAAGTTCTTTGGGAAGTGAAGAAATAAAATTTTGAGCAGCATTAATATAATGTAAAAAAGAAAGTTTTTGTATTTCAGGTGGAATTTCTTTTATACTATTACGAGAAATATCCAATCGTTTCAAATTCTTCAGTTCTAATATCTCCAATGGAAAAGATTGAAGTTTTTGTTTTTTAAGAATAAGTGTGGTAACACTATCTTTGTGTTGCAAAGCCTCTTGTATAGAATAACAAGTAAGGCCTTGAGAAAAACAGACTTCTATCACAAGACAAAATATCAAACTAAGCGAGAATTTTTTTTGCATTTTCGCAGTCTTTTTCTATTTGAGCTACTAAAGATTCTTCGTTTTCAAACTTTTTTTCCTCTCTTAGATACTCAATAAATTCAAGTTTTATTTCCTCATTGTATATATCTTCATTGAAATCAAAGATAAATGTTTCAATGGTTTTGTCTTGTCTTTGAAAAGTAGGACGATTTCCTATGTTTGTTACGCTTTTATATATATTGTCTTTGTATTTGAGTAACGTTGCATAGACTCCATTTTTAGGAATTAGTTTCTTTTGTGGCACAACAATATTTGCTGTTGGAAATCCTAAACTTGTGCCTAGGTGAAAACCTTCTTCAACTTTGGAAGTCAAAGAATAGTTTTCGTTTAACATCTTATTAGCCAAAGAAACTTCACCTTTGCTTATGGCTTTACGAATTTCAGAAGAAGAAATCTCTATGTTGTTTTCAAACAACGCCGTTTTATCTCTAATAATTTTAATATTTGAGTAGATTTCTTGGCTTATTATTTCCTTAAATTCTTCGTTGTGCGGATTTCCAAAACTATTATCATAGCCCAAAAGCAATGCTTGAATATTTATCTTCTTTTTAAGAATATCAAGAAAAGCTTTTGGGCTAATTTGTGCAAATTCTTTTGTAAAATGTATTGTTATAAGATAATCAATATTTGCTTTTTCTATCTTAGAATATCGTTCTGAGTTAGTTTGAAGAAGTTGTATAGGATATTTTTCTTTTTTAGAATCCAAAACTTCTCGTGGGTGGTTTGAGAATGTAATAACTACACTTTTGCAATTCTCTTTTTGTGCTAAAAGTTGAAGTTTTTCTAACATAAACTGATGACCTTTATGCACACCGTCAAACATTCCGATTGTTGCAACGGAGTTATAAGGTAAGGAATTTATGTTTTCTAATTCTAAGATTTTCAAAACAAAGAACTTTAGTTTTTATAGATTAAGAGTTTTTAAATATTCTGTACAATCTTCAAAAGTTTTGAATGTTTTTTCTTCTGGAACAATCTCTGGAATCAACTTCATATTCTTTAGCATATAAAGAGGTTGAGGCTGAATTATTGTCATTAATACTTCTGCACCTGATGCTTGTAAATCCTTTATTGCTGTCTCCATAGCATAAAGACCTGATTGGTCCATAAAAGAAACTAAACGCATACGAATAATTACTACCTTAGCATCTTTGGGAACATCGTGCATCACTTCTTGAAATCTTGTAATTGAACCAAAGAAAATTGGACCATTCAAACGTTGGATATATATCTTATGTTTTATGTTTTCTGGTATGCCGCCTTCGTCTGACCATGGAGATTCTTTATCAAAATGCTGAATTTCTTGAGAAGAGTAACTTCCCTCCACTAAATCACCTGCACGTTTCATGAATAATACACAAGCGATAATCATTCCTATACCTACTGCAGTGAGCAAATCAACAAAAACTGTCATCAACAGCACAACAATCAAAACAAATGCATCTGCAACAGGTATCTTTAATAAGTCTTTCAAGCCTTTAAAGTCTATTATTCCCCACCCTACAGTTATAAGAATTCCTGCTAAAACAGAAAGAGGAACATATTTTACCAAAGATCCTAAACCTAAAAGTATGGCAAGTAAGAAAACAGAGTGAATCATTCCGCTTATTTTAGTTCTACCTCCACTTTTCACATTAACAACAGTACGCATTGTTGCACCTGCTCCTGCTAAACCACAGAAAAGACCTGCAACCATGTTGCCTATTCCTTGACCTATAAGTTCTTTATTTGAATTGTGCTTTGTCTTAGTTATGTTATCAGCAACAACAGAAGTTAATAATGTATCTATACTTCCTAATCCTGCAAGAGTAAGTCCTGGAATTATACTTGCCTTTAAAACTTGTAACCAATCTACACCTGCTAATGAAACACCATCTTTTGCAAAGAAAGGCATAGGAAGACCTGCTGGAATTGAACCTATAACAAGTTTATCATCTACATCTAAAAACAAAGAAACTACTGTCATAATTATCAACGCAACAAGAGTAGATGGTACTTTCTTTGTTAAATAAGGGAATAGCTGTATGATAATAATCGTTCCTAATCCTAAGATTAGAGCTGTAGAAGAAATTCCTGCAGATACCATTTCAGGAAATTTTGCTACCATATCTACTACAAGAACTGGAGATTTTAAACCTATAAGAGGATATATTTGTTGTAGAATTATAATAACACCAATTCCACTCATAAATCCTGAAAGTACAGGATAAGGAATGTATCTAACGTATTTCCCTATCTTGATTATGCCAAAAAGAACTTGGAATAAACCGCAGAAAAGTCCAGCCATAGACATTGAAAGCAAGACCGTTGAAATATTTCCAGAAGACATTATCCATGCTCCTGAAATCAAAGAGGCTGTAATCACAGTCATTGGGCCTGTAGGTCCGCTTATCTGAGAAGGAGTTCCTCCAAACAAAGCTGCAAAAAAGCCTAACATTGTTGCGCCAATCAAACCTGCTAACGCACCGAGCGAAGACGCAGATGGAGAATCTATTCCTCCGAACGCTTGAATACCGAATGCTAAAGCTAAAGGTAAAGCTACTATTCCAGCTGTTATACCTCCAAATACATCACCTTTAATATTTTTTGTGGAAATAAAAGCCATAATTCTTAATTCTTGTTCTTCAATATTATTCTTCAACTATTTTCACAACCATTCTAATATCTTCTAATGGTCTATCATTGCGGTCTGTTTTAACTCCTGCTATTTTATCTACAACATCAAGTCCTTCTACAACTTCTCCAAAAACAGTGTAATCTCCATCAAGGAATGGAACACCACCAAGAGTTTTATAAACTTGTCTTTGTGCTGTTGTAAATTGTCTTCCTGTTCTGCTTGAAATCATATCTAATTCTTGGTCTGTATAAGTTTTACCTTGTACTATATAGAATTGACAAGCAGAAGAAGATTTTTGAGGGTTGTTATCTCTTGCTGCAGCTAATGCTCCTTTTTTATGGAAAAGAGTGCTATTTATTTCTGCTGGAACTTTGTAACCCAAATCTCCTGCTCCAAGTTGTTGTCCTTTTCTTGCAGTTTTGCTGGTTGGATCACCTCCTTGTATCATAAATTGTTCAATAACTCTATGAAATAAAGTACTATCAAGAGATTTATTCTTTACAATTTGAATAAAATTATCTCTATGTTGAGGAGTTTCATTGTAAAGAGCAAGTTTTATATCCCCATAATTTGTAGATATTAACACCATTGTTCGTTTTTGTGTTTCCATTGATTTTTCTGCTTTTTCGTTTGTAACTGTGGTAGTTTTCTTAGAGCATCCTAATAAAAGAATACTAAAAGAAATAAATAAAATTAAAAATTTTGTTGTGTTCATAATAATTTTTATTAAATTTGCAACCTGAATTACGTTCATAAATTTGAGTGCAAAATTACAAATAATATTGTTATGAAACTAAATATCGTAAGAAAAATTGTCGCAAGCGTTATAATTTGCTTGACAGTGTTGGGATTCTATTCTTGTAGTGATGATTTGGACGGTTGTGGTTTAACCGTTGTAGTTACAGACTCAGTTGGCAACCGCATACCTGGTGCATACATAACTGTAGGAGTAGATATTAATGGTGAAATTGCTGATGGCAACACTATAAAGAGAACTGCCATTTCTGACAAAAACGGAGAAGCATACTTCTTTTTTGACAATGAAGCTATATTCACTATTTACGCAAGCATATTAGCACAAGACGGCTACACACTAAGAAGCGGAAAATCTACCGTTCAGTTAAAATACAATGAAATGATTTCAAAAGATGTGATTCTTCCCTAAAGTTATAACACAAAAATTTGATTACATATCGTAAATATGGAGTAATCAAATTCTATTTTCAAAAAAATAAAAGGGACACTATAAATATAGCGTCCCTTTTCTATGTTTTTATGACAATATTATACGTTATTTTTTTCAAATGCTTCTTCTATTAATTCGTTTTCAAAACCATGAGAAGACAGATAGTATCTAAGTTGATATTTCTTTTGATATTCATCTGTAGTGCTTATACTTTTTATTTTCTTATTCAAAAGCATATCTAAGATTTGTTTATATTCTTCCATATCTATCTTAGCAAGTGATTTTTGAATCAAGTTCTTAGGAATTTGTTTTGAAGTTAGCATATTTCTAATTTTGATTCTTCCCCAATGGTTTTGGTGAATCTTGCTCATAACATAAAGTTCCGTAAATCTTTCCTCTGATATAAAACCTGTTTTAATCAATTTTGTAACTATTTTCTTTGAAACTTCTTCGCTTACACCTTTATCTCTAAGTTTGCAACGAACATCCTTAGGACATCTTTCCAAACTTGCACAATACTTTTGAGCATATTCCAATGCTTCTTCCATACTTAAGGTTTGTTGTTTTGTATTAATCATAAGCAATGTTTAAGAAATTTTTTGCAAAGATAAACTTTTTTTCTAAAAAATGCGTTATATAGGCAAGAAAAATGAAAATATCTTATAATTTTATGAATAAATACAAATATATAGCCCTATTTTTTCTAATTATTTTTGTCTTTGTTGCTTGTAAAAAGGACGATAGCAAACTTTATGGTATATCTATTGAAACTAATAAAATGATAAATTCTCCTGCAGAAGTCTTTTCTCTGCAACAAATCAAAATATTTATGGCTTCAAACGATTTTACATTAAAAGGACTTCCATTTTTAATCAATGATAATTCAAAACAAAATACAAACTTTGCTTTTTCTCCACTCTTCCTTACTTACACTATAGCACAAGATTCTTCATTTGACGACTATCTTAATCAATATGAAAAACAATACAATATTTCTTTATCAAACAAAAACAAAAGAATACAAGTATTCAATTCTTTTCTTTCTTCAGTTAAGGATATAGATTCTTCCATTAATATTACATCAAAAATTTCAGAGAACAAAGATAACATAATCAAAATTCAACAATCTTTAGACCTAAATCTAAACTATGACAACATAAACATAGAAGAAGATAACTATTCTTCTAAACAACAGATAATAATATCCGATGAATTTTCTGTTTTAGAATCTTCTGAACAAACAATAGTAGATATTCTTGTTGGAAATGGAAATTATATACTTACTCTTATTCAACCAAAGAATGCATCTTTACAACAATATATAAAAACTTTTAATGAAGAAAAATATGCATCTCTAATAAATCAAATGGAAAATAGAAAAACCAGCGTTGTATTTCCTCTTATTGAAATAGATATGCAAGAAAGAACGATGAACGATATTAATCTCGCAAATAATGATTCTCTTTTTAGGTTTCCGAAAGAAGTTGTCTTAGATTGTCATTTTGCAATAAATCATCAACAACAAGCAAACACTTCTTTTGAACAGACACTTTTGAAGTCAAATACTTCAAAACCTATTTCATTTAACAAAGATTTCTTGTTTATTTTGCGAGGAAAAAGTTCTAATTTGATAATGTTTATTGGTTATTATTCTGTTAATTAGCTTTAAGATAAAATAACAAAGTCCAAGAATAGTTCATCAGTTCAAAAAAAAGTAGTAATTTAGCAAATCGTTTTAGAAAAAATTTGATAATGAAAAAACACAATATATATATACTATTTTTATTAATAGCATTCTCATTCAATGCCTTTGCACAACAATATAAAGAAAGCGAATATCTCAATTACGAAAACAATTACAATGATCTTTTGCAATCTTATTATATTCAAATGAATGAAAAACTTCTTAACGAAAGATTTGCAAAAAGTGAATATGCTTCCTCTCCTGTTGCTGGAGCTTCTTCTGTTGCAGACGAAGTTTATGAGCGAAGACTTAAAAGCATACCTTCTGCCATTGAATTAACATATAATTCACAAGTTAGAAATCATATCATTTATTATTTAGATAGAATGTATCGTAGCGTTGGTGTTATGTTAGGTCTAAGTAAATATTATTTTCCTTTGTTTGAAGATATATTAGATAAACATGGCGTACCAACTGATTTAAAGTACTTAGTAATGATAGAAAGTGCTTTTAATCCTAAGGCTGTTTCGCGTGCGGGAGCAACAGGCTTATGGCAATTTATGTATGCAACAGGCAGAATGTATGATCTTAGAGAAAATTCTATCATTGATGATCGTAGAGATCCTATTCGTGCTACTGAAGCAGCAGCTAAGTTTCTTAGAGATTTATATAATATATATAATGATTGGCAATTAGTATTGGCTGCATATAATTGTGGTCCTGGAAACGTAAATAAAGCAATCAAACGCTCTGGAGGTAGAACTTTTTGGGAGATTTATGATTTTCTACCTCGTGAAACAAGAAGTTATGTTCCAGCTTTCATCGCTGCGACTTACGTAATGAACTTCTATTACGAACATGGCATACGTCCAGCTGAACTTACTCAACCTTTAGCTCTTCTTAATGATACTGTTATTGTAAATAAAGATGTTTATTTTGGTCAAATATCAAGTCTTTTAAATATACCTGTGGAAGAAATAGAGAGTCTTAATCCTCAATACAAAATGTCTTTTATTCCCGGAACTCAAGATAGATATTCTTTAAAATTACCTCTAAAATACATAGATCAATATATTGAGTTAGAAGATTCTATTTCTAATTTTGAATTAGAAAAATACCGTAAAGATTTGGTTAAAGACAATGAAGGAGATAGTAATGTTTATGTTGTAAAAACAATATATCATAAGGTAAAGAAGGGAGAAGGTTGGACTTCTATAGCAAAAAGATATGGGGTAAGTGTATCTGAAATAAGAGCATGGAATAGAAAGATAAAGAAAAACAAACTTAAACCTGGTACTCTCCTTTCTATCAAACAAAAAGTAGTTGTTGAAAAAGAAAAAATAATAGAAAAAGACGAAACTGAAAATAAGTCTTCATTTGAACAGAATGAAATTGTTGAAGCGAACAATTCCGACAATCAAATTGAAACAGTCAAAAAAGAGAATAAGAAAACTGAAAAAGAAAATCTAAAAAACAAAAATAACAATAAGAAAGAAAACACTACTAAGAAAGAAAATACTACTAAGAAAGAGAATATTACCAAGAAAGAGAATACTACCAAGAAAGAAAATACTAAGAAAGACAACGACAAGAAAAAAGATGACAAAAAAAACACTAAATCAAAATCTCATAGTGTAAAATCTGGCGAGACTCTTTCTTCTATTGCTAAAAAATACGGAACTACTGAACAAGAATTAATGAAAAAGAACGGCTTGGACAAAAAGTCTGCAAACAAAATTAAAGTAGGTCAACAAATTAAGATAAAATAAAATCCCCAATGGCTATAAACGACAACTCTCTTAGTGGTTCGAAGATAGCAAAGAATACACTTATCCTCTATTTTCGTATGTTTTTGCTAATGATTATTAGCCTTTATACGAGTAGAGTTGTTCTAAAAGTTTTAGGTGTTGATGATTTTGGTATATATAATGTAGTGGCAGGTGTAGTTGCTATGTTTGCTATTCTTTCTCAGAGCCTTTCTACCGCTATAAGTCGTTTTCTTACTTTTGAACTTGGGAAAGACAACCAAAGCAGACTTCAACGTATTTTTTCTACTGCTCTTTCTGTACAGATATTTATGGCAATAGCATTACTTGTGATATGTGAGCCTATTGCGATATGGTTTTTAAACAATCACTTGCAAATACCTGAGGTCCGACTCTACGCTGCCAATTGGGTGTTGCAGTGTGCTATACTTATTTTCTTAATAAACCTTATAGCAGTTCCTTTTAATGCAGCCATAATAGCACATGAACGTATGAGTGCTTTCGCTTATATCTCCTTAATAGAAGGAGGTGCGAAACTATTAATAGCATTTCTAATTACTTTCTCTTCATTTGATAAACTGATAACCTATGCTGTGTTAATGCTATCAGTTGATTTGCTGATAAAAATGGTGTATGTTATCTATTGCAGGTATAAGTTTAAGGAATGTAAATATATCTTTATTTATGATAAGTCCTTACTTAAAGAAATAGGCAGTTTTGCCGGTTGGAATTTCATAGGTAATGGAGTATGGATTCTAAATACTCAAGGTATAAACATACTTACCAATCTGTTTTTCCACGTAAAAGTAAATGCTGCACGAGGTATTGCCACACAAGTAGGAAATGCAGTCCAACAATTTGTAAATAACTTTACCACTGCTCTTAATCCTCAAATCACAAAATCCTATGCTATGGGCGAACATTCTTATATGAATAAGTTAATATTTAGAGGTGCAAAATATTCTTATTTTTTAATGTTCTTCTTTGCTTTGCCTATTTGCTTGGAGACTGAACAAATTCTAAATATTTGGCTACATAAAGTACCGGAATATTCTATTGTTTTTGTTAGACTTACCTTTGTTGCCTCATTATGTACTGTAACTGCTGACACATTGGTTAGAGTTATGTTTGCAACGGGTAAGATAAAGAAATACCAAATTGTTGTTGGCTTGGTCGGTTTAATGAATTTTCCTCTTACTTATCTTGCATTTAAGTTTGGTTGTCCTCCTTGGGCCGCCTACGTTGTTTATGCTTTCATTTATTTTGTGCTTATCTTTGTTAGATTAATCTTAGTTAAAGAATTAATAACTTTATCTGCAAGAGAATACATCAAACAAGTATTACTGAAAATAGCCTTAGTAACCTTAGTTTCTTTCTTTATTCCTTTTGCCATCAGATATTTTATGCCACAAAGTTTGATTCGCTTGTTAGCTACTTTCATTTTAAGCTTTGTTTCTTGTACAATTAGTATCTATATTTTTGGTTTAAATAAAGATGAAAAAACATTCTTTATTAGTAAATTAAAGAATGTTATTCATAGAAAATAATCTTTAAGAAAAAGAGTTGATTTTCGTAAAAAAAGATCAACTTTTGAGAAAAGAAAATCAACTTCTAAGAAAAGAAAATCAACTCTTTTTTATTCTGCTTTTTCTATTATCCTACTTGGATTAATAAGTGTTGAAAATTTATACAGCAATTCTCCTTCTGTAGTCAAAGCAAATACCTCTCCTGAGTTGGTGAAATTTTTCGCATCGCTTATAAAAATAGTGTTATTTATGATATTTATATGATAAGGTATCATCATTCCCGATAAAGTCTTTTGATGTACAACAGTAGGAGTAGCATTCAGATTATCAATATTTAGATACGAAAAATTGAAATCCTTATTTGTTGTAGGAGAAGCGAATGGTGATGTATAGAAGAAATAAAGTCTATCTTGCCAAAAAGCAAAATCAACCATATTTATTGTTAGTGTTTGCTCTATTTCAGCATTCTTTATAACTGTAAGCTGAGGCGTTACCATATAGTTTCCTGTTGAGAGAACATAAACTTTATTTCTATAAGCTTTAAGAGTTTGAGGATTCTCCATTACAGTTAGATTCTTCTCAAATGAAAAACTATTCAAATCAATAACAGACACCGTCTTATCATAATTAGGATAATCCAATCCGCCTGAATTAGCTACATATATTTTACCATCTGCTACCGCTATACCTTCAGGATAACGTCCTTGAACTGCACAAGTTGCAGCAATAGTATTTGTGTTTGCATTTATCTTTACAACATTTCCGTCCCAACAAGAAACATATACATATCCATCAAAAGAAGTCAGACGTCTTGGTTTGCGATTGTTATTATTTGGGTCAGTGATACTTATTCTTGCTATTTGTTGTCCTGTTTTCATATCCAAAACCCAAACGCAAGCACTCTCAGTTACGGCTATATAAAGTTTGTTGTCCAAGCCAATCATATCGTTTGCGTTCTTTCCCAATCCGCCTGTAAAGAAATCATTATAACTTACACTATCCTTAAAGTCAAAAAAAGTTAGCGTAGAGTTGTTGTCTGAACCTGTACCTTCACAAAGCACATAAAGACCTTTGGTTGCACCATCGTTTTTCCTCTGATCGGGTTCTTCGTCTTTGAAACAAGAAGAAAATAACACCAAAATGGAAATCAATAAGATTAATTTGTTTGTTTTCATAGAATAATGTTTATTTTGAGATTATAATTCCGTCCCATCATTGGATAAGAACGAATAACTTCATATTGCTTATCTAATATATTATTTACACTGAATGTAAGTTTATAGTCCCCATATTTTGTTTTTTGAGTGTAAGAAAGGCTTAAAGAATGATCTGCATAGTGAGGCAGAAGATTGAAACTAATATTTTCTGGCAAAGAATAACGATTATCAACAAGCATGCAAGTATATCCTAATGAAAATCTTTGCCATTCAAATGTTGAAATAATAGAATATATCTGTTCAGGTGAATAAGGAAGAAGATGTTTACAGGTTATTGATGTAGGTTCATTATCCATTGCATGAGAATAAGAATAATTAAGTTTTATATCCAAGGAAAGTTCTTTTATTTTTGTCAATGCTCCTATACGTACATCAAAACCATATATTTCCACTTTTCCATAATTTATCATAGACCAAAGATAAATATTTTTCGGGATAGCTACTATCTTATTTGTTACATCATTGTAATAAAGACTAAGTTCTGTTGAAATACTTAACAGCCTTAGTTTCTTTGTAAAACTATTGGTAAAAGATATTTGAGAAGTATTTTCAGGTTTTAAATCTCTTGACCCTACCCTTCTATAATATAGTTCATTAAATGTTGGCATTCTAAATATGTTTTTATAAAACAAAGTTGATGAAAAACAGCCTTTACTAAACTTAATAGCAACAAAAGGAGAATAGTGAGAAGTGCTCTTATTTTCATTTAAGTAATTGTCAATATAATATGAGTTTAAGATATTTGCGGTTAAATAAAAACACTTCCAAAAACGAAAATCCACAACAAAAGCCGTAAGAGAAGATAATCTTTGAGGCTTATCGTCCATTTGTGGAATTGCTTTTAAAGTATTATAATATACATCGTTGGTTAATGTAAAGAAAAGGTTTTCTCTTGGCTGAAAACTTATTGCATTATTATCATAGAAAAGCATTTGCTGATATTCATCGTCTTCACCTCCTAATCCATTAGAAAGTAATGGGTCAATGTATTCAGTGAAGTTATAATCTACCTTGAAGTTGTTTTTATATGTAAATAAACCATTAAGATAAGAAGTGAAAGATGTTTGCAAGAAAAAGTTTTTGTTATACAAACGTTCTTTACTATTCATATAATATAAGGTAACCGCTGAGGGCAAACCTCTATCGGAATAATAAGCAAAAGCCTTTAACTTTAATGTGTTTGTTCTGTTTATATCCCAAAACCAATTTATCTCTGCATGGGAAGAAAGAATATCGTTATTTTTTCTTTTAAGTGTTTCTGTTTTTTGACTTGATAATAAACCATAATGAAGAACAAATGGATAATCACCTTTTGATTGAAGAATATCAAGATAAGTTGTTATAATATGATGTGTTGATATTCTATGAGCATGAAATATATTACCACTCCAAGTATTAAACGAACCAAGTGAAAAAGCAATATCTGTACGAGATCGTCTATCATTTACAAGATTAGGCTTTTCTGTTTGAATATTTAGACTTGATGCACTTGCTAAAGAAATAGCTGTTGGCAAACTTGGCGTAAATTGTCCATTAGCTAAAGAAAGCGACTCTATAGATGATAAAGAATATTTACCTAAATCAACTTGCCCACTTTGATTATCAAAAACATTTACTCCATCATAAACTATTGCTGTATGATTAGCAGAAAGTCCTCTCACACTTATTGTTTTAACTCCGCCTAATCCTCCATAGTCTTTTATTATTGTTCCACTGAGAAATTTAGCCGCATCTCCTACAGAATTAGTATTTAGAGTTTGTAAGTCTTTTTTTTCTAAAACATCTCCAGAAGGAGTTTTTTCTAACAGATTTATTTTTTCTGCACTAACAACAACACTATCTAATGTCTTTGTTCTTAGGCTATCTTGTGCAAACAAAGAAACAAAACAAAAAACAAACAATATCACTATTGCGAAACGTTTCATTTAGTAAGATTATGTATGTTGTTGTTATTTTTTTGCAAAAGTAGTATTTTTTTATCAAATCTTATGAAAAAATAAAGAATAATGCTTAACTTCGCAATCAGATATAGTCTTTTATATGTTACGAGTCAAAGACATATTGCTTTTTCTAACTTATAGAATCTATTCCCAATATTCATGTGAAAATAACATATACTTATAAGGCACAGATAATCTTATGTACGAAAAAACAGGAGAAATTATGTTACTTTATTAGTTTGAGTCCAAAAAAAAAGACTTAAAACGCAATGATATAAATTTTTGTTGTACTTTTGCAATTTGAAAAAATAAATCATTTAATTATGAAGAAAAACAGTTTATTTATACTTGTAGTTCTTTGCTTTTTGATAAGCACACTAAAAGGACAAGACATACCATATAGAACTAAAGACTTCAATCTTTTAGGTTATGTTAAAACACTTAGATATATGAAGTTCGAAGGAGATACTACAATAAAAAATCAGAGATCTTCTTTCATAGAAGATTATCAACTAAGTTTTGGAAACAATAGACTTTTACAAGAAAGGCTTAATTTTATTGGCGGTCAAAGCGACAGAACAACAAAATATGAATATAATAACAAGCGACAACTTGTTAAAGAAACAATAACTGAAAAAGATGGAAAAATAGTTAGTGTTACTACATACACATATAATAATATTGGACGTCTTGCAACAGTTAAAGAAGTATCTTATCCCAATAGTAAAGGCGGAGCAAACAAAGTTATAAAAGATGAAGTTTTGACTTATAACACTAAAGGCTTGCTTATAGAAAGAAGTATTAGTAGTGACAATAAAGGAGGCAATAAATTAGTAAAATATTTCTATGGTCCTGCTGATTCTTTGATTGCAACTGTTACAACCTACAAACACAATTCCAATATAGATAAAGTAAATTACAAAAGAGCGTTCAACAATTTAGTTATAGAATGCACTCGTTTAAGAAATGACAAGATGACACGAAGAGAAACTTACACTTGGGACGATGATGCAAGACTAATTGGTAAAGATATTTATCAAAGAGATAACAAAAAAATATTATCTTACACTTATGCTTACGATGAACATGATAATTTAATAAAAGAAGTGGCAGTAGATGATAAAGAAGTTAAGACAATTGATTATCAATATAAATACGAAAAAGATAAATTCTTTAATTGGACAAAACGCTCTGTTTATGATGGAGGAAGTTTAAAATATACAGAAATAAGAACAATAGAATATTTTGAAAAAACCCATTTCTATGAAGATTTAAAAGATGCTGATACAGGCAGAATAATAAAAGATGAAGAATAATTCATTGAATAACGAAACAAAAAAAAGTACGATAGAACTAACCTATCGTACTTTTTTCTTTTCTATTCTATTTTTTCTTTTTTACTTCTTTCTCTTTTTCTTTGGTTTGAATATATCTTTGATTGAGTTATAATCTCTCTTGTATATCACCTTTACTCCTTGTGTATATGGCGAGATATTATACTTAGTGAAGTCATTGGCATTAGAATGGTTAAATACTTCAAACTGCAAATTCTGTGTATATTTATATTTAGCAGACATATCACCTATAATATTGGTTGCATCGGACGTTTTGGTTGTTGTTTGGTCTCCTCCTAAAGAAGCATTAACAGACAAATCCCACTTTCCAAAACTTTTTCCAACATTTACATCCATTTGTCCTCCATAGGTTTCATCACCTGTTGTATAATTAAGTCCAACATCAACAAATCTAACCATATTAGTAAGCATACCACTCAATTGAGAAAATGCCATACCCATAACAGAAGAAGTTACGCCAGATTGTAAAGCATTTGTTTGATAACCTCCTTGGCTTAAATAGAATTGATTTGTTAAAAGAATAGAAGCCGTTTGTTCTAACATAACTTTTTCATCAGAACGGTCTATATTCATAAAGACTTGTTCTCTTGTTTGCTCATCAACATTTGGCAATTGTATATCAAACGAAGGTTGAGGATTGGTCATTGGTCCTGTAATATGAATAATACTTTCCACATCAACAGGTTTAGAATATGTTTCTCCAAGAATAGAAGCTAAAGAAGTTTTAGTCTTATATATAGCAGTCAAATCTAATGTTCCTCCAGCAGGTTCTCCATTCCAAGTAAGCGTACCTCCTTGTTCGATATCAAAAGTTTTTTCCATTATATCCATCATATTGAACTTAAACTTACCATTATCTATTGCCACTGTTCCTATCATTGAAAACTTACCAGCTGAATTCATTTCTATCTTAATATCTCCATCGCCAGCAGCAGCTAAATCTCCTTTTACTTGATTAAAGTCTATTGGAAGATATAGTTTAGCATTTGGATTAACGTTTAAGTCCAAAGATATGTTATAGGCTAAAGATTTTTCATCCTTTTTGTTATCTGATTGGTCTTTTTGAGTTGTTGTGGTATCTATCTCAGAAGTAAAGACAATAAAATTACTTTCTTCAATAGATTCTTTGCTTGTTACAGGTACAGTCAAAGATGTTCCGGGTTCTGTCTTTGCTGTTCCTGTTATATCTATCATTGTTGAATCTCCCTTTATTAACACTGTAGCAGAAGCATAAGCGGTTCCATAGTACATTTGATCGCTACTCTCTTTAGTATCTAAGATTTTTATCTTATCAGCCACTGCTTTCAAGTCTATATCAAAGGTAGAGAAATCATTATGAGCAACATTTCCATCAATAGTTATCTTATGCTTTTGTGCATCTCTAAGAGTAAATTTTTTGAAACTTAGTTTATTTCTATCTACTTTTATACTGTCTGTAAAATAATACTTAGTTCCAAGCATATTAACTCTCATCGCTGCCTTATTAAGATGAAGTGTTCCCAAAACTTCAGGAGAAGAGAACATTCCTTTTACTTTTAAATCATTACAAGAAAGAACTCCTTCCATATCAGAAGCAAATGAAGAAACAAAACTATTAGCTATTGCTAAGTCAAACTTATCCATATTTATGGAAAGGTTCATTTGTTCTTCCTTACTTTGTGGTGCTATTGTTCCTATTAGACTTAAAGGCACATATTGTTTATCTTGTGTTTGATGTAAAACCTTTATGTTTGCATTAAACACATCAGAAGCAATAGAATTATCAACATTTAACCACGCTTTACCTACCAAAATATCATTAACCGAAAGATCATCTATTTCTAGGTTAGACGTGAAGACAAGACCTTTCTTTATATTTTTTAAAACAACATCTTTATTCAACACTCCTCCAAGTTTGATATTCTTATCTTCCAAAAACATATTGGCAAGTGAAAGATCAAGATCTGAGAAAGAACAAGTAAGCAAACCATCATCAGAAATCATTCCATCTAAAGTTAATTCACTGTTATCAACTCTTATTCCTAAATTCATAATAGAAATATCACCTTTAAGCATTCCAAGAATATGATTATTGTTAAAGGCAATATGTTTTCCCATTATATCAAAATAAGTATCTGTAAAGTTTGCTTGTATTCCCTTCTCAGAAAAATAAGTATTAAGTTCTACCCTTCCTTGAGTTGAATCATTGTTGGCATCTTTAAATCTTGCGAGTAAATCTATGTTCTCGCTTTTTGTATTTACTGCTAAGCCCAAATCTTTTACAACAATACTATCCGTAATTGACAAATTAGAAGCATTAGCTACAAAAGACAATTGTTTGTCAGTTGTGCTTACAACTACCAATCCATTATTTAGCTTTTTATCAGAATACTGTGCAGAAGGAACTCTTATTTCTGCATACAGAATATCTTTATCATTAAGTTTGCCGTCTATAGTTAGATTATCTTCTATTTTCACATCAACATCAAACAACTCTCTCAACAATGTTAAATCCTTAACTTTTACATCAAAACCAATATATGAAGCAATGTCGTAGTTATTATCATTGTTTATAATTTTTTTCTTTGATTGAGATTGGTTTTCATTGTTGCTAAGAATAGAAAAATCAGGCACATATTTATTAACGATATAAGTAAAATCTTCCTGCAAAGTAGAGATAGTGTATTTACCTTTTAAAGTTGCATCAAGTATGTCTGATGTCACAATAATGCTATTTTCCTCTTCATTATCCACCATTTGTATTGATATTCCGTCAAGGCTAATATCGTTAGTTGTGTTTATAACATTGATATGCTTAATATCTACATTACCATTCAAGTTATTGATATTATAATTATCAATATTAGCATTCAAGTCCAAGGAAATTATTGTATTGGTGTCTGAAAATGAATAAAGGTTTAGACGATGTAAGTCTAACTGAGATACTTTTGCATCTAAATATATTGTAGGTTGGTTTGTATATAGGTTACACTTGGCTTCAATGTTAGCATATTCATCAGCAATATTTAAATCTGCTTCAATAGAGTTATTATCCAAAGTAGCATTTAAGTCTATTTCATTATAGTTATTGCCTTTGAAATAGAAATTCTTAACATTTGCTGACACTACCCCACTTTTATCCTTATCAGATAAAACTATATCTGCATTGGCAAGCAAAGTAGTATTACCAAGCATTGTATTATTTAACAACGAACCAACATTCATACCTGAAGACTGAACATCTGCTTTGTATCTTGTGCCATTGTTGCCCTCTGGATTTGCAGTTGCTTTTACATCAACCGCACCTATACTTGTAATAAGATTTAAATCTGTTCTAAAATTATTGATTTTACCTTCAAAATCTCCTTTTACCTGTATATTTCCCAAACGGTCTATCATACTTGGCAAAGAAGTAAGTTTATTATTCAACTCTCCAAACCTTTGAGAGTTGATATCTTTATATGAAGTGCTAACATCTACTAAAGTAAGATCAAAATAAGAGTCATTAATATTTGGTAAGCCTTGTATATTACCGAACATCTGTAGGTGAGTATTGTTTGTCTGTAGTTCAAGGTTGGAAATTTTTACATCTTTACCTAAACCTTCCATATTAGTAGATAAATATATTGTCTGTGTGGCTCCTTGTAATTGTTTTGAAAAGAAAGCTATATCTTTCATACCAACAAAAGAACCGTCTTCAACATCTAACTTAAACAAAACCGAATCCATAAAAGATCCATAGGTTTTGTAAGAATTAGTCTTCATATCTACGTTCATAGCCACAGAAGTATTATCTGTAACCATCTCACCATCTTTTATATATATATTTTTTCCACTTGCTTTAACCTTACCTGAAAACTTAACTAAGTTTATTCCACAACGTTCTTTTAAATTTAAATCTCTTATATCCATAGTAATATCTCCGCCTTTAAGCATAAAATCTCTGGCTATAAGATTCATATTCTTTACATGGATAAGATTGCTTGCAAACATACCTTCTTCAACCTCTGCTTTGCTTTTCAGGTTTCTCATTCTGAAGTTAATATTGTTAAAGCAAATGTTTTCTATCTCTAAAACAAAAGGTTCTTTCTTCTCTTTTTTCTTTTCTTTTTTCTCTCCCTTAAAATAGTCTATGATAAATTGAAAATTGGTTCCTTTTTTTGTAAGGTCCATATTAAAGACAACATTCTGAAGTTTAGCATTTCTAATTACGATATGCTTGGCACTTTCTATGTTTTTTAAGTTGGCTTCTACGTATGAAATATAGCAGAGTGTGTCTTTTTGTAAGTCTTCTACATAAATGTCTTTGATTCCCGCTGTAATGAATGGCGAAATATTTAATGCACCTATACTAACTTTTGTATTCCACTCCTTAGAAAAGAAATCCGCAACCTTAGCAGCTGTAAATGATTGAACTATAGTAGTATTTAACAAGGCTATAACAAGATAAACGAGGATAAGAACTCCGCTTATCACTCCAAAAATTGTTTTTAATATCTTGTTTATAATCTTTTTATTGTCCTTGTTCATTAAGTTTGTTAAAGGTTATTAGTTTTTTTACGTTATTTCCCTAATTTTGTTGCAAAAATACAACTTTTTTTTGTTCTAATCACGACATATATTCAAAATATAAAGTATGGAAACCAATTAATCTTCCTTTACTTGTAAAAAAGACAGAAAAACAAATTTTTAAATCTCAGTACATAAAATTTACGTATCTTTGCAACTTGTAAGAAAAAGCATATCAATCTATGAAACCTTTGGCTGAAATATTAAGACCTGATAGTTTAGACACATATCTTGGACAGAAACACTTAATAGGTAAAGGTGCTATACTAAGAAATGCAATAGAAAAAGGTCAAATTCCGTCTATGATTCTTTGGGGACCTCCTGGAGTTGGCAAAACTACTCTTGCTAACATTATATCTTATACTTTGAATGCTAAGTTTTTTTCTTTAAGTGCTATAAATTCAGGAGTGAAAGAAGTTAGAGATGTTGTTGATAAGGCAAAACAATATGGCGGGAACTGTATTCTATTCATAGATGAAATACATCGTTTTTCAAAAAACCAACAAGACTCTTTGCTCGGAGCCGTTGAGAAAGGTATTGTAACTCTTATCGGTGCTACTACTGAAAATCCTTCTTTTGAGGTGATTTCTCCGCTATTATCTCGTTGTCAAGTGTATTTCTTGCAAGAATTAGATAAAGACGATTTAATAAACCTACTTAATAAAGCCAAAGATTACGTAGAGAAAACAGAAAAACGCAAGATTGAAATACAACAAACAGAATCTTTATTAAGAATAAGTGGTGGCGATGCAAGAAAATTGCTAAATGCTTTTGAAATGGTATGTTCTCAAAGCGAAGGTGATATTGTCGTTACCAATAACTTAGTTAGCTTAATAATACAGCAAAATCTTAGCATTTACGATAAAAAAGGCGAAAACCATTATAATATTATTTCGGCTTTCATCAAAAGTATGAGAGGTAGTGATCCCAATGGTGCTGTATATTGGTTAGCAAGAATGATAGATTCTGGCGAAGACCCACTATTTATAGCAAGACGTATGCTTATACTTGCAAGTGAAGATATTGGTAATGCAAATCCCAATGCACTGCTATTAGCAAACACTTGCTTTGATGCTTGCAATAAGATAGGTTTTCCCGAATGTCGTATCATACTTTCTCAAACGGCTATCTATCTTGCTACTTCTCCAAAAAGTAATGCTTCTTATCTTGCTATAGATGAAGCATTAGCGGAAGTAAAAAGTTCGGGCGATTTACCCGTGCCTTTGCATCTGAGAAACGCACCTACAAAACTAATGAAACAAATCGGCTATGGCAAAGACTACAAGTATGCTCACGACTATAAAGACAACTTTGTTCAACAACAATTTTTGCCAGATGAGTTAAAAGGCAAAAAATTCTATCAACCACAAGACAATACCAAAGAAAAACAGATACTTTCCTCTCTTCAACAACGATGGAACGGCGTCTATGACTATTGATTTTTATTTTCAGAAAATAAGTATAAGTTTTAAGAAAAAGAGTTGATAAAAAAACATCAACTTTTAGAGAAAGAAAATCAACTTCTAAGAAAAGAAAATCAACTTTTGAGAAAAGAAAATCAACTCTTTTTTTCACGATAGAAACAACCTACTTTTTTAATCAATAGACAAATAAATACACTCCTCAAAATTATTTATCTTTTGAAGAGTGTATTTTTATTTATGTTGATTTTCTTCTGCTTTCAATTACTAAACAAACACGAAATTAAGCAAAAGATTTTCTATTATTTATAACCGTAATAATAGTATTCATCATCTTCGTTTTCATTATAGAATTCAAATCTTTTACCTTCTATCACAACAACACATTTTTCGTTTGTCAATGATTTTATACTTGCAACAATATTCACGTTAAGAGTATTATTTTTAATTGTAAGCTTATCGCCTTTAATAGACCAATTAAAATCAAACTCTTCATCAATAGATGGTCTCCAATCTCTCCAATCCACACTAACATAACCTGTATGGTCTTTATAAAATTCAATATAATTGACTTCAAAATAGTCAGACTCACACCACCACTGACCACTCGTCAATATTTTTTCATAACTACCACTACTCTCTTCGTCATCATCACCACAAGAAGAGAAGTTAAATACTATTGCTGAAAGCATTAAGACAAATAAAGTCTTCTTTAAAATCTTTTTCATTTCTTTAATATTTTTGTTAAACTTAAATTTGAATACAATAATAAAAAAAATTGATATTACTTACCTAAATAACTACACTTTTAATAAAAATTTGTATATTTTTTATAAAATGTGTATCTTTTACCTTCAATAATAAGGACAAGTCTATTTTCAGTTAGGTCTTTTATACTTGCATTTCCGTTATTCGCTTCACCTGCTTCACCTACTTCCATATATATTTTACTTCCCTTTACTGACCACTTAAATTCAAATTCCTCATTTTCGTATTCATTTCCCCAATAATAGTAACCAGTATAATCTTTATAAAAAGAAAGCTGTAATTCTACTGGTTCACAAAACCAATCTCCTATTAACATTTGAGCATAAATATCATCATCGTCATAATCATCGCCACAAGAAGAGAAGTTAAATACTATTGCCGAAAGCATCAATACAAATAAAGTCTTCTTTAAAATCTTTCTCATTTCTTTAATACTTTTGTTAAACTTAAATTTATACGCCACAAAGATATAATTTTTTTTAATAATAAGTTACTTTTATTAAAAAAATTAATTCTCTTTATAACTATCAACAATTGAATCGTAATTTATTGAATATCCAACTATTCTATCTTTGATATTATATTTTGGATTGAAAACATCTCTTTTAGGCTTGTAATATTTTGTTTTCAAATCACAAAGAGAGAAAAGTGTATTGTAGATATTATCTGACATCATCTTTTTATTTAATGATTGTTTTAGAGATTCTATCTTAGCAGAATTAGTCTCCTTATATTTATTACTACACCAAATATACAAAGGTATTTCATACTGATATTTAAGATAGTTATATAAATCATTAGTATAAGCCTTTCTACCTTCAGAATCTCGGTAATCAAACTCTTCTTCGCCATGATCAGACAAATAAACAAGAACTGCGTTTTCGTCTTTAAACAAATCTATAATCGTTTTAAGAATATAATCGTTATAAAGCGTAGCATTATCATAATCTGCTATCTTCTGCAATTTGTCTTTATTGAAATATTTTTCACTTCTCTTTATATCCTTATAAGTAAATTTGGCAAATTTTCGTGGAAATCTTTTTTTTGCTGAGATATGTTGTCCTTTGAGGTGAAAAATAACAAGATTTTTATCCTTTAACTGATGTTTATGTTTCTTAAAATTAAGAACTAAACCTTTATCATAATGATAGGAGTGTTTATTTGTTTGATTGTATAACAAACTATAAACATCTTTATTATAAAGAAAATGATTTAAGGAAAAACTAACACCTGTATTTTTTATATATTCTTTTTGATTATCCCAAAACATTACATTATAGTCCGCATTCTTAAATATCGCTGGAAACATAGGTCGATTGTAGTAATATTCTCCATCACTTAGACTATTACAACAAAATATATCTCTCAAAGAAGTAGCAGTGAAATTTTGTGTAGCTACTACATTATTAAAAACAAAAAGATTGCCTTTTTGCTTTTCTTGTTCTAAAAATGGCTGAGTAGGAAGATAATAGCCATAAAGAGAAGAATGATGCTTTATATGTGATTCTCCGATAACAACAATAAGAGTTATACTGTCATTTGTGGAAGT
Organism: Bacteroidales bacterium; assembly: GCA_045221575.1. Taxonomy (GTDB): domain Bacteria; phylum Bacteroidota; class Bacteroidia; order Bacteroidales; family P3; genus Scybalousia_A. The sequence continues at coordinate 93,175 of JBGUWU010000031.1, forward strand.
TATATTTTCTTTTGAGGCAATACGACATAATTCCACAATTTTTTTGTTTCCTATTCCTTCATAATAAATATGAAACAAAGAGTATGTTGTTCTGGTTATAGGATCTTGAAAGTTAGATTTTTGAAAATCCCAAACGCTAATCTCATTTAACGTTTTAACGGAAAAGAGATTTATATAGGTTTTCAAAGTAATTATACTGCTAACACTAACCAAACATAACAAAGAATATCTAATAAATTTCTTAACAGCAATATTTGTTACCCAAGACTTAATTTTTTGTTTATACTTCTCTACATAAATAATCAGAATAACAAATATGGAAATAAGAATATAAACAAGAATAGCATCATTGTTGAAAGCAAATGTAGAAAAAAATTCTGAGGTTTCAGATTTATTGGTTTCAAGTATAGCAACTAAGACTTGAGGTGATATTTTTAAACCAAAAACATTGTGCAAGAACAAATAAAACAGAAAGAACAAAAAAGTAATAGAGTAAAATAAAAGTTTAACAATCCTGAATTTAGAAACATAAATTATTAAAGAGAAGATATAAGATAAAAATAATGGAATACAAGATGAGGAAAGAAATCCTAAAAATGAGTTATTTGAAAAAAGGTAAACAAAATTAGGATAATCCATCAAACAAAAGAACACAACAAAAAAGATATATTGATGTGCTATTGGATAAAAGAGATTTTTAGCTATACTAACAAGTTTTGATTTCATAATAACAAAAAAGTCCTCAAAGACTTTTAAGACTTTGAGGGCTTTTATTTGATTTAATATTTTATTCTTCTGTTGATGTAAGTTTTGAACAAATAAATTCTCTGTTCATTCTTGCGATGTTAGTACGTTTTATTGATTTTGGACATTCAGCTTCGCAAGCGTATGTATTAGTACAAGAACCGAAACCTAATTCGTCCATTTTCTTAATCATTTTAACAACTCTTTGTTTTGCCTCTGGTTGTCCTTGTGGTAAAAGAGCAAATTGACTAACCTTAGCACCAACAAACAACATCGCACTTGCATTTTTACAAGCAGCAACACAAGCTCCACAACCTATACAAGAAGCTGCGTCCATAGCCTCATCAGCTTTTTGTTTTGGAATAGGAATTGCATTTGCATCAGGAACACCACCTGTAGTTGCAGAGATGTAACCTCCTTCTTGAATAATCTTGTCAAATGCACTTCTATCTACGACTAAGTCCTTGATAATAGGAAACGCTTTCGCACGCCATGGCTCTATTGTTATAGTATCGCCATCTTTGAAATGACGCATGTGAAGTTGGCATGTAGTAATACCATCGTCTGGTCCGTGAGGTCTACCGTTAATATACAAACCACACATTCCACAAATACCTTCCCTACAATCGTTATCAAAGACAACAGGGTGTGCTATATTATCATTAATAAGACTTTCGTTTAAGATATCCAACATCTCCAAAAAAGAACAATCTGGAGATATATCCTTTATATGATAAGTTTCAAATCTTCCTTTGGCTTGAGCATTCTCTTGACGCCATATTTTTAATGTAAGATCCATAATCTATTATTTATAATTTCTTTGTTGTACTTTGATAAATTCATAATTAAGGTCTTCCTTGTGCATCTCTGGAGTTTCATTTTCTCCTTTGTATTGCCAAGCACCCACAAACATAAAGTTTTCATCATCTCTCTTGGCTTCACCTTCTTCGGTTTGATGTTCTTCTCTAAAGTGACCACCACAGCTTTCTTCTCTTTGTAAAGCATCTCTTGCTATCAGTTCTGCAAGTTCTACGTGGTCAGCAAAACGAAGTGCTTTCTCTAATTCAGGATTCATACACTCATTTGCTTCTTCTACTTTAACATCTTTCCAAAATTCTTCTTTAAGAGCATGAATCATAGGTATAGCTTGCTCTAATCCAGCTTTATTTCTTCCCATTCCTACATTTTCCCACATAATGTGACCAAGACGTTTTTGGAATGAATCTACTGTCTTTGAACCTTTGATTGCAAGTATTTTACTTATTCTTTCTTTTACTTCTTGTTCAGCTTTGTCAAAAGCTTCATGTGTTGTTGGAATAGGACTATTGTATATTTCTGCTGAAAGATAATTCTGTATAGTATAAGGTAAAACAAAATAACCATCTGCTAATCCTTGCATCAAAGCACTTGCTCCTAAACGATTTGCGCCATGGTCAGAGAAATTACATTCTCCAGCTGCAAATAATCCTTCTACTGTTGTTTGAAGCTCATAATCTACCCAAAGACCTCCCATAGTATAATGCACTGCAGGGAATATCATCATAGGAGTTTCATAAGGATTGTCATTAGTTATTTTCTGATACATTTGGAATAAGTTTCCGTAACGCTCTGCTACTTTTTCTTTTCCTAAACGATTAATTGCATCTTTAAAATCCAAATAAACAGCTTTACCTGTTCCTACTCCATAACCAGCATCACATCTTTCTTTTGCAGCACGTGAAGCAATGTCTCTTGGAACTAAATTACCGAAAGCTGGATAACGTCTTTCCAAGTAATAATCTCTATCTTCTTCGGCAATATCGTTAGCTGTTTTTTCACCTCTACGTATTGCTTCTGCATCTTCTTTTTTCTTTGGAACCCAAATTCTACCATCATTTCTCAAACTTTCACTCATAAGAGTAAGCTTGCTTTGATAATCTCCATGAACAGGAATACATGTAGGGTGAATTTGAACATAACATGGATTAGCAAAAAATGCTCCTTTTTTATAACATTGCCAAGCAGCACTACCATTACTATTCATTGCGTTAGTAGAAAGATAATATACGTTTCCGTAACCTCCTGTTGCTAAAACAACACAATGACCGAACCAACGTTCTATTTCTCCTGTTTTTATATCTCTTGTAATTATACCTCTTGCTTTACCGTCTATGATTACAAGATTTTCCATTTCTTTTCTTGTATAAAGCTTTACTGTACCTGCTTTTACTTGTTGGCTAAGTGCAGAATAAGCTCCTAAAAGAAGTTGTTGTCCTGTTTGTCCTTTAGCATAGAATGTACGACTAACCTGTGCTCCTCCAAAAGAACGATTTGCTAAATAGCCAGAATACTCTCTTGCAAATGGAACTCCTTGTGCAACACATTGGTCTATTATATTATTAGCAACTTCAGCCAAACGATATACATTAGCTTCTCTTGCTCTATAATCTCCTCCCTTTATTGTATCATAGAACAGACGACCAACGCTATCACCATCATTAGGATAATTTTTTGCTGCATTAATACCACCTTGAGCAGCAATAGAGTGTGCTCTACGTGGAGAATCTTGAATACAAAATACTTTAACATTGAAACCTAAAGCACCTAATGAAGCTGCTGCTGAAGCACCTGCAAGTCCTGTTCCTACAATTATAACATCTAACTTTCTTTTGTTTGCAGGATTAACCAATTTCTGAGAGGCTTTGTATTTAGTCCATTTCTCTGACAAAACTCCCTCAGGGATTTTGGAATTAAGTGTTGTCATATATCTTTATTTTTAAGTTATTCTTTAAAATTAAAATAACGTTTTTCTATTTTGTTTATTATTTATTATTTATCACAAAACTTATCAGCTTGTAAATTTTTTGCAAATTTAGAAAAAAAATATAATTTTGCAGAATATTTAGCGTATTATTTTTAATTTCAAAGAAAATTCTCATAAAAAATGGATAACACAAATGCTATTGTAGAAGAAATTAACGAAACTCAAGATACTGTTATTCTATTTAGATATGCTATAGTTTTACAATACAATGGCACAAGATATCATGGTTGGCAAATACAACTAAATTCCGAAACAATACAAGGCGTTTTAGAAAGAAGTTTTTCTAATGTACTCAGAAGAGAAACCAAAATTTATGGCTGCGGAAGAACAGATACTGGAGTACATGCAAGGCATTTTGTTGCTAACTTTGAAGCTGTAGATATGAATGAGCAAGAGTTAGAACAATTAATTAGAAAGATGAATTCTTATTTACCTAACGATATAAGGATATTCAAAATAAAGAAAATGGATTACCCTTTCAACGCAAGATTTGATGCAATTGCAAGAACCTATAAATACTACATAACAACACAAAAGCAACCATACAATGAGGATTTTTGTTTGCTTTATACTGGTGAATTAGATATTGAAAAAATGAATCGTGCTGCTGCAAGAATGTATGAATACTCAGATTTTGCTTCCTTTACTACAGCAGAACTTGGAGAAGTTAATAATTTTAGATGTAATATAATGCTTGCTCATTGGAGAAAGGATGGAGAATATTTAATTTTTACCATCAAAGCTAATCGTTTCTTAAGGAATATGGTAAGATGTGTTGTCGGCACTCTCTTAGCGGTAGGAAAAGGAAACATAAACGAAGAAGAATTTGTTGAGATAATCAAAGCAAAAGACAGAAAAAAAGCAATGTCTTCTGCTTTAGCCAAAGGTTTATTTTTAGAAAAAGTGGAGTATGAAGATAAAGACTTATAAACAATGAATATAAACTTACAAATAAATGAATCTTAATTTTGATTTTTCTCAGCATAGGTTAGCATAGCAAAAGCATAGTTTTTCATTTCTGTGCTTTTGTTTTTATATTTAGGGTAATTGATATAGTTTCTTTTGTCTTTTCTTCCCTTTTTATACTTAAACAAATATTCTTTACCATTTCTATCCCAAATATAAAACAGCTCATTATCTAATACTCCTATCTTATTATCTGCAGAAAAGTAAGCATACTTTCTTTTATATAAATCAAAGGCAATACCCATAGTTTGCTTATTTGTTATACCAAGATAAGAACATATCATTTCATCTACATCTATCTGCAAACCAAAATTATAATCTTTCTTTGCTTGTAAGTAATACGGATTATAGAATATCAATGGCGAATGATGATATTCCAAAGGCATAGGATATAATGTTGTTTTTGTTTTCTTTTTACCATGATCAGCAATAAAGACAAACAAAGTGTTTTTAAACCAATCTTCTTTGCTTGCTCTTTTCATAAAATCTCCTATCGCCCAATCTGCATACTCTATTATTTTATTCTTAACACCTTTTGACTTATATTTTAAACCAATACCCTCTGGGAATATATATGGTCCGTGATTAGAAGCAGTTAAAAGAGTGACAAAGAAAGGTTTGTTTTTGTCATATTTATTTATTTCTTTTATAGCTCTACGAAACATTATATGGTCAGGCACTCCTAATGTTGATTTAACCTCTTTTGAAGGATAATGTTTTTGAGATAATATTTGTTGGAAATCATTTGCTGAAAGAAAGCCTCCAATATTATCAAACTGATCATCATGCGTAGTAAAATAATGTGTAGTGTAGTTGTTTCTAAGTAAAGTTGAAGCAAGTCCTCCTGGCATCTTAGGAATTATAGTTCGTTTCATACTATGCCTATCCAACAAAGCCGGCATTCCAAATAAGGTAGAATAGACTCCATTATAAGTATGAATACCTGCAGTATAAACATTTTCATAGGAAACGCCATTATTAAGAAGGCTGTCTAAATTAGGAGTAAGATTGCTTTTAGGATTGAAGTTTTTGAGATTATAAGCAGTCATACTTTCCATAATAACTAATACCACATTTGTCTTTTGCTTATCAAACACAAATTCTCTTTCGCTTATTGGATTGGAATACATTTTTTCATACTCCTTAACAACAAAATCAATAGCCTCTTTTTCATTCATTAAGTTAAGAGACTGATTCTTCTTAGAAGTTTTTTCTTGTATGCTTTTAATAAGAGTAAAATTAGGATTTAAACCCAACTGATTAATAAAAGCATTGTTAGAAAAATATGCTGTTCCAACTCTTATAGGACTTTTTTCTGCTAATCGTCCTCTTGTACCTATAAAACAAAACACTAAAAATAACAAACAAGTTGCTATTGTTTTGACTTTATAGTACTTATAGCTATAATTTTGTTCGCTTATTTGTTTTAGAGTTTTGTTGTATATCTTTTTCATTACCCACCAAAAGAAAATACCAAAAGCAATAAAGACAAATATAAAGCCAATATAGGAAATCTCCTCAACTATCATCTTAAAGACAAAAGCAGGGCTGTCAAACCATTCAAAAGCTTGGACAGAAAATCGCTGAAAAAAGTATTTGAAATAAGGTAAATCAACAGTACTTACAAACATAGCAAGCAAAAGAACAGAAGTTAAATAAATATTAACTCCTTTGTAAATCTTTTTGCCTTTAAGGTAATCAACCTTAAATACCATGCAGATAGACAAAACAATTAAAGGCAAAAGCAAAATATAAGAAATAATAACGGTATCAAACCTTAAACCCATTAACATTGCTTTTATCAATAAATTATTATCTTCTATGTTTTGTAATTCAGTGCTGTTGATACCTAACATTATAAATCTAAATATGGTAAAGATCAATACCATAAGCAAATACACTAAACACAAATACTTGAGTTGTGGAGAGAATATTTTAATTTTATTGCATTTAATTTTGTTCATTATTGTGATAATTATTTGTTTGCAAAATTAAATGTTTTGTTTGAATTTAGTAATTTTGCAAAACGAAAAAATAAAAATAATGCTAAAAGATATTTTACCAGAATTTGTTCTTGGTTTGTCGCCTATGGACGAAATAACAACGCCAGAATACCGAGAAATATGCAAGGATTATGGTGCAGATGTTATTTTTACAGAATTTGTTTCAACCGATGCTTTAATTAGAGATGTAGAAAAAAGTTATAAAAAGATTACATTCACTGAAAAACAACGACCTTTGGCTATACAAATATTTGGCAATAATGAAGAAACATTAGTAAATGCTGCACAAAGAGTTGAAGAACTTAAACCCGATTGGATAGATATTAATTGGGGTTGTCCGATGAAAAGAATTGCAGGCAAAGGCTCTGGTTCTGGTATTTTGCAAGATATTCCTAAAATGCTAAAACTCACTAAAGCAGTTGTTAATAGTGTCAAATTACCTGTCAGTGTTAAAACGCGTTTAGGTTATGATGAAAAGAATAAACCCATCGTTGAACTTGCTGAGATGTTGCAAGATGTAGGTATTCAATTGATTTCTATTCACGGAAGGACAAAAACTCAAATGTATAAAGGAGAGGCTGATTGGACTTTAATTGCAAAAACAAAAGAAAATCCTCGTCTAAATATACCCGTATTTGGCAATGGCGATATAGATAGTGTAGAAAAATTTTTGGAATATAAACGAAGGTATAACTTAGATGGTATTCTTATTGGCAGAAGAGCAATAGGTTTTCCTTATTTCTTTCTTCAATGCAAGCAAGCAATAAATAATGAAAAAATATTACAACCTACTCTAAAAGAGAAAGTTGAAATATGCAAAAGACATTTTATTCTCTCTTTAAAAAACAATGGAGAAGAAAAAACATGTATTAATATGAGAAAATTTTATCCAAGATATTTTTGGGGGGTGAAAAATTTCAAAACATTTAAACTTCAATTACTTGCAAGTAAAACAAAAGAAGAAGTTTTTGAAATTTTTTCTCAAATAATAAAATTAGAAGAATAATTCAAAAAAGTCTTGATCTTTTTTTACCAAGATTTGATTTTAAGAAAATAAGATTTGATTTTAAGAAAATAAGATTTGATTTTGAGAAAATAAAACTTGATCTTTTTTTGCTAAGATTTGATCTATTTTATAGAAATTCAAATTTTAAATATTACTTTGTATCTTGATTTTCAGTTTTGACAATTTTTTTAAATTTAAACTTTGGCTCTTGATGATTGATTAGACGTTTGATGTTCTTTCTATGTGTCCATATTATAAACAATGCAACAATTATTGAAAAAACAGCCATAGATAGAGTTATGTCTTCATTTTTAGAAAGCCAAAGTTTGCTTGTTAAATAAAGGATAGGAAAAGAAATTGCTGCCATTATAGAAGATAGTGATATATAATGCGTTAAAATAAATGTAAGTAAAAATACTGCCAACACAAAAGGAACTATTCCATGGAACAAACCAATAACTGCTCCAAGCATAGTAGCTACTCCCTTACCACCTTTAAATCCGGCAAAAATGGGTAAAGCATGACCGATAACAACAATTATAGCAATAGCAAGAGAATAGTATGAAAATTCGTTTATCCAGCCCCAATCTTTAAGAAAAGAACCAAAAATATTACTACTTAGATAAACTGCAAACCAACCTTTTACTATGTCTATCTGAAGAACAAATATACCAGGTTTAAGCCCAAGAACCCTAATAGTGTTAGTTGCTCCTGCGTTATGAGAGCCTTCTTTTCTGACATCTATACCGTAGAAGTTTTTACCAATCCAAACTGCTGAAGGAATACTACCTAATAAGTAAGCAATAACAGCACCAGAAAGCAGTTGTAAAGCCTTAAAGATTGTAAATTGTTCCATAATACCATGTTTATTTTTTGCAAAGTTACAACATATTTGCGTAAAATTATAGTACTTTTGCAAAAAATTACACCTATAAAAACTTATTCTTATGTTTAAACGATTAATAAACTTTAGTGTACGTTTAGTTCAGAAATATTTACCTGAACCTTTTATATTCGCAATAATACTAAGTTTGGTCGCATTTGCTGTTGCCATACCAATATGCAAACAAACTCCATTAGAAGTTGTAGAACATTGGGGAGATGGAGTTTGGTCTTTATTAGCCTTTGCAATGCAGATGGCTTTAGTTTTAGTATGTGGAGCGACACTTGCTGCTTCTCCGTCTATTAAGAGATTTATATCACGTTTAGCTTCAATACCCAAAACTCCCGTTACTGCTATAGCAATAGTTACCTTAGTTTCTGCTTTGGCTTGCTGGATAAATTGGGGATTTGGTCTTATTGTTGGAGTTATATTTGCTAAAGAGATAGCTAAAAAAGTTAATAATGTAGATTATAGACTTTTAATTGCTTCTTCTTATAGTGGTTTTGTTGTATGGCATGCTGGTCTTTCTGGTTCTATTCCTTTAACAATGGCTACTCCCGGCGAGGCTCTTTCTTCTGCGACTAAAGGCATTTTAACTTCTCCTATACCAATCTCCGCTACAGTATTGAATTATCATAATATTCTTATTGTTTGCTTATGTATTGTAGCCTTGGTCATAGTTAATTCTCTTATGCATCCAAAAGGAGATAAGGTTATAAGTATAAATCCTCAACTACTCATTGAAGAAACAGAGACAAAAGACTCTGTTTCTGAGAATAAAACACCTGCCGAAAGAATGGAAAATTCGAGACTATTAAGCATAATAATATCTTGTTTAGGTTTAGGATACTTACTTTATAAAATAGGCTTTAAAGATGGAAGTTTAGACCTAAACTCTGTTATAATGCTATTTCTTTTCCTTGGTATAATACTCCATAAAACTCCTCTTAAATATGTAAAAGCATTCTCTAAATCAGTTTCTTCTGCTGCCGGAATATTATTACAATTCCCTTTCTATGCAGGTATTATGGGAATAATTACAGGAGTTGGAGAATCTGGCATTTGTTTAGGCACAGTAATAAGCAATGCTTGTATATCTATTTCTAATCCTATAACCTATCCTCTTCTAACTTTCTTATGTGCAGCAATACTTAATATGTTTGTTCCTTCTGGTGGTGGTCATTGGGCAATTCAAGCTCCTATAATGTTTGCTGCTGGTGCTGATTTAGGAGTAGATCCAGGTTTAACAGGAACAGCTATTGCTTGGGGAGACGCTTGGACAAATTTAATACAACCATTCTGGGCTTTACCTGCTTTAGCTATAGCAAGACTAAATGCAAAAGATATTATGGGATTTTGTCTAATAGACTTATTGATTACGGGTGTTATTATATCTTTAGGATTAGTATTTTGGGCAATTTAATAGACAAAAGAAACAAAACTATAACTAAAAGCACTTATCGCTGTTTGATTATCTTTTTAAAGTCCAATACATAACATAAGATTATATAAACTATTATTAAAGCAGTGTTTACAGACAAACGAAGCATTATGCTTTGAATATTGTTTTGTAGATAATACATTACTACATACAAGCCCAAAGAAAACAATATATAAAACCCTATTCTTTTGACCTTATACGCAACAGGATAAAATTTCTGACCTATAAGATAACAAAGAAGCGAAATAGAAAAATAACAAATCAAAGTAGTCCAAGCTGCACCTTTATAACCTAAAATTGGAACAAGCAAATAATTACCTATCAGTGTTATAACTGCACCTATTAAAGCAATATATGCTCCATATTTTGTTTTATCACTTACTTTATACCAAATAGAAAGATTATAATATATTCCAAGAAAGATATTAGCCATCAATAAAATAGGCACAACACCTATACCTATTCTATAATCTTTTCCCATAAAGTACTGAAACAAATCTATATATCCCATAACTACAAGAAAAATAAAACATAAGAAAATAACAAAAGCAGTCATCACTTCAGAGTAACTTTTCTTTGCATCTTGTTGTTTCATCTTTGAAAAGAAAAACGGTTCGGCAGCAAACTTAAATGCTTGAATAAATAATGAAATCACTATACTTAATTTATAACAAGCACCATATATTCCTATCTGACTCATTTTATACTCTGCTATTTGAGAAGCGTCTGTTATATTATCAGGAATGCTAACCAAATGTTTTAAAGCTATTCTATCAAAAGTTTCATTTACCATACCAGCCAAGCCTCCTATCATTACAGGAAAACCATACACAAGCATACGTTTAAGTACTTTGAAATCAATATTAAATCTAAATTGACTAAACTGTGGAATTAATAGAATAAAAGAAATAAAAGAAGCCAAACAATTGGAGATAAATATATATAGAACCAAATCATTTGGATTGAACCATGAAGTTACAATATAAAGACCTTTGTTATAAAGAATTGGACATAAAGCGATAAAGAATAAGTTGAATAATATATTAGAGAATATATCAATAGTTTTTATTAAAGCAAAACGTTTTGCCATATTCTCTCTTCGTAACAAAGCATAAGGTATGGCTCTTAAAGCATCTAAAGCAAGAATTATCAAAAACAAAGCAATATATAATTGGTGATCAGCGTATTGCATCACAGAGCAAATAGGAGAAAGTGAGAGAAATGTAATTATTAAAAACAAGGCTGTTGAAATCATCAAAGAAAACAAAGCTGTGTTATAAACTTTAGACTTATCGTAGTCTTGAGAAAATCTAAAAAATGCTGTTTCCATTCCATACGTCAATATAATCATAAGAAATGCAACATAAGCATAAAGTTCTGAAACCACACCATAGTCTTGAGTGGCTATGTTATAAGTATATAAAGGGACTAGAAAATAGTTTAAAAACCTACCAACAATGGTAGGTATTCCATAAACAGCAGTTTGGGAAGCTAATCTTTTTATATCACTCATTATTATTATTCATTTGTTTAGTTAGTTCTAATTTTAACTTCGTTATCAATAACCTATATATGTAAAAAACAAATAATCCTACAACAATGCCAACCAAAGAACCACATATAACATCTAAAGGATAATGAAAACCACAATAAACACGGGAATAACAAGTCAATAAAGCCCATAATAAAACTAAGACAATAAAGATTTTAAAATACTTTGTTTGTTTTCTTAATACTAAAAATGCAAAACTTATCACAGCAAAAATATTAGCGGCATGAGAAGAAACAAAGCCATACTTACCTCCTTTATACCAATCTATTAATTGCCAATGTTGAAGTTTTAATGTAACACTATCAACCAAAGCATGAGAAGGTCGCAAGCGTTGTATAACATCTTTAAAACAAATAACACTAATCCTATCTGCAAGTAAAATAGCAACAGCTATCAAAAGAACATAAATATACCAATACTTAAACTTCTTTTGCCAAATAATAAAAAAAGTAATCAAAACAACTATTACATCAATAAAAAGAGAATAAGAGAACAACGCCATAACCCAATCTGCAAAATCGCAACGATGATGATTGATTAGATTAAACAACGCAGTATCCCAATGAAGTAATTTATCTAACATTGATTACATATTTAGTTTACTGTAAATTAAATCTTTCAATTCTGCAATACCCATACCAGAAACAGAAGAAATCATTATTGTATTTACATCCTTAGGTAAGGCCTTCTTAATCTTTATTTGAGTGTCTTTATCTATTATATCACACTTAGTTATGGCAAGTATTTTATCTTTTTGCATTAGAAAAGGATTATATCTTTCCAACTCTCTAAGCAAGATATTATATTCTTTAATAACGTCTTCGGTTTCTGCAGATACCATAAACAAAAGAATAGAATTTCGTTCTATATGTCTTAAAAACCTAAGTCCTAAACCCTTTCCTTCTGATGCTCCTTCTATTATTCCAGGAATATCTGCCATAATAAAGCTCTTTTCATCTCTATATTTAACTATTCCAAGATTAGGCACTAAGGTTGTAAAAGGATAATCTGCTATTTGAGGTTTTGCTGCCGAAACGACAGAAAGTAAAGTGCTTTTACCAGCATTAGGAAATCCTACCAAGCCAACATCTGCTAAAATCTTTAATTCCATGATTACCCAGGCTTCAATAGCTTCTTCTCCTGGTTGAGCAAAACGAGGAGTACGGAATGTTGAAGATTTAAAAAAGTCATTACCTTTTCCTCCTCTACCTCCTTTGAACAAGATAACTTCTTGTCCATCGTCTGTCACCTCACAAAGAACATTTCCTGTTTCTGCATCTTTACATACTGTTCCTAATGGAACTTCTATTATACGATCTTTCCCATCTCTACCATGCATAAGTTTTTGACCACCATTTTCACCATCTTCTGCAAAAACATGCTTAGTATATTTTAAATGCAAAAGTGTCCATAGTTGCTTATTACCTTTAAGGATAATATGACCGCCTCTTCCTCCATCACCTCCATCTGGCCCTCCTTTAAAGTTCTTTGCTTCGTGCAACAAGTGCATACAACCTGCACCACCTTTGCCTGAACGACAAAAAATCTTTACGTAATCAACAAAATTACTTGTCATTTTATTATAATTTATCTATTATAGAACAAATAGATTGAGATATTTTATTAATATCCGGATCTGAACCTTCGACAGCAAAATAAGAACCTCGTTTTTGTTTATAAAAATCTGTCAAAGGTTTTGTTTTTTGTTCATATTGTTGAAAACGTCCTCTAATAGTTTCTTCATTATCATCTTGTCTTCCTTCTATTTCAGCTCGTTTTAGAAGTCTATCCATTAATAATTCTGGTCTTACGTCTAATTCTATAACGGAAACCTGTCCTCTATTCAAGTCTTTAAGTATATTATCTAAAGCTTCTGCTTGTTTAACTGTACGAGGAAAACCATCTAAAAGAATATCCTGATCATTATGCTTAGTTATAAAGTCTCTAATCATACTTACTATTATATCATCAGAAACGAGCATACCTTTATTTATTATTTTCTCCGCTTCAAGACCAAGAGGAGTTTTATTCTTTATTTCTTCTCTAAGTATTTCACCCGTAGAAATGTAAGCTAAATCATATTTTTCTCTTAAAATTTTACTTTGAGTACCTTTACCAGCACCAGGTGCTCCTAAAAGGATTATGTTTTTCATCTTATTATTTTTATTTTATTAATTGTTTTTATTATGTTTTATATCCTGCAAAATTATAAAATATTATTCAAATAGCAAGTTAATGAATTATTTTTATCAAGTTCTTTATTTTTCAAAAGAAGTATTATGTGTATAAAATCAAAAGAATATCATTGATTTCTTAATTCTAAAACAAAAAACCTAAATAATCTTAACCCTTATTTCACTTTATTTTACTAAATTTGCAGTCTAATTTATTTTATAAACATTTTTAGAAAAATTATATGTTAAAGAGTTTCACAAAGAATGCTCAAGAAGTAATGCAAAACTCAACCGATGAGGCTTCACGCCTTAGTTGTTTGAGAATAGAGACAGGACACATTATATTAGGAATGCTGAGAAACAAAGCTTGCACAGGTACTCAGGTTCTTTTGGATTTTATAGATAATATCGAAGAGTTTAAAACTCAAATAGAAGATGAGATAAAACAATATCACTCTTCCTCTACAGTTGAAAACCAAAACAACACTCCTTTTTCAGAGACTGCTGCAATGGCTATCATGTTAGCAAGATTATCTACTAAAATTATTCGTTCTCAAAATATTGGTACAATACACTTGCTTTTGGGAATTTGCAAACTAAAAAGCTCTAAAGTTAAAGATATACTCGCTTCTTACAATATAACTTACGACACTGCTTTGGAACATTTTAAGGCCACTTCAGAAGCCAACGATAATTCTAACGAACCTGCTATTAAGAATAGTTTTGAGATTATTATTCCTGCCATAGGAGTTGCAGCCACATTTAGCGGAGAACAACTCTCTAACAATGCTTCTAAACAAGAAAAACAAGGAAGCAAACGCTCAAGAAAGAAAGAACAAGAACAAGAAGATACTCCTTATCTTGATAATTTTGGAAAAAATCTTACTGATATTGCAATCGATGGAGGTTTTGACCCTGTTGTTGGAAGAGAAAAAGAAATAGAACGCATCGTTCAAATACTTTCTCGTCGCAAGAAAAACAACCCTGTTCTTATAGGTGAGGCTGGTGTTGGTAAAAGTGCTATCATTGAAGGTATTGCTATAAAAATTGCGAACAAAGACATACCTTATACTCTTATTAACAAAAAGCTTTATTCTTTAGACCTTGCTTCTGTTGTTGCAGGAACTAAATACAGAGGTCAATTTGAAGAACGCTTAAAAGGACTTATCTCCGAACTTCAACATCACCCTGAAATCATTATCTTCATTGATGAAATCCACACTATGATTGGTGCTGGTGGAGCAGAAGGTAGCTTAGATGCAAGCAATATCTTAAAACCAGCACTTGCAAGAGGAGAGATACAATGTATAGGTGCTACAACCTTAGAAGAATACCGCAAACACTTTGAAACCGACAAAGCTCTTGACCGTCGTTTTCAAAAAGTTCAGATAGAACCAGAAACAATAGAAGAAAGCATTCTTATTCTCAACAATATAAAAACCAACTACGAAAAGTTTCATAAAGTCAAATACACAGATGAAGCAATTGAAGCTTGTGTAAGACTTGCAGAACGCTACATAACAGATCGTTATCTTCCAGACAAAGCCATAGATGTTATGGATGAAGCTGGAGCCAAAGCTCACGTAAAGAGCTTTGTCATTCCTACAGAGATAACTTCTTTGGAAAAAGAAATAGACAATATAAATAAAGAAAAGACTCTTCATGTTGAAAAACAAGAATACGAGAAAATTGAAGCTATTGATTATCGCTTAAACGAACTCAACAACGAGTTAAACGAACAAAAAAAGCAATGGAAGAAGAATTTGGAAGAAAACCCTATAGTCATCAATCAAGAAGACATCGCTACTATAATATCAAATATGACTGGAGTAGAAGTAAATAGAGTTTCTGAAAAAGAAACTGTTCGTCTTCTTGACATGGAAAATACTCTAAAGAAAAAGATTATAGGTCAAGACAATGCAATAACTAAAATTTCTAAAGCTATAAGACGTTCTCGTACAGGATTAAAAGATCCTAATCGTCCGATAGGTTCGTTTTTATTTGTTGGTGCTACTGGTGTTGGTAAAACATTCTTAGCAAAAACATTAGCAGAATACTTATTTGATTCACAAAAGAATCTTATTCGTATTGATATGAGCGAATATATGGAAAAATTTGCTGTTTCTCGTCTTATTGGAGCGCCTCCAGGATACGTTGGTTATGATCAAGCAGGACAACTAACAGAACAAGTAAGACAACATCCATATTCTATCATTTTGTTTGACGAGATTGAAAAGGCACATAAAGACGTTTTCAATATCTTGCTACAAATCTTAGACGAAGGACATATTACCGATTCTCAAGGTAAAAAGGTTGATTTCAAGAATACTGTCATTATTATGACTTCTAACGTTGGATCACGAACCTTGCAAGACTTCGGCACAGGTGTTGGTTTTTCTACCGCTAATATAGAACAAAACATCAACAAACTCAGCCAAAATGTTATAGATAAAGATATTCAAAAAACATTTGCACCTGAATTTTTAAACAGAATAGACGATATTATCTTTTTTAATTCTTTGTCTAACAACGAGCTGTTAAGTATTATTGATTTAGAACTAAACACCTTAAAGAAAAGACTAAAAACTTTGGGTTACTCTTTCTCTATCACTCAAGGAGCAAAACAGTATATCTTAGACTTAGATACTAAACGTGAGTTTGGAGCAAGACCTATCAAACGTGCTATTCAAAAAGAGATAGAAGATCCATTGGCTGAATTATTGTTAGAAAATAAAGAAGAGAAAAAGAATATAGAAATTAAACTGCAACAAGGCAAAGAAAAAGGATTGAAATTTGTCTTTGAATAAAATACTTATCAAGTGAAAAGGATTATCAATTTTCTTAGAGAGCTTGGAGCCTATGTGCTTTTAATGAGAGAAGCGTTTAAAAGACCTCAAAATAACAAAGTATTCTTTCGCAGAATGCTTTTTGAAATGAAAGCTTTAGGCATTGATTCTATAGTTATTGTACTTATTATTAGTATCTTTGTTGGCGCTGCAATAGTAATTCAATTACTTTTAAATGTTAATGGTCCTATGTACCCTAATTGGGTATATGGTTTTGCTGCACGAAAAGCTATTATTCTTGAACTTGCTCCCACCATCATCTCTCTTATTCTTGCTGGCAAATGTGCTTCAAGAATAACTTCAGAAATTGGCACCCAAAAAATAACAGAACAAATTGATGCATTAGAAGTAATGGGAGTAAATACAGCATCCTATCTTATACTTCCTAAAATAGTAGCCTGTTTATTATTTTTCCCTTTATTGATGGTTATGAGTTTGTTTTCTGCTATAGTTGGTGGATTATTAGGTGCAATGCCTATGGGTATCATAACTATTTTTGAATACAATGAAGGCTTACGTTTGGATTTCCATACAACAGAAATAATCTATGCAATGGTAAAAGCAACAATTAATGCTTTAATCATTTCTTCCATCGCTTGTTACAGAGGTTACACACTAAAAGGAGGAAGTGTTGAAGTTGGACATGAGAGTACTAAAGCCATAGTTCAAAGTAGTATAGCTATAATGATATTTAACTTATTGATAACCTCATTGTTTAATTAAAAAAGATGATTAAAGTATCGCATATAAGTAAATATTTTGGAGAAAAAAAAGTTTTAAACGACATTAACACTGAGTTTCTACCAGGTAAATGCAATCTAACAATTGGTAAATCAGGAAGTGGTAAGACTGTTCTTTTGCGTACCATAGCTGGATTATACCAACCTGAAGAGGGATTTGTATCTTATGATGATAGAATCTTTGCACACATGACCAGAGAACAAAAGATTGAACTAAGAAAAGATATTGGGTTTATCTTTCAAGAAGGTGCTTTATTTGATTCTATGAATGTTGAAGAGAATATTATGTTTCCTTTGCGTATGTTTACAAATAAACGTCGTAAAGAAATGGTTTCTCGTGTCAATTATTGTCTTGAACGTGTTAATCTTAAAGAAATCAATAAAATGTTTCCCTCAGAACTATCTGGAGGCATGAGAAAACGTGTTGCTATTGCTCGTGCTATTGCTGCACAACCTAAGTATCTGTTTTGTGATGAACCTAACTCAGGTTTAGACCCTATAACTTCCATACTTATAGATAAACTTATCATGGATATAACACACGAATTTAATATGACAACCATAGTTAATACTCATGATATGAACTCTGTTATGGAAATTGGAGAAAATATTATTTTTATTAACGAAGGTAAATTATGGTGGCAAGGTAATAATGACAACGTGTTAAAAACCGACAACAAAGAACTTAACGACTTTATCTTCTGTTCTGCTCTTACTCGTAAGATAAAAGAAAATATATAACCACAAAGAATAAACATACCTTATTATATATAAGGAAAAATATATGAGATTATGAATTTTTTATCAAATAAAAGACAGTTACGCATCTACATCAATCGTAGTTTTCAGGTTTTGCTGATTGCTGCCTTGATAGTATTAATAACTCCTACTAAATCATCGTTCAAGTACGAGTTTCAACAAGGGCATTATTGGAAACATGAAAATTTAGTTGCTCCCTTTGACTTTGCTATAAAAAAGAGCAACAAAGAATTATCTCAAGAAAAAGAAGAACTAATTGAAAATAAGAAATTTTACTTTGACTTTAATAAAGATATTACTTCTAAAATTATATCTGAAATTCACTTCAATATAAAAGCAAAATGCAATCAAAAAAACATTCCAAACAACGTTTGCGAAAACATCATCTACAAAATTGATAACATTTTAGACAAAATACTCACTCACGGAATTATCTCCAAAAATGCAAAGAATACTATTGGAAAGAATTCCGACATCGTACTTATCAATCAAAACATTGCACAAGAACATCAAATAGAAGAATTCTATACAATTAACGACATAGAAGAAATTGTTCATTCTTCATTAAAGCCTTACTTTAACAACAAAATAAAAGATTATGATTTTATAGCCGATGTAATAATTAAAGCACTTACACCAAACATTATCTTCAACAAACAAAAGACAGATGAAATACTTAACTCTACACTAAAAGATATATCCGAAGTAAAAGGTCTTATCTCCAAAAATGAAGTCATCATTTCAAAAGGTGAATTAATCACCGAAGAAAAGTATCAAATACTTTCATCTCTCAAAGAAGAGTACGAAGGAGTTGAAAAAAAAGGAGTCAGTACTGTTCTTCCTAATTTCGGACAATACCTTTTGATTGTTATTGCCTTAGGTGCTATGACTTTATTTGTCTATAATACAGATAAAAGTATCTTTTTAAATAACAAAAAAATATTACTTATCTACACTGTCATACTACTAATGATTGCAATGACTATGCTTGTGCTTCATTTCAAACCTGAGTTCTTGTTTGTTGTGCCTATCTGTTTAGCGCCTATACTTATTAGGACCTTTTTTGATACTAAGGTTTCTTTATATGTATTTTTAGTTTCTATAATCATTATCGGTTTCTCTGTACCAAATAGCTTTGAATTTATTTTCTATCAATTAATTGTTGGAATGATGGCAATACTAAGTGTAGAACGTTTGGAAAAAAGATCAGAGTTTTTTAACACCTCTTGGATTGTATTCCTAACCTACTCTATCATTTACATTGCAATGAATTTTATTCAAAATGCGGATATAAAACAATTAGACATCAACCGCTTCATCTTCTTTGCAAGCAATGCTATATTCCTTTTATTTGCATTTCCTATAGTCTTTATTTTAGAAAAAATGTTTGGACTTGTTAGTGAGATGTCGTTAATGGAATACTGTAATACTAATACTAAGATACTTAGGGAATTATCTACAAAAGCACCTGGAACATTCCAACATAGTATTCAAGTCGCTAATATTGCTGAAGAAGTAATTCATCAAATAGGTGGCAACTCTCTATTAATAAGAGCAGGAAGTTTACATCATGATATAGGAAAAATAATGAATCCTGTGTGTTTTATAGAAAATCAAGCTTCAGGTGTAAATCCGCTTAATGATATGACTAACGAAGAAAGTTCTCAAACCATTGTTTCTCACGTTGCTAATGGCATTAAACTTGCTCATAAATATTCTCTTCCAGAACCTATTATTGACTTTATACGCACACATCACGGCACTTCTGCTACAAAGTATTTCTATAATAAAGAAGTGAATGAAAATCCTGATAAAGAAATAGATATAAGTCTTTTCTCATATAAAGGACCTCGTCCATTCTCTAAAGAAACAGCTGTTTTAATGATGGTTGATAGTGTAGAAGCTGCTTCTCGTTCATTAAAAGAACATTCTGAAGAAAGTATTTCTCGTCTTGTAGAATCTATTGTTGATAGTCAAATTGCAGATAAACAATATGATGATGCAGAAATCACCCTTTCAGATATAAACAAGATAAAAAAAATACTTAAACGCAAGCTACAAAGTATCTATCACGTAAGAATAGCTTATCCTGTCAATAAGAAGGAAATAAGAAATTAAAAAAGAAAATTATGCAAGGAATGATTTTTTGTGCAGGTTTAGGAACAAGGTTATACCCTTTAACTAAAGATAAACCCAAAGCATTGATTTGCGTTAATGGTATT
Source organism: Bacteroidales bacterium (assembly GCA_045221575.1). Lineage (GTDB taxonomy): Bacteria > Bacteroidota > Bacteroidia > Bacteroidales > P3 > Scybalousia_A. The sequence goes on from JBGUWU010000031.1 coordinate 113,314, forward strand.
ACACTTTTAGAACTTGTTATTAATAAATTCATTAAATACAATATATCCCCTATAATTATCAATGTACATCATTTCTCTAAACAAATAATTGATTTCATAGATAACAAAAAATTTGATACACAGATAATCATTTCAGATGAAAGCCAAGAACTACTTGACACTGGTGGTGGTTTGCTTAAAGCATACAACGATAAACTATTTAATAATAAGGAAGATATACTTCTTTATAACGTAGATATTCTTTCCGACTTAGACCTTAATAAAGTAACAGATTATCACAAAAGAAATAAAAACCTCGCTACTCTTTGCGTAAAAAATAGAGAAACAAAACGTTACCTCTTATTTGATAATGATAACAACCTCTGTGGAAGAACAAATCTCAACACCTCTCAAACGACAATAACTCGCAACTGTAATCCTCTTATTTCTTTAGCTTTTAGTGGAATACACATTATAACTCCACAATTAATTGAGAAATTTGAACAAAAAGGTAAATTTTCCATAATAGAAGCCTATCTTTCTCTATCTAAATCATATAATATCAAAGCATTTAAAGAAGAAAATACTCAATGGTTTGATGTTGGAAAATTAGAAACACTCAACTCCATACAAAAAATCAAATCTTTTTAGTATAAAAATTTGATTTTAGTTAACGTTAACTCGGTATAAGCAGGTGAAATATTTCTAATTGATTAATAGTTTTTGATTATTGTAAAAAAATATCAAGATTTTGTAAAATAAGTCTTGATCTTTTTGAAATAAGTTTTGATCTTTTCGTAACAAGTTTTGATGTTTTTTCTTATACATCAAAAGCCTCTAAAGAATCACTAATGCTCTCATATAGAAAAGTTATGTATGCGAAATATTTTTATTCCTCATTATAAATATTTAAACCTTAAAATATAGATAAAAAAAAGTTCAACAACATTTTTTGTAGTTGTTGAACTTAAAAATTAAAAATTTCCTATTGTTATGCTTTATCAGCAGAGCCAAGAACATTTTTACATTTATGAATGTAAAGTTCTTTTAATCTATCTCTTGCAGGTCCTAAATATTTTCTTGGATCAAATACTGCTGGTTCTGCTTGCATAACCTCACGTATTGCAGCTGTCATGGCTAAACGACCATCAGAGTCAATATTTATCTTACATACAGCAGACTTAGAAGCTTCTCTAAGTTGGTCTTCTGGAATACCTATAGCATCTTTCAACGCACCACCGTGAGAGTTTATGCTCTTAACCAAGTCTTGAGGCACAGAAGAAGAACCATGCAATACGATAGGGAAACCTGGCAAACGTTTTTCTATTTCTTTTAATATATCAAAACGTAATGGAGGTGGAACAAGTATACCATTAGCATCTCTTGTACATTGTTCTGGTTTAAATTTGTTTGCACCATGAGAAGTTCCTATAGAAATAGCAAGAGAATCAACACCTGTACGTTTAACAAAGTCTTCTACTTCTTCTGGACGAGTGTAGTTTGATTTTTCTGCGACAACATCGTCTTCTACTCCTGCTAATACACCAAGCTCGCCTTCAACTGTTACATCGTATTGATGAGCATAATCAACAACTTTCTTAGTCAAAGCAATATTATCTTCATAACTATGAGCAGAGCCATCAATCATAACTGAAGAGAAACCATATTCTATACAAGATTTGCATAACTCAAATGTATCTCCATGATCAAGATGAAGAACAATAGGAATAGCATAACCAAGTTCTTTAGCATACTCTACAGCTCCTTGTGCCATATAACGTAAAAGAGTTTGATTTGCATATTTTCTTGCACCTGAAGAAACTTGAAGTATTACAGGGCTTTTTGCTTCAACGCAAGCTTGAATAATAGCTTGCATTTGTTCCATATTGTTGAAGTTAAATGCAGGTATTGCATAACCTCCTTTTATTGCTTTGGCGAACATATCTCTTGTGTTCACCAATCCCAAATCTTTGTAATTTACCATAATATACTTTATTTTTGAATTTATTGTTATTTATTTTCTTTTACGTAGTTTTGAAGTTTGTTGTATAACTGTTTACTAACCTTAGCCAATGGCAAACGAACAATGTTATCGCATATTCCCATATTCTCCAAAGCAGCCTTTACTCCGCTTGGATTACCCTCAGCAAAAATAGCATTAGTGAAAGGTAATAAACTATTATGAATAGTTAAAGCTTTCTTATAATAACCTCTTAATGCTTGATTAACCATTCCACTAACCTTAGAAGGATAAGCATTGGCAGTAACAGAAATAACTCCATTAGCACCACAGGATATTAAAGGAAGAGTTAAAGCATCTTCGCCACTAATAAGACTAAATCTATCAGGCTTACACCTAAGTATCTCCATACATTGAAGCATATTACCTGAAGCTTCTTTTATACCTATTATATTATCAAATTCTTCTGCAAGTTGTAGCGTTGTTTCAGCAGAAATATTTGTTCCTGTTCTACCTGGAACATTGTAAATTATAACTGGTAATGACGAAGTAGAAGCAACATAACGATAATGAGCGAGCAAACCTTTTTGTGTTGGTTTATTGTAGTAAGGACTAACTGAAAGAATAGCAGAAAATCCACTGAGGTCAGCATGATTTATACGAGAAACAAGTTCTTTTGTATTATTACCTCCTATACCTAATACAACAGGAACTCTGTTATTAACATATTCAAGAGTATAGTCCTTTACTGCAAATATTTCTTTTTGTGTAAGAGTAGGATATTCCGAAGTAGTGCCCAAGCAAACTAAATAATCCACTCCTCCATTAATACAATGGTCTATTAGTTTACCTAAAGCACTGAAATCCACATTCTCTCTTTTGTCAAACGGAGTAATGAGAGCAACTCCTGTACCTTTCGTATTAAAACTCATAGTTATTTATTGTTAGTTAGAAATGTTATTTGGCTCAAAATTACAATTTATTTCTAAACTGACAAATTTATTTTAGTTTTTTTGGCCTAAACATAATAAATACTGAGAAATTACGTTTTGTTTGATGTAAAAATAGACTGAGTTTGAACAGAAAAATACTTTATATTATATACTCACTTTTAGTAGTTTTTTTGTTAGTCAGTTGTTCTACGCATAAGGACAAGTGGCTCAACAGAAACTATCACTATGTTGTGGGATACTACAATGCCTATTGGAATGGTAAAGAGGCTTTAAAGGAAGGTCAAAGAACAATAAACCAAAATTGGAAGGACGATTACACAAGAATACTCCCTATATATGTTAATGGCACTAATGAACAAGCAGAAGCCATAAAAGGCAATACTGACAGAGCAATAGAAAAAGGAGGAAAAGTTGTAAAGGTTCATTCCATGCGTTTTTCAGGCGTAGAGAAGAACAAAGTTATAGATGACGCTTATTTATTGATAGGAGAAGCTTGTTTCTATGCTCACGATTACAAAGGAGCTGAAGCAACATTTCAATATATTATAGGTAATTGGAAAAAACAACCTGAAATTTATCCTGCGATGCTTTGGTTGGCTTTAACTTATACTAAAGAAAAAAAATACAATGAATCTGAAGTTGTTTTAAAACAAGTACAGAAAGCCATAGAAGATAATAAAGCACCTAAGAAACTTAAAAAGATGCTTAATCTTGTTTGGGCTGAAAACGACATAGCACAAGGTAAAACATTATCAGCCTTACAAAACCTTCAAATAAGAAAGAAAAACATATTTGAACGTAGTTTAAATACTCGTACTCGTTTTATTGAAGGACAAATATATATGAATAACAAGCAATACGATCAAGCTACAAAATGCTTTAAATACACTTACAGACATGCAAAAGATTATTCTATGCAATTTGTCTCAAAGCTTAATATAGCTTTATGTTTTGATCCTTCTAAGAAAAATAGTATTGCCATCATAGAAGATTTGGAAGACATGCTTGATGATAAGAAAAATGAAGACTACTTAGACCAAATATATTATGCTATCGGTGAAATATATTTCCGTAATAACAGTCTTCAAATAGCATGTAAAAAATGGGAGCAAAGCGTAAGATACTCCAAGAATAATAAAGTTCAAAAGATGGCTTCTTCTCTTAGAGCGGCTAATGTATATTATGACTCTTTACAGAACTATATTAAGGCTCAAATGTATTACGATACTGCTCTAAATCTAATGGATAAAGATTATCCTACAAGAGATCTAATAATTTCTCGTCAAAGAGTACTTACTTCTTTAGTGGAAAACCTTAATAAGATAACACGTTGGGACAGTCTTTTAGCATTATCTGAACTTAGCAAAGAGGAACTAAATACTAAGATAGATAAGTGGATTGCTGATTATAAAGCAGAACAGAAACGCAAGGAAGAAGAAGCAAAAATACAACAAGCTATACTTGCTCGTAATGCATCTATGAATAACTTCAATCAATTAAACAGAAACACCAGCAGTTTTTACTTTGCCAATCCTACGACTGTTCAAAGTGGTAAATTAGAGTTTCAAAGAAAATGGGGAGAGCGACCTTTGGAAGACAATTGGCGACTTAGTAGCAAGACTGAGATAGGCTTTGAAGATATGGACTTAGCAGAAAACGACACAATTGATTCAACTGACAAAAAGAAAGAGCCAACCTCTACACTTACACCGGATAAAAGAGAATACTATACAAAGGATATACCTTTTACTCAAGGAGCAAAAGACACCGCTAATATGATTATAGCAGACGCTTTGCTCGAAGCTGGATATATATTCTTCCAAGGCATTAATAACATACCTAAAGCCATTGAAACATTTATTGAACTACAAAACCGTTATCCTAATCACATTAACGTATTACCTTCTTCTTATCATCTTTATACCCTTTATGATAAAAAAGGAGATTATCCAAACTCTAATTTCTACAAAAACAAAATACTTACCCAGTTTCCGGAGAGTGAGTATGCTATGATGATTAAAAATCCAGACTATTTAAACGACATAAAGAATAATAACACTGTAGCAGAACGGTTATATAAAACAGCTTACGAAAGTTACGCTAATAATGAATTTCGTGCCACAATAGAAAAATCTAACTTTGCGATAGATTCTATTAAAGTAGGTCCTTATATTCCTCGTTTAAAATTCCTTTCTGCCTTGGCTAAAGGTAAGTTATATGGTGTAGATTCCTTAGCTGACAATCTTAATATGATTATCTTCAATCACCCTAACAGTGAGATTACTCCTATAATAGAAAGACAACTTCGCTATCTTTCAGACAACTATGATATAAAAGAGTTTGACATAAAATACGATTCTACTCGTAATGCTAAAATAGAAGAAAAAGATACTCTAAAGATTGCTGACATAATTCCTACAGATACTACTAATAGCGTTAATAGAGATGATATTCTTGATGCTGAATCATTAGTATATAGAAATAAAGATATGCAACACTATTATTTGTTGTTCTTTGATGATAGCAAGATAGACATAGATTATATTAATAATATTGTTAATAATTTCAATGCAGAGAACTATGCTGAGGAAAAACTACAATCAACCTCTCAACTCTTTACGCTTTCCGACCAAATGATAATGGTGCGTAAGTTTAAAGACAAACAACAAGCCTTAGAATACTACGACAATATTCAAAACAACGAAGAATTTAAAAAACTTTCACCTTCATTCTACAGACATTGTGTTATATCTCTTCAAAACTACTCTACTTTATACAACAGAAGAAACATCGAGGCTTATTTAAAATATTTCCGTTTAATGTACTTAAAAGACAGAGAATAAAAATAAAAAATATGAAAAAACACCCTTTAGTATCCTATCTTATGAAGATTACAACACTATCACTTATTTTGTGTTTTGTAGCTTTATTTTCTTTAATCTTCGTTCCAAAAGATTTTTTGTCGGTTTATATACCTTATTATATACTTATGTTTTTCTTTGTAACATTTCTGAGCTATGGCTTTATGTATTACGCTCCTACAAAGATGAAACTGAAGTTTGAGCAGGCTTTTCTTATAACCCGTTTTTCAAAAATGTTAATTTATATTTCAGTTTTAGTCATCGTTCTTTTGGCTCATATTGAAAAAAATATTAAATTTGCAGTCGCTTATATGATACTTTTCTTAGTGTATCAAGTTTTTGACGTTATAACTGTAAAACATCTTAGTAAGAACAATAAAAAATAATGAATATGAAGACATTAAAAGGTTTTGGATTAGTTTGTTTAGGTCTTATGGCAATAGTTATGGTTGCTTGTGAAAAAGACTTAGGAGAAGACAACGACATATTAGCTGGTAAGTGGAGAGATGCTTCAGTAATATATGATTCAATAGTATTAGCTGACCAACCTTGGCAAACTAAGAGTTACATAGAGTACGCTCCTTACAATAGCATGAGAGCAAAGCGTACAGTTACCTCTGTTACATACTACGATGATACTACTTTTTCTATAGATAAATCAGGTACTTACACTATTAAAGGAGATACCTTAGTTAGAGTAGATATATCTGGCAACGAACGTTTTTACAAAATAATAAATATATCTAAAAACGAGTTCTCTTTTAGTAATTCAATGAACGATACTTTTGTTTATATAAGATACAGAAACTAATAGAATTAACAATAAAAAAAACATATACTATCATGGATAAAAATCAAATAAAAGAAACCATAGCTAAGAGAGCCGCTTTAGAACTTAAAGACGGTTATGTGGTTAATTTAGGTATAGGTATACCAGGAATGATTCCCAACTATTTAAAGCCAGGAGTTAATGTTTTGATTCAAGCAGAAAATGGTATGGTTGGCATGGGACCTAACGCCAAAGAAGGACAAGAAGATAAAGAATGGGTTAATGCAGGAGGAGCATACATAACAGCTGTTAAAGGTGCTGCTACATTTGATTCTGCAACTTCATTCGGAATCATCAGAGGCGGACACGTAGATGCTTCTATTCTTGGTGCATTACAAGTAGCAGAAAATGGTGATTTAGCTAACTGGATGATACCTGGAAAGAAAGTGCCTGGAATGGGTGGTGCTATGGACTTATTAGAAGGTGCCAAGAAGATAATCCTTACTATGGAACACACAGCTAAAGGCAATCCAAAGATACTTAAAAAATGCACTCTACCTCTTACTGCTAAAGGTAAAGTAAATATGATTATCACTGAAATGGGAGTTATGGAAATCACACCAGAAGGTATTGTTTTAACAGAAATAAATCCAGAATTTACTGTAGAACAAGTACAAGAAGCAACAGAAGCGACTCTAATCATTTCAAAAGATCTTAAACCAATGCTACAATAAACTATAGTATTAATAAGATTTGATTTTGATGAAAAAACATCAACTTTTAAGAAATTAAAATCAAATCTTTTTACAAAAACATCAAGTCTTTTTTGAAAAAGTCTTGATGTTTTTTATTTTTAACATAAAAAAGTTGCGAATAAAGTTTTTTTTCACAAAAAAAAATTAAGTAATTCGTTTGCTAAGACTATGATACTATTCTAAAAATAGCAGAATTTCACAATTCTTTCCTTGTACTTATATAGAGTTAGCGTTAATTAATTAAATAACTTTTCTCATTTCCAATTAATTTTGTACTTTTGCAAGTTAATATAACAGATATAAATAATTATAACATTATGACTTCTAACGAAATAAGAAAAACATTTATTGATTTTTTTGCATCTAAAGGACACACTGTTGTTCCATCATCTTCTATGGTAGTGAAAAATGATCCTACTTTGTTGTTTACAAATGCTGGTATGAATCAGTTTAAGGACATTTTTTTGGGTAACACTGAAAAGCCTTACAACCGTGCTACCGATGCTCAAAAGTGCTTACGTGTAAGTGGTAAACATAATGATTTAGAAGAAGTTGGACATGACACATACCATCATACTATGTTTGAGATGTTAGGCAATTGGTCTTTTGGTGATTACTTCAAAAAAGAAGCTATAAGCTATGCTTGGGAACTACTTACAAAGGTGTATGGCATAGATGAAAACAACTTATATGTTACTTATTTCGGAGGCGATGAAAAAGAAGGCTTACCTGCAGACACTGAAGCCTTAAATTATTGGAAACAATGGGTTAAAGAAGAACATATCTTACCAGGCAACAAACACGACAACTTTTGGGAAATGGGTGAAACGGGTCCTTGTGGTGCTTGTTCAGAGATACATATTGATTTAAGAAGTGAGGAAGAAAAACAAAAAATAAACGGAAGAGAGTTAGTAAACAAAGACAATCCGCTTGTGATAGAGATATGGAACCTTGTATTTATGGAAAACAACCGTTTGGCTGATGGTTCTTTAGTCCCTTTGAAAGATAAGAATATTGACACAGGTATGGGCTTTGAACGTTTGTGTATGGTTTTGCAAGGAAAACAATCAAACTATGATACAGACGTATTTCAACCATTGATTCAAGAAATTGCATTAAAATGTAATACTCCATATGGTAAAGATGAGAAAAAAGACATAGCGATGAGAGTTATTGCAGACCATCTTAGAGCAGTAAGTTTCGCTATTGCTGATGGACTACTTCCTTCCAATGCAAAAGCAGGTTATGTTATACGAAGAATACTTCGCCGAGCTATACGTTTTGGTTACACTTTCCTTTCTTTTAACGAGCCATTTATCTGTACTTTAGTTGATACTTTAGTTAATCAAATGGGAAAACAGTATGAAGAACTCAAGAGAGGTAAGGATTTAATCATCAAAGTAATAAAAGAAGAAGAAACAGCCTTTTTAAAGACTTTGGCTAACGGTATTGTTAAGTTTGAAAAATATATTGAAGAACATAAAGAAGGTTTAATTAGTGGTGATTTTGCTTTTGAGCTATTTGACACTTATGGTTTTCCTATAGATTTGACAGAACTTATGGCTAAAGAGAAAGGTCGTAATGTTGATATGCAAGCATTTGAAATCAATCTACAAAAACAGAAAGAACGTTCTCGTAATGCTGCTAAAGTGGTTTCAGATGATTGGGTTGAATTGATAGAGAACTTTACCGATGTAGCTTTTGACGGATACGATATGTTAGCGGAAGAAGTACAAATAGTTAAATACAGAAAGGTAGAAACTAAAGGTCAAACTATGTATCAAATAGTGCTTAACAGAACTCCTTTCTATGCTGAAATGGGAGGACAGGTAGGAGATAATGGTTTGTTAAAAAACAATGAAGAAACTATCAACATAATAGATACTAAGAAAGAAAACAATCTTATCATTCATCTTGTTAAGCAATTACCAAAAAATCTCAGCTCAACATTTACTGCAGAAGTAAATACACAGAGAAGACACAATATAGAAAGGAATCATACTGCTACTCACCTACTCCATTTTGCTTTAAGAAACATTTTAGGTTCTCATGTTGAGCAAAAAGGTTCTTATGTTGATGATAAACGTTTGAGATTTGACTTCTCTCACCCATCTAAACTTAGCCCTGAAGAAATAAAACAAGCTGAACAAATGGTTAATCAAATGATTAGAGAAGACTATGAAGCTGATGACCACAGAGATGTTCCTATAGAAGAAGCAAAACGTATGGGTGCTATGGCTTTATTTGGTGAAAAATATGGTGATAAGGTAAGAGTTATTCGTTTTGGTGAAAGCATAGAACTATGTGGTGGTACTCATATCAAAAGCACAGGAAGAATAGGTATGTTTAAAATTCTTGGAGAAAGTGCTGTTGCTGCTGGAATACGAAGAATAGAAGCCGTTACAGGACAAGAATTTGAAAACTACATGTACTCTCTTCAAGATAATCTATTAAAAATAAAATCTTTCTTTGAAGCTTCTCCTGATTTAATCAATTCTATCAAGAAAATCATAGAAGAAAATTCTCAATTAAAAAAACAAGTAGATGACTTTACCAAAGAACAACTTACAAACATATACACAAAACTTAAAGAACAAGGAGAAACAATAAAAGACATAAAGTATTTTGAGGTTAATTGCCCTATTAGTGCTGATAGTATGAAAGATTTGGCTTATCGATTTAGAGGAGAATTTGAAGACTTCTGCTTTGCTGGTGCTAACGAACACAATGGTAAAGTAATGCTTACTGTTATGCTTTCCGATTCTTTAGTAGAAAAAGGATTAGATGCTGGCAAAATAGTAAGAGAGGCTGCTAAACATATCAAAGGAGGTGGCGGTGGTCAAAAATTCTACGCTACTGCTGGCGGAAAAGATAAAGACGGTATAAACCAAGCCTTACTATACATCAAAGAACAAATAAAAGGAATCTAAAAACAAAATAAATAATATGCAGAATATACGTAATGTTGCGATTATAGCTCACGTGGATCATGGTAAGACCACTTTAGTTGATAGAATGCTTTATCAAGCAAAACTATTTAGAGATAATCAAGAAAAGAAAGAACTAATACTTGACAACAACGACTTAGAGAGAGAAAGAGGTATAACTATTCTTTCAAAAAACGTTTCTATTCGTTACAAAGACTTTAAAATAAATATCATAGATACTCCTGGACACAGTGATTTTGGAGGAGAAGTAGAACGTGTGCTTAATATGGCTGATGGAGTTCTTTTAGTTGTAGATGCTTTTGAAGGCCCTATGCCACAGACTCGTTTTGTTCTTCAAAAAGCAATAGAAATGAACCTTAAACCTATTGTTGTAATCAATAAAGTAGATAAACCTAATTGCGACCCTATAGGTACTATGGAGAAGGTTTTTGATCTTATGTGTGTATTGGGTGCAAGTGAAGAACAATTAGACTTCCCTACTGTTTATGGTTCTTCTAAAGAAGGATGGATGAGTGAAGATTACACCAAGCCTACTAATGATGTTGCCTACTTACTTGACACTATTATTAAATATATACCTGAGTATCCTCACATAGAAGGTAATACTCAAATGATGATTTCTTCTTTAGACTATTCTTCTTATGTTGGTAGAATAGCAGTAGGTCGTTTGCATCGTGGTACCCTTCAAGCAGGGCAAGAAGTAATGCTTTGTAAAGCTAATGGAGAGAAATACACAAGTAAAGTCAAAGAGTTATATGTTTTTGAAGGACTTGCAAAAGAAAAAATAAAAACACCTGTTCAAGCAGGAGAAATTGTTGCATGTTTAGGTATAGATAATTTTGATATAGGTGATACTATCTGTGATAAAGAAGCACCAGAACCATTGCAACCAATAAAAGTTGATGAACCTACTCTTAGTATGCTATTTACTATTAATAATTCTCCATTCTTTGGTAAAGAGGGTAAATTTGTTACTTCAAGACATTTAAGAGATAGACTTTTTGCTGAGTTAGAAAAAAATCTTGCTCTTAAAGTAGAAGAGACCGATTCACCTGATACTTTAATTGTTTATGGTCGTGGAGTTCTGCATCTTAGTATTTTAATAGAGACTATGCGAAGAGAAGGTTATGAACTTCAAGTAGGACAGCCTAAGGTAATCATCAAAGAAATAGACGGCAAAAAATGCGAACCTATAGAACAACTTATTATTGTTACTCCTGAAGCTTATAGTGGTAAGATAATAGAACAGGTTACTGCTCGTAAAGGCGAACTGCTTAGCATGGAACCACAAGGAGATAGACAACATATTGAGTTTTCTATTCCTTCAAGAGGTATTATTGGACTAACCAATACTATTCTTACTATCTCAGAAGGTGAAGCTATTATGGCACATCAACTAAAAGGCTTTGAACCATGGAAAGGTGATATGCCAAGCAAGAGAATGGGTGCTTTGATTGCAAAAGAAACAGGACAAGTAATAGAATATTCGCTTAACAAACTTCAAGATAGAGGACGTTTCTTTGTTGAGCCTGGCGATGAGATATATACAGGTATGGTTGTAGGAGAAGGCTTACGTCCAGATGATATAGTTATCAATCTTGTAATTACAAAGAAACTTACAAATATGCGTGCTGCGGGAAGCGATGAAAAAACTAATATCGCTCCAGCTATTAAATTCTCATTGGAAGAAGCAATGGAATATATACAAGAAGATGAATACTTGGAGATAACTCCAAAACATCTAAGAATAAGAAAGATTATTCTTGACGAAGTACAACGTAAGCGCGCCAACCAAGCCAAACAAGCAATGAGTGAATAAAACAGAACAATACAAGCGTTTTTCTAATAAAGAACAAGAAAGTTTTGAAAACGCTTGTATTATTTAATTACTAATACATTAAAAGCACAAAATACTCATCAACTTTGTATTAAACATAACAAATAACAACAACTTTAAACGGGAAAATTTTTAATTTTTCTCGTTTTTTCTTATATATTTTTTTTTAATTTTATAAATTTGCAAGCATCAAACAATTATTAATATTCCATCGCTTAATATCATGACAGAAGCAAAATACATAAAGACTCTTAGAATAGATTTTGATTGTGTAATAAAGAATAACGAAATACCTTTCTTTAGAGGTGCTGTATTGGAGAGTATGGAGCAAAAAGGAAATATTCTTTTTCATAATCATATTGATAATAATCTTTTCCGTTATTCTTACCCTTTGATACAATACAAACGAATACACCAAAGAGCTTCCATTGTTGCTATTGATAAAGGGGTAGAAATTATAGGACAATTTCTACAAAATAATTTTCACAAACTAACAATAGGAAGATACGAAAAAGAATTCAATATATATAACATTATACCAAACAGAATACTTATACAATTGTGGAAGAATGAGTTTGATTATAGAATTAGACGGTGGTCGCCACTTAATTCAAAAAACTATCAGAAATATAAAGATGCGAGAAGTTTGATAGATAAAATACATTTATTAGAAGTAATATTGAAAGGAAATTTATTATCAATGTGCAAAGGGTTAGACATACATATTGTTGAGGAATTAAAGGTAAAAATAACTAAAGTTTCGGAGCCTTTCCTTGTCAGTAATAAAGATATAAAAATGATGGCTTTTGATATAGAATTTTCTTCCAATCTTTCTATTCCTAATTATATAGGCATAGGAAAAAATGCAAGTATAGGCTACGGAATTATAACTATGAATAATAAAAAACAAGAAACAATATGAGTAAAAAACTATTTGTTGGCGGTGATTTATCAGGAATACAATCTTTCCTATATAATATTTCCTCTAAAAAAGCAGCTCTTTCTCTTAGAGGACGTTCTCGTTACATAAATGATTATATGAATGAGGTCTATGAAGAATTGATTATTAGAGTAATAAACGAAAGAAGAATTTATAACTCAGGTGGAAAATTTTATTTTATCACTGATGATAATTCAGACAATAGAAGAATCATTAAAGACTTTGCTTTAGAAAAAAATAGAGAATTGTGGCAAGAACATTTTGGAGGTTTGTCAATAAATATCGCCTTTGTAACCTTTGAACAAACGAGCAAAGATGGTAATAGAGAAGAAATATCTAAATGTTTTAGACAAATTACCCAAAAGTTTGCATCGTTGAAACAAAAGAAATTTCAAAATCTGTTCATGAATGATTATGATAAATTCTTTGAAGTGCAACAAGTATCTGAAAATGCTAAAGTGTGCGATATTACAGGAATAGAAAGCGAAGGATTAGTATCTGTGGAAGATTTAAAAGTCTTGCCTTCCGTTAAAAAGCAGATAGAAAAAGGGATTGAGTTAAAAAATAAGAACCATTTGTATATGGATTTTTCTGACTATTGTAAAAATTCTTATCTTGGAGTGCTCAGAATGGACGTTGATGGTTTGGGAAAACGTTTTGCAAATGGATTTGATAATTGGGAAGAATATAGTAATTTTTCTAATCATTTGACAGAGTTTTTTGATAGAGAAAATTTAACAAATAAGGATTATTTCTCCAAAGAATATATTGATATTATTTATTCTGGAGGTGATGATATTTTTGCAGTAGGTAGATGGGACAAGTTAATTGACTTTGCTTATAATATTCACTTAGATGTAGAAAAAGAATTTAAAGAAGAAAACATTCATATTTCTGGTGGTATTGCAATAGTAAATCCAAAGTTCCCTATCTCTAAGGCAGCGGAATTATCTGGTAAAGCAGAAGAAAAATCAAAAAGTTATTCTAATGCAGGAAAAGAAAAGAATGCTTTTACAATGTTTGATGAAACTCTTTCTTGGACAGAGGAATTTGATATAGTAAAAGAATATAAAGACAAATTCCTTAACCTAATAGAAAAGCATTCTATGTCAAAATCTATTCTACATAAGATAATGTACTATTATGAAATAATAAAAGAAAATAATATAAACAGAAAAGAAGATTTTTCTTATTTGTGGCATTCGGCATACTATCTTACAAGATTTATGGATAGATATGATAAAAATGAAGAAGTAAAACAATTTGTTAAAGCTCTTAGAGATAATATACTTACAAAAAAAGAAAACTTTAAACTTTTAGCAATTGCTTCACGTTGGGCAGAACTTATTTTAAAAGATAAAGAAAAACAAAATAATAACAAATAAAAATAAAATAGAATATGGAAAAATATCCAAACCAAAAATTAGAAGGAAAATGGGTGCATCAACCTATAACACAAGAGATTGTTTCTTGGTGTGAAAGTTTTGGAAAATATTTAGCTACAAAAAAAACAACTAACGCACAAGGGAGAACATATACTACTACAAAAGCAATGACTACTTCTCAATTGAGACGTTTTTTCGGTGAGGTAAAAAGAATAGAGATGCAAGAAGAATATAATGCGTCAGAAGTTGCTATGCTTAATCCTCTTTTGGCTTATGCTGTTGGCAGAGATAGTGATGAGACAAAAATCGGAGACTTTCAAAGAGAAATGTCTAAAGCTATCAGCGAAATAAAAAATAAAGAAGATTTTAAAAATTTTGTAAATATTTTTGAATCAATAGTTGCTTATCATAAATATCATGGAGGAAAATAAAAATGGAAAAACTAATAAAAAAAATAAGAATAGAATACAACATAGAAGTATTAACTGGTCTCCATATTGGAGGTAATAGTGACAACGTGGAAATAGGAGGAATAGACAATCCTGTGATAAAACTTTCAGATGGCAAACCATATATTCCTGGTTCTTCTTTAAAAGGAAAAATGCGTTGTCTTTTGGAACAACAAGCAGGTGCAAAGTTAGGTGAAAATTTAGAGATAAATAATTTATTTGGTTTTGCAAAAGAGAAAAATAGTATATCTTCTAAGATTATTTTCCGTGATGCTCAAATGACAGAGAAAAGCATTAATAGATTAAAAAAATCAGAATATCTTCCTATGCCTTATACTGAAAACAAATCAGAGAATTCTATTGACAGAGTAACTGGTAAAGCAAATAATCCTCGTCAAACAGAAAGAGTGCCAGCGGGTGTAGTTTTTCAAGGAGAAATCATCATAAATATTTGGGACGATGGAAATGAACAAGCCTTTTTAAATATGTTGGAAGATGGAAAAAATCTTTTGGAAAATGATTACTTAGGTGGTAGCGGTTCCAGAGGCTATGGACAAGTAAAATTTTCTAAATGGGAAAAGACTGAGTTATCAGAACAAAATAATTGGACATCTAATTAAAAAAATTATGACTGAGTTAAAAGTTTATAAATTGCATTTTACATCTCCTTTACACATTGCAAATACAAGAAGTGATTACTCTATAAGCAACCAAACTATTGCTTCTGATACAATGTATGCAGCAATCACTTCTTGTCTTGCGAAGTTAGGTAAAGAGATACCAAATAATGGAGATTTAGGTTTTACTATTTCCTCCTTATTTCCATACTACCAAGAAAAGAAAGAGGAAAAACCTTTGTATTTTTTTCCGAAGCCAATGCAAAGCAAATTGCCTGTTTTAGATATAGAAAACAACAAAAAAATAAAAAAAATCCGTTGGGTAGATACTGAGTATTTTTCACAAATGCTTTTTGGTAAAGATATTGAAAAGGAAAATCCCAATTTTATTGAAAATATACAAGGAGATTATCTTTGCAAAACAAAATTCAATAACAAATTTATTTCATCAAAAGTCTCTCAACGCATACGTTTAAAGGACCGTTATATGGAAAGCGAAGCTGAACCTTATTGGGTAGATAGAGTATTCTTTAAGGATTATAGTGGATTATTCTTTATTGTTGAGGGAAATACAAGTTTATTAGATAAGGCTTTACCTCTACTTGCTATTGAAGGGATAGGCTCAGATAGAAATATTGGCAATGGATTTTTTAAGATTGAAAAAGATACTATATATTTAGATATTCCTCAAAAGGCTGATTATTGTGTAACACTCTCAGTATTTTTTCCAGAGAATAAAGATTCTTTATCTTTAATGATAAATGATGAAAATGCTGCATACGAAATTCAAAGACGAGGAGGTTGGATTACTACTGCACCATATCAAAATCTTAGAAAAAATTTTATCTATGCTTTTAAAGAAGGTGCAGTATTAAGAAACGAAACTTCTTCTATGAAAACAATAGGAAGAATAGTAGATTTACAACCAAAATGGAATGATAAATTACACAATATTTGGCGTTGCGGATATAGTTTGGTTTTACCTATAAAATTGTAATCATTATGACTAATGAAATAATTAAAACAGAAAGAAAGAAGATAAAACTTCAAACACTTACTCCTATTCATATCGGTTCAGGAGAAGTGTTAAAAGAAAATTTTGATTATATAAAAATAAAAGATGGAGATTGTTTTTATTTAACCATAATAAACCATAAATCTGTGGCAAATATTTTACAACAAAAAGATAAATTTCTTTTTAATAAATATATTTCTTGTTTGCAGAGTGGAGAAAGTATAAAAGACTTTATTAAAACACATCTAAAAAATTATAACATAGAGAAATATATTAAAAGGTATATTTATTTTGATGAAAAACAAAAAGATATAGCCAAAGATTTAAGAGAACAGATGTATGATGGTTTTGGTAATCCTTATATTCCAGGTTCTTCCATAAAAGGTGCTATTCGTACTGTTATTCTTTCTTATCTACTGAAAGAGGATAACAAGTTCAATTCAAAACCTGATACATTATTTAAAAAAGAACACAAAGAAAGAAACAAAAAACTTGAATACAATCTTATGCATTCATTACAAGTTTCTGACGCATATTTTGAACAAGGATCAACTGATGCTTTAAATATGATAAATCTAAATATTAGAAATCAAAATTCTTTTCACGATACAAAAGCCAAACAACTTGTAGAGGCTATAACAGTAGGAGAAGAATCTTCTTTTGTAATGAGTATTAACAATGTAAAATATTTTCCTTTTCCTATTGAAAGTATTAAAGAATTGTTTGCTTTAATAAATCAACATACTAAACGAATCTTAAAAAATGAAATAGATTTTTGGGAAAATTATTTAGATGAAGATAAGATTGTACAAGACTATTCAGATACTTGTAAAAATATCTTAGCGAAATTTAAATCTATAGATGAAAATTCTTGTATTCTTAGAGTTGGACACGCAAATGGTTGGAAGTTTATAACAGGCGATTGGGCTATGGATTTATTGCATTCACAACAAGAACGTAATGAAGAGATAATAGATAAAGCCAGATATAAAAATCAACAAAAGTATGAGAATTATCCTTTTCCAAAATCTCGTAGAATAAACATTACTAACGATAAGGTAAATCTTTTAGGTTTTGTAAAACTAACAATTGAGGAATAAAAAATGAAAATACATATATCCCTTGTAGGCAGGGAAACTGCACCAGTGTATTTGGGGATAATAGAAGCAGTCCCTGATTTAGTAATTCTTATACATTCCTCCGACACAGAGAAAGAAACAGAAAGAATTAAAGTAGAACTACCTAATCTTAATATTCAAAAGAGAAAATTTGATCCTATGGATTTGACTAAAATATTTTCTGATATTGACAAACTAAAACAGCAACTGAGTGCAGATGATACTATTTCTTTGAATCTTATAGGAGGAACAAAATTTTGGTCTTTAGCTTTTTATTCTGCTTTCAATGGAATGAAAAATGTCTCCATCAATCTCGTGGATCAGCAAAATAATATATGGGATTTCAAAACACTAACTTCTAAACAACTTGAATTTGATATTGAAAGAAACTTTAGATTATATGGTAATCCACTTACAAAATACTTCCCTTTTGTTGATTTTATAGAAGAAGATTTTGAAGTTGCAAAAAAGATAGAAAGTATTAGAAAAATAAATTTTGATGATTTTACAAAACTTACAGCATTAAGCAAAGCTCAAGAAAATGATTTAAGAAGCAAAGAAATGGGGGAATTTTCATTGCCAAGTGGTTCTAAAATAGAATGGTTTAAACCTGATTACGCTATT
>JBGUWU010000032.1:0-10639 GCA_045221575.1 Bacteroidales bacterium
AAGTAAATATTATTGTCTTTGCAAAAACTTTACTTAAAACCACCGATTATTTTATGCAAAGTTAATAAAAATTTTTCAAATAAACAAAAATTTTTAATTAGAAATTAGTAATTAGAAATTAGTAATTACGGAGAGCCTCCGCTGGCAATAAAGCTGGCAGTAAAGTATAGCGACTAAAAGTGTTGTAATCGTTAATCCGCCAATTTCTAATTTCTAATTACTAATTACTAATTGAATGAAAATTTTTCATTTCTAATTATTTTTGTATTTTTGCAAAAATTAAACAATATAACATTATGGGTAAAAAAATAACAGATAAAGTAACCTGGGTCGGAAAGGTTGATTGGGAACTAAAAAGTTTTCATGGAGAAGAACTCTCTACACATAAAGGTTCTTCATATAATTCCTACCTTATTAGAGATAAGAAAACAGCATTGATAGACACTTGTTGGATACCTTACGATAAGGAGTTTGTTAATAATCTTAAACAAGAGATAGATCTTAATAAAATTGACTATATTATAATGAACCACAATGAATGCGACCATTCTGGTGCTTTAGTAGAGTTGATGAGAGAGATACCTAATACTCCTATCTACTGTACTAAGAAAGGTGAAGCGATAATACGTGGTCATTATCATAAAGATTGGAACTTTGTTAATGTAAAGACAGGCGATAATTTATGCTTAGGAGATAGTACTCTAACCTTCATAGAAGCAACAATGTTGCATTGGCCAGATACTATGTTTACTTATATGAGTGGTGAGAATATATTGTTCTCTAATGACGGTTTTGGTCAGCATTATGCTTCTGAGTCTTTGTTTAATACAGAGGTAGATACTGAAGAAATGTACTATGAGGCTAAGAAATACTATTGTAATATTCTTAATCCATTCTCTGCAATGTGCTTAAAAAAGATAAAAGAAGTGCTTGCTTTGAATCTTCCTTTGGATATGATATGCCCTTCTCATGGTATTATATGGAAAGATAATCCAGCACAGATAGTAGAACAATATCTTAAATGGGCTGATGCATACCAAGAAGATCAAGTAACTATAGTCTATGATACTATGTGGCAAAGCACTCGTCTGATGGCTCAAGCAATAGCAGAGGGTATTAAAGAAAGTTCTCCTACTACGAGAGTAAAGCTTATGAATGCAGGTAAAGATGATAAAAATGATATACTTACTGAGATATTCTCTTCTAAGGCTTTCTTGATAGGCTCTCCTACTATTAATAATGGTTATTCTTACGCTATTGCTGGTCTTTTAGAAATGATAAAAGGACTTAAGTTTAAGAATAAAAAAGCTGCATGTTTTGGCTCGTATGGTTGGAGTGGTGAGGCAGTAAAACAGATGACAGAGCATCTACAGAAAGCAGGCTTGGAAATAATTAATGAAGGAATAAGACAACCATGGGTTCCAGATAACAATATGTTAGAAGAATGCAAAAAATATGGTTCTACTCTAATTTGAAATTAGTAATTAGAAATTAGAAATTGCAGAGAACCTCCGCAGGCAATAACGCATAGCGACTAAAATGTAAGCATTAATCCGCAATTTCTAATTTCTCTTTTCTATTTATTGATTAAAGAAAAGTTTTGTAATGAAAGTAAATATTTCTCAACTTAATTATAAGACTCTTAATTGTGGGGCTAATACTGATATGATTAAAGAAGTGTTGGCTAAGAGTAATAATGACGTGTTAAATATCTTTGGAGAGTTGGCCTTGTGTGGTTCGCCTCTTTTTGATGCTTCAAAAGATAAAGACTTATACAAAGAAACCTCTCTTTGTGGTGAGCAACTATTAAAAGAGAAGAAAAGTTTTATTGTCGGCACAGTAGCAAAAGGTGAGCAAAATTTAAGATATAATGCATTGGTATTTGTAGATAAGGGGGAAGTTGTAGGGCTTGCAACCAAGAGAAATCTTACTCGTTTTGATGATAACTTCACTATTGGTAATGGATTAGAACTTATTAAATATGAAGGTAAGAACATCGCTTTTGGATTTTTATCTGATTTAGAGAATTTTGTTAAAAAGAATCTTAAAGCCGATGTGGTTATATTATGTTCTAATGAGTTGTTTGATAAAGACGATAAAGATGAAACAATAAGCACTCTTTCGTTCTATGCCAGACAACTAAAAACTAAGATAGTATATGTTAATAGAGTAGGTGCAGAGGGTTGCTATATCTTCAATGGTAGTAGCTTTATTATGAATGAAAGAGGAGAGGTTTGCGAACGTCTTCCTATGTTTGAACAAGGTAGTATCTTTGCTGAAACAGATAATATAAAGGCTAAGACTTTTCAGCCGCTATGCTATGAAGAAAAGATATTTAAAGCAGGTGTATTAGGTTTAAGAGATTATTTTACTAAAAACAATATAAAGAAAGCAGTTATAGGATTGAGTGGAGGTATAGACTCTGCCGTTGCGGTGGTGTTTGGAAAAGAAGCATTAGGAAAAGATAATGTTATTGGTGTGTTGATGCCAAGTAAATATTCTTCTGACCACAGTGTTAATGATGCAGAGGTATCAGCAGATAATCTTGGAATAAAGAGATATACTATTCCTATTCAAAATATATTTGAAGCAAGCCTACATACTATGCAACCTATTTTTGAAGGAACAGAACCTAATACGGCAGAAGAAAACTTACAAGCAAGAGCAAGAATGATGATAGTTATGGCTATAGGTAACAAGATAGGAGCAGCCATGCTTAATACATCAAATAAGAGTGAGAGTGCAGTAGGTTATGGTACATTATATGGTGATGACTCAGGTGCTATAAGCGTATTGGGAGACTTATACAAAACAGATGTGTATAGAGTAGCTCGTTGGATAAATAAGGATAAAGAGATAATACCTTGGAACTCTATCAATAAAGCACCATCTGCTGAGCTACGTTTCAATCAAAAAGACTCAGATACTCTACCAGAATATGATGACTTAGATAAAGTGCTTGTGGATTACATAGATAAAGGTCTTTCTCGTTCAGAACTGATGAATAAAGGTTATGAAGAAAGCCTTATAAATAGGGTGCTACATTTGTTTAAAATAAATGAATGGAAAAGACACCAAGAAGCACCAGCCTTACGTTATAGTAAGACATGCTTTACAACAGATTATAAAAAACCTATATCATAAACAAGATGAGTGATAGCATAAAACATGAATGTGGCATAGCAATGCTACGACTGTTAAAACCATTAGAGTATTATCAAGAAAAATATGGCAATACATGGGCGTTGAACCGTATGTATCTGCTGATGGAAAAACAACATAATAGAGGACAAGATGGAGCAGGTTTTGCTTCGGTTAAGTTTGATACTCAACCTGGCAAACAGTATGTTGATATCCAAAAGTCTAATGATAGACAAGCCATAGCAGATATATTTAAAAATGTATTTGCAGACTATAAACATATAGAAAAAGAAAACCCAGATAAAGTTAATGATATTCATTACTTAAAAGATAATGCAAAATTCTTTGGTGAGGTGTTTATGGGTCATCTTCGTTATGGTACTTTTGGAGGTAATGATCTTGCTAATCTCCATCCATTCCATAGAAAAAACAATTGGAAGACAAGAGATTTACTTGTAGCAGGTAACTTTAATCTTACCAATATAGATGATATGCTGAATAAACTTATTTCATTAGGACAACATCCTGTAGACGTAACTGATACAGGTATTGTTTTAGAGAAGATAGGTAAGTTCTTAGATAGAGAAGTAGAGGAGTTGTTTAAAAAACATAAACTAAACCAAGAATCCAATAGACAGATAACAGAGAATATATCTAATGAAATGGACTTGCAGAAAGTGTTAGCTTCATCTGTAAAACATTTTGATGGTGGATATGTTATGTGTGGTCTAACTGGTAATGGTTATGCTTTTGCTGCAAGAGATGAAAACGGAATACGTCCTTGTTTTTGGTATAAGAATGATGAGGTTGTTGTGGTTGCATCAGAACGTCCTGCAATTATGACTACTTTTGATGCATACGTAGAAGATGTTAAAGAACTTACTCCAGGTTGTGCTTTGATAATAAAACGAGATGGTACAGTTACCGAAGAAAGAATAAAACAAAGCCCACAACAACCTAAGCAATGTTCATTTGAAAGGATATATTTCTCAAGAGGAACAGATAAAGATATATACACAGAACGTAAGGCTTTGGGTGAAAAGATATTTCCTCAGATATTACAAGCTATAGATAATGATGTAAAAAACACTGTAATATCATATATTCCTAATACTGCATCTGTTGCTTTCCAAGGTTTAGCGAAGGCATTTAATGACTATTTAGATGAACAGAGGAAACAGCAAATACTTGCCTTAAATGGTGAAATAACAAAAGAGAAGATAGAAGAAATATTTGCTACTACAATAAGAAGAGAATACATAGTAGTTAAAGACGTAAAGATGAGAACATTCATTACTCAAGATAATGAACGAGATGATATGGTTGCTCATGTTTATGATGTTACATACGGACAGATAAAAGAAGGAAAAGATAATCTTGTAGTTATCGATGATAGTATAGTAAGAGGCACAACACTAAGACAAAGTATTCTATCTATACTTGATAAATTAGGTCCAAAGAAGATAGTTGTTGCTTCTTCTGCACCTCAAATACGTTATCCAGATTGTTACGGTATTGATATGTCAAGATTAGGATATATGGTTGCTTTTAATGCTGCTATCGCATTGTTAAAAGAAAGAGGAATGCAGAATGTTATAGATGAAACATATCAACTATGTAAGAAGCAAGAAACTCTTCCTATTGAAATGGTTGTAAATTATGTTAAAGCTATATATGAACCATTTTCTGCACAAGAAATATCTGACAAGATAGCACAACTTATAACTCCTAAGAAATGTAATGCAGAGATAGTTGTGGTATATAATACATTAGAAAACTTACATGCTGCTTGTCCAAACCATACAGGTGATTGGTACTTCTCTGGTAACTATCCTACACATGGAGGTAATAAGGTTGTAAATACTGCATTCATTAATTGGTACGAAGGAAACAATAAACGTTCTTATTAATACAATGATGAAAAAACTGATATATATATTGTTGATAGTAGCAATGTTTTTTTCTTGTTCTATGTTCAAAAAAACAACTAAGACAGATAAACCTACTACACCTGTCACTACTTCAACAGAAACAAAGAAACCAAGCAATGAACCAGTAAAAAAAGTAAAGCCTTTTAATACTTTTTCGTGTAAGGTTAGTGGTTCTTATAAAAGTATTCCAATAAATGCAACAGTAAGAATAGCCTATGATAGTGTTGTTTGGGTGTCTGCTTCTTCACTTGGTATAGAAGGAGTGAGAGCTCTATGCTTAACAGACTCTGTATTTGTTATCAACAAATTAGAAAAAGAATACATTGCTTGTGATTATGAAAGGATAACTAAGTTTGTTGGTATGCCATTGAGTTATAACTTTGTTCAGTCATTATTTTTTGACACTATCAGAAATGCAACATTTAATTCACCAAACTTTTCTGGTACAATAAAAAAAGAAATAACTAAGGTGGATAAATACTATTTCCCTTCAGTGATAGAAATTAATGCTATATTCAACAAGCAGAAACAAAATATCAAACTAAAGGTTAAGAATCATAAAGTAAATGTAGAGAACTCTTATCCTTTCTCTCAACCTAAAGGCTACAAAGTTAGACACTAATGGCTGAAAGTATTCTAACAGTAGAACATCTTTACAAAAGTTTTGGTACTAAGGTCGTATTTGAAGACCTTTCTTTTGGAATTAATATTGGCCAAAAAGTTGCTCTTATCGGAAGGAATGGAGAAGGTAAGAGTACTTTGTTGAATATGTTGTTTGATGAAAGGGAAAGAGATAATGGTTTAGTAACATTTAACTCCAAACTTGAAGCATCTTATCTGCCACAAAAGACATGGAAAGAAGATACTCATAGCATACAACAAGAACTGATGCTTAGCTATGATAAACAAGAGAGTGAAGAAACTTTTCTTGCAAGGGTTAAAGAGATAATGTCTATCTTTAAGGTAGAAGATATACTCAGACCATTAAATATTCTTTCAGGTGGAGAACAAAAGAAAGTAGCATTAGCCAAAGTATTGTTAAAGCAGAGTAACTTCTATGTGCTTGATGAGCCTACTAACCATTTAGATATGCAGATGATAGAGTGGTTAGAAAACTTCTTAAAGGCAAAAAATATTACCCTTCTTGTAGTAACTCATGATAGAGATTTTATTGATAATGTTTGCACAGATATATATGAACTATCTAAAACAACAATAGAAAAATATCATGGTAATTTTGAATATTTTCTAACCAAGAAAGCAGAAAAAATTCAACAACAACAGACCTCTGTAGAAAAAGCACGTAATCTTTATTATAAAGAATTAGACTGGATAAATCGTATGCCTCAAGCCAGAGGTACAAAAAGCAAGAAACGTATAGAGAACTTTGAAACGATAAAAGAGCAAGCCTTTCAGAAAACTGATAAAGAACAAGAGGAGTTTTCTGTTATTGAAAAACGTATTGGCAAAAAAATACTTGAGATAAACAGAATTTCTAAAAGTTTTGGTGATAATCAACTAATAAAAGACTTTTCTTATAATTTTAAACGAGGTGATAAGATTGCTATAATGGGTAGTAATGGTTGTGGAAAGACTACCTTACTTAATATTATTATGGGTAAAGAAAAGCAGGATGCAGGAAATATTATAGTCGGTCAAAGTATAGATTTTGCTTATTATATGCAACAAGGTCTGTTGGAAAGTGAAGACAAAAAGGTTATTGATGTTATCAAAGATGTTGCAGAAAATATTCTTGTAGATGATAATGGTAAAACGGGAAGTATAGGAGCTTCTGAATTTTTAGTTAAGTTCGGTTTTCCTAAGCAGATGCAGTTCTCTCCTTATTCACTTTTGTCTGGCGGAGAAAAACGTAGGCTTTATTTACTGAAAACATTAATACAAAATCCTAACTTTCTTATACTTGATGAACCTACTAATGATTTGGACATTTACTCTTTGCTGACCTTAGAGAACTTTTTGAAGAGTTATAAAGGTTGTTTGTTGTTAGTGTCGCACGATAGAAGATTTGTAGAAAATATCGTAGAACACTATTTTATTTTTGAAAAAGAGGGTAAGATAAAAGATTGCTATGTGCCATACAGTGAGTATCTTCAACAAAAGAAAAAGCAAGACAAATTACAGAAAACTCAAACAGACAATAAGGGTGCTGCTGCATATAAAGAACAAAAACAACAGTCTAAAAATAAAAACAAACTATCTTTCAAAGAAAAGCTATTAAAAGAAGATTTAGAAAAACAGATGCCTTTGTTAGAACAAGAGAAAGCAGAGTTGGTAAATAAACTTAGCGAAGGTAACCTATCTATAGAAGAACTGCAGACTGCCTCAAAACGAATAGAAGAAATAATATTTTTATTAGAAGAAAAAGAAATGCAGTGGCTACTGCTTAGTGAGAAAGAAGAATAATTATAAAATATTTATACCAAAGATAGAAGATAGCTGATTTAAAATGTTTTCTTTATTATCTTTATTTACTTTTAGCAGAATCTCATTTGTAGCAGTATAACTGTATGATGATTTATCAAAACGATTATCTTTTAAAAACTTATTCACATTAGCCATTACTGAGAAGTCAAAAGAAAAACGAATATCTTCAGTAATAGTTCTCTCTATTATCTCTGCATTATCTAATGCTTCCACACTTGCTTGCTTATATGCTTTGGCTAAGTTAGAAGCACCAAGTTTTATGCCTCCAAAATAACGAACTACCACAATGAGTATATTAGTTAAATTATTAGATTCTATTACACCAAGAATCTTTTCTCCAGCTGTATGTGAAGGCTCTCTGTCATCAAAAGCACGTGTTTGAGCATCTTTTCCAATGCCTATCTTATAAGCAAAACAATGATGACGAGCATCATAATATTCTTTCTTTAGATTCTCAACAAATTGTTTTACCTCTTCAGTATTCTCGATAGGATAAGCAAAAGCGAGAAAACTACTTTTGTTTTCCTTATATTCTCCTTTACAACTCTGCTTTATAGTTAAAAAAGTATCCAATGCTTTATTATATATTTGTATGATTTTATTCTTTTTCTAATTTGCGTATAAGTTTTGCGGGAACACCACCAACAAGAGAGTTGTCTTCAATATCTTTTGTAACTACGGCTCCAGCAGCTACAACAACATTATTGCCAATTTTTACACCGGGAAGTATAGTGCAGTTGCTTCCAATCCAAACATCATTACCTATTTTTATTGGTTCGGCAAAAGCAAAGTGTTCTCTTCTTTGCTTAGCATCTAAAGGGTGATTGACTGTTGTTATTACTGTGTTAGGTCCAATCAAAACATTATCGCCAAATTCTACCTTTTCAATATCTAATATGGCTACGTTATTGTTTGCAAGAAAATTATTACCTATTGATATATTTTTTCCATTATCACAAGTAAAGGTAGGCATTATAACAACACCTTCTCCAACTTTGCCAAACAATTCTTTTATTGCCTGATAGCGTTTATCATAATCTTTTATCTCTATTGCATTAAGTTTTTGATACCTTTCTACTGCAAGCAACTTTCTCTCTGTTATCTTATCATCTGCAAAGTTATACTTCATTATCTTATCCTTATTTTTCTAATAGTTCTACAAAACTTTTAGGAAGAGCAATATTTTCTTCATTTAAAGCCTCTGCAAATAAAGGAGCAATCTCTTCTTCTTTAAAACCAGCAATACCGCAACCTATCTTAGTAACATAGAAAAACAAATCTCTACGCTGTTTTGCAAACTCAATAAATTCATCAACGTATGGTTTAATTGTTTCTACTCCACCTTGCATAGTAGGTATTCCGTATGAGTTTCCTTGTAAACCAACACCTTGTCCCCAAATAGCACCAAAATGTTCTACTGCTGTTCTTGCAGCACCTCCTCCATGCATACCCTCTAAGTTACTACCAAAAACAAATATCTCATTTTCTTTTAACTCTCTTATATAATTTGGAGTAAAGTTTTGATTGTTAGTATTCATACTTTTTTTCTTTTTTTTGTTAATATTTATCTGCAAAGTTACAATAAAATTTTAAATACCTCGTTATCCTATTTAAAGAAAAGGAATTTAGTTCCTGAATCTTAAGTTAATTAATAAACAAACCAAATAAATATTAAAAGAAGATGACAAAAGTATTGGTAGCAACAGAGAAACCTTTCGCAAAGGCAGCTGTTGATGGCATTAGAGAAATAGTAGAAAAAGCAGGATTTGAGCTTGCTTTATTAGAGAAATACACAGACGTAGCAGATTTCTATAAGGCTGTAGAAGATGTAGATGCTCTTATAGTACGTTCTGATAAAGTAACAAAAGAAGTTATTGACCACGCTAAAAATCTTAAGATAGTGGTTAGAGCAGGTGCTGGTTTTGATAACCTTGACCTTGAAGCTTGCACAAATAGAGGTATCGTTGCAATGAATACTCCAGGGCAAAACTCAAATGCAGTAGCTGAGTTAGCTTTAGGTCTTATGATATACATGGCAAGAACAAACTTCACTCCAGTAGCAGGTACTGAACTTAAAGGAAAACGTTTAGGTATTCACGCATACGGTAACGTTGGAAGACTTGTTGCTATGAAAGCTAAAGCAATGGGAATGGAAATAATGGCTCTTGACCCATTTATCCCAGCAGAAAAAATAGAAGCAGACGGAGTAAAAGTAGCAAAAGATGTTAATGACCTTTATTCTTCTTGTGATTATGTTTCTTTACATATTCCTGCAAATGATCAAACAAAGAACTCTATCAACTACGAATTATTAAGCAAAATGCCTAAGGGTGCTTGTTTGGTAAATACAGCAAGAAAAGAAGTTATCAATGAAGCTGATATGGCTAAACTATTAGCAGAAAGAGAAGACTTCAAATATGTTACTGATATAGCAGCAGCAAACGATGAAGAACTTAAAGCATTTGCTCCTCGTTATTTCTCAACACCTAAGAAAATGGGTGCTCAAACAAAAGAAGCAAATATCAACGCTGGACTTGCAGCAGCAAGACAAATAGTTGATTTTATCGTTAATGGAGTAACAAAATTCCAAGTAAATAAATAATAGTTAGATAAACTAATAACAAGAAAAGGCAGTTGCATTTTGCGACTGCCTTTTTTTTAATTAGAAATTAGTAATTAGAAATTAGAAATTGGGGTGGCTTCGAAGAAGACAGCCAAATTACTTAAACTAATTAGAAATTAGAAATTAGAAAAGAGAAATTAGTAATTGGCGGATTAACGCTTAAAAAGTTTAGTCGCTATGCATAATTTCTAATTACTAATTACTAATTACTCATTACTAATTTCTAATTTGAAAGAATTATTTTTTTGACGGTTTGTCCGCTGTTGGTTATTACTTTTATAAAATATGTTCCTTGTGGAAGAGTGTTAAGATTTATTTGATAGTTATAGGCATTAACTTCTTTTTCTAATAGAACTTTGCCTTGTTCATCATATACTTGCAAACTCTTTATCTTATATCCGCAATTAATATTTACCTCTTCTTTTGCTGGATTAGGAAAAACATGAGTAAAATTAGAAATATCTCTTGTTTCATTTAATCCTACTCCATGCCATTCTTC
>JBGUWU010000033.1:0-7876 GCA_045221575.1 Bacteroidales bacterium
CTAAAATCGTATGCTCTAATGCCAAATTGAGCAAATATGCCTTTATTAAATTGGTATCTTAGGTTTATTCTTTCAAACACCTGGGGAAGATAAGAGTCTTTATATCTATAAATATATATTCCAGGTTCAAGCATAACAGAAAAGCGATGTATGTTATATTCGTATGAAAGGAAAGTAGAGAAAGTTAGGTGTTGCACTGTGGAAATATTATCTTTATAATTATTAGGGTAATAATAAGTTTCTTCGTTCTTTCCTATGCTTTTGTTGTAAGTTAAGTCTAAACCTAAACCAAAAGCATGATTAAGGGCAAATTTTCTTAGATAACGAGCTTGCAAACCAACAATAGGATAAACACCTCTTGCAGTATCTTCTTGCATAGCTCCACTATTGTCAGGTTTTTCATAGAACACATATATACCTTTTTGAGCAAAATATAGATTATATTGACTTTGCCAATGAGGTTTAAACGATTCTATTTTGTCTTTGACTTTATTGTTATCGTTATCTAATAGTTTTCTGTTGATATGAGTAAGTTGTTTAGGAATATAAGTAATACCCAACGCAGGAGTAAGAACATTGATGCCTTTATTTGGTTGTCGCATGTTGCCATTAGAGAAATGGATGAAACTTGCTCCAAGATTAACTTGCCAATGCTGATTAATAGAAAAATAACCTTCTAAATCCGCATGAATATATGTCTCAAGAGGAGTGGAAACAGCAACATTGTATCTATGTTCATTATCGTATGTTTGCCAAATACCAGAAATGCCAAGAGCAAGTTCAGATTTAAGAGAAAAAACTTTTGTATTTAAGAAGTTAAAACCAATTAAACCATATAAAGCAAAAGGATTGCCAAGATGTTTAGAGTAATTAAACTGACCATAAAATAAACCTGCTCCATAATAAAAGCCATTATAAAAGTAATGCCAATAGTCTTTACCATCTACTTCTTTGGTCATGCGAAGAGAAACGTTAGTCATAGAGGTTATTTTCTTATTATCTGGATTAATGCCTTTAACAAAGTCGTTAATTGGAGCGACCCAACCATAACCACCAGTAAGAGTAAAACCGATATTGTTTAAATCTTGTGCTTTTAGTATAGTGATAAACAAAAGAAAACTAAGGAAGATATATAGTTTATTTCTCATTTTCTAATTACTAATTACTTGCAGTAATTTGACTGTCTTCTTCGAAGCCACCCCAATTACTCATTTCTAATTACTCATTTCTAATTTCTAATTTCTAATTAATTAAATCTATACCCTAATCCCCATTCAATATAATCTGCAACGTGAAGACTGTAAGCTCGCAAAGATATTTGAGCAAACAAACCTTTATAAGCATAATATCTTAAACCTAAACGCTGATAGAACTTAGAAGCATATCCATGTTTTTGCCTGATAGCATATCCAGGCTCCACTAAGATAGAGAAATCATTTACATTGTAATGAAAATTAAGAGATAGACCAAAATTTATTTTATCCATAGTGGATAGTTTTTTATAGGCTTGTTGTTTGTAATGTGTTGTGTCTGTTTTCCAAGTAGCATCACTATAGACCCATTCTCCACCTATTCCTATTCCATATTTATTATTTAGTTCGTATGTTAGTTTATACTGCTGTCCAAAAACAAGATAAGATTTTTGAATAGTATCTCTTGTGTTATCATTATTGGTATAGTCTAAATTAACAGCATGAACACCTGCCCAGTTGTTTATTTCAAAATGAAAGTCTTTCTTTGCTTTATCTTCAAAAACCATATCGCCAGCAGAGCCTTGTCTGTCTTGTTTTACTATAGGTTTTGGAATATATGTAAGACTTAAAATGGGAGAGAGTGTGTTTATTCCTTTGTTTGGCTTAACCAAAGCTCCATTAGAAAAATGCACAAAAGAGACGCCTGTTCCTAATTGCCAACTGTCTTTTATCTGCCAATATCCTTCCAAGTTCCAATGAGCATAAACTTCAATAGGAAGAGATATTGCGATGTTTTCTCGGTTTGTCTTTGAGTAATAATCCCAAATGCCAGAAAGACCAAGAGCAAGTTCATTCTTTAAAGTGAAAGACTTATATTTCCAAGGAGAAAATCCAGCAAAAACATAAACAGCAAAGGGATTGCCAAGGTTTTTAGAGTAGTTAAAAACTCCAAAGTAAGCACCTATACCATAATGAAAGTCATTGTAAAGAGTATGCCACGGCAAAGAATTATCAACCTCCTTACTCATACGAAAAGATATGTTCGTTATGTTTGTTATCTTTTTGTTGTCTTTGTTTATTCCTTTTAAGAAATCATTTGTTGGTAAAACGTAAGCTTCTCCCAAAGAGAGTGTATAAAAAGTGTTTTTAGTAATCTGTCCTTTGGCAAACACAAAAGAAAGCAAAAACAATATGATAACCAACTTGCTTTTCATGAACTGTCTTCTCGGTTACTATTAGCGAAGCCTATCTATTAAGCCTTGCATAATTTGAATAGCGTTTGTTGCAGCTCCTTTTCTAAGATTGTCTGCTACAACCCAAAGATTTAAACCATTATCTAAAGTAAAATCTCTTCTTATTCTACCAACAAAAACATCATCTTGTCCTTCTGAAATAATAGGCATAGGATAAATATGTTTTGAGACATTGTCTAAAACTCTAACACCTTTAGTGTTTTCTAATATCTCAAAGATTTGTTGCAGTTTGAACTCTTTTTTGAATTGTAAGTTTATACTCTCACTATGTCCTCCAACAACAGGGACACGTGCTACCATAGCACTTACTTTAATCTCTGGTTTAGAAAGTATCTTGCGAGTCTCATTTACAAGCTTTTCTTCTTCAGTGTTGTATCCGTTTTCAAGAAAATCCCCTCCAAAAGGAAGAACATTTCTAAATATCTTATGAGGATAAGCCATAGGACCTTCAATGCCTTGTTCTTCATTCTCTAACTGTTGAACAGCTTTTACTCCTGTTCCTGTTACGCTTTGATAAGTTGAAACAACAATCCTTTCAATATCAAAGGCTTTATCCAAAGGAGCAATAGCCATAAGCATCTGAATAGTTGAACAGTTAGGATTTGCAATTATCTTATCTCCTTTTTTTATCGCATCAAGGTTTATTTCTGGAACAACCAAAGGAATATCTTTTTCCATTCTCCAACATGAAGAGTTGTCAATAACTATTGTTCCTTTGTCTGCAAACATAGGAGCATATTGTTTAGAGACTTTGCTACCAGCAGAAAAGATTGCAAAATCACAATTTTTGTTTATTGCATCTTCAACGGCAACAACTTTAAGTTTTCTGCTACCAAATATAATCTCTTTGCCTACACTTTTTGCAGATGCTGCAGGTATTATCTCTTCATTTTCAAACCCTCTTTCTCTAAGAACTTTCAACATTACACTGCCTACTAATCCTGTTGCTCCAACTACTGCTATCTTCATTTTTATTTTGTTTTTTTTATTGCGTTATAAAACTAATTACTCGTCAGATGAGTCATGTATGAATTGTTGATATGCTTGGAAAACATTTGCTCTGGACATACAGCCTGCAAATTTTCCTCTATCTAATACTATAATGGTATATCTATCTACTCCTTTAAATTTTTTGACAATCTTTTCCATACTGTCGTTAATATCTACAATAAAATATTCTGAATAACGCATAAAGTTCTTCACTTCTATCTTATCATAGTATTCTGGGTGAAATAGTATTCCTCTAACATCGTCTAAAACCAATACACCTTTAAAATAATCTTCTTTATCAACCACAGGGAAAAAGTTTCTATTGGATTTTTCTACTGCACGAACTACATCTCTAAGCTTAGCATCAATGTTTAGTTTGTAGAAGTTAGTTTCCAATAATTTCATTTTATCCATAAAGTGTATTGCAGTCTTGTCTTTGTTATGAGTCATAAGGTCTCCTTTTTTTGCTAAAGGTCTTGCGTAAATAGAATATTTATTCACACTCCTAACAACAAGATAACTTATTGTAGTGCTTATCATTAAAGGAGCTAATAAATCATATCCTCCTGTTATATCTGCAATAAGAAAGATGGAAGTTAAAGGAGCGTACATTATACCAGCCATAACAGAAGACATACCAACAAGAACAAAATTACTTGCTTCTACTTGTGGGAAAATATTGGTAGTATTCAAAAATGTAGCAACAAAAAAGCCACAGAAACCTCCAATAAACAAACTTGGAGCAAATATACCTCCAACTCCTCCAGATACACAAGTTACATTTGTTGCTATGGCTTTTATGATAATGATAGCCAAAGTAATGACAATAAGTAAATAAATATTGTCTTTAAGATTGTAGAACAAACTATTGTTAAGTAAAGAAGCTGTGTCGTTGTTTAGAAGATGTGTTAATGCTTGATAACCTTCACCAAATAAAGGAGGAAAGACATAAACCATAATACCTAAAAGCAGACCTCCTATTATTATCTTCCAAACGACGTTAAGTTTAGAGAAGATTATACTTATCCAAGTGCTTATTTTGAAATAATATAATGAAACTACTGCGGAAAAGATACCAAGAAAAATATAAGCAGGAATTGAATCAAGAGTAAAGAATGTGCTGACTTTATAATAAAATTGAGCGTCTGAACCTAAGAAGAAGAAAGAAATCATAGCTGAAGTTATGGCTGAAATCAACATAGGTAATATACTTACCATGCTTAAATCAAGCATCAATACTTCAAAAGCAAAAAGTATTCCTGCAATGGGTGCTTTGAATGCTCCTGCAATCGCTCCTGCTGCACCACAACCTACAAGTATAGTCGTAAGATGTTTATCCAATCTAAAAAACCTTGAAATATTTGATGCAATAGCAGAGCCTGTGTAAACAATAGGGGCTTCCAGTCCCACACTTCCACCAAAAGCAACGGTGATAGAAGAAGTAAGCATAGAAGACCATGTATTATGTGGTTTTATTCTTCCTCCTTGACGAGAAATAGCATACATCACCTTACTAACACCGTGAGAAAGGTCATCTTTAATAAGAAACTTTATCAATAGAACAGTGATAGTAATACCAACCATAGGATACATTAAAAACAACCAATTGGTTTGTTCAAAGCTGACCCAAGAAAATGAAGTTATAAGACCATAAGTATAGGAAACGAGATTTTTTAAAAGCACAGCAGCTAAGCCACAACCAATACCAACAAGAAAAGCTACAATACCCAAAACTTGAGTATTTTTCAAGTGTTTCACTCTCCAAAAGAGCATAAGTTTATAGTATTTTCTAAAGTATGGCATCTTGTTTTATAAATCTAAAATGAAACTGCAAAGATACAAAAATTATTTTATGAAGTCGGATAATTTTTTTACTTAATATTAAAGTCTTTATGTTATAGTTTTTTCTCACTGAAAAAAAAGTTGATTTTAATTTTTTAAAAGTTGATTTTTATACCCCAAAGAGTTGATTTTATTTTACGAAAATCAACTCTTTTTTTTAGTATTGTTGAATGCTGAAAAATAGTATTATCTAAGCTTTAAATAAAATCTTCTATGATAAAGAAAACCGACGAGTGCAAGTGCTATTAAAAAAGAAGAAAAGATACTCCAAGCAGGGAAGCAGAACACAAAACCAAATAGATAAGCAATAGGGACAGCAACAAAGATATAAACAATTATTGCATAAATCATAGGCTTTGCAACATCGTTGATACCTCTTAGTCCTGCAAGTCCTGCCACTTGAGTGCCATCAAATAATTGGAAGAATCCTGCTATGATAAATAAGTTTGTAGCAAAAGCAATAACCTGCTCATCGTTAGAGAATAAGTTTGCTATATATCTGCCTAAGAAAATATAAGCTAATGCAACCGTTCCCATAATAACAACGACCATATTCCAACCAGAATAAAAGTGTTTCTTGATTTCTTTCTTGTTTTTTAATCCAAAAGCATGAGAAACCAATACAGTAGTTGCTGAACATATACCAGAAGCGGCAAGAAATGTTGTGCTAATCATTGTATTTACTATTTGGAAAGCAGCAAGATGAGTGCTGGAGATCCATCCCATCATAATAGTAACAGCAAGCAAAGAAAACATCTCAACAAACATCTGAACAGCAATAGGAAGTCCTGTAGAAAGGAGTATCTTATTTATGTGAGAAGAAAAACCTCGTAGAGAAAAAAGATTTAAGTATTGAGAATAAGTTCTATGCTTTTTAATGTAAACAAATATAGCAATAGGCATAACTAAACGTGAAACAAATGTTGCAAATCCTGCACCAGTCAAACCAAGAGATGGAAATCCAAACTTGCCATAGATAAAGATATAGTTTAGTATTATGTTAAGAATGTTGGAAGATATGGTTATAATCATTGCAACTCTTGTATTATCTATTCCTTCTAAGAATTGTTTGAAAGCAAGGAATATCATCATAGGAATAAAAGATAATGTAACAACAAAGTAGTAAGGCTTACAAATAGATATAACTTCTTTATCTTGTCCAAAATATTGTAGAAAAGGCATCAAAGAAAGAAGTATGCCTGCTAAAATAATGGCGATGAGAGTATTTAAGAATAAAGAATTTTGAACAAGTGTGGATATTCGTTTTGTGTCATTCCTGGCGTATGATTGGCCGACCAAAGGAGTTAGAGCCATAGCAAAACCAAAACCTATAACTAAAGCATTAACAATAAGATTGCCAGCGAAAGAAATACCTGCTAAAGAGGTTGTTGATAATCTTCCAACCATTATAGTATCAACCATTTGAACCAAAGATTGACCTAATGAGGAAAGCATTATAGGAATTGCTAAGTTGAGGTTTTGTTTATAATAGCCTGCTTGTGTCATTATTTATCGCTTATGGGAAATCTCAGTTTAAGAGCAATAACTCAAATTTTTTGCAAAGATATTGCTTTTTGCTGATATTCTAAAAAAAAAGCCTAACTTTGCAAAAAAATATAAGATAAGTAAAAACGTATGAGAAAGACTGTATTATTGTTAATGGTTTTGTGTTTTATCAGCTTATTGTTCTCTTGTACAACAAAGCGAGAGAATGATTTGCAAAGAGCTGAATTGAAAGGTAAGATCAAAGCTATAAGAGAGATAAGTTACAATGCTATTGGTAATGCAGACACATTGGTTAAAGGGGATATAATAGATGAACAAGGAGCAGAGAATTACTACACCAGATATAACGAACAAGGTAATATAATCTCATTAATCAAGTACGATAAAGATAATGCGGTAAAATATAAATGGCGTTTTCATTACGATAAAAAGGGTAGAAGACAAATATCTGCTAAATGCTATGAAGCACAGGATATTGAAGAAGACTCAACTTCGTATGTTTATGATAAAAAGGGTAACCCTGTAGAGTATATTCATTATACAACTGATGGAAAGATAAAATTTAGAACAGTATCTAAGTTTAACAAAAAGGGAAACATGGTAGAGGAGAAGGTATTTGACGATAAAAATCTTTTAAAGAAATCTTCTAAGTTCAGATATAAGAAAAATAAACTTATAGAAGGACAAAGCTTTGACAGTTCAGGAAAACTTTTAATACGCTCTCTTTATTCTTATGATAAAAAGGGAAATATGCAGAAGATGACAATGGCTGATGGTAAAAACAATCCTATTAGTCAGGGTATATATTCTTATAATAAAGATGGCTTTGTTCATACCGAATTATTGAAACGTCCAGGTTATACTGATTTACTTTTGGAATATATATATGTTGTTGATGTTAATGGCAATTGGACTCAAAGAATAATGCTATCTGAAGGTGAAGCTTTTCAAATAACCATACGTCAAATAGAATATTTTGAAAATTAATTAGAAATGAGAAATTAGAAATGAGAAATTGGGGTGGCTTCAAAGAAGACGGCCAAATTGCCGCAAGAAATTGGGGTGGCTTCAAAGAAGACGGCCAAATTGCCG
>JBGUWU010000034.1:0-16476 GCA_045221575.1 Bacteroidales bacterium
GTAATTATGCAAAGCGACTAAAATATAAGCGTTAATCCGCAATTTCTAATTTCTCATTACTAATTTCTAATTAGATAAAATTTCTAATTAATTTCAGAGACTTAATCTAAAAATCTCCAACTTAAACCATAACGAAATGCAAAACCATTATGAGGATACAAAGGAGTATTGAAATAATCATGGCTTTGTAAGAAAGAACTAACGTGAAGGAATGAAACAAACATTGTAAATCTCTGCACTTTCATTGTTATAAAAACATCAGCATAAAGATGGTTACCTATTTTCATAGAATTTTGTCTAACAAACATTCCTGTTAGAGTATTATATCTATCAGCATAGTAAGAAGTATTGTAATTTAAATCCAATCCAACTTGCATTGGCAGTTTGCCTTTCATCATAGCAAAATTATAGAACAAAGATTGCTTTAAAGAAAGTAAAGGTAAGCGTACAACATCATCATCACTTGCTTTCTGGACACTAATCAAACCTTTAAAAGAAAAGCGTTTTAAATTAAAATCATTTTTTAGATTAACCTGATACAACTTTGTATTACCTCTATATAGCACAAGGTTTTCATCGAAATAGTATCTGTCTTTTATATCAAAATAAGATAGTTCTAAGCTTAGGCTTTTTCTATACTTCATTCCGAAACATAAAGACATGGTCTTTGTTTTGTCTGTGTTGTTATAATCCCATGCAAGCGTTTCTGTAAAATAATGTGAATAAATATAGTCCGCTTGTTTATTTTGAACTTGTGCTTTTATATAAGAATCGAAAACAATAGAAGAATCTTTTTTACTACGTAATGCTAACAGATGATGAAATATAACATCAAACTGATTGTCTTTATTATAATCATAAGAAGAGAAAGACTGTACAAATCTTAGTTCCAAAAAATCTTTAATTCCTATACGAACTTCTGGTGAAAGAACATTAAGATGTTTTTTCTCTAAAGAATCTCTAAAAGTTATCACATCATAATTTAATCCTAAATGGACAGGAATAAGAGTTTGTGGTTTTGTAACATTTGTCCAATAAAGAGAATTTCTTTGTAAAGTAGTAGCAAGACTATCTAAAAATACTTTGTTTTCATCTATATAAAGACGAGCATATTTTTCATAACTAATAGAATGAACCAATGCTCCAAAATTAAAAGTTGAGTCTTTGGCTATTCTTACCGATTGATTAAAATAGAACTCGTTTGTCTTCCATTTTGACCAGCCAGAATTAAGAAAAGTAGGATAAGTTTCCATAGAAGAATACTCTGAATTAATAAACATAGTATCGTTAAGTATTCCTCCATTTTCCAAGATATAAGCACGAGAATGAACAAAAGCAGCATTACTTCTGTATCGTCCTTTGTCAGAAATATAATTAACTCCTATATTAAAGAACTGATTCATCACCTGTGAGTTATTAAGGTTTCCGTCTGCATAATTAACGCTGTACTCTGTCTGTAAGTTTAAACCCTTGTAAAGATTTCTTGCAAAGATTACGTTAAAATATTGCTGTGCATCTGTCCCTGCATCGTAAGTAAAAGCAGAGTAAGCCTTTTTATTTTGAAAATACTTTACGTTATCTTTTGCAAAAACGTAAGGTTTATAGGTATTTGTCTGCCTTTGATAGTTTAATAAATCGTCTGCTTTATAGATTAAGTCTAATGTAGGCGTTCCCATCAAAGAAAGATATTGATAATACGAATTATTTGGATTTAGTATAGGATCATAATAATGCACATCTACTGAATTAGTACTCAAACGATAAAGAGTATCTAAAGCATAATCTGTTTTAGATGCATGAAAATAAAATATCTTTTGCAATGCTGTATCATTATCTTGTAGAATCTTAGCATTATAAGTATTCTGACCTTGTAGTACAACAAAGCAAAGACTAAAAATAATAAATATTACTTTTCTGTAAAGCATCATAGCAATAGGCTACTCTTTCAAAACAAATTACATAGGGTTTTCCATAAGCCAACGTTCGCAATCTATTGCTGCTACGGCTCCACTTCCTGCTGCTACTATAGCTTGTTTATAAGTAGGGTCTTGAACATCACCTGCTGCGAACACACCTTCAACACTTGTATAAGAAGAATGACCTTTGGTTTTTATATATCCATTTTCATTTAGTTCCAATTGACCTTTAAAGACATCTGTGTTTGGAATATTACCTATAGCAACAAAAACACCCATAACATCTATATCTCTTGTTGCTTCACCTTCAGAAGATATAACTCTTATTCCTGTTACTCCACTATCATCTCCTAATATCTCCAATGGTTTATGTTTCCAAACTATCTCAATATTTTCTTTGCTGAAAATTTGTTCTTGTACTGCTTTTGTTGCTCTTAGTACATCTCTTCTAACAATTAGATATACTTTATTACAAAGTCCAGCCAAATACAAAGCTTCACTACATGCTGTATCACCTCCTCCGATAACTGCAACATCTTTTTTCCTATAGAAGAAACCATCGCAAGTTGCACAAGTACTTACTCCCATTCCTCTAAATTTTCTTTCACTCTCTAAACCCAACCAACGAGCTGAAGCACCTGTAGAAACAATAACACTCTTTGCAAGAACCTCTTCTCCGTCCTCTGTTTCTAAGATAAAAGGACGTTTAGAAAAATCTACTCTCTTTATAACTTTATTTCTTATTTCTGCACCAAAGCGTAAAGCTTGTTTTTTTATGTCTTCCATTAAACCAAAACCAGATATTCCCTCTGGATAACCAGGAAAATTATCTATCTGTTCTGTCATTGTTATTTGACCACCAGGTGCATTACCTTCAAAAACTATTGGACTAAGTCCTGCTCTTGAAGCATATATTGCAGAAGTATATCCAGCAGGACCAGAACCTATGATAACACATTTATTTATTTCTGTACTCATTTTATCTCTTTATTTTTTCGCTTGCAAAGATAGTTTAAAACATTGAAATAGGCAAATGTTTATATAAAAACAAAACGCTTAACAGTCGTTCTTATCGCAACTGCTAAGCGTTTAATTATTATTCAAAGACTATTAAACACTATTCTTTTATAAACTTTTGTCTTCTTTCTCCTGCTTTTATAAAATATATTCCTTTAGGTAGATTTGAAATATTTATTGTTGTCTTTCCATTTGGAGAATTTACATACAAAACTTCTTAACCTTTGTCATTGTATATAAATATATCATCTTGAACTTCAAGGGTTATATTTTCTTTTGCATAATCAAGCCATAAAAAGAGAAGAAAAAATAATAAATCTTCTTTTCTAATTGTTGTTGGTAAGCTCTTCTAATTCTTTCATTGACAAAGGAGTATTGGGGTCATATATGTTATAAGGTATATCTGGCACAACACCTCTATCTTTTTCTTTTCCTACAAAGCGACCAAAATTAGAAGAATAAGTTACTATGAACTTTGAATTAGGAAGAACAACTTTCAAAGGGTCTGCATAGAATGCTTTTATTTCTCCTTCTTCACCTATAATCTTACACTTTTTACAATAATGTTGCATAAGTGATGCAAAAATAGCAGCTGAAGAATAAGAGTTTCTTGATTGAACAACATAAACATCACCATTGAACTTAGGTTTGCTTATCTTTGGATTAAAAGTAAATTTTCTTTGTGTATAATCTCCTTTTTCTCCACTACGAATAAGAAAATCCAATCGTTGAACATCTCTTGCATCACTTGATTTAGATATCCATGTTCCTGCATAAATATCTTCTTGTTTATCAATAAAGAATCCTGCTAAGAAACCTGTTAAAATTGCATAACCACCACTATTTTGTGTTATATCAATGTATAAACGTTGTACGTTCTTTTCTTTTAACCTTTCAAAATAAGTATAAATACTATCTTGAAAGTCTGCTTTACTTGAAGGCATAAAAGTATTTACTCTCATTACAGCAACAGATTTTACTGTATCTATTGTTAAAGATGTACCCGTATTATTTTTTGTCTTACTCTTTTTTGTACTACGTTTGAAATATGCTGTTAATGTTTCACCCTTTTCGTTTTGGTATTTATATTCTATACTATCTTCCACCATATTAAAAGAACAGAAAGTTCTAATCTTATTTAAAAATGTAGGCATATACATTGGTTCTACCATACTATTTCTTTCTGAGAAAAACTTATCTATTTCTTTTATATTTTTCCCTCCTACTGAAACAAGAAGATATTTTTCATCATCTTTAGTAAAGAACACTTTATCATTTGCATCTTGCTCAAACTTAGGAAAGACCATAGTTCTTTTCATTTTTTTCACAACTTTCTTTGGAGCATGTAGCCCAGAATGCAAATCCAAATAAGCATTAAACTTAGACATTTCCAAAAAGAATTCCCGCTTCGTCATTGGCTCAGTAATAGTTTCTTTAAGACTATCTACTTTTTGTTTCCACTCTTGTTGAGAGAGTATCATGAATGGATAAGGGTGGATATCTATAAGGTTTTCATAGAAGACATCTATATCTTTTAACATATCTTTTACTTTCATCATCTTGTTAGCCTCTTGTGAGAAGGAATTCATAGCTAACCATAGCGCTACAAGTATAAATAAATACTTTTTCATCTGTTTTATTTTTTATTATGAAATTTTTGAAAAATCTGTTATAGGTTTTTGTTTTGTTATCTGATAACGTAATAAAGCATTATCAGGGTGAGTTAGACTTGGATCTTTATCAAATACTACTTCTGCAAAATCTCTTGTTCGCCTAACTATAGGTTCATCTTTTATTATATCCGCTATTCTTAGATCTAACACTCCACTTTGTTCTGTCCCTGAGATATTTCCTGGTCCTCGCATTTTAAGATCTTCCTCTGCAAGAACAAAACCATCATTGCTTTCACACATCACCTCTATTTTTCTTTGTGCTTCTTTACTAATATTGTCTTTTGTTCTTAGTATGCAATAACTCTGTGATTCTCCTCTTCCTACTCTTCCTCTTAACTGATGAAGTTGGCTAAGTCCAAAACGCTCACTGTTTTCTATTATCATAACTGTTGCATTGCTAACATCAACTCCTACTTCTATAACTGTTGTCGCAACCATTATCTGCGTTTGTCCTTTAACAAAACGTTGCATTTCGTAATCTTTTGCTTCATCTTCCATTTGTCCATGAACAATACTTATACCATACTTAGGCAAAGGAAATTCTCTTGCTATGCTTTCGTATCCGTCCATAAGATCTTTTACATCTTCCATCTTCTCACTCTCGTTGATAAGAGGATAAACAATATATATCTGTCTTCCTTCTGCTATCTGTTTATGCATAAAAGAAAACATCTTTAATATATCTCTATCAAAAAGATGTATTGTTCTTATTGGCTTTCTACCTGGTGGTAATTCATCTATTATAGAATAATCCAAATCACCGTATGCTGTCATCGCAAGAGTACGAGGTATAGGTGTTGCTGTCATAACAAGAATATGAGGAGGACACTCTTTGTTCTTTTCCCACATTTTACTTCTTTGCTTTACGCCAAAACGATGTTGTTCATCTATTATAGCAAGTCCAAGATTATGAAAGACAACAGTATCTTCTAATATTGCATGAGTACCAACAATAATATCTATTGAACCTTCTTGTAGATTAGATAGAATATTTTTTCTTGCTTTCCCTTTCACACTTCCTTGTAAAAGAGCAACATTAACATTTAATCCTTTAAGAAACTTTGTTATACTATTATAATGCTGTAAAGATAGTATCTCTGTTGGTGCTAATAGTGCTGCTTGATAACCATTATCTATCGCTATAAGCATACACATCAAAGCCACAAGTGTTTTTCCTGAGCCGACATCACCTTGAAGCAACCTATTCATTTGATGAGAAGAACGCATATCGTTGCGTATCTCTTTTATAACCCTCTTTTGTGCATTGGTAAGATTGAAAGGAAGATTATTAGAATAGAAACCATTAAACTTATCTCCCACTTTAGAGAACACAAAACCTTTACTTTTTTGTATTCTTCTGCCTTTTTCAAACAGATGACCTAACTGCAAGACAAGCAACTCTTCATACTTTAGACGGTATCGTGCTTTGGCTAAGTTATCATTTGAAGTAGGAAAATGAATTTCTCTTAATGCCTTATTCAAAGGCATCAAACGATTTAATTCTAAAACATATTGAGGTAAGGTCTCAGGTATTCTTTGCTCTGTCTCTATGAGTATCTCTTTTATTATCTTGCTTAATGCCTTAGAGTTTAAGAAAGAACGCTTCATGTTCTCTGTTGTATTGTAGAGAGGAGAAAACTTTTCTTCTATTGTTTGATTTGCATAGATAACAGACTCTTCTATCTCAGGATGAATAAAAGAATAAGTGTTTTGAAACCTTGTTGGCTTGCCAAAGATGGTGTATTCTTTTCCTGCTCTCAGCTTTTTATCTATCCAACTAAGACCTTTGAAAAAAACCAATTCTACCCTACCCGTTCTATCCTCAAAAGTATAGACCAATCGTTGCGTTCTACCACTTTCTTTATACTCTTTACCGACCAAGTATCCTTTTATTTGAATATAGATATCTTCACTTGTGATTTGATTAATGGTAAAGTAATTGCTTTTATCTATATATTTATATGGAAAATGATATAACATATCTCCTAAAGTAAAAATATTTAACTCTTTTCTTAAAGTAAGAGCTCTTTTTTCACCAACACCTTTCAAATACATTATATCTTTTTGAAGAATATTATTTTCCATTACCCTTTATATAAACATTCGCAAAATTACTAAAAAAAATAGAAATCATAGGTCTTAATCCGTATTTTCTAATTTCTAATTTCTAAATTCTAATTATTTTTGTATTTTTGCACAAAATAATTTTAACGTTATGAAAAAACAAGATTTTGTATTTATTATTTGTATCATTTTGTTTGTTA
This sequence comes from Bacteroidales bacterium, assembly GCA_045221575.1. Taxonomy (GTDB): domain Bacteria; phylum Bacteroidota; class Bacteroidia; order Bacteroidales; family P3; genus Scybalousia_A. The sequence goes on from JBGUWU010000034.1 coordinate 6,871, forward strand.
GTATATTTATCTTTATAGAACCTATTAAAGATTGGTTCCTTTCTTGGTCTGCTGCTAAAGATTGGAGAGCATTTGTTTTAGCTTTTCTTAAGTTTGGTATACTTGCTACTATTGGTGAGTGCATAGGACTAAGAATTACTCAAGGAGTATATAACAAAAAAGGATTTGGAGTTCTTCCTCGTGCTTTAGTTTGGGGAGTTTTAGGTGTATGTATAAGCATTGCTATGGGAATATTTGCAGGTGGCACCTTCGGTTTTCTTAATCAATGCGGAGTAGATATAAACCCTCTCACTATATCTGAAGAATGTTTTGGCACAAGACTATTATATGCTTTTTCTGTTTCTGTTTTAATGAATACTTTCTTTGCTCCTGTGTTTATGACTATTCACAAGATAACAGATACTCACATTACTCATACAGGAGGAACCCTTAAAGGCTTCTTTTCTCCTATTCCTGCAAAACAAATCATTAGTGAGATGGATTGGCAAAAACAATGGAGTTTCGTATTTATGAAGACTATTCCTTTTTTCTGGTATCCTGCACATACACTTACCTTTATGTTACCAGGAGAGTACAGAGTTCTTTGTGCTGCTTTGTTAGGCGTGGCTCTTGGTGTTATTCTTTCATTAGCGAACCTGAAAAAGACTAAATAAGCTATGGAATACAAAGCAATAAAGGGCACAAGGGATTTTTCACCTTTGCAAATGCAGAAAAGAAACTATATTTTTAGCACTATAACTAAGGTTTATCGTTCTCATGGTTTCCTTCAAATAGAAACACCTGCAATGGAGTCGCTCAACACTCTTATGGGAAAGTATGGAGAAGAAGGAGACAAACTTTTATTCAAAATACTGGATTCTGGTAAGTTCTTAAACTCTCAAGATATTGAAGAATTTTCTTCTCTATTTTCTAATATCAATGATGAAAATCAAACAATATCAATAAACAAAGCCACAAAAATGATTAGCGAGAAAGGATTGCGTTATGATTTAACTGTGCCTTTCGCTCGTTTTGTTGTAAATCACAGAAATGATATTGTTTTTCCTTTCAAACGTTTTCAGATTCAACCTGTATGGCGTGCAGATAGACCTCAAAAAGGAAGATATCGCGAATTTTATCAATGTGATGCAGATATTATTGGCTCAAATTCATTGATGAATGAAGTAGAGTTATTACAGATAATTGATGAAGTCTTCTCAGCTTTTGGATTGCCTGTAGTAATAAAACTTAACAATAGAAAGATTCTTTCTGCTTTTGCTGAGTTATTAGGCAAGTCTGACAAAATAACAGACCTTACCGTTGCCATAGATAAACTTGATAAGATAGGTTTAGATAATGTCATAGCGGAGTTGCAAGAAAAAGGATTCAGTAAAGAAGATTGCGAAAAAATATCTCCACTTCTAAATATTAAAGGTTCTAATGATGAAAAACTTCTTTTACTTGAAAACATCATAGGTAACATAGAGATAGGTAAACAAGGATTAGAAGAAATAAAATATGTTCTTAATAAATCCAATAATGCTAATATCAACAACATTGAGTTAGATATTACTCTTGCTCGTGGTTTAAACTACTACACAGGTGCTATTGTAGAAGTTAAAGCTTTAGATATGCAAATGGGAAGCATTACTGGTGGAGGAAGATATGATAATCTTACAGGAATATTTGGAATGCCTGATGTTTCTGGTGTTGGTATAAGTTTCGGAGCAGATAGAATTTATGATTGTTTAGAAGAAAAAGGATTATTCCCTAAGGACATTGAAATAACAACAAAGGTTATGTTTATAAACTTTGGCGAAAAAGAAAGCGATTGTTGTCTTCGTCTTGCTTCAATGCTTAGAAAAGAAGGTATATCTTGCGAAATATATCCAGAATGTGCTAAACTAAAAAAACAAATGAAGTATGCTAATGATAGAAACTTCCCTTACTGCATTCTTATCGGAGAAGACGAAATAAAAAACTCAACCTGTGTTCTTAAAAATATGATAACAGGAGAACAAGAAACAATATCTTTTGATTCCTTAACGAAAATTTTAATTAATAAATAAATTAATAGGAAAAAGAAATAGCAGTTGTCACATGACAACTGCTATTTCTTTTATACTCCCTTTCAATTATATTTTAAACACTTTTTAAACATTATTCTTTTATAAATAAAGAATTGTAAATGATTGATTCTAAGCAATTATTTTTTTGTATATTTTTACAATTTTATTAAAAATGATTGTGAAATTTTGCTTTTTATTCTGCCAAAAGAAGAGTTATGATTGCCAAATCAAATTTAAATTTTGCCAAATCAACTCTTTTACTCAAAAAAAACTATTTTTTTGACATTAAAACGAAGATTGGCAAAAACCGAACTTGAAGTGACGAAAAAGTAATGAAGTTTGGCAAAATAAAATAGAAATAATAACGTTATCTACTTGCAAAATAAAACAAAGACTTATGAAATTTTTAATAAAATACTTTATTGCTGTTTGTATTGTTATCATTTTCTGCGCTTGTTCTGGTAAAGATGGATTTGTAAACACCGAACTTGGCTTTTCATTTAAGCACTGCACAAATAATAGCACTTCTCCTAAAGCAAAAGCAGGAGATATCATCTTTGGACAAATGAAGATAATGCTCAACAACAAAAAACTTATCTCTTCAAACTACACAAACCCTGATAGGTTGTTCGTTATCAGTAAAAAACCAAAGGTTGGTTCTATTGATGAATTCCTTATGAATCTACATATAGGCGACTCTGCCCTTATGATATGTCCTGCTGACAGCGTAAGTCGGTTCTTAAAGGGTGTAGAATTTAAACCTACTGACAAGATTTGGATATATCTTAGCGTTAGTCAAATAATATCTCAATCAGATATGTCCGAGTACGAACAAGAAAAGATCATTAGAGATGAGAAAGAAGACGAACTATTAACAAATTTTGTTCTCAATAAGTATGATAAAGCTGAGAAGAAACAAACCGGCTTGTTCTATATCAATCTAAGCGAAGGTTCAGGCAGAAAAGCTGAGTATGGCAAAATAGTTGCGGTTAGATATACCGTTTGCGATACAACAGGAAAAATAATAGACTCTAACATAGAACAAGATGCTAAAAAAGGAGGAATATATAGAGAAAATGTTCGCTATGCTCCTTTTGAATTTATATTAGGTGATGATGCTTTAATATCAGGTTTTGTTCAAGGTATCGCTCTTATGAGAGAAGGAGGTCATGCTAAACTTGTTATACCTTCAAAACTTGGATATGGTGATGTAGCATACGGAAACATAGAGCCAAATACTCCTTTGGTTTTTGATGTTTATCTAATTCAAGTAAAAGAACAAAAATAATTAGAAAATAGTAATTAATACCATGAAAAAATCATTATTATTGTGTGCCTTATCATTTATTTACTTTTCTTCAATGGCACAAAACATTCCTCAAGGATTTACAAAGACTTCTTCTAACATTATTTATAAGGTAGAAAAAATTAATCCTACAGGACAACAAGTAGAAGAGAATTCTTTAATTTTTGGTGCGTTCTCTATAGCGTTTAACGACAGTATTGTTATGAACGGATTAAACAGGAAATCGCTTAAAGAACCTGTTTTCTTAGTTTCTAAACAAAACAATATGTTCAAAGGGGACTTAATGGACGGTTTATTACTTATGCGTAGTGGAGAGGAATATACTTTTGCTTTCCCAAAAGATTCTATGGCTAAAATACAACGCTTTCCTGAAGGTTTTGAAGGCTGGGTCTATTATAGAGTACGAGTAGATTCTGTTTGTTCTTATGATATTTTCATGAAAGAAAAGCAAATGCAAGCAGACTCGCTAAAAAAAATAGAACAAGAAAGGATCTCTTCATATTTAGAAGAGAACAATTGGGAAAACAAAGACATAGAAGGCATATACTATAAGGAGTTATTAAAAGGCGTGGGCGAAAAAGCAAAGAATGGAGACAAAGTAAAAGTTAATTACACTGGACAATTATTAGACGGAAAAGTATTTGACTCTTCTTTAGAAGACGTTGCAAAAGAAAACGGTTTGTATAATCCTGCAAGAAAGTACGAACCTATAGAGTTTACCTTGGGTGCTGGTCAAATGATAAGAGGTTTTGAGATTGCTGCACGTCAAATGAGCAAAGGAACAAGAGCTATGGTTCTTATTCCTTCTTCTTTAGCATACGGCAATAGAGATATGGGAGCAATAAGCCCTTATTCTCCTTTAGTATTTACAATGGACTTGGTTGAGATAGAAGGCATAGATGATCTCGAAATTCATGTACCTTCAGAAAAAGAAGAAGATATTATTATCAAAGAAAAAAAACCAACAATAAAAGTTCAACCTACAAACAAGAAAACAAACAATAAACCAACTAATAAAAACAATAACAAGAAAACAAATAAAAAATAATATTATGGAACTAAACTTAACAAAACCAATAGTCTTTTTTGATTTAGAAACCACAGGTGTTAATGTTGGAAAAGATAAGATAATAGAGATATGTATGATAAAGATAATGCCTGATGCTAAAGAGATTGAAAAAACTATGAGAATTAATCCAGGTATTGCTTTACCAGAATATATTACTGAACTAACAGGAATAACAGACTCAGACCTTGCAGATAAGCCTCAATTTTCTCAAGTAGCAAACGAAATAAAAGAATTTATAGGCGAAGCAGACCTTGCAGGATACAACTCTAATAAGTTTGATGTTCCTCTTCTGATGGAAGAATTTCTTAGGGCAGGCGTTGAGTTTTCCCTTTTAGGTAGAAATATGATAGATGTTCAAAACATATTCCACAAAATGGAAGCACGTACTCTTGTCGCTGCGTATAAATTCTACTGTCATAAAAACTTAGATGATGCTCATTCTGCATTAGGAGATACTCGTGCTACATTAGAAGTAATGAAAGCACAATTAGATATGTATAAAGATACTGAATATACCGAAAAAGGAGGAAGGACAACAAAACCTGTTGTTAATGATATGAAACAACTTGCTATGTTCTCCAAGACTAATAACTGGGTAGATTTGGTTGGACATATTTATTTAAACGACGCTTGTATTGAATGCTTTAACTTTGGAAAACACAAAGATAAACCTGTTGCAGAGGTGTTTGCCAAAGAACCTTCTTATTATGATTGGATGATGAAAGCAGACTTTCCTTTGACTACAAAAGAAGTCATCAAACGAATATATCAAATGTCGAGAAGAACAATTTAAATTTTAGTATGATGAAGATTATTTGTGTTGGCAGAAACTATGTTGAACATATAAAAGAATTAGGAAACGAAAAACCAGATTCTATTGTTTTCTTTCTAAAGCCAGATACTGCTATCTTGAAAGATAATGATGATTTTTATTTACCTGATTTTTCTAATAACGTTGCTTATGAATGCGAAGTAGTTGTAAAGATAAATAAAGTTGGAAAATGTATTCCTGTAGAGTATGCCAAAGATTATTATGACGAGATAGCCTTAGGATTAGACATTACTTTAAGAGATATTCAGCAAAAAGCCAAAGAAAAAGGCTTGCCTTGGACTCTTGCAAAAGGCTTTGACTACTCTGCCCCTATAAGTAATTTCTTTTCTCTTAAAGAGTTAGGAAAAGATATACAAGATATTAACTTCTCTTTACAAAAAAACAAAACAACAGTACAAGAAGCCAACACATCTTTAATGATAAACACAGTAGATGAGATAATAGCCTACATCTCTCAATTCATAACCCTAAAGACGGGAGATTATATCTTCACAGGAACTCCCAAAGGTGTTGGACAGATGCAGATAGGCGATGTTTTCACTGCTTACTTAGAAGGTAAAGAAGTATTAAAAGTTGAAGTAAAATAAAGGATCTATTTATTATGTTACTTTCTTTAAAAATAGAGAACTACGCTTTAATAAAAGAATGTGATATTTCTTTTTCTTCTGGTTTCTCTTCCATAACAGGAGAAACAGGAGCAGGAAAAAGTATTCTTTTAGGTGCTTTATCGTTAGTACTTGGTCAAAGAGCAGATACTAATGTCTTAATGAATAAAGAAAAAAAGTGTATTGTTGAAGCACTGTTTGAAACAAAACAGGAACTAAAACCTATTTTTGAAGAAAACGACATCGATTTTGATTCTCAATCTTTCTTCCGCAGGGAGATACTTCCTTCTGGCAAATCACGAGCTTTTGTTAATGATACTCCTGTTCAGTTATCTGTGCTAAAAGATTTTGCTGATAGATTAATAGATATTCATTCCCAATCTTCAACAACGAAACTAAAAGAGAAAAGTTTTCAATTATCTCTCTTAGATACTATGATTGAGGATAAACAACTGCTAAACAACTATAGAAAAACATTTACTGACTATAAGCATTTGCTTGAAGAGATTCAAGAACTTAAAACTCAGCAAAGTGAAAGTCTAAAAGAACAAGCTTATAATGAATTTCTGTTTAATGAATTAGAACAAGCACATCTACAAGAAAAAGAACAAGAAGAATTAGAACAAGAACTGTCTTTGCTTTCTAACGCTGAACAAATAAAAGAGAACTTATTCAACGCTGTTTCTTTGTTTGACAATGAAGGAGAAAGCAACATCATTTATAATCTTAATAATGTAAAATCCTTGCTCTCAAAAATATCTTCTCATTCCAAAGAACTCAACGACCTATATCAAAGAGTAGATTCTTCTTTGATAGAACTAAAAGATATCTCTTCTGAACTTGATTCTTATAACGAAAGTCTTAACTTTGACAATGAAAGATTAGACTACTGCAACGAAAGGCTGGATTTAATTTATTCCTTAGAAAGAAAACATAATGTTACAACAATAAAAGAACTTTTAGATATTCAAGATTCTTTGTCTAACAACTTAGTTTCTATTGATAAAATATCAAGTCTTTTAGCTCAAAAATCTAAACAAAAAGAAGAATATATAAAATCTTTAACTCAACTATCTAAACAACTAACTCTACAAAGAAAAACTTCTTCTCAAAAATTAGAACAAAATATCAAACCATTACTTGATTCTATGGCTATGCAAGACGCTATACTAAAAATAGAATTGAGTTCATTAGAAGATTTTTCTCCTAATGGTAAAGATAATGTTTGTTTTCTTTTCTCTGCAAATAAAACTAAAGATAATATTCTCTCAGAAATAGGCAAGGTAATCTCTGGTGGCGAGCTTTCAAGGTTAATGCTTGCAATAAAAGCTGTTGTTGCTGAGTGTTTTGATTTACCAACTATGATTTTTGACGAGATTGATACAGGCATAAGTGGTGATATTGCAGCAAAAGCAGGTGATATTATGCAACGAATAGGAAGAAATCATCAAGTGATAACAATAACTCATCTTGTTCAAGTTGCAGTTAAAGCCTCAAATCAGTTTAAGGTTTATAAAAAAACAGACGAAAATCAAACAGTATCAAACATTACTCTTTTAAATTCTAAAGAACGCTTAAACGAAATAGCCTTAATGCTTTCTGATGGCAACATTACCGAAGAATCTATCAATTTAGCAAAAAAATTATTAAACTCTTAAAAAAAAGACCTACTTTTTGTAACAAAATCTTGAAAAATAAGTATAATAGTATGTAATTTTGTTTTAAGCAAAAGAGATTAAAAGTATTGTTATCTACAAAAAAAATAGTAGCTATGAATTACATATTGTTCGATGATGCAACAAGAGAAGCCTTAAAACCATTGACATACACACGTCCCGTTTGTGAAATTAGGCTTGGAATAACAACGATAAGAGAAAAATGGGAAAGAGCATTGAATGCTAAGACCTCAACTTTGACTGATGATTATCTCTCAAAGAAATACCCAATGACAATGTCAGAAGCTATGCTTTTGATTAACTCCTCTGTTTGTCCAAGAAAAGAGATGACAGATATGATTATGCAGATGAAACCTGGACAAACCTTAATCTGTGGCGAAGTTGTCATTGCTATGTATAAAACCAAGGAAGGCTTCCTTTCGGACGAGGAAGAAAATAGCGAAAGATTGGAATACAAAGGAGAATTAGTAAAGATTAATTCTCTTGCAGATATATTCCTTTTAAATGATAAGGAATTGAGAAAAGATTTTGAGGAAATAACAAAAGGAAGAAAATCTCAAAAACTTAGTGATACCAATAGAGTTATAGGTGATAATATCTTTGTAGAAGAAGGTGCCAAAGTAGAATGTGCAACAATAAACACCACAAAAGGACCTGTTTATATTGGAAAAGATTGTGAGATTATGGAGAACTCTGTTATTAGAGGACCATTTGCTATGTGCGAGCACTCTACTCTTAAACTTTCTGCCAAAATATACGGAGCTACAACCATTGGACCTTATTGCAAAGTTGGAGGAGAGTTGGAGAATGTTGTTATGTTCGGTTATTCAAACAAAGCTCATGATGGTTTCTTTGGAAATAGTGTTATTGGTGAGTGGTGTAATATTGGTGCTGACTCAAACGCTTCTAACCTAAAGAACACATACGAAGATGTTCGTCTTTGGTCTATAGATAAAAATACTTTTGTTTCTACTGGAACTATTTTCTGTGGTACTATTATGGCAGATTATTCTAAGTGTGGTATAAACACAATGTTCAATACAGGCACTGTTGTTGGAGTTAATTGCAACACTTTTGGTTCTGGTTACCAAAGAAACTACATAAACTCATTCTCTTGGGGAGGAAATACAGGAGTAAAAGTTTATGATATAGAAAAAGCTCTTGAAGTTGCAGAAATAGTTCAAAAAAGAAGAGGAATAGAAATGTCAGATGTAGATAAAAATATACTAAGACATATCTACAAGCTTTCTACTAAGAATAAAAGAATAAGATAACATCACTATTAAATGAAGACATTAAAGTCAATTCTTGGCTTTAATGTCTTTGTTATAACAATAAACTATGTCAGAATTAAACCAGAAATTAGACAATCTGCTAAAAGTAATGTGTGCTGATGACGTAGCAGATATTGTTCCTATCATTACTACCAATAAAATAGAAGATGATGGCAAAGATATTGTAATACCGGAAGAGGTACCTATACTTCCACTTAGAGGTAATGTATTTTTTCCAAGTGTTCTTATGCCTATAGCAGCAGGAAGACCTAAGAGCATTCAATTAATTAAAGAAGCATATAAAACTAAAGAAGTTATAGCAGTCATTTCTCAAAAAGACGACAGCGATGAGCCTCAGCAAGAAAATATGTTTTCTGTTGGAACGTTTGCTCGTGTAGTTGAAATGTTTACTATGCCTGATGATAGTATTATGGTTGTCTTACAGGGTTTAGAAAGATTGCTTTTCAAAGGCTATACTTCTTTTGAGCCATATTGGAAAGGAAAATGTGAGACCTATAAAGATAATTGTAAAAATGTTTCTTCTGATGCTGAAATAATGTCTGCTACTTTGAAAGACATGTACCTTAATCTCCTAAAACTTACTCCTAATCTTCCACCTAATGCTCTTATGGGACCAAAAAACATCAAAGACCCATACTATCTTTTAAACTTTGTCGCTTCTCAATTAAACATCGCTGTCAAAGATAAGCAGGAGTTGTTAGAGATAGACAACTATTCTCTTAGAATGGAGAAGACTATGGCTTATCTTGGCAAAGAGATAAAAGAAGGAGAGCTT
>JBGUWU010000035.1:0-2244 GCA_045221575.1 Bacteroidales bacterium
GCTGAGGCTTTGCACGATAAAAAAGATAATAACGGCAATATTATTCTTGATAACGAAGGTAATAAACAGCCTGCAGATTTTGTCAGCACAGGAAACAATCATCATGTTGCTATTTATAGAGATGAGAATGGAGATTTACAAGAAAATATTGTTTCTTTCTACGAAGCTACTGCAAGAGCCATCAATGGAGAAACTATCATTGACAAAAACTATAATGCCGATAAAGGTTGGAAGTTCTTATTCACTATGAAACAAAATGAATACTTCTTATTCCCAGATGACAAAGGCTTCAATCCAACTGAATTAACTGAAGATTTTATTAAAAACGAAAATAATTATTCTATTCTCTCTCCTCATTTATTTAGAGTACAAAAATTATCAACAAAAGATTATGTCTTTAGACATCATTTAGAAACAACAGTGGATAAAAATGATAACACTCTAAAAAATATTATTTGGATAAGAACTGGATTAAATGGTATAACTAACATAGTTAAGGTTCGTGTTAATCATTTGGGAAAAATTGTTGCCGTAGGAGAATACTAATTGTAACGTTACTTTGAATATCATCGTATAATAGTAATTATTAACCAATTAAATTATTATACGATGATTAAGCGTACCCTGTGTTTTAGTAATCCGGCTTATTTAAGCGTAAAACTCAATCAACTTATTATTTCTTTTCCTGATAAAGAAGAGAAGAAAAGTATTCCTATAGAAGATATTGGTGTTGTTATTCTTGATAGTCCTCAAATAACTATTACTCAAACAGTATTAGTCAAACTATTAGAAAACAACACCGCTGTCGTAACTTGCAACTCTTTTCATCACCCTATAGGGTTGCAACTCTGTTTAGATAGTAACACTCTTCAAAGCGAACGTTTCCAAAAACAAATATCTGCTTCCGAAGTCCTAAAGAAAAATCTTTGGCAACAGACAATACAAAGCAAGATTTATAATCAAGCTATGCTACTTCATCAATTAGATATACCTATTAGAAATATGCTATTGTGGAGTAGAAGCGTTACAAGTGGTGATAGTAAAAACCATGAAGCAAGAGCTGCTGCTTACTATTGGGAAAATCTTTTGCAAGCTCATGAGAATTTTAAACGAGAACGTTTTGGAGATTATCCCAATAATTTCTTTAATTATGCCTATGCTATACTTAGAGCCATAGTTGCAAGAAATCTTGTCGGTTCCGGTCTTTTACCAACTTTAGGCATTCATCATAAAAACAAATATAATGCTTATTGTCTTGCTGATGATATTATGGAACCTTATCGTCCTTATGCTGACAACTTAGTTCTTCAAACAATAAAAACATATCCTGATATTGAAGAACTCAACAAAGAAATAAAGGCAAGGCTACTTACTCTGCCTGTTATAGATGTAAAGATAAATAAACAACAAAGACCTTTAATGTTAGCCGTTGCAGAAACGACTTCTTCTCTTTCTCAATGTTTTGCAAACACAAGAAGAAAAATCAAATATCCTACTTACGAAAATGGAGAGGTTTAATGCTTATAGGATTATGTGGGTGCTTGTTTTCTTTGATTTGCCTACTGAGACAAAAAAAGATAGAAAGATTTATACAGATTTTAGAAAGAACCTGTTAAAAGATGGCTTTGCTATGTTTCAGTTTTCTATGTATCTACGTCATTGTGTTAGTAAGGAAACAGCTGATGTTCATATCAATAGAGTAAAACGCATCTTGCCACCTAACGGACACATAGGCATATTAACAATAACAGATAAACAATTTGGAAATATGGAGATTTTCTTTGGCAAGAAAGAAAAGCAACACCCAGAAATAGGACAACAATTAGAATTATTCTAAATTTAAAAGAATAATCCTCATTTTTAAAAAGGAAAAACTAAATCTACTTTTTTTAAATAAAAACTTGATGTATGGACATACAAAAACAGGCTCTCAAAATCTGCTTTTTTTGAGAGGTGATAAGGCATCTTTTGTTTAAAAACGAGCTTTTCAAATACGAAAACGCCGTTTTTGTATGCTAAAATCTTGTTTTTTATAGATAAAAACGCCGTTTTTGTTTATAAAAACCAAGTCTTTGTGAAAGAAGAGTTGATCTTTTTTTACTAAAATCAAGTCTTTTTGCCTTATAATCAAAAAATAATACAGTGATTCTAAGTTACAGAAAATAGTTTTAAAGGGAACTATTTAGCAGTCTTTGCTATTCGTTGTGGTTTAAAGTAAATATTATTGTCTTTGCAAAAACTTTA
>JBGUWU010000036.1:0-21944 GCA_045221575.1 Bacteroidales bacterium
AATTTGGGCAAAGATATTCAAGGTGAAGTTTCCTATGGAGGTAAAGATGGAAATAAAAATGTAATAAATATATCCTTAGCCTCAAAATGCAATAATGTAAATTTAATAATGGAACCTTTAGCGCATGAACTTAAACATACTTATCAGTTCTATGAAGGAAAATTAGGTTTTGTTATAAACGATAAAGGGGAACAAATAACCTGTAGTAATTCTAAACTTTTGGAACAAGAAGCTTTTACGAGGGGAGCGATGTTTTCTGGGAATACAATGTTAAACAATGGTAATTTTAGATTAGATTATAATTTAAATCACAGGAATTATCAATTGCCTGATACTGATGCCTATAACAGATTACTACCTATAACTACCGAACGAGAATATCGTCATAAATATAGGGATAAGGTCATAATATATAATCATAAATAGAACATGAAAAATTTTTTTATTGCAACAATGTGTGTTATATTTTGCAATATCGTTTTTCCTCAAACATATTATGGTAAAAATGATTTTGGTAAATTAGAATTTATCAATGATTCCATGTATGTAGCATCTTTTTATAGTGATAATGCAATGATATTTTACGACACAGGGACATATTACAAGATAGAAGATACATTATTTTTAAATTCGAAAGTAAAAACAGCCTTTGTTTTAGAAAAAATAAGTAGGGAAGAGGGATATAAGATGGAAGATGGAAATGGTCTTCATTATAATATAAAATTTTTCTCACGTCCCCCTGAATTACATGGGGAGTACCAAATGGATATAGAGTGTGTTGGTTGTTGTATTTTATATGATGATATAAACAAAGAATTTAAATGTCCTGTTTCTTTTTGTGATGATATTATTGTTATCTTCGATGGTGCTATATATAAACGTTTTTTAGCTAAAGGGGATCATCATTATGGAGAATATAAAATTAAAATAACAGATGATAAAATGGATAGAATCTATTTGGATAATTTTCCTTTACAAATAAAAAAGAATAAGCTAATACCCATAGATAAAAATAAAAATGAAGATTGTTGGATAAATAACGGTTTTTATTTCCCAATAATGACACGTAAAAGTAAAGATTATGAGCCGGATCCAAGGCATAATAAAACAATAAGAGTAGTCTTTCGTGGTATTATAGGCTTTTATCCGGGTTATGACCATTAAATTACAAATTAATTAAAATTATTTATAAGCTATTTCTCTATATGGCTTTAAGAATGACAGATTAAAAATTTTTCTATCTTTGCAAAATGATATTAAAGGATAAAATATTGACTAATTTTAATACTAATTCCGCGTCTTTTGAAAATTTGTATTCATCGCACGATAGTAAGTGCGATTATAAAAATAGCTAATAAAACTATATAATTATTATACTTAATTAAAAAAAATATATAATTTTGCAAACAGAATATTAGACTATGGAAATAATTTTTAAAGACAAAGATTTAGAGGAATTAATAGCCGCAGGAAAGAATAAACATTACAAAAAGATTGTAAAAGACAATGTTTTAATGAATGGACTAATAAGAGCATATACAACGCTTCTATTTGCCAAAGACATAATGGAAGTACAGAATATCAGTTTTCTTCATTATGAACGTTTAAAACACGATTATACAGGAATTAGTAGTATTAGAATAGTACAAAACAGGGTTGAGAGATTATTATTTACAGAAAATGAAAATAAGATAGAAATAACATTATTAAAATTAGATACAACACATTATGGAAACAAAAAATAAATTAACACCTTATAAGGTTGTACATCCAAGCGAGATTTTAAAAGAAGAATTACAAGCGAGGGGAATTAAACAAAAAGACTTTGCAGCGGCTATTGGAATACAGCCGAGTAATTTTAATGCTATTATCAATGGCAAAAAGAATATAACAAAATCCATTGCTGAAAAGATAGCAGAAAATTTAGGGGGTATAACAGCAGATTTTTGGATAAAGGTACAAAAAGCATATAATGAGAGTATCAAGCAAGAAATAAAGCCTATTATCCAAAAAGAAGAAGAAAGTAAAGAAATAGCAATACTAAGGCACTTTGCCACAATAGAGAATGAATTGTCTATTTTAAGAAGATTGTTAATTGCCCACTAATCGAAGTGCAGAGATTACAAGTAGATACAAAACTTTTATTGTAGTTAGATTCCTTATCTTTGCAAAATGATACAAAGTGATGAAATATTATTAAGAAGCATGGGATAGTATTCCAAAAAAAGTGTGTAAAATTCGGAAGTATTTTAAATTTGCAAATAATAAAAATAAAACACTATGAATTTTACACACTTTTTAGGGACACTACCATGTTTTTTTCTCAAACATTCACACTTACAATGACGACACAATTCTTTTCTTATTATGTCAGTTGGCTATTTTTTGTTGTGCCAGTTGGCGGAAAAATTACACAAATAGAAAAACAGATTCTTTAAAGTTTAAATCTAAATCCTGCACTGAGGAAACCTTTATTTCCTACTCCTAATTCAGTGAAGAACTTAAACCTTTCTCCTCCAAACTCAGCACCTATTGGAGTTAGTTGAAAGGCTACCATCAGTTGATCATCAGAACTTTTCTCTGCTCCACTGTCGTCTAATGGCATTGTCGTCTCGTATCTGTAGTATGCTCCTACGCCTGCATAAGAATAAAAATTCACATGACTTTTATGTGACCAAGTAATTTTGAGTGTCGGCATACAATAATAGTAGTTTCTGAAGTTCTCTCTTTTATAGTTTACATCATCATAACCACTTTTGTATATAGTTTTGTTTGCACTATAACCTGCAAGAAGACCATAAGCAAGTTTATCTGATTGATGATAAGTATATTCAAGAGAATAAGAACCATAGCTTGCCATATCATCTGGGACTACTAAACCTAATGTTAATGCAGCTATCAATATATCCAAAAACATCCTATTATCTGTACTTGGTAACAAGCCTGCAGAAACACTCATCTCATGTTTAGATGGATTGCTCTGTTGTGCTTTACATGGCAAAAGCATCAACGCTATCAGTAAAAATATAACTACTCGTTTCATAAGCAAATACTCTTTTCATTTAGTTTATAAAAAAGTGTGCCATTCTTCACAAAGACATAAAAATATTGTAAAAATCTTATTCGCTCTCATGAAAAAAATCTGTCTATCTTTTCAGATAAACAGATTTTTTCTTTTATCTAAGAAATCAATAGATAATTATTCTGCCTTTGGGGTTTCTTCTGTTGCAGTTTCAGTAGCAGGCTCTTCTGCCTTTACTTCCTCAGCAACTTCCTCCTTTGGAACTTCTGCTACAGGAACTTCTACGTTAGCAGCTTTTTTTCTACCACCTCTACGAGTTGTCTTAGCTTTCTTTGTAGTCTCCTTAAGCATGTTTTCATTATAATCTACCAATTCCATCATAGCCATTTCAGCACCGTCTCCTAAACGTCTTCCTATTTTAAGGATACGAGTGTAACCACCATTACGGTTAGCAACCTTTTGAGATACTTCACGGAACAATTCTGTTACAGCTTCTTTATCTCTAAGCTTTGCGAACACAATACGTCTTTGGTGTGTTGAATCTTCTTTGGATTTAGTTATCAATGGCTCTACATATTTCTTCAACGCTTTAGCCTTAGCCAAAGTGGTTTCTATTCTTTTATGTTTTATCAAGGAAGATGCCATATTAGAAAGCATAGAACTTCTGTGGGCTGCTGTTCTTGATAAATGATTTACTTTACAACCGTGTCTCATCTTATTTACTCTTTTTCTAATTTATACTTTGAAATATCCATACCAAACTCAAGGTTCTTAGACTTAACTAAGTTCTCCAATTCTGTTAGAGATTTTCTACCAAAATTACGGAACTTCAACAATTCAGATTTAGCTATCTGAACAAGGTCTCCAAGAGTATCTACCTCTGCTGCTTTCAAACAGTTAAGAGCTCTAACTGACAAGTCCATATCAACAAGTCTTGTCTTAAGCATTTGACGAATATGCAATGTTTCTTCGTCAAAATCATCTGTTTGGCTTTGAATGTCGGTTTGAATATCTATTTTCTTATCGGAGAATAATACCAAATGCTGAATAAGTATTTGAGCGGCCTCCTTCAATGCATCTTTTGGAGTTATAGATCCGTCTGTTTCTATGTCAAAAACAAGTTTGTCATAGTCTGTTCTTTGCCCAACTCTATAGTTCTCTACAGAATATTTTACATTCTTTATTGGAGTAAATATAGAATCTATAGCAATTGTTCCAACGGGATCATTACTTCTTACATTTTCTTCTGAAGGCACATATCCTCTTCCTTTTTCAATACGCATAGTTATGTTTAGGCTTACATCAGAAGTCATGTGACATATCTCTACGTCTGTATTAAGAACTTGAAATGCGTTAAGATATTTATTGATGTCCTTTGCCAAGAAAACTGTATTGCCTTCTATTTTGAAAGACACTTCTTCGCTTTCTTGTTCCTCAATCTGACGTTTAAAGCTAAGACGTTTTAGATTAAGAATGATTTCTGTCATATCTTCAACAACACCATGAATAGTATCAAATTCATGATCAACTCCCTCAATACGTACAGCAGTGATTGCAAATCCCTCTAATGAAGATAACAATATTCTACGTAAAGCATTTCCTATCGTATTACCGTAGCCAGGCTCCAAAGGACGAAACTCAAATTTACCTTTGTAATTGTCTGACTCTATCATTATAACCTTTTCAGGTTGTTGAAAAGCTAATATGGCCATATATTATTTCTCCTATTTATTATTTTTACTTAGAATACAACTCAACGATAGCTTGCTCGTTAATCTTTTCTGGAATATCTGCTCTTTGAGGATAGTTCATAAACTTACCTTCTTTCTTAGCCTCGTCCCACTCAAGCCATGAATATTGCATTCTTGAAGCCAAAGAATCTTCTATAACTTCCAAAGATTTTGAACGCTCTCTAACGCCTACGCTATCACCTTCTTTCAATAGATAAGAAGGAATATTAACAACTGAACCATTAACGGTTATATGTTTATGAGATACCAATTGACGTGCTTGATTACGAGTCTTTGCTATACCCAAACGATAAACAACATTGTCCAAACGAGATTCTATTAATTGAAGCAAAACTTCACCTGTGATACCTCCCTTACGAGAAGCTTTGTCAAACAAGTTACGGAATTGTCTTTCTAATATACCATAAGTGTATTTAGCTTTTTGTTTTTCCATCAACTGAACACCATATTCAGATTGTTTTGCACGTCTGCGACTTCCGTGTTGTCCTGGTGCGTATGGACGTTTATCATAAGACTTATCAGGTCCGTATATTGGCTCTCTGAATTTTCTTGCTATTTTGGTTTTAGGTCCTGTGTATCTTGCCATTTTCTACAACTTTATTAAATTAATTACTAAAAAAAATTATACACGTCTTCTTTTTGGAGGACGGCAACCATTGTGTGGTAATGGAGTAACGTCTGTTATTTCCAATACTTCAATGCCACATGTATTAATAGCACGTATAGCTGCTTCACGTCCTGCTCCAGGACCCTTTACGAATACCTTTACTTTTCTTAAACCATAATCATACGCAACTTTAGCGCAATCCTCTGCTGCCATTTGTGAAGCGTATGGGGTATTCTTCTTTGAACCCTTGAAACCCATCTTTCCAGCTGAAGACCATGAAATCACTTGTCCTGCATTATTGGTCAAGGAAATAATGCAATTGTTGAAAGATGCAAAGATTGTTGCTCTGCCTTGTGGTTCAACTTTTACTACTCTTTTCTTTGTTGGTTTTGAATTTTTTGCCATTTTTTCGTAGTTTTATTGAATGCTCCGCTTTATTCTATTCTTTTTTATAGGTAATCCGCATTCAATTGTTAATTTACTTTACTTACTTAGTTGCTTTCTTTTTGTTTGCAACAGTTTTCTTTCTACCTTTACGAGTACGAGCATTGTTTTTAGTACTTTGTCCACGTACTGGTAAGCCTGAACGATGTCTAATACCTCTATAACATCCTATATCCATTAAACGTTTAATGTTCATTTGAACTTCTGAACGAAGATCACCTTCAACTTTAAACTTTTCGCTAATGATGTTACGAATAGCATTTTGCTCATCATCACTCCAATCACTTACCTTTTTCTGTTCATCTATTCCAGCCTCAGCCAAAATTTTAGAAGCAGAACTCTTACCTATACCATATATATAAGTAAGGCCTATTACTCCACTCTTTGTTCTTGGTAAGTCAATTCCTGCAATTCTTGCCATAAACTAATTATTATTTTTACTTTTATTATTATTTAATCAAATAAGAATCAACCTTGACGTTGTTTAAACTTAGGGTTTTTCTTATTTATCACATAGACAACTCCTTTTCTTCGTACAACGATGCACTCTGGAGATCTTTTCTTTACTGAAGTTTTAACTTTCATATCTATATTTATTTATTTTGTTCTATTTGTGTCTGTATGTTATTCTTCCTTTTGTTAAATCGTATGGAGACATTTCTACCTGAACTTTATCTCCAGGAAGAATTTTGATGTAATGCATACGCATTTTTCCTGAAATAGAAGCAGTAATAACGTGTCCGCTATCTAACTCCACTCTAAACATTGCATTACCCAACGATTCTAATACAACACCATCTAACTGTATCGGCTCTTGTTTTGCCATATTATTTAGTTTATTAATTCCAAATTATCGTTTTCCTTTATTGCATCTTCTATCTTCTGAAAACTTGATAAGACAATTGGACCATTCTTTGTTATAGCAACATCATGTTCATAATGTGCTGCAGTTGAATTATCCACTGTTGTGCAAGTCCAACCATCATTGTGGAAGACAACTTCTTTGTTTCCTAATGTTATCATAGGTTCAATTGCTATTGTCATTCCTTCTCTTAGTTTTGCTCCTGTTCCTTTTCTACCATAATTAAGAACGTTAGGTTCTTCGTGCATAACATGACCTAAACCATGACCACACAATTCTCTAACAACGCCATAACCAAAAGATTCACAATATGACTGTACTGCATCACCAATATCGCCTAAACGTTTTCCTATTACGCATTTGTCTATTGCCTTGTAAAGAGATTCTTTTGTAACCTTTAACAATTGACGGTCTTCTTCTTTTATGCCTTTTACTGCAAAAGTATAAGCGGAATCACCTACCCAATTATTAAAAGTGCAACCACAATCAACTGAAATAACATCCCCTTCTTGAATTTCTCTTTTTCCAGGTATTCCATGAACAACAACTTCATTTATGGATATACACAAAGAAGCAGGAAACCCTCCATAACCCTTAAATGTAGGTATCGCTCCTTTTGAACGAATAAACTCTTCTGCAAGTTTATCTAACGCAAGAGTAGTAACTCCGGGTTTGAGAACCTTAGCAATCTCTGCCAAAGTTTCTCCAACCATAAGAGCAGATACCTTCATTTGGTTTATTTCTTCAGAAGTTTTTGTTTGTATCATTTCAACTTATCTCCTTAGAAGATTACATATTGCCACCTCTACCTTTTATACGACCTGTTTTTGTAAGACCATCATAATGTCTCATCAACAAGTGACTCTCTATTTGTTGCAATGTATCCAAAACAACTCCTACAAGAATTAATAGAGAAGTTCCACCATAAAATTGAGCGAATTGAGAATTTACACCAAACAATCTTACGATAGCAGGTAATATTGCAACAAAAGCAAGGAATATTGAACCAGGTAAAGTTACTTTGGAAAGAATATTATCAAAGAACTCTTCTGTTTTCTTTCCTGGTTTTACTCCAGGAACAAAACCACCATTCTTCTTCATATCATCTGCCATTTGCTTTGGATTGATTGCAACAGCAGTATAGAAATATGTGAAAACTATAACCATTAATCCAAAGATGAAGTTATACCAAAAACCATCAAAATTAGATAAAACAGTAGCTATTCCACTCATAGAAGAATTTGGTCCAGAAAATCCCATAATAGTTACAGGAATAAACATTATAGCCTGAGCAAAAATGATAGGCATAACGCCAGCAGCATTTACTTTGATAGGAATGTATTGTCTAACACCTCCATATTGTTTATTTCCTACAATACGTTTTGCATACTGAACAGGTATTCTTCTTGTTCCTTGAACCAAAAGAATACAAAGCATGATGACAACTAACCATATTATTAATTCAACAAATAATATAACCAACTGTCCTGCTTGGCTTTCCATTCTTGAAGCGAATTCTGCAAATAAAGCAAAAGGCAAACGAGCAATAATACCAATCATAATCAATAAAGATATACCATTTCCTATACCTCTATCAGTGATTCTTTCTCCCATCCACATTACAAACAAAGTTCCACAAGTCAATAGAATTGAAATAGGCAATACCCAATTTAAGAATGTGATATTGTTTCCTCCAAATATATTGAATATATGTGCTCCTTGTAATTGATTACGCAAATTTGCTAAATATGCAAAAGATTGAAAGATTGTAACAATGACTGTCAGCCAACGTGTGATTTGGTTAATTTTGTTTCTACCACTTTCACCTTCACGTTGCATCTTCATAAAATAAGGTACAACCATTGTTAAAAGTTGAACAACGATAGATGCTGTGATGTAAGGCATAATACCCAATGCAAAAACAGATGCATTGGAGAACGCACCACCAGAAAACATATTCAACAATCCCAAAACTCCATCTTGTGTTTGACTTTGCAAAGATCCCAAGTCTGAAGGATTGATACCTGGTATAACAACGTATGAACCTATTCTATACACAAGAATTAAACCTAATGTATAAATGATTTTGGCTCTTAAGTCGTTTATACTCCAAATGTTTTTGATTGTATTGATAAATCGCTTCATTAAATTACAATTTTTAGATTATAGTAACCACGCCACCTTTTGATTCAATAGCAGCTTTTGCATTTTTAGAGATAGCATTAACTGTAACGTTTATAGCCTTAGTTAATTCTCCTCTACCAAGAACCTTAACTTTTTCGTTTCTTGATACAACGCAATTTTCTTTTAAAAGATCAATAGTAATATCGTTTGTATTAAACTTTTCAGACATTTGTTCTAAGGTGTCTAAGTTTATTCCAACATACTCTACACGGTTTATGTTTTTGAAACCAAACTTTGGAACCAATCTATATAAAGGCATCTGACCACCTTCAAATCCTACTTTTCTACTATATCCAGAACGAGATTTAGCTCCTTTATGTCCACGAGTAGATGTACCACCATAACCAGAACCTTGTCCTCTACCTATTCTTTTGCGACTTTTTGTTGCGCCTAAAGCAGGTTTTAAATTACTTAAATCCATAATTAATTACTTTATTTTATGTTAATTAATCTCTTCAACTTTAACCAAATGTTTTACTTTGTCTATCATACCCTGAATTTGAGGATTAAGTTCATGCTCCACAGAGTGATTCATTTTTCTTATACCCAAAGATTTTAGGGTTTGTTTTTGACGAAGTGGATAACCTATTCCACTTTTTATTTGAGTTATTCTTACTTTCATAGCCATATTTGAATTAACCGTTAAAGACTCTATCCATTTCTATGCCTCTTAACTTAGCAACAGTATATGGATCTTTCATTTTCAACAAAGCAGCTATAGTAGCCTTTACAACGCTATGAGGGTTAGAAGATCCCTTAGACTTAGCCAAGACGTCTTTAACACCAACACTTTCTAAAACAGCACGCATAGCACCACCGGCTATAACTCCAGTACCAGGAGCAGCTGGTTTTAGGAATACTCTTGCACCACTATATTTACCTTCTTGTTCATGAGGTATGGTACCTTTAAGAATAGGAACTTTGATAAGATTCTTTTTAGCATCATCAGAACCTTTAGAAATAGCAGCAGCAACTTCTTTTGCTTTTCCTAAACCGTATCCTACTATACCATTACCATTTCCTACAACAACAATGGCAGAAAAACTAAATGTTCTACCTCCCTTAGTTACCTTGGTAACTCTATTTATACTTACAAGCTTATCGTTGAATTCTATTTCGCTTGATTTTACTCTTTTTATATTCAGTTCTGCCATCTTCTTAGAATTTTAAACCATTTTCTCTTGCGGAATCAGCCAAAGCTTTAACACGACCATGGTATAAATAACCATTTCTATCAAAAACAACTGTTTCAATGCCTTTTTCTTTAGCTCTTTCTGCTAACACTTTACCAACTTGTTTTGCAACTTCTGTTTTGTTGCCTTCTTTTTGAAAATTCTTTTCCAATGACGATGCTGCAGCTAATGTAACTCCATTCACATCATCAATTAACTGAGTATAAATTTCTTTATTACTCCTAAAAACTGAAAGACGAGGTTTTTGAGCAGAACCGCTCACTTTCTTACGGATCCTCATCTTAATCTTCAATCTTCTTAAATCTTTCTTAGTTGCCATTTACGTATCCTCAGATTTTCTTATTTCTTAAATTATTTTATTTTGCAGCAGCTTTACCAGCTTTCTTACGTACAACTTCACCTTGGAAACGAATACCTTTACCTTTGTATGGTTCAGGCTTACGTAGAGAACGTATTTTAGCTGCAACTTGACCTATAAGTTGTTTATCACAACAAGTCATCTTAATCAAAGGGTTCTTTCCTTTTTCTGTTATAGTTTCAACCTTTATTTCATCAGGTAAAACCATAAATATACTGTGTGAATAACCTAATGCTAACTCAAGAACTTGTCCTTGTGCTTGTGCTTTGTATCCAACACCTATAACTTCTTGTGTAGTATGGAATCCTTCAGAAACACCAATAACCATATTATTTATTAATGCTCTGTATAATCCGTGAAGAGATTTGTGTGTTTTAGAATCAGACTCACGAGTCAAATGCATTACACCATCTTCAATATTTACACTTATACAAGGATTAACTGCCTGTTGCAAAGTTCCAAGCTTACCTTTTACTGTAACAACATTATCTTTGCTTACATTTACTTCAACTCCCGCAGGAATATTGATTGGTAACTTTCCTATTCTTGACATTTTATTCCCTCCTTCATTTAACAAACGTAACAAATTACTTCACCACCAACTCTTAAAGCTCTTGCCTCTTTATCGGTCATCAATCCACGTGAAGTAGATATAATAGCAATTCCCAAGCCATTTAATACTCTTGGTAAATCATCAACACCAACATATTTTCTCAAACCAGGAGTACTTACTCTTTTCAACATTGAGATAGCTGGTTCTTTAGTTTGTTGATGATACTTCAAAGCTATTTTTATTGTCTTTGGGAAGGTTTCTTCTTCAAATTTGTAATTCAAGATATAACCCTTATCAAAAAGAATTTTTGTCATTTCTTTTTTCATCTTTGAAGAAGGTATCTCAACAACTCTATGTCTTGCACTCACTGCATTTCTTATGCGAGTCAAATAATCTGCAATTGGATCTGTTAACATTTCTTTTCTTTTTATTTATTAATTTACTATTTTTACTGGTGGTATTCTCTTACCAAGAAGCTTTCTTTACTCCTGGTATCAAACCTGCCAATGCCATTTCTCTGAAATTAATTCTTGAAATGCCAAATTGTCTCATATATCCTTTTGGTCTGCCTGTTAATTTACAACGATTGTGCAAACGTACAGGTGACGCATTCTTTGGTAATTTCTGCAATCCTTCATAATCACCAGCCTCTAAAAGAGCCTGACGTTTTGCTGCGTATTTCTTTACCAAATACTCTCTTTTTCTCTCGCGAGCTTTTATTGATTCTTTTGCCATCTTTAATCTTATTTTTCTGATTCGTTCTTAAATGGAAAACCAAATGCTTTCAGTAAAGAAAATGCTTCTTTATCAGTATTTGCAGAAGTAACAAATGTTATATCCATTCCATTGATATGATCTATTTTATCTATATCAATTTCTGGGAATATTATTTGCTCTTGAACACCGAAAGTATAATTTCCTTTTCCGTCAAATCCTTTAGCATCAATTCCTCTAAAGTCTCTAATACGAGGTATTGCTGTAGAAATTAATCTATCCAAAAACTCATACATTCTATCTCCTCTAAGTGTAACTCTAACACCTACAGGCATACCTTTTCTAAGTTTAAAGTTTGATATATCTTTTTTGGATTTTGTAGCAACTGCCTTTTGTCCAGCAACTGCAGTCATTTCCTCTACACCTTTATCTATGACTTTTTTATCATTTAAAGCCAATTTACCTAAACCTTGATTTAAAGAAATTTTCAACAAGCGAGGCACTTGCATAACTGTAGTATAATTATACTCCTTCATCAAGGATTGCATTATTTCTTCCTTGTATTTATTTTTTAATCTTGGACTATACATTATTTTATTACCTCCCCTGTTTTTTTAGAATAACGAACTAATTTATTTGTTTTCTCATCAAGACGTCTTCCAATTCTTGTTGCATTACCTTTTCCATCAACAAGCATTAAATTGGAAATATGTATAGGGGCTTCTTTCTCTATTATACCGCCTTGTGTATTCTTCGGATTAGGTTTTGTGTGTTTTTTTATTTTATTAACACCCTCTACGATTGCTCTATTCTCCTTTGGATATACAACCAAAACTTTTCCTGTAATACCTTTTGAGTTTCCTGCAATAACTTTTACTGTATCCCCTTTTTTTATGTGCAATTTCATATCTATAATATTTTTTTGCGTTATAGTACTTCTGGAGCCAAAGAAACTATTTTCATAAATTGTTTCTCACGTAACTCTCTTGCTACTGGTCCAAAAATACGAGTTCCTCTTAATTCATCGGTAGCCGTAAGTAATACACAAGCATTGTCATCGAAACGAATATAAGAACCATCTTGACGTCTTATTTCTTTTTTTGTTCTAACAACAACTGCTTTGGATACAGAACCTTTCTTTACATTACCTGAAGGCAATGCATCTTTTACGGCAATAACTATTTTGTCTCCTACTGAAGCATAGCGTGCTTTAGTTCCTCCCAGAACTCTAATACACAAAGCACTTTTCGCTCCACTATTATCAGCGACAACTAATCTCGTTTCTTGTTGTATCATATCTTATTTAGCTTTTTCTATTATTTCAACTAATCTCCAACACTTGTTCTTACTCAATGGTCTTGTTTCCATTATGCGAACAGTATCTCCTATTTTAGCTTCTTGTTTTTCGTCATGTGCCATGAACTTTTTACTTCTTTTCAAAAACTTACCATATTTTGGATGTTTGATTTTTCTTTCAACCAAAACATTGATAGTTTTATCCATTTTATCGCTCACAACTACACCAACTTTTTCTTTTCTAAGATTTCTTTCCATTGTCTATCAAATTCTTTACGTTACTTACTTATTTTCATTAGCAAGTTTTCTTCTAAGAGAAATCTCAGTATTTATTCTTGCTATGTTTTTACGAGTAGTTGCCAATAAATTAGGATTCTCCAATGGAGATACTGCATGATTAATCTTCATTTTTACCAACTGCATTTGTTCTGCTTCAAGTCTTTCTTGTAATTCTTTATCAGAAAGCTCTTTTAAACCTAAATTATTTTTCATCGTTTATCTCCTTATAATTTATTGTTCTACATAATCTCTACGTACTACAAACTTTGTTATTACAGGCAATTTCTGAGCGCCAAGTCTCATAGCCTCTTTTGCGACAGCGATAGGTACGCCCTCTGCTTCAAACAAAAGTGTTCCTGGTTTTACTCTTGCTACGAAATATTCAGGAGCTCCCTTTCCTTTACCCATACGAACTTCGTTAGGTTTCTTAGTTATAGGCTTATCAGGAAAGATTCTAATCCATAATTGTCCTTCACGTTTCATATAACGAGTAATGGCCTGACGAGCAGCCTCTATTTGACGACCTGTAATAAATGAAGTGTTCAAAGACTTAATTCCAAAACTTCCAAATGCCAACTCATGACCTCTGAAAGCCATTCCTTTCATCTTGCCCTTCTGCTGTTTTCTGTATTTTGTCTTATTTGGCTGTAACATATCACTCTATTATTTAAAATCCTTACTATTATTTTTACGACGAGGACGTGAACCCATGTTAAATCTTTGTCCTGCTCTACCTCCATCTTTCATTCCACCTATAGTAGAAGGAACTAATTCGACCTTGTTATAAACTATACCTCTACATATCCATACTTTGATACCAATACGACCGTATGTTGTATGTGCTTCTGCCAAAGCATAATCTATATCTGCACGTAAAGTGTGCAAAGGAGTTCTTCCTTCTTTATAGTGTTCAGTTCTTGCCATTTCAGCTCCACCGATACGACCTGAAACAGAAACTTTAATACCTTCTGCACCAACACGCATTGTAGAAGTTATAGCCATCTTAACAGCTTTTCTGTAAGAAACTCTACCTTCTATTTGACGAGCTATATTTTCAGCAACAAGTCTTGCTTCTAATTCTGGACGTTTTACTTCTAAGATGTTGATTTGAACTTCTTTTTCTGTAAGTTTTTTCAACTCTTCTTTTATCTTATCAACTTCTTGTCCGCCTTTACCAATGATAAGGCCTGGTTTTGCTGTATTAATAGTAACAGTTATACGTTTTAATGTACGCTCAATATATATCTTAGATATTTCAGCATTATTTAAACGTACACCAAGATACTTTCTTATCTTATCATCTTCTACTAATTTGGATTCGAATGTTCTACCACCATACCAATTTGAATCCCAACCTCTGATGATACCTAGTCTGTTTCCTATCGGATTTGTTTTTTGTCCCATCCTTTTAAAATTTTCTTAAATTCCAAACTATTTATTTTCTGCATCATTAGATTGTGGAGTAGCAACATTGTCAATTCTACTACCTATCTCTAATATAATATGGTTAGAACGCTTTCTAATTCTATAACCACGACCTTGAGGTGCAGTACGAAGACGTTTCAATTGTCTTCCTCCATTAACACATATTTGCTTTACAAAAAGATTACTATCTTCTACTGATTTGCCAACATTTTTTGCTTGCCAATTTGCAATAGCTGAAAGTAATAATTTTCTTAACTTAGGTGCAGATTCTCTATGTGAATATTGCAATATACCCAAAGCCTTATTAACATCAAGACCTCTTATAGCATCTGCCATAAGACGTGTTTTTCTTGGAGATGTAGGATTGTTATTCAATCTTGCAACATATCTGCTCTTTCTTGCCTCTTTATATTCTTCGGCACGTTTATGTTTTCTTGATCCCATCTTCTATACGTCTTTTTATTTCTTACCTTTATCTTTTTGACCAGCATGTCCTCTGAATATTCTTGTAGGAGCAAATTCACCTAATTTATGACCTACCATATTTTCAGTAACATAAACAGGGATAAACTTGTTTCCATTATGAACAGCTATTGTCAAACCAACAAAATCAGGAGAAATCATTGAAGCTCTTGACCATGTTTTGATAGTGTTCTTATTGTTTTTGGCTTGTGCATCCAAAACTTTTTTCTCTAACTTATAATAAATATAAGGTCCTTTTTTTAATGAACGGCTCATACTTCTCTGATTTTAATTATTTCTTACGTCTTTCTATTATATACTTGTTTGAAGTCTTCTTAGGAGCTCTTGTCTTGTAACCCTTAGCAGGTATACCCTTACGTGTACGAGGATGTCCTCCTGAAGCACGACCTTCACCACCTCCCATTGGGTGATCAACAGGGTTCATAACAACGCCTCTAACTCTAGGTCTTCTTCCCAACCAACGAGAACGACCTGCTTTACCAGATACTTCCAAACTATGTTCAGTGTTAGAAACAACACCTATAGTTGCTTTACAAGCTTGAAGTATCATACGAGTTTCACCTGAAGGCATTTTTATGATAGCATACTTACCATCACGAGACATAAGTTGTGCGTATGAACCTGCACTTCTCACTAATTTTGCACCTTCTCCAGGTCTTAATTCTATATTGTGAATCATTGTTCCGAAAGGTATCTCACCAAGCAACAATGTATTGCCTATTTCAGGGGCAACTCCTTTACCTGACATAATTGTCTGACCGACTTTCAATCCGTTAGGAGAAACAATATAGCGTTTTTCACCATCTGCATAACAAACCAAAGCAATACGAGCAGTACGATTTGGATCATATTCTATTGATTTTACTACAGCAGGTATATTGTCCTTATCTCTGCGGAAATCTATTACACGATATAATCTTTTATGACCACCACCAATATATCTCATGGTCATTTTTCCTTGATTATTTCTTCCACCTGTCTTGCGGACTCCAAAAACCAAACTCTTCTCAGGTTTGCTCTTGGTTATCTCTTCGAAAGAACTAGCTATTTTGTGTCTTTGTCCCGGTGTTGTCGGTTTTAATTTCTTTAAAGCCATCTCTTTAATTAAATATTGCTAAAAAAGTCAATTGTTTCACCTTTGGCCAAAGTAATCATGGCCTTCTTATAAGCATTTGTACGACCTTGAATGTAACCAGCCTTTGTGTATCTTGCTTTTCTTTTGCCACTATAATTAATAGTATTTACACTTGCTACTTTTACACTATACAAGTCTTCTACTGCTTTCTTTATTTCTATCTTATTCGCCCTTTTATCAACGATGAAAGCACAACGAGAATTATCTTTCTCGTTTATCTTTGTCATCTTCTCTGTAATAAGCGGTTTTACAATGATATTCATCTCTATCTATTCTTTTTTACCTTAACACTAATTAGGAATTTTTATGCATTTCATTTAATTCCTTAAGTGCAGATTCACTAAACACCAAAGTATTAGCATGTAATATTTCGTATGTGTTCAATGTATGCGCACTTATCACCTTAACCTGCTTAAGATTTCTAGCCGACAAAGTTACAAAACTTTCTTTATTTGGCAATAAAACAAACAAAGATTTTTTATCTTTTAATTGTAATGAGTCCAAAACCTCAACCATTTTCTTGGTTTTTGGTGCATCAAAAGAAAAGTCTTCTACAACTTTAATCTGCTCATCTTTAGCCTTATAATACAGAGCTGAAAGTCTTGCCAAAGATTTAACTTTCTTATTAAGTTTAAATCTATAATCGCGTGGTCTTGGTCCGAAAACTCTACCTCCACCAACCATCAAAGGGCTATTTATATCACCAGCTCTAGCACCACCGGTACCTTTTTGTCTCTTTAACTTCCTAGTAGAACCTGAAACTTCGGAACGTTCTTTTGCCTTATGAGTTCCTTGTCTTTGGTCTGCTAAAAATTGTTTTACACTTAACCAAATAACGTGATCGTTAGGTTCGGTTTGAAACAAAGAATCCATAACCTCTATGGTTCTTCCGGTATCTTCTCCTTTTATGTTATATACTTTTAGCTCCATCTCTCAAGTTTTAAAATTGAACCCTTAGGACCAGGAACAGATCCCTTAACTAATATCAAATTCTTCTCTTCAAAAATCTTAAGTATTCTAAGATTTTGAATCTTTACTCTATGGTTACCCATTTGGCCAGCCATTCTCATTCCCTTAAATACTCTTGAAGGGTATGAAGATGCTCCTACAGAACCAGGTGCTCTGTCTCTATCATCTTGACCGTGTGTTCTATCACCAACACCGCCAAAACCATGACGTTTAACAACACCTTGGAAACCTTTACCTTTAGAGATACCAACAACATCAACAAACTCACCTTCAGTAAATACATTGCAAGTTAAAACCTCTCCAAAGTGTTTTCTTTCACCTTCTTCAAAACGAGAGAACTCTGCAAGATATCTTTTTGGAGTTGTTTCTGCTTTAGCAAAGTGACCTTTCATTGGTTTTGTTGCTTTGCTTTCTTTCATCTCCTCAAATGCCAATTGGATAGCACTATAACCATCCTTCTCAGGTGTTTTTACTTGTGTTACTACACAAGGACCAGCTTCTATCACTGTGCATGGCTGTTGCTTGCCAGAGGCATCAAAAATGCTAGTCATTCCAATCTTTTTTCCAATTAATCCTGACATTTTTTGTTTTTCGTTTTTTTACTTTTTATCTCCAGCTTGATTCTTTGTTCAGCGGCTGGACTATTTACTAATTTTTTTAAATCGTTAATAAATTTTATCAAACCTTTATTTCTACTTCAACTCCTGAAGGTAATTCAAGTTTCATTAAAGCGTCTATTGTTTGAGCAGAAGTGCTGCTTATGTCCATAAGACGTTTGTATGAATTTAACTCAAATTGTTCACGAGATTTTTTATTAACAAAGGTAGAACGATTGACAGTAAAGATTTTCTTTGCTGTTGGCAAAGGAATAGGTCCTTGAACGTGAGCACCTGTCATCTTTACAGTCTTAACGATTTTCTCAGCAGACTTATCAACCAAGTTGTGGTCGTAAGACTTCAATTTAATTCTAATTTTTTGTTTTTCTTGACTCACAATTATAAGTTATTTATATGTTAATTATTTTCTTTCAAAACTTCTTCAGTTACATCTTTAGGAGCTTGTGCGTAATGAGAAAATTCCATAGTTGAGTTTGCTCTTCCTGAAGTTATGGTACGTAAAGCAGTAACATAACCGAACATTTGACTCAATGGAACTTGTGCTTTAACAGATTGAACACCTACTTTTGCTGTTATGCTTTCCAAAATAGCTCTTCTTCTATTAAGGTCGCCTGTTACATCACCAAGATAAGTATCTGGAGTATTTACTTCAACAGACATTATTGGTTCCATAAGTATTGGCATAGCTTTTCTTGCAGCAGCCTTGAAAGCCAAACGAGCACATATCTCAAAAGATAAAGCATCTGAATCTACTGGGTGATAAGAACCATCTTTAACAACGACTTTCATACTCTCCATAGGGAATCCAGCCAAAACACCATTCATCATAGCATCTTTAAAGCCTTTTTCTATAGCAGGTATGTATTCTTTAGGAATATTACCACCTTTAACTTCATTAACAAATTGCAATCCTTTTACATCTTCATCTGCAGGAGCAAGTGAGAATATAATATCAGCAAATTTTCCTCTACCACCTGTTTGTTTCTTATATACCTCTCTGTGTTCTACTTCTGCAGTTATCGCTTCCTTATATGCTACTTGAGGTTTTCCTTCGTTGCATTCAACATTAAATTCTCTCTTTATTCTGTCAAGTATAATATCTAAATGCAACTCTCCCATACCTTTTAATATGGTTTGACCAGAAGCCTCATCTGTTTGAACTTGCAATGTAGGGTCTTCTTCTGTAAGCTTAGTTAAAGCATTGTTGAATTTATCTACATCTGCTTGTTGTTTTGGTTCTATCGCGATAGAAATAACAGGTTCAGGGAAAGACATAGACTCTAATATAATAGGATGAGCCTCATCACAAAGAGTATTTCCTGTCTTTATTTCCTTAAATCCTACAGCAGCACCTATATCACCTGCCTCTATTCTTTCAAGAGGATTTTGGTGATTTGCGTGCATTTGCATAATACGAGATATTCTTTCTTTTTTACCTGTATTTGCATTATAAACGTATGAACCAGATTCCAAACTACCAGAATAAACTCTAAAGAAACATATTCTTCCTACGTATGGATCTGTAGCAATCTTAAATGCTAATGCACTAAATGGAGATTTTACGCTAACAGGACGAGTTACTTCCTCATTATTCTTTGGATTAATACCAACAACTTCTGGAACATCTACTGGAGAAGGTAAGAATTCACAAACAGCATCAATAAGGTTTTGAATACCTTTGTTTTTGAATGCAGAACCACATAATACAGGAACTATTCTTTGTTCGCAAGTTGCTTTTCTAACATGTTTGATGATTTCTTCTTCTGTAATAGAATTTTCATCTTCCATATATCTTTCCAAAAGTTCATCATCTTCTTCTGCAACTCCCTCTATAAGTTCTTTTCTGTATTTTGCTGCGATTTCTTTCAAATCCTCAGGCATTGGAACTTCATAAAGCTTCGTACCTTTTGATTCTTCATCATACATAAGGGCCTTGTTTTTAATCAAATCAATAACACCCTTAAACATATCTTCTTGTCCTATTGGTATTTCCAATGGAACAGGATGAGAACCAAGTTTCTCTCTTATTTCTCCTAAAACATTAAAGAAGTCTGCACCTGCTCTGTCCATTTTATTAACAAAAGCAATACGCGGTACATTATATTTGTCAGCTTGTCTCCAAACTGTTTCACTTTGAGGCTCAACTCCACCTACAGCACAGAACAAAGCAATAGCACCATCTAAAACTCTCAAAGAACGTTCTACTTCTACTGTAAAATCAACGTGTC
Organism: Bacteroidales bacterium; assembly: GCA_045221575.1. Lineage (GTDB taxonomy): Bacteria > Bacteroidota > Bacteroidia > Bacteroidales > P3 > Scybalousia_A. The sequence goes on from JBGUWU010000036.1 coordinate 20,121, forward strand.
CAGGTGTATCTATAATATTTATTTTGTAATCTTTGTTTTGATACTTCCAAAATACTGTGGTTGCTGCAGAAGTAATGGTGATACCTCTTTCTTGTTCTTGAGCCATCCAGTCCATTGTTGCAGTACCATCATGAGTTTCACCTATCTTGTGATTTTTTCCTGTATAAAACAATATACGTTCTGTAGTCGTAGTTTTACCTGCGTCTATATGGGCCATTATGCCTATGTTGCGTATGTTGCGTAAATCTGCCATCTACTCTCCTATTCTATCTCTAAAGATTTATTACATTCTAAAGTGTGAAAATGCCTTGTTAGCTTCAGCCATTCTGTGGATATCTTCCTTACGTTTGAATGCTGCACCTTCTTCTTTTGAAGCAGCGATTATTTCTGAAGCCAAACGCATAGCCATAGTTTTTTCTGAACGTTTGCGAGCAAATCCTATCAAATTCTTCATACCCATAGACATTTTTCTATCAGGACGAATTTCTGTAGGGATTTGGAAAGTAGCACCACCAATACGTCTACTTCTTACCTCAACGTTAGGAGTTACATTTGAAAGACCTTTCTTCCAAACGTCCAAACCGTTTTCTTTAGTTTTTTCACTAACTATGTCTATTGCATCATAAAATATTTTATATGCTACACTCTTCTTTCCCTTAAGCATAATATTGTTTACAAACTTTGTTACCAAAGTATCATTGAACTTAGGATCTGGAAGAATTATTCTTTTCCTTGGTCTAGCTTTTCTCATTGTATTTTTTCTGCCTTATTTGTTAAACCTAATAAATTATTTCTTTGCGTCTTTAGGTCTTTTTGCACCGTATTTAGAACGTCTTTGTTTTCTTCCATCAACGCCTGCAGTATCCAAAGCACCTCTTATTATATGGTATCTAACACCTGGAAGGTCTTTTACTCTACCACCTCTAATCATAACTATAGAGTGTTCTTGCAAGTTGTGTCCTTCACCTGGAATGTAAGCATTAACTTCTTTTCCATTTGTAAGTTTAACTCTGGCAACCTTTCTCATAGCAGAATTAGGTTTCTTTGGTGTTGTAGTATATACTCTCGTACAAACACCTCTACGTTGAGGACAAGAATCTAAAGCAGGAGATTTACTCTTGTACTCTGCAGTTTGACGTCCTTTACGAACTAATTGTTGAATTGTTGGCATATCTAATAATATGTTCTTTTTAATTAAACTTTACTATTTAAAACCTTTCCTTTTTAGCATTTTGCTATATAGGACAAGCAGAAAATCCATCTTTAGCGTCACCAAAGAAAAGCAGCCAACAATTCTTTAATGATAAATCCTCACAAAGTACGCAACCCTAAACAATAACTGATACCTTATTATTTTTAAGTACTCTTTAAAGAGGACGCATTTTTGATTTTCAGCGTGCAAAATTACAACAATTTATAATACCTACAAAATATTTTTTAAAAAATTTTTCTTTTACTCGTTTTAAAACAAGTAAATAAGAAAAAATTATACACACTATTCAACAAAATTATGTGAATTATTAAGTATGTGTTTTTACATATATTTATACAATAAAAAAAAGTTTTAGTACTTTTTATACTAAGGCTACTCCTATACCTATAGTATAACTTGAGTACGGTGTAAGAAAAATACACACAGCTTCATAGCACTTTACATTATAGAGTCATATTGCAAAAAAAATTAGCCATTAATAAGCGTTTTACTATACGATATAGGGATATTTTCTCCCTAAAAATAAGTTTTTTAAGGAGGGGATAAGGCTGTTTTTGGTTAAATCTTCGTTTTCGTATAAAAAGACTTGGTTTTCTTTTTCAAAGACTTGG
>JBGUWU010000037.1:0-10276 GCA_045221575.1 Bacteroidales bacterium
AGAGAACATTGCAGCTCTTGCTTGATTAACAGGAGAAGAGATATAGTTCCAACGTTCAGGTAATAGATATTGATAAACGGTGAAGAAAGATTTTTGAGTATAGAAAATATCAGAAGCAACATAGAAAATCTTATCATTACTTATCACAACGTTAGCACTATCTTCCAAAATAAGCATAGTACATGAAACATCTTCATCAACTTCTGCTTTGACGTTTTTTGCTATAACAACAAAATCTTCCATCGTTGGAGAATTGCCATCTTTCCAATTATTATCATCTGACCAAAGTCCTGAACTAATCATTGTTTTTACCTTAGGCAAACCAAAGTATGAACTTTCTAATACAAACTCTTCATTAGAATAAACCTTAATCTCTATTTCGTCCGCTCCTTTTGGGCTTTTCAAAGGTACGCAATAAGAGTCAGACCTCAAAGTATCGTTCATAGCAAACAACTCTTTACCATTGCGGTACCAAGTATATAAGATATAGATATTTGAACGCTTCTTTGCAGAAAAACTGTATTGATAGTCAGTGTTTGAAAATACAGGGATATTATAAACAAACTCTTTATTAGGTCTATCATACGAAGGAATATGGTTTTTGTTGTAATCCTTATGTTTTGAACAAGAACCCTCTAAAGGAATATGTATCGTTCCATGTTTTAATTTTGCAGTAGAAATATCTAAAAAGGCTTTATGTTTTCCTTCTGCATTAGGAGCGTAATTAATAAATATATACTTTCCTTCTTGTTTATCTTTCAAAGAATGTTTAGAAATCGAGAACTGACTCTTGTCTGCACCGCTTATATTAAAGACAATGCTATCTCTTATGTTCTTGCTGTCTATTTTAATCCTTTGAACTTCGGGATAGATAAAAGGAATAGCAATATTATCAAAGACTATTTTTTCTACTTTTTTGTCTTCTCCCATCTCATTGATAAACGCACATACTTCAGCTTCAACACCAAAGAATTTATCATAGTTTGATTGAATGAATATGTTCCTAAACAATATCTGAGGGGAGTTATTTTTGTTACCATTGGTAGAAATCAACCAAGAGAGTTGAACAAAGTCTTTGTTTTCGCATTCTTCTGACAGTTTTATGTTAGAAAAATTTTGTTTATACCTTTTGTATTGAGAGTAGAAGACGATACTTTTTCCGTTTTCGTCTGTTACGTCTTTCCATTCTCCGTTAGCAGACAATCTATATTGCAAACGTGATGACCATTGCACCTTTACTTTATTAGTAGTGGTGTTTTGCCAAGATAATCTGATGTTGTCTTGTTCTTTTGTTGAGATATTAACAATTAATCTTCCTGTATTAGGAGAGTCTTTGTCTGCTTCAAAATATATAGCATCTTTATTTGCAGAATAGTTTCTTTTGTCAAAGTTTTTTATATCTAAAGGAGTGTTCTTTAGATTATGAACAACATTTTGAGCAATAAGATTAGTAATACTCAAAAAAACAAAAACTAATATTAAAGATATTTTTCTTAAAAACTCCATTCTGATTTTATTTTATAGTTTTTTATATTGTAAATAGTGGTGGTCTCATTTTGCCACCCAAGATAGTTAGGAAGATGTCTAAAGTGATAGTGGTTTATCATTTCTTGCATATCCTTTATGTTAGGTTCTAAATACAGATTGTTTTTCTTTTCATTTAAAGCCTTAATGAAGTACATCATTATATCAAAGCCTAAAGCAGCATATATTTTGTCGGGCTCTGTTTTAAAGTGCTTGCGATACTCTTTCACAAAATCAACAAAGTTTGGATTAGTGTAGTCATTTAAGTAAGTAAGAGTAAAATGATAATCCAACTTCTCAAGCATAGTGTAATCAATGTTGTTGAAATCTAACCATTCAAACGGAGCGAAGAGAGTAATGTTATAGTTATTAAATCCAAAGAGTTTTTTTGTTAGAGTGTTAGCAAAGACTTTGTTTTCGTTAGGATCTATTTTTGTTATAAGATTGATGATAATATTCTTTACGTTAGGCTTTAGATAGTTCTTTAACTTGGCTGCGTTCTTTTTGTAGTTGATTATCGTCCAAGAAGAAGTGTAAGATGTGATATTATTCTTATACCAATTGATTAATGAGTTATCTTTTTTGTTGTCCTCATAAAGTATTATAACATTGGCGTTGCTATGTTTTGCTTGAATGTATTTCATTGTTGTTTGAGCAACGGAAATATCATCGGGTTGAATCTTGAAAACATATTCATTAGTTAGAATATCCTCATTGGGACTCATAGGATTGATAATCGGTATTTGATGTTCTTTTGAGAACTTAGATATTAAGTCAAAAGGATTCTTGAAAACTAATGGTACGATTAAGTTCATATCTTTCATCTCCTCTTGTGCTAATACCTCAGCAGTCTTTTTTACATCGTTTTCTCCTACATCAAAAACAAAGAGAGTAATCTTATAGCCCTGTCTTTCTAATTTATCTAAGGCAATCCTTGCTCCCTCATAAAAAGAAATATAAGAAAAGCATCTATAGTTAGTGTTTCGTTTTTCTGCAATATTATATTGATTGAAAGACAATTCATCTATGTTGTCGTAATACAAAGGCAACAGCATAGCAACCTTTATCTCTTGCTTGCTTTGAGAATAAACATTATTCAAAGTCAAACAAAACAAAACCAATAACAATATCTTTAAACTTCTTCTCATTTTCCTAACCATATTCAAATTAATTAGAAATTAGTAATTGCGGATTAATGCTTAACCCCTTTTGGTCGCTATACATAATTTCTCATTTCTTGCAGTAATTTGGCTGTCTTTTTCGAAGCCACCCCAATTTCTAATTTCTAATTAAAAATTATTCCCATTCTATTGTTGCAGGTGGTTTGCTACTTATGTCATAGCAAACTCTATTTACACCTTTTACTTTGTTTATTATCTCATTAGAAACTTTAGCAAGGAAATCATAAGGCAAGTGAGACCAATCGGCAGTCATACCATCAACACTCTCAACGGCTCTTAGAGCAACAACTCTCTCGTATGTTCTTTCATCACCCATGACTCCAACGCTTTGGATAGGAAGAAGTATTGCTCCTGCTTGCCAAACTTTGTCGTAAAGGTTATTACTTCTTAGTCCTTCAATGAATATGCTATCAACTTCTTGTAATATTCTTACCTTTTCTTCGGTTACATCTCCAAGTATTCTGATTGCTAAGCCAGGACCAGGGAAAGGGTGTCGGCCAAGCAACTCTTGTTTCAATCCAAGTTCTTTGCCCACTCTTCTAACCTCGTCTTTGAACAGAGAACGCAAAGGTTCAACAATCTTTAACTTCATATAGTCGGGCAGACCTCCAACATTATGATGCGATTTTATCGTTTGTGAAGGTCCTTTCACGCTGCTGCTTTCTATAACGTCAGGATATATTGTTCCTTGTGCTAACCATTTAACGTCAGAGATAGCATTTGCTTCAGCGTCAAAGACATCTATAAACTTAGCTCCTATCGCTTTACGTTTTTTCTCAGGCTCTGTAACGTCTTTCAAGACAGCGTAAAACTCTTTGCTTGCATCTACACCTTTAACGTTCAATCCCATATCTTTATACGATTCAAGCACAGACTCAAACTCGTTCTTTCTCAATAGACCGTTATTTACGAAGATACAATGTAAGTTCTTTCCAATAGCTTTGTTTAATAACATAGCTGCAACAGAAGAATCTACTCCACCACTTAGACCTAAGACAACCTTATCTTCACCAAGTTTTTCTTTAAGTTCTTTAACGGTGCTTTCCACAAAGTTCTTTGGTGTCCAAGAACAATCACATTTACATATTTTTTCAACAAAGTTTCTTAAAAGAGTAAGTCCGTCTTCTGAATGATAAACTTCAGGGTGAAATTGTATTGCGTATGTGTCTTCACCTTCAATCTTATAGCCTGCATTATCTACGTTTTCTGTTGAGCAGATGACCTTAAACTCTTTAGGAAGTTCTAATATTGTATCACCGTGCGACATCCACACTTGAGAATTTACTCTTACTCCCTGCATAAGCACGCAAGAGTTATCAACACTCTTTAAGTTTGCTCTACCATACTCTCTTATCTTACTTTTTTCTACCTTCCCTTCAGCACAATGTACCATATACTGAGCACCGTAGCAGATACCCAAAACAGGTAACTTGCCTTTGAAAAGAGATAGGTCTGTCTTTGGTGCATCTTTATCTGTTACTGAATAAGGACTACCTGAAAGAATGACACCTTTTACCTCATCTGTTATCTTAGGTATTTTATTATAAGGGTGTATCTCGCAATAAACATTAGCCTCTCTAACTTTGCGGGCAATCAATTGAGTATATTGACTACCATGATCTAAAATAAGTATGGTTTGCATATTGTTTCTATTTTTTTTATTCAAAGATTTTCTTATAATTTAACCTGCAAAATTAATAAATAATTAGAAATTAATAAATAGAAAAGAGAAATCTTTTTTCTAAATTAGTAATTAGAAATTAGTAATTGGGGTGGCTTCGAAGAAGACGGCCAAATTGCTTCAAGTAATTAGCGGATTAATGCTTAAAAATCTTAGTTGCTATGCGCAATTTCTAATTACTAATTTCTCATTTCTAATTAATTTATACTATTTTTGCAAAAAAAAGATATGATACCTATAACAGAATTACAGAATTATCTTGTCAATAACAATTTTTCACAGATATTTGTTCTGACTGATGAGAATACAGGCAAATATTGTCTTCCGATATTATTAGAAAAAGTTGATGAAATATCGGATAGGCAAGCCACACTCTTAGAAATACCTTCATCAGAGGAGACTAAGACAATGGAAACGGCAATAAATCTATGCAGTTCTTTGTTGGATAGCAAGGCTGACAGAAATTCTGTTATCATTTCCTTAGGTGGTGGTGTGGTAACCGATATGGGAGCATTCGTAAGTTCCATTTATAAACGTGGAATCCAAAATATCAACGTTCCAACTTCGTTGCTTGCTATGATAGACGCCTCCATTGGATTCAAAACGGGCGTCAATCTCCACGATGTCAAAAACGCTGTAGGCACATTCAATACAAATACGCTTAGTTTCTTGGATACGGATTTTTTGCAGACACTTCCCGAAGAAGAAATGCTGAACGGAGTGGCGGAAATGCTGAAAAACTTTCTTGTTATGGACGAGGATTTTCTAAGAGAGTTTATCTCCAAACAAGATTTTCAAACCATAGAAGACGAATTCATTCTTCGCTGCATAAAACTGAAAGAAAACGTGGTCGCAAAAGACTTATATGACAGAAAAGAACGAAAGATTCTCAACTTCGGACACACTATTGGACACGCATTAGAAAGCTTATATCTTTCACAAGGCAAGACTATATCCCATGGAAAGGCTGTCGCAATTGGAATGTTCTGTGCTTTGCTCCTAAGTGAAAAGAAATACAATGTCTCTCACGAAACTTTTTTACCAATATATCAGTTTTTAAACAACCATTTTCCTATTCCTGAACTTAACAAAGAACTTTTTGAAAATCTTATACCCTATCTTTACAATGACAAAAAGACCTTGAACTCTCAAATGAACTTTGTTCTACTTAAAGCTGTAGGCACTCCTCAGATAGATGTAAAAATAATGGAAGAAGAACTTCTATCTGTTTTCTAATTATTAACAAAGTTGATTAAAAAATCAAACTTTTTGTCGTTTTTTGTTTTAGAACAAAATATTTTTCTATCTTTGCAAATATAAATCGCTGTTATGGTTTTTCTTATAATACATAATGAGTACCAACATAGAGGAGGTGAAGAGTCCGTTGTTGTTTTTCAAAAAAAATTGCTTGAACAACATGGACATAAGGTTATACTCTACACTCGCAACTATCACGAATTAGGAGACAGTTCTTGGGGTAGAATAAAGAGTATTTTCACTTCTATCTATAATTCTAAGAGTATAAAAGATATAAAACGCATTGTCAGACAAGAAAAGCCGAATGTTGCAATAATACATAATGTTTTCTCAATTATTTCACCTGCAATCATACCTGTATTAAAGAAAATGGGTGTCAAGGTTTGGCAGATTGTGCATAATTATAGAATGTTCTGTCCTATAGGTATCTTCTTCCATAATGGAAAGATTTGTGAGCAGTGTCTAAAAACAGGAAGAGAGATACATTGTGCAAAAAATAACTGCACCAACAACCAAATTCAAAGTTTAGCATTTGCTTTTAAATTCTTTATAGTAAGAAAACTAAATTTTTATAAGGGAGTTGATAGATTTTATACTTTGTCTTATTTTCAAAAGAATAAGTTTATTGAGAATGGTTTTGAGGAAGCAAAAATTTATTATTTGCCAAATACATTTGTACCTCAAGATTCTGTAATAGAACAAGAGGATAAGGATAAAAAATACATCGGTTTTGTAGGTAGATTAACAAAAGAGAAAGGTTTTTATGACTTTGTTGAATTGGCGAAACTTCTACCTGAATATCAATTTATTGTTGCAGGGGAGGTTACAGAAGAAGTTAAAAAACTAAAAATCTCTGATAATTTGAAATTTGAAGGTTTCTTAGATAAAAAAGGAATGGAAAGGTTTTATAATAAGTGTCGTGTTATAATGTTTCTAAGCACTTGGTATGAAGGATTTCCAATGGTATTAGCAGAAAGTCTTTATTATAAAACACCTCTTGTTGTTAATAATCTATCTGTAATGGCTGAAGTTGTAGAAGACCGTAAAACAGGTTTTGTTTTAAAGGAAAAGAATTATGAAACCATAAAAGAAAACATAGTAAAGATATTTGAAGATGAGGTTTTATATTCTTCTATGAGGGAAAATTGCCAGCAAGACTTCTATTCCAAATACAGTGTAGATAATTACTATAATAATCTTATGAAAAATTGTTAATTGTATTTAGCGATAACGAAAAGCCTTCTCTTAAGATAATTAGAAATGAGTAATTACGCATAGCAACTAAAAAAAATTAAGCGTTAATCCGCTAATTACTTGAAACAATTTGGCTGTCTTCTTTGAAGCCACCCCAATTGCTAATTTCTAAATTCTAATTAGAAAAGGAATTTTTAATTAACGTAGCATTTGTATTGCTTTTTTGAGATATAGAATAAAATTGTCTATTTCTTCTATTGTATTATACATTGCAAAAGATATTCTATCTGTTCCCTCTATACCAAAACGTCTCATAACAGGTTCTGCACAATGATGTCCTGTGCGAATAGCAACTCCTTGCATATCAAGGATAGTTCCCAAGTCTAAATGATGAATACCTTCTACAAGAAAAGAAATACAAGAACTCTTGTTTTCTGAGTTTCCAAAGATACGGACACCGTCTATCTTTTTCATTTCCTCAGTTGCATAGACCATAAGTTGATCTTCGTATTCTATAATATCTTTTACTCCTATTGCTTTGATGTATTCCAATGCCGCACCTAAGCCAATAGTGTCTGCAACAGAAGGAGTGCCGGCTTCAAAACGGAAAGGTATATTGTTAAAAGTTGTTTCTTGCATTGACACTTCTTTAATCATTTCTCCACCACCTTGATATGGATACATCTTTTCTAAAAGTTCTTTTTTGCCATATAAGACACCTATTCCCATAGGTGCATATACTTTATGACCGGAGAAACAATAGAAATCGCAATCCATATCTTGCACGTCAATACTTAGATGTGCTATGCTCTGAGCTCCGTCAATGATTACCATTGTTTTGTTTTTGTGGCAAAGATTTATGATTTCCTTAATAGGATTGATGGTTCCCAAGGTGTTGGAGATATGAGCCAAAGAAACAATCTTCGTTTTTGAACTTAGTATTTGACGAAAGACGTCAAGATTTAGTTCTCCTTTATCTGTGATAGGAATATATTTAAGTGTGAAATGATATTTGTCTCTTGCAATATGCCAAGGTACAATATTAGAATGGTGCTCCATCTCAGTAATAACGACTTCGTCGCCTTCAGAGAGGAAAGATTTAGAAAGACTCTCAGCAAGTAGGTTAAGGCTTTCGGTAGTACCACGAGTAAAGATTATGTTCTCTTGATGAGGTGCGTTGATAAAGTGCTGAACTCTTTGTCTTGCAAGCTCAAATTCGTCTGTTGCTTTTCCACTAAGCCAATGTACGCCTCTATGAACGTTAGCGTTTAGATGAGTATAGTAGTTAGTAAGCGAATCGATAACACATTGAGGTTTTTGAGTGGAAGCTGCATTGTCAAAATATATGAGGTTTTGTCTACCTCTTACCTTTTCGTTTAACAAAGGAAAATCCTTACGAATATAATCTATATTAAGCATTTAAATATATCCTCCATTTAATATACATAACAACAAAAAAGATTAACAACAGCAACAAAAAGACGTAGAATACAATGCTACCCTTCTTGGAAAGGTAGATATAGTCTTTGTCTTTCTTAGTTTTCTTTTTGATTCCTTTGGAAAGATAGAAGACAACAAAAACTATTAAAGCTACTAAAAGAATGCTTATCGCTATTGTTTGAATGTTGAACATCGTCTGCTTGTTGTTTAATGAAAGTTAATAATGTACTTTCTTTGTTATATTAATACTATATCAGGTATCTCAGAAACGTATTTCACATAATGGAACTGCAATCCTTTAAGATAAACATTGTTTATGTCTTCTACATCTCTGCGGTTTTTTTCTGAAAGAATTATATCTGTTATCTTTGCTCTTTTGGCTGCAAGTATCTTTTCTTTTATTCCTCCAACAGGTAGCACTTGACCACGAAGAGTAATCTCACCTGTCATAGCAAAATTATGTCTTACTTTCTTTGATGTGAAAGCCGAAAGCATGGCAGTGAACATAGTAACACCTGCAGAAGGTCCATCTTTTGGTGTAGCTCCTTCAGGACAATGAACATTTAAATCCTTATCATCAAAGATTATTTCGTCTATTCCCCAAAGTTTAGCATTGCTTTTCAAGTATTCAAAGGCTAAGGTAGCACTCTCTTTCATCACATTACCGAGATTACCTGTTAGATTGATGTTTCCTTTTCCTCTTGCGGTGGAAGCCTCAACAAAAAGTATCTCTCCGCCAACCTCAGTCCAAGCTAAACCTGTAACAACTCCGACATGGTCTTTCTCCATTCTAAGTTCGTGGTAAGCAGTAGGAAGTCCGAGTATTTTTTGTAGGTCTTTTTGAACAATAGATTTTTTATATTCTTTCTGTTCTGCAATCTCTACAACACGATGACGAGCTATTTTTGCAATGACTTTATCTAAACGTCTTACACCTGACTCTCTTGTGTAGTTATTGATAAGATAAGAAACCAATTTGTTGGAGATTGAGATCTGATTTGAAGTTAATCCGTTTGCTTTTAAGTTATTTGGAATAAGATGTCGCTTTGCTATTTGAAGTTTTTCTTCTTCTATGTATCCAGAAATGTCTATTATCTCCATTCTATCTACAAGTGCAGGATGAACATTAGTCAATGAGTTCGCCGTTGCTACAAACATAATCTTAGAAAGATCGTAATCTACATCTAAGTAGTTGTCGTGAAATGCAGTGTTTTGTTCAGGATCTAAAACTTCAAGCATTGCCGCTGCAGGATCACCATTGACAGACATCCCCATTATTTTATCAATCTCGTCAAGTACGAAAACAGGATTGGAATGTTTGACCTTTGAAAGTGATTTTAGTATTCTTCCTGGCATAGCTCCAATATATGTTCGTCTATGTCCTCTTATCTCACTTTCATCATTAACTCCTCCAAGAGCAATTCTTATATATTCTCTATTCATTGCTCTTGCTATACTTCGTCCAAGAGAAGTCTTGCCTACTCCTGGAGGACCTACAAGACAAAGAATAGGAGAGGATATATCTTTATTAAGTTTGAGAACAGAAAGATATTCTATTATTCTTTCTTTTACTTTCTCTAACCCATAATGATCTTCGTCTAAGGCTTTTCTTGCTTGATCTATATCGTAGTTATCTTCACCTATATTGTCCCAAGGCAAGTCTAACATAAAGGTAAGGTAGTTTAACTCGGTGGAATAGTCAGGCGAAGATGGGTGAATGTTGGATAGTTTTTTAATCTCTTTGTCAAATATCTCTTGAACCTCTTTTGACCAGATTTTTGTCTTAGCTTTTTCTTTGATTTCGTTGATGGTTTGCTCTGTAGGACTACCTCCAAGTTCTTCTTGGATAGTCTTTAGTTGTTGATTAAGGTAGTACTCTCTTTGTTGCTTATCCATTTCAGAAGATGCTTTTTTCTGTATTTGTAGTTTAAGCTCTCCTTCTTTTATCTCTTTGCCAAGATAAGCCATAGTCTTCTCCATTCTAAGAGAATAGTTGTCT
>JBGUWU010000038.1:0-2482 GCA_045221575.1 Bacteroidales bacterium
ATTGGGAAAATTGACATATGTAACAGCCACAGTGGAGTCAGATGTAAAGTTGTAGCATAAGCCGTCCACATTTATATCATAGGCAGAAGCCAAGAGTGTTGTTTGTAGTAATGACAAAAGAAAAAGAATACGTTTCATATATAAGTAGTTTAATGATTTGTAACACAATTGAGACAGCAAATCCGCAGACTGATTTATGTTGCCACTCACCTATCCTCTGGCACAACTTACTTCACCATGATTTTATTACCGTTGATGATGTTGATGCCCTTCTGAGGTAAACTGAGTTGTTGACCAAAGATGCTGTAAATGCCACCTATACCATTTTTCTGAGTGGACTCGTCTTGGGATTGTTTCGCATATATGTCCTCTATCTTGAATAATGACCTCATCTTGGTGAACTCCATATTTTTATACTCTTTTATAGATGCAAACTCCACGGAATAGTTCCATCTGTATGCTCCATATTTTTTTCAGATATCCCCAACGAATCTAAAGATCTTTTATAATCGTTTTCGTTCAAATAATGTTTTATATCAAATTTAGGATAATTATAGTCTTTTATATTCCTCATTAAGTACCAGTTTTCTTCTTTCTGTTCGCTACATTTGATAATAATGTATTGTTGATTCCAATAGACATCATGAACTGTTCCTTTATGATTGATGGGATAAAATATGCCTTCTTCTCCTCCGTCATGATAAAGAAACGAATCTTCTCCCTGAGCATTAGGCATTAAATAAAAATTGGTATTTCCGATTTGCTTATATTGAGTAAAGTCAAAACCTCCAATCAAACCTGCAAAAGCAATCTTTGCGAAAAGACAAATTGCAATAGCCGAAAGGACAACGATTATAGTTTTTCGTATTATTTTTTTTATTTTATCTTTGTTTGGCATATATAAAAATGATATGTGTTAACTAACATATTGCTATATATCTTCTATTTGAACAACAATTCCCACCATGATATATGACAATCAATCTGCTTCATTTCTTTTTCAGAAATTCCTATTTTATTCAAGTAATTACTATATTTCTTTTCTGTATCAAAAACATGGATATCAGCGACGTCACCATCTGAAGCATTGACACTATCCTGATTGATTATCACATAACTGATAATAGTAGTATCCTTTCCATTACAGTTTTTTGAAATGATATATTTGTCATTCCATAAAACAATTTTGGGGAATCCACACATATCCACTCCTTTGTATCCGCCACCCATAACTTTACAATATAGCCCTAATAAAGGTTCGCCATCGTTTGAATTCGCCATCGTTTCCACAAGAAAGAAACGAGTGTTGCCAATTCTCATGCTGTACGACATATAATGATTTAACACAAATAAGGCTATTATAAATATTGATAATATGATGAAATACTTATATTTCCCTTTTTTCATTTCTTTGACCTCCAAATATAAAACTGATAAGTAGTGCCGAATTCTCTATTCCGACTACGTCTATGATTATCTAAGAAAGGAATATGATAGCCAAAAGATGTAACACTTTTACTATCTGTCACAACATTGTTTATATAGCGATCGTCTTTACTACTATATCCATCATACCTGTATGTACCAATAAATTGCATTGGGCTTGGCCATAAAGACAAGATATCTGCATAATTGCAATAAATATTATTTTTTTATAGCTTCCATATTAATGTTTTTTTCCACATTACCGATTTGTTTGCAAATATACAACAAAAAAGTGTACCATCCAAACATCTTCAAAGAAAAATGCAAAAAGGCACTAAAAACGTTGCAATAACTCTGCGATATGTCTTCCCTTGCATTTCTCAGCCTTTCCTCATACCAGTCGCAGTACTTCCTCTATCCTTCCTCTATCCTTCCTCTATCTATAAGGAACATGAGATACCTATGAGGTACCCTAGAGATACCCATGAAGATACCATGAGATACTATAGCGTTGGTATAGAGTTGACATAGAGTTGAGATAGCGTTGGTATAGAGTTGGTATAGCGTTGAGTTTCCTTGTCTAACCCCCATAGTCTATGATTACAAACCTGCTTGACTCACATCCTATGATGCTTAGCCAAAGCTTTTAGCCATGAACCACTCGAAGAGAAAATATTAAAAAGCTGACGGATACAAAAAGAGAGAAGACACATAGTTTTTATTATTTTTTCCGTAGGCTTTTTTATTTTATTCCTCAGTTCCTTGATTCCTTAGATTTTTTTCCTTATCTGCATTCTTTTTCAAGAAAAATACACCTCCGTTTAGACAAAAACGCTTAGTGTTGAGCGGTTAGTGGTTAGAGAATGGTGTTTTTTCTTAATTCTTATCTCTTAATTCTTAACTTTTTTGTAACTTTGCAACTTAAAAGGGGTTCACTCACTAGTGAGTGGAAAAATTAGAAGGGAGTTAGCGGAGTTAACGGCCTATGGCCTAGAAGTTAACAGCCTGCGGCCTAGAAGTTAACGCTACGCTAGACGAAACCAACGGGTGTATACAT
>JBGUWU010000039.1:0-54321 GCA_045221575.1 Bacteroidales bacterium
AATTTGGGCAAAGATATTCAAGGTGAAGTTTCCTATGGAGGTAAAGATGGAAATAAAAATGTAATAAATATATCCTTAGCCTCAAAACACAATAATGTTAATTTTATGATGGAATCTTTAGCACACGAACTTAAACATGCTTATCAGTTCTATGAAGGGAAATTAGGTTTTGTTATAGACGATAAAGGGAAACAAATAACCTCTAGTAATTCTAAGCTTTTAGAACAAGAAGCTTTTACGAGGGGAGCGATGTTTTCTGGGAATACAATATTAAACAATGGTAAGTTTAGATTAGATTATAATTTAAATCACGAAAGTTATGTCTTACCAGAAAAATATAGCAAATTTCCTGATTATAAACAAAATATAATAATCGATCAATGTAAGTACTATCCAAATACAATTTATATATCAAATGAGCGAAGATAGGATTAATAAAATAGTGAAGCGTTTATGTTTTATTATATTAATTATAATCTGCAATGTAATAAGATGTCAAACATATTATGGTAAAAATAATTTTGGTAAGTTAGAATTTATTAATGACTCTGTATGTGAATTAAATTTTTATCATTATATTTCTATATATTCACCACTTACTAATTATTGTAAATATACAAAGCATGGTGATACAATATTTTTATCTTCTGAATATCAAAATTTATATTTCTTAGAATTATACGATACCATACAAAAGGAAACTAAGGGTTTGCCCATTCTAATTAAAACGTACGCTAAATCTGATGATAAATATAAACTTATGGGAGAAAGTATCTATTCAGAATTAGACACTACAGATAATAGCATCATAATTAATGATGGATTTATAGATTATAGTGAAATTCTTGTTTTATGTATTTATCCTTTCTACGATATACGGTGTTATGTCCCTATTGCTTTAAAAAATCATTTGCGAAATAATTCAAACAGATATAGTATAAAAATTAATCTTAACCATATAATTGGTCAAATATATTTATCTAATTTCCCTTTACTTGTTAAAAGGAATAAACTTGTTCCAATTGATGAAAATATGCAGTTGAAATGCTGGGTTGAAAATGGATTTTATTTCCCAACAATGATAAAAAAAACGAAGAATAAAAGATATAATACAATTAATTATTGTTTTAGGGCATTATATGGATTACCTAATGGATATGGATATGGATTAGAGTGATTTTTCGTTTAAATGCAATAGGAATAATATTAATATTATTTCACAAATTTTATATATCTTTGCAAAATGATACCAAGTAATAAAATATTGACTGATTTTACTATGAATTTAACTTCTTTTGGAAACTTGTATTCTTCGCACGATGATAAGTGATTATGTAGGAAAAACATCCTGTGGTTGTTTTCCACTATTTAAAGCGTTTTACGTTACACTGAAAGAGTGAGGGTATCCTTTTTTTAATTATCAGGGGGCTAAGATACGCCTATAAGTTAGAAGTATATGCTACTCGCTTTGCTGTCAGAGAAAAGATATTGACTTTGTGTATATTTTGAATATTTTCTCTTATTTATTTTGTTATATCAACAATAATTTTATACCTTTGCAATGTTAAAGATAGTAAATAATTAAAATTATAAAGTTATGAGAAGAAGTATCATATTTTTGTTTTGTTTGCTAATATTCTTACAAACAAATCTCCTTGCACAAATGCAAGGGCTGATAAGTTATAGTTCTGAAAGATATTCTAGAGCTATTCAGCCTGAGTCTAACACTGTTGTGGTGGAGAATTATACCGATGATACCATCATCACCCTATGCACTGACAATAATAATATATCATATTTTTGTAAGACAGCGTTAAATAGTAGTACGATTGAATATGGTGTAATGCCTTTTGGTATAGAAATCTACGATTTTAAGATATATGGTAACGATATTATCATGTGTGGGACAAATACAAATACTACTCCATTAAATCCAGGTTTTATAGGTGTTATTAATATTAATGATCTTTTTGCTGGAATAGGAATATTACAGTGTCATAGTGTAGGTCATTCCGATGTTGTTTATGATATGGAATATTATATTGATATAAATGGTCATCTTAAAGTAGCCGCACTTGCTACTACAAGACCAAGTGGCTATATTTTTGTAGACTATGATCTTTCAACATCAACAACTCACTATATATATCCTACACAATATACTCTTTATCGTTTAACTCAGACAAAGAATTATATCGCTATTGTTTTTTCAGAACCTAATGCAACTGAGTTTGGAATAATAAGACATGATAAAACTAATATATTTAATTATCAATCTCTAATATGGCAATTCGCAGGAGGAAATGTATATTCAAGTTTTGGTTTGGTGCCTGAAAATAGAGGAACTTATTTTTTAATTGAAGATATGGAAGGTACAGATGAAGTTTGTGTTGCAGGGACTATAAAAAATCATCCAGGTTATATAGCAGGAGTCCCTATAGTAGTATATAATATAGATGTTAGTAATTTTAATTTGAATAGTACTCAAGTTATACAATCCTATGGCAAGACAAAACTTAAAGATATGGAATATATTCCAACAGATCAAACACTACATATAATAAACAATACTGATTTGTATTATAATAACAATGGTAATATAACATATAAGTTCAATATAGATTTGGTAAATAAAATTGATGTTTATCCAATAAATTTACTATATACTGCAGAAGTAATTATTCCGAGCAATTGTTTAGAGTATAATGAATACATAAATAGTATTACAAGATATTCAGACAACTATTATATTATCGGAGGGAAATCAAGTTCTTTTTCTTCTTTATATTGGTTTGATAGGAAGTATTCTAATTCAAATGATCAATGCTATAGAAGTTATGGCGTGGATGTTGTTCCGTCGATTGCTACTCCTGCAGGTAATATGACTTATTCTTACTATCCTCATATGGCAGATATAACGAATATATCATGTCCTGGAGTTTATAATACACTTTGGTTTTCTCAATGTATAGATTAAATTATTAAATCATTAAATATTAAAACTATGAAAAAAGTAATTTTTTTTATTGCAATTGTATTTAGTATTGCAATAGTCTACGGACAAATTGGTGGTGGGAATAATTTAGATTCTTTGGATTTAAGGCATTATGAAGAACAGTATCTTTTACCTACAATCATGAATGATTGTAATGAAATAAGTTTAGATATATTATCTAATGCTGATGATTCTATTATTAATGGTCAAGGTGGTTATTACTTGTGTCATGTGATAAATAGAGGTTATATAGGATTGTCTTCATGGGCTAAAAATTACGATTCTGATTTTCCTTCCACTACAAATATACTACCAGATTTTATTCAACCATATTATTCGGATACAAGTATAACTATTATAGGTTTATCTGGGTATATTGGTAATAGAAATCAGGGATTTGAAGGAAGATACGATTATGATACAAATTTTAAATTTTATTTAGAATTATGGGATTCTTCTCTTACAAATGTTATAAGAAGAGTAGATGTTACCCACAGGGATTATTTTTGTAATCATACACCTACCTATACAGAAATGTTTTTTGATAACCCTATAAACATGCAAGGAAAGTTTTATATAATGTATCATACACCTGATACTGTTGCTTCTGGTACAAAACTTAATATTGTCGCAAGTTTATATTCTGCGTTTTTTTGTTTGAATAATGTAGGTGATATGTATCCATTGCAAAGAAAAAGAAACCAAGAAAATTGGGAGGCTATTTGGGCTAATCAATATGATGGATTTGCTCCGAATAATAGTCTCATTACTATGCTTTATTTGTTTCCAATACTTGGAGAATATGATCCAAATGTGGAGGAATGGCATGGTGTTGGGTTAAATGAAACAAAGGATATTTCTAACTTTACCCATGTATTTCCAAATCCTGCAAAAGAAGAGATTAATATTAATTGTGGATATAAGATAAAGACTTTGCAAGTCTTTGATGAGCAAGGCAAACTCTTATTTGAAAAAGAAGTAAATGCTTATAATTATCAAATCAATTTGGATTCTTATCCTACAGGTACATACTTTATAAAAGTTTTGACCAACAGCGGACAAACAACAAAGAAAGTAGTAAAAGAATAACATTTTCTTTTGATGAAAAAAGAGTTGAATTTAAAAATTTAAATCTTGATGTTTAGGGTGAAAAGACTTGGTTTTTAGAAACGAAAACGAAGACTTTTTTACTGTTTTGTAATAAATTGGTTGTTAAGACTTTATTGCCTTATAAAATCTCTTTGAGTTTTTGGAAAAGGCTTACGGTTGGTAAGCCCATAACATTATAAAAATCTCCTTCTATCTTTTCTATGCCAATCATTCCTATCCACTCTTGTATGCCGTAGGCTCCTGCCTTGTCCAAAGGTTCGTATTTATTTACATAATATTCTATCTCTTGGGAGGAAAGCGGCTTGAAGAAAACATTTGTCTTCTCATAGAAGGAAATACTTTTGACTTTTGTCCTTAGGTTGCAGCCTGAAACAACGCAATGCTTTCTGCCTGAGAGTTTTTGTAGCATGGTTATAGCTTCTTGTTTGTTTTGAGGTTTTCCCAATGCCTCATCGTCAAGGAAGACCATAGTATCACTGCTCAAAAGTATCTCTTTTTCTCGGATTTGTTCAGTGTAAGTTCGTCCTTTCTTTTCTGCCAGAAAGATAGGAATCTCTTCTATTGCAAGGTTATTGGGATAGGACTCTTCAGTATGAGTCTTAGCTATGCGGATATTGAAACCCATCTGCTCCAAAAGTTGTCTGCGTCTTGGAGAGCGGGAATTGAGAATGATGGTGTAGGAGAATAAATCTTTAGATGACATCTATTGTGAAAAGATTTTGAGAATAGAAGATAGTGAAAAGCAAAGAAATGTAAAGCATTCCAAGTAATTGGTAGAGCATAATGACTTCCTCAGTGAGTTTTGCTGAAAGGAGTTTGTATATATAGTATATGAAAGGAACAATATTAGTCAAAGACAAGATGACTATGTGGATTATCTCCATATAGTCCGCCATCCTATAAAGGAAATAAGCGTTGAAAAGCATGAACACCAGAGAGCAGACAACAAGGACTTTGTTGGTTAGTTTTTCTCCGTGTCTTACAGCGAAAGTCATAAAACCATCTTTCTTGTTTTGTTCTATATTGGCAACATCGGCGGTAAGGTCGCGGATAAAGGTAAGCAGGAAGACAAAGCCGGCGAAGAATGCAAACAGTTTGAAGAATGTAAGCCATGCATAAGTAGGTATCTGAATAAGTATCTCACTTTGATAATGAGTGAAAGCCAAGAACTCCAACAAGAAAGGCATGAAAGCAAGCAACGAAAACAGAAGAGCTATACTAATATTGCCGATAAGTTCTTGTCTTTTGTATTTGTAAGCATAGATATAGGAAAGACCTGCAAAGACTAAGCCTATTGCTCCAATCTGCCACACATGATATTTGAAAGAGATATAGCCTAATGCTCCTAAACCTAAGATGATAAGCACATAAAACATTCTCAGCTTCTTGATGTTGTCAAGTGTTTCTGTTTTAGCAAGAATATCGGACATCTTAGTATCAAAATAAGAACAAACAACATTGAAACCTGCCATCAAAAACATAAGAGAGAAAGTAAAGAGTATATAATCTCCGGATGGAATGATGGTCATAGGAAGATACATCTTGTAAAAAGGAATAACAAGACAAGCTCTTATCATAAGAGAAAGAACTAATATCAAAGCCAAACTTTGCCAACCTAATAGTTTAAGATATTCTTTCATGTCGTTAGTACTTTATTTCATTAATTGTTTTACCGTCGTTATCATAAAACTTCCATGTGCCAGAACGTTGTCCGTTGCGATATTCTCCTTCAGATATTTTTTTGCCAGAGAAAGAGTATTCTATCCATTTGCCATTAGGTTTGCCGTCTAAGAAAGATTGTTCTCTTACTTTGTTTCCTCGTTCGTCGTAGAAAACCCACTGTCCTGTTTTGTTGCCAAGAGAGTAAGAACCTTGCTCAACTATCTTCCCGTAATAGTATTTCTCCCATCTGCCATTAAGTTGGCCATTGGAATAGTCGGCTTTTTGATATATGTCGCCTGTTTCGGAGTATAAGGCTTCTGTTCCGTGTTTTAAGCCATCAAGGTAGGAAACAACGGTTTTCTTTGAGCCGTCGTTGTTAAACATCTCCCACTTGCCGTTCATCTGTCCTTTGGAGAAAGCACCTCTCATTTGTATCTGTCCATCCAAGAAGAAACTCTCCCAGATACCTTCCTCTTTTCCGTTGATGTAGGAGCCTTTGTGTAGTATATGTCCGTTCTCGTAGAATGTCTGCCACAAGCCTTCACGTTTGCCGTCTCTGTAATCACCACTACGCCATTTCTCTCCTGTCTCGTAGTAATAGGTCCATGTGCCGTTTTCTTTATCTTCTATGTATGAACCCTCGCTTTCTTTCTTGCCGTTGTCCATATAGAAGTACTCCCACTTGCCGTTCTTTTTGCCATGGGAGATAGTTCCGCACATATCTTTGTATCCATTGTCGTACCACCAGGTAGCAAGCCCTTCAAACTCATCATCTTTGTAAGTTGCTTGAAGTTTTATATTTCCACTTTTGTGATACTCTTTGTATTCACCTTCTTTTTTACCGTCAATAACCTGGCATGAGTAATACAACTGACCGTTGTCGTAGTAGGCTTTGTTTTCTCCGTTGCCTGTGAAAGTCTCCTGCTTTTTTAACTTGCCGTTTTTGTAAAACCATTGCCAAACTCCAATCTTCCAACCTTTGTCGTTGTACTCGCCTTGTCGTTCAATGCTCTTGCCGTCATTGTAGTAGTAAATCCATTTACCTGTTTTTAAGGCATCTTTTTTTGTTTTGTAACCTTCAGTAGCCTTATTGCCATTTGCCCAATATTCTATATAAGCAACAGTATCCTCTGCTCTGCATATAAAGGCAAAACAAAGGACAAATATACAGCAAATAATTTTTTTCATAATTAATTACTTGTTTTCTATTTTGGAATAGGTTATATTAAGTTTTGGTCTTTTTGTCGCATCTGAATAGTTCATACCATTCAATACAACTCTGTTTGCAGTGTTTCTCCTGTTATAGCCATTATCACTGTTGTTTCTATCTCTCATAGATGGAATAATATATATGGTGGAGTTATCCCCATAGTTGCCTCTTACTAAGTTTTGTAGGTAAGAGGTAAGTTGTACTCTATAAGCGTTGATGGTGGAATCATAGTAAGAAACAGAATTAAGAGAAGTTGCTATTGTTTCATCAGGGAGCAGACGTATTTTACCATCTTGGTCTATTCTATAACACTGAAGAGAGGTAGGGTAGGTGAATTTATCGCCTGAAATACTTGCAACAGGAAGGATAAGTTCTGCTTTGTTGATAAAAGAACCTTTGATAGTATCTCTATTATACCAAGCCTCAAAGTTCTTTATATCTAACTGAATTTCACTCATACCTAAACAAGAAAGATACATGTAGTCTCCTGTTCCAATAGCGGAAGGAGTGGAACTTATAGTGCTAAGATTTGAACCAGAATAATCGTAATCTATATGCATAAATCTCTTTCCATTTGAGGTGAAAGGCATCTTGTAATTGTATTTAGCACCGCTTGTTGAGTGATAATAATAGGTTAGACATGAGAAAGACGAGGTCATATCTACATATATTATCATTCCATTAATATCTGTAGTAGTTGCAGTTATCTTTAAACCTTTTAGATCGGATTGAAATTCATCGTTACTGTTATATAGTTTGCTTGCCAATCTATCTCTAAAACTATCATTAAGCTTTATTCTAAGGTGAGGTAAGTATGTGGTAGTGTCGTTTTCTAAGTGAATATTGTCGTTATCCATATCTACAACAACGTCAGCGTCAAATAAAACATCGCTTTTTACAGCAAAAGACTCATTAGCGTGTATGGTGTCTTTTAGTTCTTCAGATAGTTCTTCTACTTTAAAGTGCATTGTCATAGAACGAATAGTTTTATCTTTAACAAAAGCACCAGAATACAATAATGATAAAACGACAGAGTCAGCAGTCCCCAAAGAAGAGAAGTTTTGTCCAGAAGTAGATAAAGAAACTTGAGAATAAATGCAAGAAGTTATTTTTCCAAAGTTGTTGTCTTTGTAGGAACCTAAAGCGTTATATCTAAGTTTGCTTGTTAGAACGGTGTCAGTTTGGAACATCTTGGCTTCAAGCGTAACGCCGGTAGAGTTATCTATAAGAACATTTATCGCATCATCGTTCTGTACGAGAGATAAACCTAAACGCTCATCTTCATTTACACAAGAAGCAAAGAATAATAGTGCAACAGCACATAATATCAAGCTTATTTTTTTCATTAGTCTTCTTCTATTTCTATGATTGAATTGTAATATTCATTGATTTTTTCACAAAGCTCTTTGCTGTCAGGAACATATTCAACAATATCTTTATTATTGTTTTTTGCAAAGTCAATAAGCTCTTGATTTACTTTGTCGGAAGCAAGAACAATGGCATCGCTGTAGTTGATGGCTGCTTTCATGATGTTAAGATAAGTAGGTTCTTTGTAGAATCTCCAGTCTTTTTGTGTGCCACCGTCTGCTTTCATCTTTTTAGCCATATTACTTGCTAATACTTCGCCGAAGTCGTCATCGTATAAGGTCAAAGCAAGTTTGCTTTCCATAAAGAAAGGATTGTTTTTAAACTCCGTACGCTTAATATAGAAAGGAACAAGCATAGAAAACCAACCTGAACATTGGATAATGTCTGGTTTCCATGCAAGTTTTTTGATTGTTTCTAAAACACCTCTAGTAAAGAACATCATTCTTTCGTCATTGTCTTTTATTAAGGCTCCATTTTTATCTGTTACATCTACTTTTTCGGTGAAATAGTCTTCGTTGTCTATGAAATATATCTGCATTCTAACAGCAGGAATAGAAGCAACTTTGATAATTAAAGGGTGATCTTGATTATCTATGATAATATTTAAGCCAGAAAGGCGTATGACCTCGTGTAATTGATTTCTTCTTTCATTTACGTTGCCAAAGCGAGGCATAAATATTCTTATTTCTTTACCATGCTCTTGTGTGTATTGAGGAAGTTCTTTTCCTAACAAGGCTAATGGAGAATTGTTTAAATAAGGTTCTATCTCTTGTGAGACAAACAATACTTTTGGTTTATTCATGTGTTATTATATGTAATATATTTTCTATTGCAAAATTACAATTTTTTCTTGGTATAAAAGATTTTATAATAAAAAAATCGTGCTAAGACTGTGTTTTTGTATTTTTTATTTATCAAGAATGTTTGTAATAATATTTTTTTGTGTAAATTTGCACGTAATTTTTAATAATTAAAACTATGAGAAAATTTTCTTTGTTAGTTGTTTGTATAGTTTGTTTTTGCTGTCTTAGCAATGCACAACCTACACTTACAATTAACGCTGTTGATAGCATTTCAACTTTTAAAGCAAGATTGAATGCAAATATAAGTAATTTAGGTGGCTGGACTATTAATGGAAAAGGTTTTATTGTCTCTAAATCGCAGAATTTTACTGATGCCGTAAAGATAACTTCTATTGCAGGAGCTGCCAATACAAATACAAAATTAGGAGATTTTTATTACTATCCTGGAACAAGTCCTTCTGCAACAAGTAAGCCTTATTTTGAACCTGGAACAACGTATTATGTAAAGGCTTTTGCTAAAAAAGGTTCAGGTAGTAATGCAGATACAGTATTTACTTCTGTTGTTTCTTTTACAACTTTGGTTGCACAAGGTGGAGTTTGTCAAGTGGATAGTGTTTCTCATATAAGTTATACTTCTGCTATCGTGTATGGTAAAGCAGTAGAAGTTAATGATGCATGGAAGATAGCAAAGGCAGGTATTGTTGTAGGGACACAGCCTAATCCAACAGTCGCTAATGGAATAGTTTTGGCTGCATCAGTTAGTACAAGTTCTTTACCAAAAACGTATAGTGTTAATGCAACAGGATTAAACCAAGGAGTAGTATACTATGCAAGAGCATGGGTTGCTAATCAATACACTAATACTTATTATGATACTACATATTCAAGTCAGATAAGTTTTACTACTCTTTGTGCTGTTGATAGTGTTCCTTATAACATAACTTTTGATTCAATAGGTATAACAACTATTGGTGTTAGTTGGACTCCAAGAGAAGGACAATATTATTTTGATGTTGATTATGGTTTTGCAGGACACACTGCAGGAGAAGGAACAATTGTTCAGTGTGAGGGAAATCAACTAATGATAGAAAACTTAGAAGGAGGTCGTTCTTATTCCGTTTATGTTCGTGCAAGGTGTTTGACAAGTTCAGAAGTAGGAGAATGGTCTGCTGTTCGTACTGTTACAACACGACCTTCGCTTTGTGCTAATGTAAATGCTGTACATACAGAAGAACTTACACATTCTTTTGCAAGGATAGAATGGACGCCAGGTTCTATGAGCCAAAATGTTTGGGAAGTGTTGTTTGCAAAATCAAATGAAAGTTATCCAGCAAATCCTTTTGTTGTTAATAATACTCCTGTTTATTCGCCTATAGGTTTAACACCTTCTACCCAATACAAAATAAAAATACGTGCGGTTTGCGACCCTTATTATAGTGATTGGTCAGATGAATATAGATTTACTACCTTAATAATGGGATTAGATGAAGTAGGAAAGAACGAAAGTAAGGTAAATATTTTTCCTAATCCATCGCAAGGAGCGATAAAGTTTGATGTCCATAATCTAATAGTGGAACAAATAGATATATACAATTCATATGGTGTAAATGTATTTTCTTCAAAAGATGTTCCTGATGAGTTAATTATAAGAGATAAAGGAGTATATTTTGTTAGAATAAATACAAATAAAGGAGTTCAAACAGAAAAGATAGTAATAAATTAAAATAAACTTAATAAAGATGAAAAAGATACTTATTAATCTATTTATGGTGTCCTTGTGTGCAATGGCAATAGCACAAAATGGCAAGGGAGGACTTACTACAGAAGACTTAAACAAAATTAAAGCAGGTTATGAAAAAGCAGGCGCTTCTAATAAAGTTCTTGGTAAAATAGTTTCTAATAATGATATTAAAAAACTTGCGGTTAATCCTAATATCAAAGCAAATAGAGATGTTAATTTTTCTAATGTAGTTAATAACAAAGGCATTACAGACCAAAAACAATCTGGTAGATGTTGGATGTTTTCTGGTTTCAATGTACTTAGAAATAAAATGATTCAAGAATATAACCTTGGAGCATTTGAATTGTCAGAGAATTATCTTTTCTTTTATGATCAACTAGAGAAAAGTAATCTGTTTCTATCTTTAGTGATACAATATAAAGACGAACCTTTGGATAGTAAGTATAATGATTGGTTGATGAAGAATGTGTTGAGCGATGGTGGTACTTTTTGTGGAGTAATAGATTTGGTAACAAAGTATGGCGTTGTTCCTTCAACTGTTCAACCAGAAACATATAACTCTAACAACACTTCAAGAATAGATGATCTTATTACTCTTAAACTTAGAGAAGATGCTCTTATTCTTAGAGAAATGAAAGGCAAAGCAAAAGATATTGAAAACAAAAAAATAGAAATGCTTTCAGAAGTTTATCGTATGTTAGTTATGGCATACGGAGAACCTGTAAAAGAATTTACTTATACAATGAAAGATGCTTCTGGTA
The DNA here is from genome assembly GCA_045221575.1 of Bacteroidales bacterium. Taxonomy (GTDB): domain Bacteria; phylum Bacteroidota; class Bacteroidia; order Bacteroidales; family P3; genus Scybalousia_A. The sequence goes on from JBGUWU010000039.1 coordinate 11,651, forward strand.
AAGTGATTTCAAAAGAAAGATACACTCCTAAATCTTTTTATGATAAGTATATTGGAATAGATTTAAAGAATAATTATGTTATGTTGATGAATGACCCTTCTCGCCCTTTTTATAAATTATATGAAGTAGAGAATGATCGTCATACTATGGACGGAGGAAATTGGAAATATATCAACCTGCCTGCAGAAGATATAAAAAGAATGGCTATAGCCTCTATTAAAGATTCTACACTTATGTATTTTTCTTGTGATGTAGGTAAGTTCTACGATGGAGAGAGTGGAACATTAGATTTGAATAACTTTGATTATGGTTCAATCTTTGGAGTAACTTTCGGAATGAATAAGAAAGAAAGAATACAAACTCTTGCTTCAGGTTCTACTCACGCAATGACATTAAAAGGTGTGGATTTAGATGAAAACGATAAACCTATAAAATGGTTAATAGAAAATTCTTGGGGACCAAATGCTGGCTATGAGGGTAATCTTATTATGACTGACGAATGGTTTGATGAGTATATGTTCCGTTTGGTTGTAGATAAGAAATATGTTCCAGAAAACATACTTCAAATACTTAAAGGCAAACCACAAATGCTTCCACCTTGGGATCCTTTATTCTTAGATGTTGATTAATCTATTTGTGATAAAGTATATGAATCTTACAAAAAAAATAATATTTTTCTTAATTATCTGTTTGGGCATAAGTGCAATGACTTTCGCTCAGACAGATGATGTTGATTTTGATCAACAAAATAATAGTGAAGAGGTAGAAGAAGAATGGGAAGATGATGATGAGATACTTATCATTGATGTAGAAAGTGTAGAGAATCAAAATATAGTTGATGAAGTATATACCAATGTTGATATGATACAGGATATATATCAACAAGAAGAAGGTGTAATTTCTTGGGCAATGTATTCTGATGTTTCTGGCTTTGTTGCATACGCTCCAAATAAAGAGAGAGATGTTTTTTTATTGAAAAAATATGATGTTGTAAAAGGATATGATGGAGAAGATGAGACAAAGAACTATGTATATATAAAAGAATATGTTTTCAATAAGAATCAAGCATGGGATTTTATATATGAAAGAATCTATAGTAATGATGGTAAGTTAAAGTATTTTGTTCGTAGATACAATACTTATAATTCTGGTTGTGCAGAAGTGGCTTTTGAAGAATCAGAGTATTTTTACAATCCTAATGGAGATTTAATAAAGAAGACATATCAAATATATGATTCTCAAAATAACAATTTGGATATAGAGGATTGTTATATGGATAGAGAAGTTTATGATAAATATATGTCTTTACAAGATTTTTTAAGAACTAATCCTTTACCATTGGAAGAATAATGATACTCGCCATAGACAGAGGAAATAGTAAGGACAAATTTGCCGTATTTGAAAAAGGTAGTTTAATCTTTTTGAATACAGTTGATGTGTTTGATGAACCATCTATCAAAAAAGTAATAGATAATTATGCTATTACTGATGTTATATTTTCTTCTGTAAAGGATAAACAGAGTGATAAAAACTTCCTTTCATTGTTTCAACAGATTTGTTCAACATCAAAAGTCTTTCAATTTGACAGAACATTCACTTTACCTTTTGTTAATAATTATGGAGATAAACAAACGATAGGTTTAGATCGTTTGGCTGCAATAAGTGGAGCAAATTCATTGTTCGGGACAAATGTTTTGGTTGTTGATGCAGGGACTTGCATAACTTTTGATTATTTAGACGGTGATAATGTTTATCAAGGAGGAAGTATAAGTTTAGGATTTCATACAAAATATAAGGCTTTACATAATTTTACAGCAAATTTGCCGTTAATGAAAGATGTTGTTGCTTCTCCTTTATGTGCAAAGACAACAAAAGATTGTATTATTTCTGGTGTTGTAAATGGTACAATCTTTGAAGTAGAAGCTACAATAAAAGAGTATAAAGCAAAAGCGAATGATTTAAAAGTTGTTTTAACGGGAGGAGATGCAAAGTTTTTGCAAGAAAATATTAAAACAACGACAGTGTTGCAAGAAGACATTGTTTTATATGGACTAAAAAAAATATTAGAAATAAATGCGTAAAATATATAACATATTAATCCTCGTATTTCTGTGTAGCATAGCAGCTTTCACGACTAAAGCACAATATGATATAAGTTCTCCTTATTCTCAATATGGTATTGGTTCTACAAACTTATTAGGTAATCAATACAATTCATCTATGGGAGGACTTGCTCAAGCAATAAGAAAAAATAATACAGTAAATATATTTAATCCGGCATCTTACACAGCTATAGATACACAGTCTTTTGTGTTTGATATAGGTTTCTCTATGATGTGGAAAAATGTTTTTACAACAGATTTTTCTTCAAATAGTTTTCTTGCATCGATAACAAACATATCAATGGCTTTTCCCTTGTGTAAAAGTGTAAAGGTAGCTTTGGCTCTTACTCCTCTTTCTGATATAAGTTATAGTGCAACAGATACTATCCTTGCACATGGAACTTTTGGTGATGATGATTACATTCCAACAAGACTTCAAAGTTTTGATGGTAATGGAGGATTAGACAGAATTACTTTTGGTTTGGCTTATCAACCAATGTTTAGTAAGTTTCTTTCAAGATTTTCAGTAGGAGTTAATGCTTCATATATATTTGGAAATATTTACAGAAGTAATCTTTCAAGTTTTGGCGGAGCAGAAGGTTATGTTAATTCAAGAATAGAAAAGAACTACAACGTTTCTGGTTTTAGTTTTGATATTGGTATGCAATATTTCCAGCCACTGAAAAATGAAGACATACTTACTGTTGGTCTTACTATGGGGTTACCAAGAAAATATTCTGCAGATGAGGAGTATTTCCGTTATACTTATATAAATGAAGATGCAGCTGCAACTTTGCAAGATACTATACAATATCTATCAAACGACAGAAAGATAACAATGCCTTATTCTCTTTCAGCAGGTTTTGTCTATTCAAGACCGAATAAGTTTCTTGTTGGAGTAGATGCTGTTTATACAAAGTGGAGCGACTTTGATTTTGAAAATAATAACCTTGCAGAACTAAAAGATAATTTAAAACTAAGTATGGGTGGAGAGTTTATTCCTAATTTATATGGCACGTATTTTGAACAGTTTTCTTATAGAGCAGGTATAAACTACGATAATGGTTATATATATCTTAGAGATAAAAGAATAAGTAAAATGGGATTATCTGTAGGATTATCTCTACCAATAAAAAAATTAGGAACAAATATAAATATTTCATTTGAATATGGCAAGTTAGGAACAACAGACAATGGATTGGTAAAAGAAAATTATTATAGTTTAGGTCTTTCTATTACCGCTAAAGATCGTTGGTTCGTAAAACGTAAATACAGATAATAGAATATTAATAAACAAATAAATATATTACATACAGATATGAAGAAGATAACTTTATTTATTGCCGGGTTTACATTTGTGTTTTTAGGCAATATGAGTTTTGCTCAAAAATATGGAGCTACACCAGACGATAGCGTTGAATGTCTTACAAACAATTCTCTTTATGTAGAGTTTTATAAAGCAAAGCAATGGGCTGATGCTTATGAACCTTGGAAAAAAGTTGTGGAATTGTGCCCTGCTGCATATAAAAATACATATGTAAGAGGTAGCAATATTTTAGCTAATCTTTATGCTTCTGCAACTACATTAGAACAAAGAGAACAATATTTTAAAGATATGCTTTGGCTTTGTGATAAGAGAACAGAAGCTTTTGGAGATAAAGCAAATAACACAGCAAGAAAAGCTCAACTTTATGCTCAGTATAATCCAAATGAAACTACAACAGTTTATAATCTATATAAACAAGCAGCTGAAGAAGGTGGTGCAAATCTTGATCAACAATATTGTGTGCTATATCTTCAAGCTACAATAGATTATCTTAAAGCGATAAAAGCAGACAATGAACAAATGTCTATTTTGTTTGATGTTTACGACTATGCTTCAGAAACCATGGAAGCATCTTTAACTCAAACATCTAACGACTTAGATGCAGTTACTCAAGTTAATGATACTAAAAATATGGAGAAACTGCAAAAGGAATTAGACAATACTCGTAGTAATATAGCTGCTTTGGAAACATTGATAGAACCTTTTGCTTCATGTGAAAAAATTGTTCCTATATATGAAAATCGTTTTAATAACAATCCTAATGATATAGATTTGTTGAAAAAGATAACAACAAACTTGGAACGTAAAGGTTGTATGAGAGAAGAACTATTCTTAAAAGCAACAGAAAATCTTCATAAATTACAACCAACTCCAAGAAGTGCTTCACTTATGGGACAGATGTTACTCGCTAAAGAACAATATTCCGAAGCTGCAAAATATTTGGAAGAAGCAGAAAAAACTGCACCAGAAATTGGTACAAAAGCAAAAGCAGCTTTAGGTTTAGCACAAGCACTATTCAAAGCAAAAAGTTTTTCTTCAGCAAGAGATGCTGCAAGAAGAGCCATGAACTATGATAAATCTTTATCTGGAAAAGCTACTTTACTTATAGCAAATATGTATCTTGCAACACCAGGACAAAATGCAGCTTTTGCAGCATACGATGAAGCAGCAAGAGCAAAATCTCTTGATCCATCTGTTGCAGCAGATGCAAATAGAGTAATGAATGCAGCGCATGGACGTTTCCCTACTAAAGAAGATTTGTTCTTTAATGGTGGAAGTGCAGGTGGAAGCGTTGGCGTTGGTGGCTGGATAGGTGGTTCTGCTACAGTAAGAACAAGATAATGAATGATAAAAAACATATAAACAAATCGGTACGAACATTATACTTTTGTATTTTGTTCGTATTGGTTTTTAATCTTTACTCTTGTAATGAAGATTGGTTTGGTAAGGGGAACAATGATTTCTATAACAAACCAACACAAGTAATGCATGATATTTCTTTGTATAAGAGTGAGAACGGAAGAGTACAAGCTTATCTTACATCTTCTTTAGTGGAGTCATACGGAGGAGATAGTGCAAGAACAATATTTCCAGAAGGAATAAAAGTTTTGTTTTTTAATGATAATATGACAGATAAAGCGTTACTCACAGCTAATTATGCAATAGATCACCAAGGTTCAGATTTGGTCTATTTAAAAGATTCTGTTCGTATTATCAACTATAATAATAAAGATACTATGTATTGTAAGGATCTTTTTTGGGATAAATCTGCAAAGATAGTATATTCCAATAAGCCAATAAGAAGATATACAGAAAATGGGCAAGATTTTGGAGATGGTATGACTGCAAACGAACTTTTTGATAGTGTTACTATAATAAATCCTCACGGAACGCAAATGGTTGATGATGAATAAATATAAGGCTTTATGATAGAACTACAGAATGCAGATCAATTTATAGAAAATTTTGAGAAGGTACATAAAAAACGTATTGTTCGCATACCTTATACTACAAAAGAAGGAGAAAGAAAAACCCTTTTAATGTGTAAATGTTTTAAACGTTGGGTTGCTTTACCATATTACTCAGTAGCTATCTTAGAAAATAGAATAACAGATAGAAAAACAGCACCATTTAAACTTTTTGAAAGTGAAGACGGAAATATTATATCTACGGGAAGAAGTCCTTGGGAGATAAGAGATATTACAGGGCATAGTCAATATATATATTCTGATAAAATAGTTCCTATTCTACAAATAAACGACAAAGAAAATATCTGGGATTTATTCCCATCTGATGTAAAACGTAAGATACGTAAAGCTTATAGAAACGGAATACAAATAGAATATGGAACAAGTAAAAAAATACTTAACAAGTTTTACCAAGCATACGCTATTAGAATGAGAGAAATAGGTGTTATGACAATGAGTAAATCCATTATTGCTCGTCAAGTCAAGACACAACGAACTATAGCTTTTATAGCAACTTTAAATGATAAAGTTATTGGAGGTGCAACTCTATGTAATATGGATAATAACTTGTTTGAGAATGTTCTTTTTGCTACAATAGGAGAATACAATCATCTATATACTTCTTACATTCTTCATTACGCAATGATGTGTTATGCTAAAGAAAAAGGTGGAACACGTTACTCTTTTGGAAGAAGTACAAGGGACTCTTCTATACATAACTATAAAAAACATTGGAAAGCAAAAGAATATAATTTGTATTGGTCATATTCTAAAAATCATAAGAGTATTAGAGATAGAAAGATATATTATACTCTTTGGAAGAAACTACCTTATTCAATATCTTCTTTATTTGGACCTATCTTGTCAAAATATGTGTATTAAAGTAAAAAATAACGTAATCATAAAATAATTATTAAGAAACAACGTTTTCTATAATAAAATTAAAAACTTTTAAACAAAAAAATAGAATGTTCTTATCAAGTATTTTATTACAAACGGCAACAGCCACAGCAGAAGCAATTAACTCTTCTGCACAAGAAGTTACAACAGAAAGTATAAACATTTGGGAACTTGCAACCAAAGGAGGTTGGATAATGATAGTTCTTGCTTTACTTTCTATTTTTGTTATATATCTTTTCGTAGAAAGATACATAACACTGAACAAAGCCCTAAAACAAGACACTACTGTTTTTATGGACAGAGTTAAAGATTGCATTCACAATAATGACCTTCAAGGTGCTAAGAATATATGTGAATCAAACGACTCTCCTATAGGAAGAATGATCGGAAAAGGATTAGCTCGTTTAGGCAGACCTTTGAATGACATCAATCAAGCAGTAGAAAATGTAGGTAAAATGGAAATAGCAAAAATGGAAAGTGGTGTTTCTATGATTGCAACAGTATCTAACCTTGCTCCTTCTATAGGTTTTTTAGGAACAGTTACAGGTATGGTTAAAGCTTTCTTTGATATGGCTCATGCAGGTAATAATATAGATATTCAAATGCTTTCAGGTGGTATTTATGAAGCAATGGTAACAACTGTAGGAGGTCTTATTGTTGGACTTCTTGCATCTTTCCTTTATAGTGTTATTGTTGGTAAGATAAATAAGATGGTGTTTATTTTAGAATCTCGCACCATGGAATTTATGGATTTATTGCATGAACCTGCATAAAAATTTAGTATTATGTTAGAGAGTAGAAACAAAATAAGCCCATCGTTCAATTCGTCTTCTATGTCGGATTTGGTGTTTTTGTTACTTATATTCTTTATGCTAACATCAACACTTATCAGTCCTAATGCTATTAAGTTGCTTTTACCAAAAAGTTCTTCTGGTCAAACAATGGCAAAGCAAAATGTTACTGTTTCTATAGATGCAGAAGAAAATTTCTTTGTAGAAAACCAACCTAAGACATTAAACGAATTAGAACCATTTTTGGCACAACTGTTAAGCAATACCAATGAAGGAACGGTTAAACTACATTCAGATAAAACTGTTCAAGTTCAAAGTATTGTACATGTCATAGATGCTGTAAATCATATTAATCAACGTCAAGGTACAAAACATAAGGTAATTCTTGCAACTCAAGCACCAAATCAAAAGTAATATGCAGATAAAACAAGAAAATAAAAGAAAAATCATTAGCTGTGGGATAACTATTTTGTTCCATGTGATTTTGATACTATTGCTTTTTGTTTTTGGTTTACCATATCAAGACCCTCCACCTCCAGAACAAGGTGTTGAGATAAGTGCAGGAGAACTTACAGATATTGGTAATGCAATGATGGGAGATGCAGGAGGTGATGAAGCAGAAGAACAGGTTTCAGAGCCAGTGGATAATGATGAAGAAAGTGCCGCAACACAACAAGAAAGTAGTCCTATTACTGCCAAACCAAATAAGACAAAGAAAGAGAATGTAAAGAAAGAGACTAAGCCAACTGTAGAAAACGATGCTTTGTTCCCAGGAAAGAATAAAAATCCCAAAGGCAATGGCAATGGTTCAGGTAGTGGTTATGGCAATGGAGAGAATGGTATAGGAGGAGGTGGCACAGGCACTAATACTACAGGAGGAGGTTACTCTTTAAAAGGAAGAAATGTAAAATCTCTTCCTAAACCACAAACAAATAAAAACGAAACAGGTAATGTTGTTGTAGGAATAAAAGTTGATCAAGATGGTGTTGTTAAAGAAGCACATGCAGGAGAAAAAGGAACGACCATAATGGATATTAATATTTGGAGAAAGTGTGAACAAGCAGCAAGAAAAGCAAGGTTCTCTGCAAAACAAGATGCTCCAGAACTTCAAAAAGGTACAATAACTTACCACTTTACGAACTAAAAATTTTTATTTCAAGCTAAAGGAATAAAAGTTTAAAAGAAAATATAATACAAAGAGTCTTGCAATTTTTTGCAAGACTTTATTTTTGTTATTATTTTATTACACGGTTTTGATGTTCGTTGATGTAAGCAGCCCAAGAGAGAGTCTTTGTTTTAGGCTTTGTTATTTTAGCATTGACTCCTGTATCCATTAGATTACTTTGTGTGCAATAGCAAACAGCAACTGCCAAGGCATCTGAGGCATCTAAATATTTTGGGTTCTCATCAATAAGTTTCATCATCTGAAGCATTTTCATTACTTGTTCTTTAGAAGCATTACCATTGCCTGTTATAGATTGTTTTACTCTCTTTGGAGGAAACTCAGTAAAAGGTATATCTCTTGAAAGCCCTGCTGCAATACATATTCCTTGTACTCTCCCAAGTTTAAGCATACTCTGAACATTTTTATAATAGAAAGGAGCTTCTAAGGCTAACATATCAGGATGAAAAATATCTATCTTTTTTATAATGAAATCAAAGATAATCTTCATTCTTGTAGACATCTCCTCCTTGTTACCGAGTTTCAAGACGTCCATCTCTAAAACTTCTATATTTTTTCCTACCTTCTTAACAAAAGAATATCCCATAACATTTGTTCCTGGGTCTATTCCAAGTACTATCTCTTCTTTTCCCATCTTTTATTGTTTTAATGCTTGTGTAAGAAAAGCAACTATATCTCGTGCAATCATAGACTTTTCTCCTAATTTTTCTTTTGCGAAATCGCCTGCTAAAGCGTGAATATATACTCCAATCTTTGCACTATCTTCAACAGAAAAGCCTTGAGAAAGAACACCAAGTATTATTCCTGTGAGAACATCTCCACTCCCTGCAGTAGCCATTCCTGGATTGCCTATATCATTGAAGAACAACTCACCTTTAGTGCTACCTATTGTACTAACGCCACCTTTTAATACTATGCTAATGTTATGTTTAAAGCAAAAGTTTTTGATAAATGCCATTTTATCTTTCAAAGACATGGTTCCAAATAGACGTTCAAACTCTTTAGGGTGAGGTGTTAAGATAATATTATCATAAAGTAAGTTCTTGAAATCCTTAACCGTAGAAATCAGATTCAAAGCATCAGCATCTAAGACCAAAGGAATATCTTTTAATACTTTGTTTTGTAGTCTTGCTTGCAAAAAATCTACAAGAGCTTTCTTGCTTTTCTCTTTGGTGTCTAATCCGCAACCTATAGCAATAGCAGAATATTTATCTATTTCTGGAAAGAAAGAAAAAACCTCTTCATCTTTATCTAATTCTACCATAGCTTCTGGTACTGTGATTTGTAAGATGTTATATAATTTCTTAGGGATATGAACGGTTAATAAACCGCAGCCTGTTCTAAGCGCAGCCAGAGAGGAAAGTACACAAGCTCCTGCTTTCCCATAAGAACCTGCTATCAATAAACAATGACCAAAATCTCCTTTATGAGCAAAAGGCTTACGTGCTAAGAAAAAATCCTGGTTAATATTCTCTTTGCTCAAGATGTTAGGTTCCTCAATGCCAGCCTCAACAAAAAAGCTTTTCTTCTCTTTTTTCATTTTGCAAAGTTACTAATCTTTTGTCTAATGAACACCAAATCAGAAAACTTTTTTAGTTTAATATTATAACAAATATTTTAAAAATCAATTCTTTAGCTCTTAACCTAAGAATAAAAGTAATTTTCTTTGCAGGTGTATAAATAATTTTTCTTAATTTTGCAATTTGTATAATTTGATATATAAACTATTAATATTATGGGCGAAAAGAAAAGCAACAAAAATCCTAAGGCAAGACTATTTACTGCCAATTTTTCTACTGCATTAAGTATTGCTTTAGTGCTTTTCATCGTTGCTTTTATGGGTTTGTTTTCTTTTCACGTGTGGATTCTTAGCAACGAGATAAAAGAAAACGTTTCTTTCACTATTTATATGACAACAGAAGCTACAGAGCAAGATGGTCTTAATCTTAAACAACAAGTAGCTCAAAATCCTGTGGTTAAAAATGTTGAGTATCATTCTTTAGAAGAAGTTACTCAGATGATGAATAAAGACTTTGGTGATAATCACTTAGACGTCTTAGAAGGCTACAACCCTTATAGTGCTTCTTTGGAAGTTCATCTGAAAGCAAAGGCAATGAAAGTGAAACAGATAAAGCAATTCATACGTACCATTGAAGCTAAACAAGAAGTAGAGTTAGTTGATTATCGTGATGATATGATTAACAAAATTAACACTGTGTATTACAACCTTAGTTATTTGGTTGTGATCATCTTGCTTGCCTTAGTATTTATTTCAGTTACACTTATCAACCACACTATAGCACTAACTATCAGAAACAAAAAACTACTTATTCGCAGTATGCAACTTGTTGGAGCCAAACCTTCTTATATTAGACGTCCATTCCTTATTAAAGGCTTATGGCTTGGGCTTATTGGCGGAGTAATAGCAGACATATTAGTAGGAGCCGTTCTATTTTGGATGTTAAGCGTTCTTAATTTCCCAGACGTGTCTTCTTTCTATAATATATATATATTATCTGCAATTGGGATTATAGCTTTAGGTGTTGTTCTAAGCTTTGTTTTCTCTTATTTTGCAGTAATTAGAAATATGAATCTTAAGAACTATAAACTATATAATTAGTATGGCTACAAAGAAAAACAATATCTCTCCAAAAGGATTTAAAGAAAGTAAGCCTGAGTTTCAATTTGCTTTCAGTAAAGAAAACTATAGGCTTATGATAATAGGTGTTGCTCTTATAATTATAGGTTACTTTCTTTTAGTAGGAGGAGGAAGCAACAATCCTGATGAGTTTAATATGGCTTTATTTAATGCCAGACGTTTAGTTTTTGCTCCTATCTTTATTGTAGGGGGATTGGTCGTTGAGGTCTTTGCTATTATGAAAAAACCATCAAGACAAAATAACGATAACGAAAATGTCTAATTTATAATTACTAATTTCTAATTAAGGAAAATGGACTATATTCAAGCAATAATAATATCTATTGTTGAAGGATTAACAGAGTTTTTGCCTGTTTCTTCCACAGGACACATGATTCTCACTCAAGCCCTTTTAGGAGTTAAGAGTGATGAGTTTGTTAAGATGTTCACCGTTTGCATTCAGTTCGGTGCTATCCTTTCAGTCTTAGTTATCTATTGGAAACGTTTTCTTCAATCATGGGCTTTCTATTGGAAACTACTCGTAGCTTTTATTCCTGCAGCTATTTTTGGTTTTCTTCTTTCCGATTATATAGACAGTCTATTGGAAACTCCATTGGTTATAGCTATTGTCTTGGTGCTTGGAGGCGTGTTTATGCTCTTTGTTGATAAATGGTTTAACAAGCCTCAAGAAGATCAAACTATAACCTACAGAAAGAGTTTTATGATAGGTCTTTGTCAGTGTATTGCTATGATACCTGGTGTTTCTCGTTCTATGGCTACCATCGTTGGAGGTATGGGACAAAAACTTTCTCGTAAAACTGCAGCTGAGTTTTCTTTCTTTCTTGCTGTTCCTACTATGGCAGCGGCAAGTGGCTACAAATTATTAAAACTTTTCCTTGAGCCTTCAGGCAGAGAACTTCTAACAAACAATCTTGCTGTGCTTATTATTGGTAATGTTGTTGCTTTTGTTGTTGCTATTATAGCAATAAAGTTTTTTATCGCCTTCCTTACTAAGTATGGTTTCAAAGCTTTCGGCTATTATCGTATTTTAGCTGGTTTGGTTATGATTATTCTCTTTGTTTGTGGAATAGTAAGTGCAGACATATCCACTTATTAATTAATATTTACTAATTTTTAATTACTAATTTTAATTAATGGACTTAAAAGAAGGTGATTTCTTTTTGATTGATAAGCCTTACACCTGGACTTCTTTTCAGGTTGTTAAGAAGATGAAATATATTCTTAGCAAACATACGGGAGAAAAGAAATTTAAGATAGGACATGCAGGCACTTTAGATCCCTTGGCAACAGGTTTACTTATTATATGCGTTGGTAAATATACTAAACGTATAGAAGAGTTCCAATCTTTCAGAAAAGAATATACAGGTACATTCACCCTTGGTGCTACTACTCCAAGTTATGATAGAGAGCAACCTGTTAATGCTACTTTCCCAACAGAACATATAACAGAAGAACTTCTTTGTTCAACAACTAAATCTTTTCTCGGCAAACAGAAACAAGTTCCACCTTTGTTTTCTGCAATAAAAGTCAATGGCAAACGAGCTTATTCTTATGTTAAACAAGGATTGACTCCTGAGATAAAAGAAAAAGATATAGAGATTTTTGATTTTGAGTTAAGTAATATCAATATTCCAAAAGTGGATTTTCGTATAGCATGTTCAAAAGGCACCTACATTCGTTCTATAGCAAGAGATTTTGGTTTAGAACTCCAGTCAGGAGCTTATCTTAGTAAACTATGCAGAACAAAAATAGGTGATTATTTATTAGAAGATGCCATATCTTTGGAGGAATTTGAAAAGCAATTTCCTCCCATCAAAGAAGAAATATAATAAATACATATAAACATAAACTAAATAAAAACATTTGAATACAATGGATTTCAAAGAATTTGTACAAAAAAAACCTGTAAAAATCATTTGGCGAGTATTATTGTATGGTTTCGCTATCTTCGGTTTTGGTGTTTTTGGTGCTTGGGCTATATATGAACTTGGGCTAACCAACAACAGAGGTATGGTGGATAAAAACACAAGATATTTAGCACAGATAACCGAAGATGATGGTACAAACGCCAATAATGGTAAATTTGTCTTCCGTGCTGATGACTATTTAAAACTTGTAGCACTTGGAAAACTTTATCCTCACAATGCAGAACTAATTATCAATGGATTAAGAAACTCTAAAAACGATGTACAATTTTCTCAGATGATTAAAGCTTGTGAATTGTATCTAAAGGACAATGATGCTTATAAATCAAGTCTTGAACAAGGTAGGAAAATTTTTGGAAATAGTTTCGTAAAAGGGAATAACGTTAATGTTATTACTTGGATGAATGCTCCAGAATGGCAAGCATTAAAAGAGTCAATTATAAAAGATTCTGCAGCGATAAACAAAGCAGCAAAGATAACAGGCGTTGAACCTCGTATGATAGTAGGTTGTTTGGTAGGAGAACAGATTCGTCTGTTCAATTCTAAGAGAGAGATGTATAAAAAATATCTTGGACCTGTTAGAGTCTTATCTGTTCAAAGTCAGTTCTCATTTGGTGTCAATGGAATCAAGGATTTTACTGCCGCACAAGTAGAACACAATCTAAAAGACAAAAACTCTCCATATTATATGGGTGAAAAATATGAGCATATCTTAGATTATGAAGGTTATGCAGGTGATTCCACTCGTATCAAACGACTTGTTAATTACCATGACCATACTTATTCCTACATATATACAGGTTGTATTATTCACCAAACTCGTAATCAATGGAAAAAAGCTGGATATGATATAACTAATCGTCCTGATGTTCTCTTTACATTGTTTAATGTAGGTTTTTCTCAAAGTGAGCCTAAAGCAAATCCTGTTTGTGGTGGTTCACATATTACCGTTGATGGCAAAGTATATACTTTTGGAGCGATAGGTTTTGATTTCTACTATTCAGGAGAATTGTCTGATGTCTTTCCTTATTGGGAAAGCAGATTTATTGACTAACAAATTAAGTCAGAATAATAGAAGATGAAACTTTGTTTTAGACTTTGTTTGCTTATCTTTGCCCTTGTCTGTTTCAATACAGCCTATTGTGTTCCTGCAGACCCACGTCCTCACACCATTATTCAACCTAATGGTAAAACGCTTACCTATTATCTTAAAGGAGATGAGCATCTGCATTGGTTTGAAAGCCTTGATGGATACACACTTCTAAAGAACGAAGATGGTGATTTGGAGTTTGCTTGCGTAGATGATAAAGGTATATTACAACCTTCAGGTATCTTGGCATGCAATCAAGAGGAGAGAGATGAGATAGAACTCTCTTTTCTTGCAACAATAAAACCTAAACTGTTCTTTTCTAAAGAACAAGTTACATCTATTAGAAATTTGTAATTAAGTTTTTTAAGTTTTGAATGTTATTTAACGCTAACTAAGTATAAGCAAAGTAAAGAATTATAAAATTAAACGTTTTTTATTTGCCAATACTGAGTTAGCGTTATCTTAATTTGAATTGTTCAAAAACATTTTTTATTTTATATCTTCAACTAAGAATTGTGCTGTTGTACGGTTCTTTTGTTCTATTAATATCTTTTTATTCTTAAGAGTTTTTGCTATGGATTCATCAGTGTAGTGTCTAAGAGTTATAAGTTGAAGTGAGATATTGTATTTTACGTTGTAGTATTCTTGTAAATCATCTAACAACTGAGGTAGGATATTTCTATTTTCATCAAAACACAAAGAGAAAGATATAGCAGAGTTCTGCATAAGATTAACCTTTACTTTGTTCTTTGCTAAAATGCTAAAGATGGTTGCAATATTTTTTTCTCCGATAAAAGAGAAATCTTTAGGTGAGATGGATAGAAGTATTTGATTGTCTTTGAAAATATAGTTAGTAACCTTTGGAATCAACTCTTGCTTATCACATATAACAGTTCCCTTATCCAAAGGGGAAACAAAAGACTTAATGTATAAAGGTATTGAAAGATTTTCTATTGGTTTTATTGTCTTAGGGTGTATTATACTTGCACCGTAATAAGATAATTCTATTGCCTCTCTATAAGGAACAGAAGAAAGTTTTGTTGTTTGTTTTATGCGTTTAGGGTCGGCATTCAAAAGTCCTGGAACATCTTTCCAAATAGTCATACTTAAAGCCTTAGAACAATGAGCTAAAATAGAAGCCGAGTAGTCAGAGCCTTCTCTTCCAAGAGTAGTGAAAAACCCTTCTTTTGTGCCACCGAGGAAACCTTGTATTATGATTGTATCGTAACAAGAAAAGAGAGGCAGAAGATGTTCTTCTACAGATGCTGATGTTTCTTGCCAATTGATGTTTGCATCTCTGTAATTGTTATCTGTTTTTATTATATCTTTGGCAGAAAGAAGAATATTTTTAACGCCTTTCTTGTTAAGATACTCAGAAACAATCATTGTAGATATTCTTTCACCGAAAGAAACAATACTATCGTAAAGAAAATTGTAGTCTGTTGT
Source organism: Bacteroidales bacterium (assembly GCA_045221575.1). Taxonomy (GTDB): domain Bacteria; phylum Bacteroidota; class Bacteroidia; order Bacteroidales; family P3; genus Scybalousia_A. The sequence goes on from JBGUWU010000039.1 coordinate 27,041, forward strand.
TGAAAGGCTGTTTAATCTGTTTATTAGTTCTTGGCACAATACCTCTAATTCTTTTAGTGCAGATGAAGAATCAAGATTAGTAAAAAGTTCTTCTATTAGTTGTTTATGATAGTTTAAAAGATAGGAGTATTCTTCTTCAATACTATTTTTGCTGAAAAAGTTATTGACTAAGTTCTCTAAGTGATTGGTTGTTTTCCCCATTGCAGAAATAACAACGATACGTTTTTTGTTAGATAGTTTAAGTATTGTTTCTACATTCTTTACCGCCTCTGCACTATTAACAGAAGCTCCTCCAAATTTTTCTACAAATATATCATTCATAATGTTTAAGTATTATTCCATGTTTTCCAACATTAACATAAGACGATTCTTGATATTGACCTCAGAAACGCTATTATCAAAATCCAAAGCTAAATAGTTTAGTTTAGGATATAGTTCTTTGATACGGTTTTCTACTCCTTTGCTTATGATGTGATTAGCAATGCAACCGAAAGGTTGCAAAGAAACAACAGCATTTACTCCATTCTCTACCAAATGAACAATCTCAGCAGGTAATAACCAACCTTCTCCAAATTGAGAATAAAGAGGTAAGATGCCTTTTGTTTTTTCTGCTAACTCAAAAATGTTGTCTAAAGGCTCATAGTATTTGAAAGCAGACATAGTTTTGTTGAATTTCTTTATTTTGTTGTTGATTCTATGGTAGAAAAAGTCCATGATGAACTGGGGTATCTTTTGTTTTTCTATGTTGTTTTGTTTATTAACCTTACGATTTACAAACGTTTGAATGAAGAAAGTAAGAAGGCTTGGTGGAACAACCTCTATATTTTGTTCAAGTAGCCATTCTTGTACATCATGATTAGCAAAAGGGTGATATTTTAAGTATATCTCTCCAACAATGCCAACTTTTTTCCTATCTATTTTTTCATTAGGGAGTAAAGAGTTGAAATCCTCTACTGCCGAAGTCAAAAGAGTAAGAAAGCCTTTATTGTTTTTTTGCAATATAAGTTGCTTTGCACGGTTTATATAATCTTCTTGCAACTTCGCAACTTGTTTTTTGTTTTCGCAACGAACTATGGTGGAACAATATAAACGAGAAATGCAATCTCCAAACAAAATAGCGTTGAGTGTTAGAGGCAAAGTCTTAGTCCAATTCAACTTAAATCCATCTTGTTTCTTAGCTGTGTCTTCAGAGAAATTAACGCTGACAACAGGCACATCTTCAAAACCTGCATCTACAAAAGCTTTTCTTAGTATAGAATAGTAGTTTGTAGCTCTGCATTGTCCTCCTGTTTGAGTAATTCCAAAGGCAACATTTTTTCTGTCATATTTTCCACTTTTCAAAGCTTTAATAGCATCTCCTACAATGAGAGTGGCAGGATAGCAAACCTCATTGTTAGCATATTTTATTCCTTCTTCTGCACTCAACTCATCACTAAGAGGAAGAACTTCTAAATCATACCCATTTATTTTAAATAACTCAGGTAAAAAAGGAGAAATATAGTTAGTAAAGAATGGAGCAAGAATAGTTCTATGTTTTTCTGTTTTGGAAAAAGTTTGGGTATCTTTAAAGGATATAGGACTTTGCTGTTCTTTATTTAGATTTTTGTTGATTTTAATACTTTCTATCAATGAACGTATTCTAAGTTTCAATGCTCCTGGATTTTGAATATCGTCTATTTTTAAGAAAGTAGCGGATTTATGATGTCGTTTTAGAATATCTTGAACATCATCTAAAAGAAAAGCATCTGGACCGCAACCAAAAGAAGTAAGTTGTGCATAATGGATATTGCTGTTTTCTTTAGCAACAAACAGAGCTGCGTTCTCTATTCTATTGATAAATTCCCATTGTTTAATAAGAAAAGAATTTTCGTTATCGTTTTTGTCGTATCTTACAATATCTTCATTAAGAACAGTAACATTGAAATAACTTGAGATTTCAGCTATGGAATGTTGAACAAGGTCATCTGTATGATAAGGACGAGATGCAAGCAAGATAATTATTTGATTTTCTTTTTTTGCTTCATTGTAGTATTCCAAATTTTTAAGATAAAGGTCTTTTTCAAATTTCTCTTTTTCTTCTAAAGCTTTATTAAAAGCCTTTTCAAACAAAGAGGAAGTTATGTTAAAGGTATCTGTGAGATATTTTTTGCAATTCTTTTTTAATAAATCAGTATCTTTGAAAGAGAAAACAGGATTATCAATTTGAATATCTTGGTATTTATTTTTAAGATGTTTGATAACCACGTTATAAGAAGAAACTATAGGACAATTGAAAGAGTTGTTTTCATTCTCTGAAGAAAGTTTTTCAAATACAACATAAGGGAAGAAGATATGTTTTATTCCTTTGTTGATAAGGTTATCAATATGAGAATGAGAGATTTTAGCAGGGAAGCATATATTTTCACTCATCACTTGGTTAAGACTTCTTTCATAGTTAGAATAAGAGGAAATATCGCTAAGCACAGTTTCTATTCCGCATTCAGAGAAAAGACAAGCCCAAAAAGGATAGTCTTCATACATATTTAAAGCACGAGGAATACCTATTGTTGCCTGCTTTTTTACGTTAGAATGGTAGGTTTGAAAGATTCTTTCAAACTTGTATTTATAGATATTGTTACCTTTTTTATGAGCGGAGCCTGATGAGTTAAAGATTTTCTCACAACGATTACCTGAATAGTAAGTATTATTGTTTTGGAAGGTGTAGGCAGAAACAAGGCAAGAGTTTTCGCAACCCTTACAAGTTAGTTGTTTGATAGAATAGGTTGTGGAATTGATAAGAGAGTCAAGATCGAGTGTAGATATGCCAGAGTAATTTTGTTTAGCAGTTAAAGCACAGCCGTAAGCACCCATAAGTTCAGGAGAAGAAGAACGATAAACTTTGCGTTTGAGAAGATTTTCTAAAGCTTTAACAACGCTATCGTTTTTCATTGTTCCCCCTTGAACGACTATGTTAGAACCTAATTCTCGGCCTTCAAGTTTAAGGACTTTATAAAGACAATTTCTTACAACGCTATAAGCTAAACCAGAAGAAATGTCTGCTATTGTTCTGCCTTCTCTAAGATATTGTTTTACCTTAGAGTTCATAAAGACTGTGCAACGAGTTCCAAGGTCGCAAGGTGTAGGAGTGTAAAGAGCTTGTTTAGCAAAATCTTCTACACTATAGCCTAATCCATTAGCAAATGTTTCTATAAACGTGCCACAACCTGAAGAGCATGCTTCGTTAAGTTCTATACGGTTAAGCACTCCATCTTCTATATACATGGCTTTCATATCTTGTCCACCAATGTCAAGTATAAAATCTACATCAGGTAAAATATGTTTAGCAGAAGTATAGTGTGCTATGGTTTCTACAATAGAATTGTCTAAACAGAAAGCGGTTTTTATCAAATCTTCTCCATAACCTGTGGAACAACCAGCACAGATAACAATATTGGCGTTGTTTTTGGCTATGGTGTTTTGAAGTTGTTGCAAGCCTTTGATGACTGCTTTGATAGGGTTGCCTTCATTTTTGTTATAGTATTTGAAGATTATATTATCGTCTTGATCACAAAGAACTATCTTAGTGGTTGTGCTTCCTGAATCTATACCAAGAAAAGCTTTACCATTGTAATTAGATAATGAAACGAAATTATCGCCAAATTTCTTTTTGTCTTCTAACCAAGCATGATACTCCTCTTGTGAAGAAAAGATAGCAGGCAAGCCTTTGGACTTGGTTATAGTGCTGATGTTGTTGGAGTTTAGTTTGTTTTCTATCTCAGAAAGGGTAAGGATTTCTCCTTTTTTGTTGAATGTGCAACCTTTAGCAACTAAGAGGTTATTGTTTTCAACACTGATAAGAGCTTCTTCGGTTATGTTAAGGTATTCTAAGAACGATTTTCTAAGACTTTTGATAAAGGTTAGAGGTCCTCCAGCAAAGAGTATCTTTTCTTTTATCTCTTTGCCTCGTGATAAAGCACTGACAACTTGAACAGCAATAGCATGAAAAATACTTGCACAGATGTCTTCAATAGGAATGTTGCGAGCTATAAGAGTTTGAACATCGGTTTTAGAAAAAACTCCACAGCGAGATGCTATAGGATAAAGCCGAGTACTTCTTTGAGCCATAGCGTCCATATCTGCTATGGAAAGATTGAGGATTACGCTCATCTGGTCAATAAATGCTCCTGTACCTCCTGCACAATTGCCATTCATTCTCATATCTGGCAGAGCGTCTTTTTCTAAAAATATTATCTTGGCGTCTTCTCCGCCTATGTCTATTATAGTATGTAGTGTGTTTTTAATACTTTTTGCATAATTATTCAAAGCCATAACCTCTTGAAGAAAAGAAAAAGAGCATCGTTCTGCTAATCCCATTGCAGCAGAGCCAGAAAGGGTAAGCCTTGTTGATATATTTCCAAATTTCTGTTGAATAGAAGAAAGAATATTTTTTACTGAGCCTTTGATGTCTGCGTTATGTCTTTGATAAGAAGAATAAACGATTTTGTCATGGTCATCTACCAAAACAACTTTTGCTGTTGTAGAGCCAACATCTAAACCCATAGTATAGATTTTGTTTTCCATCATAATATATGCTCACAAATTAAGATTGCAAAGTTAGTGCTTTTTTATGAATTAAGAAAAATAGAAAGAACCTCGTGAGTTTATTAAACTGAGTAAATAAATTTTTAGTTGATAATTGTTGCAAGGCAAATAAAAAGCTGTATCTTTGCAATCTATTTTTTTAAACACTATTTTATTAATTAAAACAAAAAAATAATTATGACAAGTGCTATGATAGTTATGGTTGTTGTCTTTGTGATAGGCTACTTCTTTATCGCAATGGAACATACCTTTAAGATCAACAAGTCAGCAACGGCTTTATTACTTGCTGTTGCTATGTGGACACTTTATGTAGCCATAGGAGGTTTTCACGCTGGCGAAAATCATGGAGTGTTGATTGAAGCCCTTGGAGATACAGCTGAAATTCTGTTCTTCTTGCTTGGTGCTATGACAATAGTAGAAACAATAGACCAACACGGAGGCTTTTCTATTATTACTGATAGAATAACAACAAAGAGTAAAAAGAAACTTCTTTGGGTTATTTCTATTCTCACATTCTTCATGTCTGCAGTGTTAGACAATCTAACTACTTCTATTGTTATGTGTGCTTTGCTTAGAAAACTTGTCTCAGACAAAAAAGACCGTTGGTTGTTTGGCGGAGCAGTAATATTGGCAGCTAATTCAGGAGGTGCTTGGAGTCCTATAGGTGATGTTACTACTATTATGCTTTGGATTAAGGGTAATATCTCTGCTGTTGGTGTGATAAAAGAAACTCTTGTAGCTTCAATAGTTTGCTTGATAGTTCCTACTCTCGGAATATCTACTATGCTTAAGGGAGAATTGGAAAAAGTTCCTGAGGTTCAGACAGGCAATTCTGTTTCTTTGATTTCTAAACTTCAAAGTAAGATAGTTCTTGGTATAGGTGTTGGTTTCTTAGTATTTACTCCTGTATTTAAAACCATAACTCATCTTCCTCCTTATATGGGAATATTGCTTGGTTTAAGTGTTCTTTGGATAGTAACAGAGTTAATGCATAAACATAGACCTGAAGTTTATCAAAGAATGAATATCGGAAACGTTATAACTCGTGTAGATACTCCTTCTGTGTTATTCTTCTTAGGTATATTGATGGCTGTTGCTTGTTTGTCTTCTGCTGGCCATCTAAGATTATTAGCTCAAGGATTGGACGGATTAGGAAACTTCTATTTAACAGATTTAATTATAGGTGTGTTATCTTCTATTGTTGATAATGTTCCTTTGGTTGCAGCTGCAATGGGAATGTATGACATAGCAACTCCAGAGGCTATAGCACAAGCTCCAGAACTTGCACACTTTGCAATGGACGGTGCTTTCTGGGAATTCCTTGCTTATTGTGCTGGAACAGGTGGTAGTTTGCTTATTATAGGTTCTGCCGCAGGTGTTGCAGTAATGGGTATGGAAAAAATAGACTTTGTTTGGTATTTAAAACATATATCTCTTTGGGCATTACTTGGCTATCTTGCTGGAGCAGGAACATACGTGCTTATGTCTATGTTTATATTCCACGCATAAAGATATTTTTTAATAAATATAATAAAATGCTGCAATGCTTTAAAAGGGTATTGCAGTATTTTTTTATTATAAAAGAGAGATAAAGTTTAGTTAAAAAAAAGAGTTGATTTTAAAAAATTAAAATCAACTTTTAATTTTTTAAAATCAACTCTTTGTAGTATAAAAATCAACTCTTTTTTTACGAAGTTTTGATTTTATTTTTACCACTTAAAACAAAAGCGGGAAAAGAGCTTCTTTTCCCGCTTTTTAAAAATATTTTTATGTATTAATAATTTGTTGCTTCTCTTTCAAAGTAAGCTTGAGGGTGATCGCAACAAGGGCAAACATCAGGTGCTTTAACTCCATTGAATCTAAATCCGCAGTTTCTACAAATCCAGCACTGTTCTTCTTCAGACCAAAATACATCACCTTTCTCCACACGAGAAAGTAGTTTAAGATATCTTTCTTCATGTCTTCTTTCTACGGAAGCGATTAGACGGAATTTTTTCGCTATTTCAGCAAAACCTTCTTCCTCTGCAACTTTTGCTCCTTCAGGATAACCAACAGTCCATTCTTCGTTTTCTCCTTCAGCTGCTGCTTTAAGGTTCTCTTTTGTTGTTCCTATAACACCAGCAGGAAAAGATGCAGTTATTTCACAAGAACCACCTTCTAACATACGGAATAGAAGTTTTGCATGTTGCTCTTCTTGTAAGGCTGTTTCAGTAAATACAGCTGCAATTTGTTCATAACCTTCTTTCTTAGCCTGTTTTGCGAAGAAAGTATAACGATTTTTTGCTTGAGATTCTCCAGCAAAGAAAGTCATTATGTTTTTTTCTGTTCTTGTTCCTTTAATACTCATAATAATTTTGTTTTTTGTTTATACTAATAAAACGAAATAAAAAATAAAAAATTGTAATGGATTTTGTAACTTTTGAAGCCTTTCGTTTGTTACAGTATAAAGAAACAATAAATAATTTGCCTAAATGAAAAAAAAGTTGTTATTTTGCAATTCAAAATTTTTAGAAATAAATAATTAAGTAATAATTAATAAAAAATTAAAACAAATGAAGTACAGAAAATTATTTACACTCGGACTATGCTTAATGTTGGGTTTGAGTGTCTTTGCTCAAGGAACAAAGAAAGATAATAAGAAGACTGACCTTAGCAAAGAGATTAAATTAGAGAGTACTGTTAGATATGGAAAGTTAGCTAACGGTATGACTTATTACATCAAGGCAAATAAAATGCCAGAAAACCGTGCTGAATTCCAAATAGCAGTAAATGCAGGAAGTATTTTGGAAAGAGAAGACCAACTTGGTTTAGCTCACTTTACTGAACACATGGGATTTAATGGTACAAAACAATTCCCTGGAAACGAACTTACAAGTGAATTACAAAAGAACGGTATCACTTTTGGTAGAGATGATAACGCTTACACTGCTTTTGATGAAACAGTTTATACACTTACTCTTCCTACAGACAAACCAGAGCTATTCAACCTTGGTTTAAAAGTTTTGGACGGTTGGGCAAGCGGTATGCTTATGACAGACAAACAAATTGATGACGAAAGAGGAGTTATTATTGAAGAATGGCGTTTAGGACAAGGAGCAGAAGAAAGAATGCGTAGAGCAACTTGGCCTATAATATTCAAAGGTAGCCGTTATGCAGAAAGACTTCCTATAGGAACTGTTGAAAACTTAAAAACATTCAAATATTCTTCTATTCGTGATTATTACAAAAAATGGTATCGTCCAGATAATCAAGCTTTGATTATTGTTGGTGATTTTGATGCTGATGAGATGGAACAAAAAGTAAAGGATTACTTCTCAATGAATGAAAAACCTTCTACTCCATTGGAAAGACCTTTGTATGATGTTCCTGATAACAAAGAACCATTGATTGCTATTGCTACAGATAAAGAAGCATCAAGCAATTCTATAGAACTTATTTTCAAACACCCAGCTTGGCATATGAAAACTGTTGGAGATTTCCGTAATCAAGAACTTATGGTAAATCTTTATGAACACATGCTTTCAAATCGTTTTTCTGAAAAATCTCAAAAGAAAGGTTGTCCTTATATGTATGCTATCTCAGGTTATGCTCCTGCATACTTAGCTCGTACAATGGGTGGTTATATTATGCGTGCTGGAGCAAAAGATGGTAAAGTGATGGACGCATTGAAAGCTCTTTTGGAAGAAAATCAAAGAGTTATTCAACATGGTTTCCTTCAAACAGAACTTGACCGTGCTAAAGAAGCTGTCTTGGAACAATATGAAAGAGCAAGCAAAGAAGCAAACAAGACATACAATTCTACTTGGGCAGAAAGACTTGTTGCTCACTTCTTAAAAGGAACTCCTGTTCCTGGTGCAAGATGGGAATACAGAACAGTAAAAGCTCTTATAGATGATATTACTTTAGACGAAATCAATGCTTTAGCTAAAGATTGGATTACTGAAGAAAATATTGTTTGCGAAATAACTATGCCAGAAAGAAAAGGTTTGAAAGTTCCTACTGTAGCAGATGTTAAGAAGATAATAGTTAATGCAAAGAATATGAAGACTACTCCTTATGTAGATACATATAAAGAAGTTCCTTTCTTTGCTTACGAAAAAGAAATCAAAGCTGGTAAAGTAAAGAGTGAAACAAAGAATACAGAATTTGATTACACAGAATGGACTCTATCAAATGGTGCAAAAGTTATCTTAAAACCTACTACATTGAAAGATGATGAGATTCTTATGCAATCTTGGTCAAATGGAGGTTCTTCTCTTTACTCTGATGGAGATTTATTTAACGTTCAAATGGCAGCAGGAATTATAGATGGTTCTGGTATTGGTGAAATGAATCACAACCAACTACAAAAATTCCAAATGAAACATTCTTTTGGTACTGAACCTTATATTTCTGACCTTAGAGAAGGAATAGACGGAAATTGTTCTCCAAAAGACTTTGAACTATTACTTCAATATGTTTATATGTACTTTACTCACCCTAACAAGGATAAAGAAGTTTTAGACGTAAGAATTGAAAACCTACGTTCTCAACTAAAAACTATACTAAACAATCCTGAAACTCAATTCTCTGTACAACTTCAAAAGAGTATGTATCCAAATGACAAGAGAAGTATTTCAATACCTACAGAAAAACAAATCAACTCTTTGAACATTGACAAGATGTATAAAATATTCAAAGAAAGATTTTCTAACGCATCAGACTTTACTTTTGAATTTGTAGGTAACTTCAATATAGAAGAAGTTAAGCCTATGATAGAAAAATACATTGGTGGTATTCCTTCAACAGGTAAAACTGAAATGTGGAAAGATGTAGAACCTGAATTTGCAAAAGGTAAAGTTGATGATAAAGTTTATAAGGGAACAGAAGACAAAGCTACTATCGTTTTGGCAATGAGAAAATCTTTTGTAAATGGTGATAAAGAAAGAAAAGTTATTGATGTAATGGGTGAAATTCTTCAAATAAGAGTAACAGAAAAAGTTCGTGAAGAATTAGGTTCAGTATATTCTCCTTACATCGGTGCAAATTATGGTTTGGAACCAAAGCCTGATTTCACAATGATTGCTTACTATGGTTGCTCTCCTGATAATGTAAGTAAAGTAGAAAATGCTACTTGGGAAATACTTGATGAAATGATACAAATAGGTGCTTCTGAAGAAAACCTTGCAAAAGCAAAAGAACAACTTATTAAACGTAGAGAAGCATCTTATACATCTTCAAACTCATTCTGGGCAAGTGTTATAAAAGGCTCTTATATCTATGGTAATAAGATAGCAAATATGGAAGAATACACAAATGCTGTTAATGCCATAACTGTAAATGATTTAAAACAAGCAGCAGCAAAATACTTAACACATGACGAATTTGTAAAAGTAACATTGTTGCCTGAAACATTAAAGAAATAATTTGTTTTAATTCTTTTTCATAATATTTATTTTGACCTTATTACTTGTGAAAGTAATAAGGTTTTTTTGTTGCCAAAACGCCGTTTTTGAATTCAAAAACGGCGTTTTTAGAATATAAAACCCCCATTTTTAGGTATAAAACCCCCGTTATAATTTTCAAAAACGGCGTTTTATTTCTTATTAAGGAAAAATGTCTATAATGAAAGGAAAATACACTTAGAAAGTAGTAAAATATTTGAATAGATAGTCAATAAAACAGTTGTTTTATCTTTGTAAAATGTAAATATTTTGTACCTTTGCAGGTGAAAAGGTTATATTTAAGATGAAAGATATTCTAAGTTTTCTAACAGAAGTAAGATTAAACAATAATAGAGAGTGGTTTCATGCTCATAAGTCTCAGTTTGATGCAGTACAAAAGAAGTTTAACATCATAGCAGAAGACTTTCTTAAAGGTATTTGTGAGTTTGATAGTAGTGTAAGACACCTAACTTTAAAAGATTGTACTTATAGATTTTACAGAGATATTCGTTTTTCAAAAGATAAAAGTCCTTATAAAACACATTTTGGAGTTTATGTCTGTCCAGGAGGGAAAAAATCTTGGAAAGCAGGGTATTATTTTCATATAGAGCCAAATTGGGAAGATGGAACAGGAGGTTCGGGATTATATTGTGGTTGTTTTATGCCTGATAGAGAGATGTTGCAGTTGATAAGAGAGGATTTATATAACGATGGGAAGAATTATAGAAAACTTATTTCAAAAGCCAAAGGATTCTCTTTTGATAAAAACCCCTCATTAAAGAAAAATCCTAAAGGTTTTCCTGAAAGTGAATTTGATGATCTTATTCGTTTGAAATCATATATCCTTGAACAAAGTATAAGTGAAGAGACTTTGTTTAGAAAAGATTTAAACGACTATCTTAAAGAAGAAAGCAAGAAAACATTTCCTTTTGTAAAAGCTTTGAATGAGGCAATATCTTTTAGTGGAAACTATTAATACATAGTATATTATGGGAATAAATGCTATTTTACCAGAACGAAAGAAAGCAAACACCATCGTCTTCTTTACTTCTTTGTTCTCTTCTGAGGATAAGTTGGTTTTAGCTCCTATGCAGAACCTTACTTCTCTATTTTTCCGCAAAAGCTTTGAAAAATACTTTCCTAAGAGTTTTGACTATGCTATAAGTCCTTTTATTTCTGCCACTTCAAATAAAATGAACGCCAATAGTATTCAGTTTAAAGACATTTTGCCTCAAAACAACGAAAACTCTATTCCTATCATACCGCAAATAATAGGCAACAACAAAACCAATATACTTGAAACTTGCAGAATTATAGAAAGTTTTGGTTATAGAGAAGTAAATATTAATATGGGTTGCCCAAAGAAAGATATTGTTTCTCGTGGTCGTGGTGCTGGTATGTTGATAAACCCAAATGCAATACAAGAAATAATAGAAAGCATACTGAATAACACCACTCTACAAGTATCTATTAAAGTTCGCTTGGGAGTTAAAGATAAAGCAGATTGCAGACAACTTGTACCTATAATCAATTCCTTACCTTTGAAAGCCGTTTGTATTCACCCGCGAAAAGCCATTGACTTTTATGAAGGCGATGTTGATATTGATGAGTTTGAATATCTTGCTAATGAAATAAAACACACCATAATTTATAATGGAGATATTTTTTCTGTAGAGGATTTTTCAAGATTAAAGATGAGGTTTCCTTTTATTAAACATTGGATGATAGGTAGGGGAGTGCTGAGAAACCCTTTGCTTGCCTCAGAGATAAAAGGTATAGCTACAGAAAAAGATATTGTTTTAAAGCCTTTTATACAAGATGTTGAGAATAATTTTATTGCAACGCTTAGATATTATAACGAAAAGCTTGTTCTTGGAAAGATGAAAGAGTTCTCTAAATACTTGTGTAGAGGATTAAATATTGATGAAAAACCTTTTGTACATAGCACTTCAGTGGCAGAGATAAATAACTTACTAAATCAAATCTAAAAACGATGGAAGTAAAGATAGAACATTCGTGGAAAGAAATATTACAAGAAGAGTTTGATAAACCATATTTTGAGGAACTTGTGAGCAAGGTGAAGTTAGAATACAAAACAAAGACTATCTTCCCTAAAGGTTCTTTGATTTTTAATGCTTTTAATCTTTGCCCTTTTGATAAAGTAAAGGTTGTTATCTTAGGTCAAGATCCTTATCACGAAGTAGGGCAAGCTCATGGCTTGGCTTTTTCTGTTCCTGAGGGTATTGCCTTACCTCCTTCTTTGCAAAATATATACAAAGAGATAGAGAGTGATTTAGGTATAAAGGTAAGTCAAAATGGAGACCTTACACGATGGGCAAAACAAGGTGTTCTCTTACTTAATAGCACTCTCACCGTTGAACAACATAGAGCAGCATCTCATCAAAACTTTGGTTGGGAAACATTTACCGATGATGTAATACATAAACTTAGTCTTGAAAAAGAACATCTTGTATTTATTCTTTGGGGTAGTTTTGCGATAAAGAAAAGTAATCTTATAGACAAAACAAAACACCTTGTGCTTACCTCTGTTCATCCTTCTCCATTGTCAGCATATAGAGGATTCTTTGGAAATAAACATTTTTCAAAGACTAATAACTATCTTGTAGCAAATAATATTGAACCAATAAATTGGTAACTACGCAATTACTAATTACTTGCAGTAATTTGGCCGTCTTCTTTGAATCCATCCCAATTACTAATTTCTAATTACTAATTACTAATTAAACTTGGAGGATAGTCTATATTATAGTGTAGTCCAACACTCTCTTTTCTTTTTATTGCCATACTTATGATAAGATAAGCATTAGCAATAAGATTTCTAAGCTCACAAAGTCCTGGAGTAAGAACAGAACGGTTATATAGTTCTTCTACCTCATCATAGATTAGTTTTGTACGTTTAAATGCTTTTTGCAGACGCAGATTACTACGAACTATGCCAACATAGTTAGACATTATCTGTTGTAACTCTCTTTGCGTTTGAGTGATAAGAGACATTTCTTCGTTTAATACCATTCCGTCTGCATTCCAATCAGGTACCTGGTCGCAGAAGTCTATAGTCTTTATCGCTTCTTTACTGTCTAATGTAGCACGATGAGAATATACCAAAGCTTCAAGCAGAGAATTAGAAGCCAAACGGTTTGCTCCGTGTAGTCCAGTGCAAGAACATTCTCCTGTAGCATAAAGATGTTTGATAGTTGTACGAGCATATTCATCAACAACAATACCTCCGCAACCATAATGAGCAGCTGGCACAACAGGAATCATATCTCCACGTGTAATATTTATTCCCATTTCTAAGCATTTTGCATATATATGAGGAAAATGATGCATGATTTCTTCTTTGCTTATCTTAGAACAATCCAAATAAACATGGTCATCGCCACTAAGAGTCATTTCACTGTTTATTGCTCTTGCTACTATATCTCTTGGAGCCAAAGAACCACGCTTATCATATTTCAGCATAAAGGCTTCACCTTTAAGGTTCTTTAACTCTCCTCCTGCTCCTCGCATTGCTTCAGTAATAAGAAATGATGGTTTTTCCATTGGATTATAAAGAGAAGTAGGGTGGAATTGAACAAATTCCATATCTTTTAACCAACCTTTTGCTCTATGAACCATTGCTTGTCCATCTCCTGTTGCAACAATAGGTGCTGTGGTAGAAGAATAAACATTACCATTACTTCCTGTTGAAAGCATGATAATTTTAGCAAGATAGGTATCTATTTCTCCTGTGTCTTTGTTTAGAACATAAGCACCATAGCACTCAACATTATCCATGTGTCTATTTGCTTCCTTGCCAAGATGATGTTGAGTTATAAGGTCTATTGTGAATTGATTTTCTTTTAGAGTTATATTCTTGTTCTCTTTTACTGCTTCAAGCAAAGCCCGTTCTATTTCTGCTCCGGTATTGTCTTGATGATGAAATATTCTGTGTTCAGAATGTCCTCCCTCTCTTGCTAAATCATAGTAACCAGAACGATTTTTGTCAAAGTTTGCTCCCCAATCAATCAGTTCTTTTATTCTATCAGTACTTTCAGTTATAGTTATTCTTACGCTTTTTTCATTACATATACCAGCACCTGCAATAAGAGTATCGTTAATATGTTTTTCATAGGTATCTGGTTCATACATAACAGCAGCAATGCCTCCTTGTGCATATTTTGTGGAACTTTCTTCTGCTTTGGCCTTAGTTAGTAAACAAACCTTGCCAAAATTGGATACTTTAAGAGCATAACTCAATCCTGCTATGCCTGAACCTATAACAAGAAAATCAACTTTGTAACGCATATTGTTCGGAAAGTTTAATTGTTTAACTTAAAGCGTTTGCACCACTACATATTTCTATGATTTCATTGGTGATACTTGCTTGTCTTAGTTTATTATAAGTAAGAGTTAAATCACTTAACAATTGTTGAGCATTGTCTGTGGCTTTATTCATACTACTCATTCTTGCACCATGCTCAGAAGTGAAAGAATCTAAGAAACATCTATACATCTTTGTGTTTAAAAACAAAGGGATAATGCTTTTCAATATTTCTTTTTTATTTGGCTCAAAAATATAATTGTTTTGTAAAGAATTGCTATCGTCGTTCTCTTTTTTTATGTTCTTAACATCAAAAGGCAAGAAACTATCTGCAATAGGTTCTTGAACGGCAGCATTTTTGAATTGATTGTAGATTATCTCTACTTTGTCGTAGATGTTTTTTGAATAAGCTTTAAGTATCTTATCTGCCAATAAAGAAGTTCTTTCAAAGGAAAGTCCTTCCCATATTTCGTCATCAGATCCTAAGTATTTGATATTATCTAAACGTTTAAAAACAGAATCACCTTTTTTCCCATAACTTTGCAAATACACTTGCTTACCTTCTGCAAGATATTTGTCTATTCGTTGTTTTGTTAGTTTAATAACAGACGAATTAAAGGTAGAACACAAACCTTTATTGGAAGTAAGAGCTACAAGCAAAACCTTTTCTTCTTTTTTCTTTGGCTTTAGATAGGCAGTATCTTCAACATTATCAACAAGCCTACCAACCATTTCTTCCATAAGTTTAGAATAAGGTCTAAGTTGCACAATAGCAGACTGAGATTTACGCAATTTAGCAGCCGAAACCATTTTCATAGCTGAAGTAATCTGCTTGGTAGATGACACAGATGATATTCTATTGCGTATTTCTTTTAGATTAGCCATAGTCTATTAAAACTTAATTATAAGAAGGAGCAAATTTAAGACTTTTTTCTGAAATGAAATATAAATTTATCAAGTTTAACAAAATAAAAAATTTTTTTCAAGACAATATTCTCTTATTTTGCGTAAAAAGAATTTATATCTTGTTTTAGTTTTTTTAGGAAATTATTATCCATATCGGGTTCTATTTTTTGAACATATAGTTTTATGTTAAGGTCTTTTAATCGTGAGTAGTCTTTTTCTGTTGTAACTATTGGATAAGTAAGTTTAGATATTATTTGTTTTTCCTTATCAGAAAAAGAATGATGATCTGGGAACTTTAACATTTGCTTTACTTTACAGAATGTGCTAAGATAAGATATTAAAGGCTGAGGATTATCTATACCAACAAGCAAAGCTACCTCCTTATCTTTAAGTTCTGTTTTTAAGTCTTCGTTATATTTTATAGAAGAAAAGAATACTTGTTGAGATTTCAAGGGTTTGATTTTTGAGATAATCGTTTGCTTATCCTCAATGCTTATCTCCTTAGGCGATTTAGTAACAACAATATAATCGGCTCTTCTTTTTTCTATTCTTCTTTCTCTTAAACGACCATAGGGAATAACAAAATCAGAATAAAATGGTCTATTGTATTCCGTCAAAAGAATAGTCTTTTCTGGTTTAGTTTTTCTGTATTGATAAGCATCATCTAAGATAATCAATTGAGTTGTTGGATATTTTTGTTTTATATATTCTATTGCTTGATTTCTATCTTTATTTACAAAAAACCTTACATCTGAAAACTTTTCACTCATTTGCTTAGGTTCATCACCTACACTAAGATAATCATCAAAAGGAGTTATTTCCCTAAACCCCTTCGTCTTTCTTTTGTAACCAAGACTTAGCACAGCAATATTATATTCTTCTTTTAGATTTTTTATAAGATATTCCACCATAGGAGTTTTGCCTGTTCCTCCTACTCTAATATTGCCTACGCAAAGAATAAAAACATCTTCAAAAGACTTAGATTTGAAAATACCTTTGTTAAATAAAAGATTTCTAATATATGTTATTAGCCAAAACATCTCGTTAGTTTCTTATGTAAAGATAGATTCCATCATAAAAAGTGCGATAAGCATACAAAGCTCTTTTTGCTTTACCGCTAACAGGCAATCCTTCGTATGTCATAAAAGTACTTTTGCACTCAGGACATACTATCAGAACATTGCTTTCGTCCATTTCTACAACACCTTTACAATTCTTAGCAACACAAGAGCGTTCAAAAGCGAAGAAAGCATCAGTGGTACTTTCATAGCCAGCATTTCTTACTACGAGTATTCCTCTATTACCTCCATAAAGATAAATCCAACCTCTACGACCTGTGTTTAAGTCAAAGTATTCTGTACTCTCTGGATCAATATACATATTTACATATCCCCATTCATCAAACTCATCATTACAAGAGAAGAATGATAAGAGAGCAACAACGAAAAAGATAATATGTTTCAACTTGCTAATCATAATGATTTTATTCTTCAGCTGCAAAGAAAGAAGTTAGAAGCACTCTTCCCACTATCTTTAAAGATTCTTTGCTAATGCAGTCTATATTGTCTGAAGTTGTATGCCAATAAGGGAAAAATGAACCATTAGCAGAGTTTTGCACTATATCAATAGTTGGAATCTTAGCATAACGATTTACAAATATATGATCGTCCATTACACTTCCTTCTTGTACATCAACAAAGATATTGCCATAACCTAAATCCTTTGCTATCTTCCAAACATTGTTCATTACAGTAGGAGCAAAAGACATAGAAGCATACTCTTTGGTAAAACGTATATCACCTGAACCTACCATATCTAAAAGTATCCCATATTTAGCAGTATAATAAGGAACGTGAAGATTTGAAGCCCAAAACTGAGAACCAAGACACCAATCCGTTTGGTCTTCTATATCACTTTCAGCCCACTCTGGTGTTCCTTGATCTTCTAAATCAAAAAGAACAATATCTAAACCTTGTTTTATAGTTTTACCTTTTAGCAGTCGGGCTATTTCCATTAGGATACCAACTCCACTCGCTCCATCGTTAGCTCCTAATAAAGCTTGCTTATGTAAAGAAGAGTCTTTATCATGATCTGCCCATGAACGAGAATCCCAATGAGAACATAAAAGCACTCTTTCTGTTGCTTCCAGATTAAAAGAAGCGATAATATTTCTTCCTTTTACTTGCTCACCATTCCAAAGCTTTGAAGAAAATTCTTGAACATAAACAGTATCCGCTTTTTCTTTTAGAAAATTTATTATCCAATCTCCGCATTCTTTTGCTGCTTTACTCATTGGTGTTCTTGCTCCAAAATCACACTGTTTCTTCACATAATAATAAGCAGAGTCTGAAGAAAAATCAGGAATCTTTACTTCTGCATAATTGATTGAAGAAACGTCTGAAGATTCTCCTTGTTTTTTACCACAAGAGAACATCAACACACTAATAAACGCTATTATCAAAAATCTATTCATATATCGTATTGTTTTATTTCTATTTTTTCACCATCAAATATAGCATAAGGACTTTCGTCTAACCATGAACCTATATTAAAATAATAACTATTGTCTTGAAGTTTTTCTTCTATTACTTTATGTCTATGTCCTAAAATAAAATAGTCAATATGCTTATTCTTTAAATATTGTTTGCAAAACATAGTCATTGGTTCTTGTATTGTAGAACCTTTTTGTCTTGGTTTATTGTGTGATCCTCTGCTTGTAGAACTCCAAAAATTAGCAATCCAAAGTCCAAACCTTGAAGGGACACAAGAGAATATAGCATTATAGACAGGGTGTTTAAATATAGAACGGAGAAAGCTATACATATAATCTTTTTTATCTAAACCGTCGCCGTGTCCGAGTAGAAAGATTTTTCCGTTGAAAACAAATTCTTTTGTCTTCTCTCTGTGCAGAGTGATATTCATTTCCTTAGCGAAATAATCTTTTTGCCATAGGTCGTGATTACCGCAAAAGAAATCGACTCTTATTCCCTTATCAGTCATTCTTGCTAACTGTCCAAAAAGTCTGACAAATCCTTTAGGAACAACTCTTTTATATTCAAACCAAAAGTCAAAAATATCTCCAAGAAGAAAGACTTGTTTAGCGTCTTGTTCTATGCTTTGAAGAAAACTGACGACCTTTTTTTCTCGTTCTAAAGAAGAGGTGCTTCCCTTTACTCCAAGATGAAAATCTGATAGAAAATATATGTTTCTTCTTTCTTCCATTATTGCTTAGATATAGGTTCCTTACTTTGTTCAAAGTTACTCATAAACTTTCTAAACTTAACAGTATTAGGGTTATTAGGTAGAGTCTTCTCTAAGCCTTGAAGCACTTGTTTATAAACTTTTTCATCTTCGTATGGATTGAATATAGGCTGGTCTATTATCTCGGAATATAACGCAGGCAGAGTAACCAAAGAGCCGACATTATCGGAGATAAATTGTTTTAGGAATACGTATTCGTCTTGTGCTATCTTCTTAAATCTCAAACGAAACTCTTTTATCAGCAAAGGCTTTTGGTCATCAGAAGCGTTGTCGTACTGCGTCTGTATCTCCTTTAACACGTTGCCTATTGCTATTTGACGTGAGGCTAATATATGTAGTTTCTCACTCTCTTTAGAGCCTTTGATTTTGTAGGTTGAAGAGAAACTATTGAACTCCCCATTTATTTTTATCTTTTCTTTCTTTGCCGGACAAATCATTATGAAGTCTTTATCTGCTTGAAGAATAAAAAGAGAGGGTTCTGTTAGAGACTCTTTCTTTGAAAACTTACCATTAGAAGAAAGATAGATAGTATCTATTGTCTTTGGGTTCTCTCCACTTATATCCAAAAGCACTAAATACTTATTCTCTCCACCTTTTAGTTGTCCTTTTATTGTATAGGTGTTACCTCCTCTAAGCAAAAGGAATAATATTAAGGCAACAACGACAACTGCAAGTCCAACGAGCAAGATAATTTTATTCTTTTTCTGTATTTTATTAGCCATAAGTCTATATCTTATTTTTTATTGTTTATATATAATAAATCTAACATCACCATTGCAGATAAATTCTCTACTATAATAGGACAACGTAAAACATGTACTAAATCGTGTCTTCCTTCTATTTTTATTTTCTTTGTTTGATGTTTCTTGTTTATTAGTTTCATCGTTGTAGGAAGAGTATATATAGGGTGAAAACCTACATGAAAAACAATATCATTACCATTAGTTATTCCTCCATTTACTCCTCCGCAATGATTGGTCAAAGTTTTTAAACCATTGTCTGTTTTCTGTTCTGTCCATTGGTCTATATCTTGTGAGCCTCTTCTTTCTGTTCTACAAATACCATCTCCCATTTCAAAACTAACAGCAGATGGAATACTCATAATTGCTCTTGCTAACATAGATTGAGTTTTATAAAAGATGGGTTCTCCCAAAGAGATATGTGGATTTTGTATTCTGCACAAAACTTTACCTCCTATAGTATCCGAATCTTTTATACTTTCCAATAATCTTACTATCTCTTCTTTGCCTTTTGGATATTGATATTGTCCAATACTCTCTACTTCAGCATTTATTTGATAGCCAAATTTATTTAGATACATCTTAGCCAAAGAACCAGCAACAACACAAGGAAGAAACATTCGTGCTGAAGCCTTATCCTTATATTTTAGACTATCTTCTCCATATTTTTCATAATAAACACTATCTACATGTGAGGGACGAAAATAACCTTTAAACTTATCATAATCTTCTTTCCTTACATCTGTATTCTTTATTATAAATCTTATAGTAGAAGAAACTATTATGTCTTGTTTATCAACCCCTTGTTCAAATACAACCTTATCTTCTTCTTTTCTTTTTGTGCCATATATTCCAGGTTTCCTTCTTTCTATATCTTTGTTAAGGAGTTCCTTATCTATCTTCATACCAATAGGACAACCTTCTAATAATCCTCCAACATATTCTCCATGTGAAGAACCTAATATCGTCAGTTTAAAAACTTCTCCTATGGTATCAAATGATTGCATATTTATCTCTTAAAAAAATGTTCTTTTAAGTAGTCTTCGTACTTTTTAGAAAACTCTTCATTCATCTGCTTAGGGTAACGCACTTGAGTAAATACCTGTGCTAAGTTATCAAGATTATTTTCTTGTACAAAGTCTTTGTTAGTAGGGTTGTTTTCTATGTCTTTGTACATGGCTTTTATGTTAGCGTCTGTATAATCCTTGTATTCCTCATAATGAACAATAGAAGATAAAGGCAAACGCTCCGTCATTGGAGGCATTTCTTTTGGATAGCCTATCGTAAGAGTTGTTACAGGTATGACACCATCAGGTAAATTCAAAGCCTTAGCAATATCTTCAACCATATAGTTTACTGTTCCAAGATAGCAAATGCCTAATCCTTTTTCTTCTGCTGCTTGTGCCATAGCTTGAGTACAAATAGTTGCATCAATAGTTGCTACATTAAGGAAAAGAAAATTATTTAAACTTTTATCTGCTTTATTTATATCGCACCATCTGTTAAAACGATTAACATCAACACAAACTGTCAATACAACATCACATTCTTCTATCATAGGTTGATTAAAATGCAGAGGAGCAAGACGTTTCTTTCCCTCTTCGCTCTGTGTTATTATTATACTATACAGTTGCATATTGCCACAATTTGAAGCTCTTTGACCACAAGAAAGAATATAGTTTAATGTTTTCTCGCTTATTTTTTCTGAAGTATATCTTCGTATTGTTCTTCTGTCTATTGCTTTCATTATTATTCCTTTTTTTTGTTTAGAAATCAAAACTATTTATGTAAGGATTGTTTGCTGCCTCGTAATCAATATCTGTTTTTGGACCATGACCACAATAAATAATAGTATCCATAGGCAAAGAGAACAGGTTTTTTCTTATATTGCTTATCAATAGATCAAGATCACCACCATAAAGGTCTGTTCTTCCTATAGATTCAAAGAATACAGCATCACCGACAAACACTGCTTCCTCCTCTTTTAAGTAATAAGCAATGCTTCCTGGTGCATGACCAGATACATCTAAAATCTTGAAGTTTAATTCGCCAAACTTTACCTCAGTATCGTACTCTAAGAACCTTTTTTCTACAGTTGAAAAATCTTTATCAGGGAAACCTAACACGTCAGCAGATATTGTGTAGTTATCAAACACTTTTTCCCCATCTTTATTCATATATACAGGAACATTATAATCTTCTGCTAATTCCTTTATACCACAAAAATGGTCTAAATGAGGGTGGGTGAGAAGTATTGCTTGAACTTTTAGGTCGTTATTCTTAACAAAGTTTTCTAATTCTAAAGTCTCTGCTTCTACTTTGTTACCTGGGTCTATAATAACACAATCTTTCTTTTCATTAAACACCAAATAGGTATTCTCTGCAAAATGGTTGAAAACAAAATTCTTTATCATAACTATAAAAATTAAGGTTGCTCAAGGTCATTCAACGTTTCTTTCAACGCCATTAAACTTTGGGCAACCTTAAATAACTAAATATTTATTCTATTTTACTTTTATTTTTTGTCCAGTTTTTAGTTTATTACCTTTTATTCCGTTTAGTTTCTTTAGTTTAGCAACAGTAGTACCATTTCTTTTTGCTATCTTTTCAAGAGATTCACCTTTCTTAACTTTATGAGTAGCTGATGCTACAGATTTACGAGAAGATTTTGATTTTTTCTTTGAATAAGTTTTAGCAAGTTGTCTTGATGAGGTTCCTTTTGAGTAAGATGATTTGAAATCTGAACGAGTTATATGATATACTTCATTTTCGCATTTAAGAGTATAATCACTAAAATCTATGAAATGCTCAGGGTTCATAGCAGCACCAAGATAACGTATCTCCAAATGTAAGTGCGGACCAGAACTTCTTCCTGTTGAGCCGACCAAACCAATAATATCTCCGGCTTTTACTCTTTGATTTTCCTTAGCATTAATCTTTGACATATGACCATAGTATGTTTCCAAACCATTGTCATGTCTTACAACAACAAGATTGCCATATCCACCACACCATTTTGCATAACGAACCACACCATCAAACATCGCTTTGATAGGAGAACCTGTACGCAAGCCTATATCAGTTCCATAGTGAAATCTATTTCTTCTTGGTCCAAAATGAGATGTAAGCAAGCCCTCAACAGGACAAGAAAAATATTTCTTTTGCTTTTCATTAGTAAGACGAACAGGAATAGAGCCTGTCATATTTGAATAGTCAAACTTATTAAGATAATGAACTATTTTATTATCAAAAGATGCGTAAAGAATATCCTCCTCGCTTTCTGCAGCAGCATCTTCTCCGTATGTGCCAAACTCTATAAGTGAATTTCTATATTGATTAGTGTCTCTAAATATCCCAAGTGTATAGTCAGAACTCTCTTTCTCTACGTTAGTACGGTTTTTCATCATTCCTCTCTCATGAACTTGAGAAAAAGCAAACAATGGTAAGCATAAAATAACCGCAAACGCTGTGTAAATCTTTGTTAAACTCATAATTTATATCCCCTTTTTCAGCCGTCAAAATTACAACTTTTTTCTAAACTGAGCAAATAATCCTATCTTTTTTTGCCTTTTTCTTTAATTCTTCTATCAGTAAAACTTATTTTTCACAAAAAAACTATTGAAAAAACACTTTTCAGACTTAATGAAAAAAGAGTTGGTTTTAATTTTTTAAAACCAACTCTTTATACCCTAAACATCAAGAGTTAAAAAATTAAAACGAAGACTTTTTTCATCAAAAGAAAATCCTCTTCAACAACAGTATCCTCAATCCCTTGATAGTGATAATAAGTGTCGTATCTGTAGCTATGGACAACGATATAAGATACTCTATCTATGACACTATCCTGATTATCCATAGTAAGACGGTTATAACTTGAAGGTCCTTCTCCTTCCCATGTGTCATATACCCATGTCTGATTTCCTTGTTTGTTTATAACTATCATCTGTCTCTTGTGCTGATAAGTTAAGACTTATCAACACATAATCATAATAAATATCCTTTTAATAATCATCGTAATTCTATAGACTTAACATTAATTTTTTTATATTCCACCTTCTCTAAAGTTTCATCAACTCTACTATCACATTCGGATTTAATATCTACACTGCAAGTTACTGGGAGTGGTTCATTTGTGTTCATATCGTTTTTATGTGTGTAATAAAAATCTTTCACTGTTTTTGTATTGCATATATTATAGACAATTACATTTATCCCAGGCATAGGGTATTCTATTAATATAAGTTCTTTTGAACTTTCATCAAAAATTAAAGATCCTTCTACACTAACACCTCTTTCTTTAACTTCAGTATCACAAGAGCAGTCATCGTCTTCATCACTGCAACTGACGGTTACTAAACCTAAGCTTATTACTGCAAAGAATAAAAGTAGTATCTTTGCTAAATTTTCTATTTTGTTCATAGTTTTATATATTTATGTTATTTTTCCTACACACTTAAAGGCTTTTCGGAAACCTCCTTTTTATTTAAACGTTTTTTAAACACGCTTTATTTTGCTTTGCAATAAATTTTAACTGCTATTCATATTTCCTCCTTTCTTAATAGCTTATATATAGTAAGACGCAGAAAAGGAAAAAACTTGCAGACAAAAATCAATTATTTTTTCAAAAAGTTTTTAATCTATTGATTCTCACTAAGAAAATTTTTTGTTTTTTTTTACAGAAAATGAACAATAAAACTTATTCGTTGATAACTTTTTTCGTCTATGAACTTCTTTTTTTAATAAACATTCTTTAATAGACATTCTTGTACATTCGTGCGAAGCACGTTTAACCTACCCTATTCGCCAAGTATCAATTCAAATGTTTTTGTTTTTGGTTCTTTTCCTAAAAAGAACGCTTCTTTTGGTTCTATTTTCTTCTAAAGAAAATGAACAAAAAATATAAATAAAAAAAAGAAACATATTCTTAAAAAAATATGTTTCTTAATAAATCAAATATTTATCAGTCTATTATTGTTTTACAAGTTTCTGATAATAGACTTTGTTTTCACTGTCTTTGATTCTGATGATGTATGTTCCATTATTTAGGAATGAGATATTGAATTTATCTGTGTTATAGAAACTCTTCAACTCCTTGCCTTGCAAATCCATTATTGTTATCTCACTTATTTCCTTAGCTCCCTTTACTACTACTTCACTATTTGCAGGATTTGGGCTTAGGGTATATTCTTCATTTTGCGAAAGTCCATTCAGGACTTTGACGCTTTTCATCTTGTTGGTTATAGACGTTGTGTCTGAATCTTGAGTTTGTTCTACTATAACTTTTGGATGAAAACTCAAATCCATTTCTCTAAAATATAATATCTGTTTTGCTTTCACCCCAAGAGAATTATCTCCCTCTGCCAATGAAATCAGACTGTCTTTGTCTGCAAAAAATAGACTACTATTATCTGCGCTAATATCATCTCCTTGTAGATTTATTCCATCTCCATTGGGATTTATTGGATCTATTATAGGCCCAAAAGGTACTGGAGAAACTACATCGCCTATTCCTATTGCTCCACATTGTTCTGGTGCAGGTGCTGAATAAGGAGATACTCCAGTACAAATTATAGGAGCTGAGGTATTCACAGGATAATAATACATTATACTTGGAGGAATGTTTGAACAAAGGTCTGCATAATCTTGATTAACAAATAAATTATATACGGCTTCGGTTGAAGATCCCTGATGTCCCAAAAATCCTCCCTGCATATTATGTGCATATATTCCATAACCATTTGATGTAAAAGAATTGCATCTATATTCTAATCCACTGTTATTGCCTATAGATTGTGTGCCATAATATAATTTCTTTATCTCATTATTATTTACATAGTTCTCCCCTGAACCACTGTTCTTTATCTGTATGCCGACAGTATGCTCCTGTATATTATTACTTGACTGCAAAAGATTATTAGCAATAGTATAACCTGTACAATTCTCCAGACTAACTCCTAATCCACCCCAAGAGTAATTGGATATTGGAGTATTTTTCATATAGAAATAATCTCGTGTAATACTTAAACTGTCTATATTTGTTGCAAAGATTCCACAATAATTGTCTATAAACTTTGTGTTAGATACACTGAAAGTTTTATTTTCTGTTTCTAAGTTATCAGCACGAACCCCGTAACTTAAATCTTTGAAAAATGTATAAAATGTATCAACTGTGATGTTTGCTCTGTTGTTAAATCTAAGAAACCAATCACAAGAAAATGCAGAACTCTCAGTAAGGATACCATGTGTAAATATGCTATCGGAATTACTTCTATCATCTTTAAAAGTAGAACCAGTAATATTAATGCCTCTTACATCATAAAGCTTTATATGATTAAAAACAGTATCGGTTGTTGGAAGAATGCTGTCATTCCATGTGAAAGTACACATCTTAATATAAGAAACATTATCTGTTTGAAGCGTTGTATCTTCTATAGAGTAGTTATGATAAGGTAGAAATCTAATACCATTTATATTGTTTTTGAATGTGGTGTATTCTGCTTTGATTATCCCTCCTGTTTGCAACCAGTTATTAGGATAGCCTTGTGTAGATATGGCAAGACGAGAGTTTTCTATCGTTGCATTATTAAGTTCTACTGTTCCTTGAAATCCTTCTGTCTGTGGCTGGTCTGTTTGTCCTTCAACATATATTCCGTTCCAATATTCATTCATATTGCAACCTTGATAGTTGGTTATCTTTCCATTATTAACAACCAACTTTCCGCCTGGCTTAACATAGATACGTGTATTTGGAAACATTTGCAAAGTACCTTGAACTGTCAATGTCGCTCCGTTTGTTATGGTTATATCGTTTCTGACCACAAGACTGTCATTGACTGTTGTGTCTTGCTGAACGTATTCCAAAACTCTATTTCCACTTGTATAGCAGTTATAATACTTCGCCATTAACACAGAACGATAGGCATCCAATAATCCGTAGCCCATCTCTTCATGCCATGTTCCATTAGTATGTGTAGCATCTAATGTATAGTCATAACCGCCTACCTTTTGTGCCGAAAACTCCATTATATCTCTAACTTGTTGCCATGTCAGGTTGGAATCTATTGACAATATCAACGCAGCAACACCACTGACATGAGGTGCAGCCGCCGAAGTACCGCCAAAACTATCAATATATAATATAGGATTAAAATTCCCCGGTGGTGCATAATTTATATTAGCATTTGTTGTGGTCGGGATAAACTCTCCAGGAGCCATTATATCTAATCCAACACCATAATTACTTCCCCAGTTGGGAGCAGTGCAAGACATAGGAGACACTCTACTTCCATCTATTGCAATTGCTCCAACGGCTATTGTATTCATATAACTTGCAGGAAATCCGACAGCATTACTATCTTTATTCCCAGCACTACAAACAACTATTGAACCTTTACCACCACGACCAAAAGTTGTGGCACTATCTATCGCATCAGATATATATTCCATATTTGTGGAATGCCATGAACAATTAATAATATCTGCCCCATTTTTCCACGCCCAATTTATTCCTCTTGCTCTTCTATAGTTGAATAACACAGTATCCTTATCATCACTTACTGACATAAGCCTACAAGTTGGGGTTATTCCTGTGATGCCTATATTATTATCTTTTACTGCACCTATTATACCAGCACATTCTGTTCCGTGCGTACGGTATAATTTACTCATAGAATTTCCCGTCGTTGCATCATAACACTTATAATATAAGTTATTCATTAAATCAGGGTGCATCAAATATATTCCTCCATCAATAACCGCAACTTTAATATTAGTATCTCCCTCTGTAATAGTCCAAGCATTTTCTATATCAATATCTACATCTGAAACATAACATTCATAATTAAAGGCATTATATTGACCTGTATTTTTTAAATTCCATTGCATAGAATAAAGAGAATCATTAGATAATGCTCCGTCAGTCATCAAATCAGGTTCTACTGCTGAGAATAAATTTGTTTCATAAATCCTATTTGCAAGTTCTATGGAATTATATGTTGAAGAGATATCTTTCTTTAATGTAAACCACAAAGGCATAAATTCATCTTG